>CAYOYV010000046.1:0-1532 GCA_964408285.1 uncultured Nitrososphaerota archaeon | reverse complement strand
TCTAGGTCAGATGGGCCTTGACAAGGGCGATCACCGAGTAAGGAAGGCCTGCGAACACATCTTCCGATTTCAAATTGACAACGGTGGATTCTCCACATTCAAGGGTGAGGGAGCCAAGAGAGAATATCTCTGGGTGAGGAAGAGAGCACTGCAAAGGGGGGCAGAACCCCCTCCCTTTGAGACCTGGGCGGAACAGAAGATCCATGAGTATGAGATGTCTTGTCTTACTGGAAACGTCGCTGCGGCTATGATCAGGCTTGGATACGCCAGCGACGAGAGGGTGAGAAAGGCGTTGAAGTGGCTCGTAGAAATACAGAACGACGACGGAGGCTGGCTCTGCCCCTACTGGAAGGCCCATATTCACGACAAGCATGGTTGCTTCATGGGGACGATAGCTCCCTTAGACGCCTTCTCTGAGCTGCCGGCAAACCAAAGGTCCTCAGAAATGGAGGCGGCCATTGAGAGAGGAGTAGAGTTTCTCCTAATGCACAGTTTGTTTAGAGCTGATCACCACCATTTCAGAGTCATCAAGGAGGCTTGGCTCAAGTTCGGCTTCCCGTGGTTCTTCTACGACGTTCTGAGAGGGCTTTCAGTTGTGGCAAAGTTGGGGTATGCTGAAGATAGAAGGATGGATGATGCGCTTGAAATCCTTCTCCGAAAGCAAAACGCGGATGGAAAGTGGATTCTAGATAATGCGCCTTCTGGCAGGATGCAAACGGACTTGGAGCAGAAGGGGAAGCCCAGTAAATGGATTACGCTGAACGCCCTGAGAGTCATGAAAAGAGTCACCCGAATAGAAACATTTAAGGTGTAGGGAGGGTCATGGATGATGAGTCGGGTAGGTAAACGATTGAGCAATTCTTGATTTTCTCTGGGTCGTTGTTTTTCGATGTTGCATGCGGGTGATATGAATCTCGCCGGATGTTGCGGAATGAACTGTGTGTTGATCGATCGACTTTTTGGCAGGCATGAGGGAGGGTATTCCTGTGAGCGAAATGAAGGTTTCGTGGCTTCCGTGGAGCAAGAAAGCTTTCCAGAAGGCGAGGGAGCTAGATAGACCCATCCTCCTAGCCATCAGTGCAGTTTGGTGTCACTGGTGCCACGTCATGGATCAGACGACATACTCTGACAGGGAAATCGCAAGAATGATCGAGGAAAGTTATGTGCCAATAAGGGTGGACAGAGACCAGAGACCAGACATCGACAAGCGATACAATATGGGCGGCTGGCCCACCACGGCTTTTCTAACCCCGGATGGAGGGGTGATCACGGGCGCTACCTATGTTCCACCGCAACAGATGAAGCCATTGCTTCAACGGATAAATCGCTTCTACAAGGAAAACAAGGACAACATCAAGGCTAGACTAAAGGAACTGAGGGAAGAAGAGATCAAAGCGCCATCAGCGGAACATGAGTTCGATCATGAGTTCTTCCAGTCCGTCGTTGACGGCTTGACACTGGAGATTGCATCGAGTTTTGATTCGTCGCATGGAGGTTTTGGTAATGCGCCTAAATTCCCTCAGAGTGATGCC
>CAYOYV010000045.1:0-1613 GCA_964408285.1 uncultured Nitrososphaerota archaeon | reverse complement strand
GGACAGAAGGGCAGAATATTGATCGGTACTCTGGGTTCGATTCACTACATCGGGAAGGACATCATAAAGTTCCTATACATAGCAGACGGATTCGATGTGCTTGACTTGGGTGAGAACCTGTTGGCTGGAAATTTCATAAAAGGCGTACGAGAATTCGATCCGGAAATCATTGCTATTTCGATGTTCCTCACAAATGCAATGCCCGAACTCGGGAAGATCGTGGATTTCCTCGAGAAGAACGATCTCAGAGAGAGGATCAAGATAATCATTGGGGGAGTTCAAGGAAATCCAATCGTCGCCAAGAAATTCCGCCTGGATGGATGGGGGCATGACCCAAAAGCGGCTGTCAAACTCGCGAACGATCTGACAGGAGGACTGAGGAAGGAAAATGAGTGAAATGACTGGCTCTGAGAGAGCTATCGCGTATTTGAATGGCGAGAGGCCTGATAAGATGCCGATTTGGCATGAGTCGGTCTATCTCGCTTGGAAGTACTCGGGTGTTTCCAGCCTTAGGCAATATGTTAACGATCCGGAGGCAATTGCGAGGGGACACATAGATTACGCGAGGAAATTCAAAGTCGACATAACCGGCGTAAACATAGACCAATGGGCCCTATATGAAACATTAGGGGCTGAAGTGGAGATCACAGACTACATAGTACAGCCGAAAATCCAACCTTGGCGTTATAGACCTGACCGAGGCATCTATGAGAGGTTCAAAAGAATAAAGAATACGGAGGACTACGACCCGAAGAAGCGTGGGAGGGCGCGGGCGCTTTTCAAGGCCTGGGAAATCGCAACAAAGGAGATCGGCGACAAAGTTCTTCTCAGGCAGGGAATCCTCGGACCTGCTGCAAGCATTGCCCTCGTAGTTGGTGTACCAGAAATCATGAGGGATATCATGATCTTTCCGGACCTCTTGGACGACCTGATGGAAACCATAATGGGGCCATTGATGGACTGGACGGTCGATGTGGCTTACGAGATGGTGGAAGCGGTCAATTTCAGCAACTTCTGCATGGGATTCAGCGTATACGATAGATCGTTGATAGACAGCCAGACCAAGGAAATAGTCGCAGAAATCGATCTGGAATATCTGAAAAGGGTGAGGGAGAGAATAGGCAAGGATATACCCGTCACGACCCACATTTGCAGTTACGATCCTGACTTGGATTTCATCTACGAGAAATTCGGGAGAGATATAAACGAACTGCAATTCTATGCGCCTGGATCTACATATCCCCTGAACGAGGCCGTCAGAAGATTCGGCGACAAGATACCCATTTGCGCTGGGATGGATAACCTTGGCACTTTGTTCGCGGGCACCCGAGCGGATGTGGAATCGATGGTGAAGAGCTCCATCGAGGAGGGTAGAGAATGCAAGACGTTTGCCCTCGGACCGGGTTGCGGACTGAGCTATGGCACTCCAGAGGAAAATCTGTTAGCAGTCGCTGAAGCCAGAGATAAATTCGGGATATGGTGAGCGCGTGGTGGATTGAGGGAGCATGGGCCCCGAACCCAATGAATTTGGAGTTGATGCCAGCGCCGGGGGCATGAGACTCAGCAAACCTGTAATCAAGAACGCTATGATATACTGCTATCTGACCGTACTA
>CAYOYV010000044.1:0-1671 GCA_964408285.1 uncultured Nitrososphaerota archaeon | reverse complement strand
CAGCGTAACAACTTAGGGTCTAATTCCATCCTAAGCTTCTCGACAGGCAACTCGTCCAATTCATGAACACTCCTATAGGGGCAAGCCTATGAGATAATTATCCAAGATATAACTTTACCATTGCGCTTGACAATCCTAGGAACGCGTATAGTGAACCCCGGCCGGATCCTTGTGGGGATCGAGATCGATCGATCGAAAAGAAGATATCCTCCAGGGCATCCAAATCTATAGGAGTGTCGAGCAAAGGTTCCTTCTAGGACAGGCGCTCCCTGTTGCCTCAGATCGATCGATACGCATTCTCTCAATCTGTTTCCTGCACTGCTTCGCCGAGTTCTTGTTAACGAAAATATGTTCCTCTAAGTTTGGCTTCAATTAAAAATAGACAGATTCAACATGCTGCCTAAGGGAGAAGAACAGCTGCTGCAACGACCGTTGTCCATAGGCCGTTTTTATCCCCGATCGCAGATTGCGTCATGTTGGTTGTCTTAATGATTAGTCCGCTGGTTTTGAAAAGCTGTTTTCTCTCGTCCCAAGCCGTTTCGGGGTCAAATGGGATTCCCATGGTTGTAGCCAGCATCGTTGCAGCCAAATCCTCTGCATAGTCCCCTGCCGCCTCATCGGTCTGTCCGAAGGAAGAGTGCTCAGAAAGATAGCCATAATTGTTTTTGCCTGATGGAATGGCCGCTCCTATTGACGCTGCAATCTGTCTATAGGGCTCGTTGGTTGAGTTCGTGGATAGAACGACAAAGGTTATTTCACCTGGCTCGAGCGTCTTCAGGCCTTTTTCTCTTGAGATGAGCCTGCAACCCGGCGGTATTATGCTGGAAACGCGGACTATGTTGCAGTGCTGTATGCCTGCATTTCTCAAGGCCAGCTCAAAGGATTGTAGGGACTCCTTGTGTTTGCCAACGCCCTTCGTCAAGAAGAAAGATCTCGGGATCATCGCCAAGGTAGGTCAAGAGGACAAGTTTATTATTCTTTCGTTTTTCCTCGGGCGCCGGGGTTTTATCCCTAAGGGGTGTCTGTTGAAGATTCTATGAGGACGGGGAAGATGGTCAGTCGATCTGATACCTGAACCTCTACTCAAACCTCCTTCTCAAGGCAACGATGGGTGTGCCAAGCACAGATATTGCCAAGATGCGCTCTCAAGGTCTGTGCCCCCTGTTCTGCTCAATCCGGACGAAGGCCCTCACGCTCTTTTCGGTCACGCAACGCGATGTTAGCAGGATTTCCCTGCGGGAAGTGGCTATCGCCAAAGGGGTATTCGCTTCTAGTTCTCCGGCTGTCTCTCCGTACCCTCTCCGGGCCTCTTACCGTTGATTGCACATGGCTTCCCATATAAAGGAAACCACATTGTCGTTCATTTTGGTTCACAGTTCCCTGGGTCGTGTTCAACTTTCTCTCCCTTCTTCGCAGATCTTATAAGCTGTGACGTATTATCTGTCTCGGGGTGGAAGATGAAGGAGGAGAAGATCAGGTTTCCGAGTGAAGAATGGATCAAGGTATTCAAGGATGAACTTAACAAGAACAGCGCGTATGAGGAAGCAGCGAAGGACTGGGAAGGGGATTTCCGCTTCATAGTAACGCCTGGCGAGGGACTGGAGAAGGAGATGGTCTTCTACGTGAGCCTTTGGCATGGGAAGTGTCGGGACGCTTATATGATTCCAGACA
>CAYOYV010000043.1:0-1700 GCA_964408285.1 uncultured Nitrososphaerota archaeon | reverse complement strand
CGGGTACGCCTTAGGATTTGTATTATTCCTGCACTTCATTCTTGAGAACCACAGTTAGCGCGCTAGGTCGTTGCAGTATTCGCTTATGCCTGTCTGGCTGGCATGGGAGTGCTGGTAGCCGAGATCATGTCAAGGAAACCCGATAATGCAGCACCCTCATGCGCTCGCACCAATTCTTGGCGCGACAGTCACGCAGCTATGCACTAGTCGGTGCCTTTGGTTCGGATCGGCCAAGGTTTCTCAGAGACATTGCAGTGGAGCTGTTTCCTTTCGGGAAGGGTTTATGGCGCCAATGCGAGGATGAGAGTACCACATGGTTCACTATTGCTTAGTCTTCGAATACTGTTCTTTCAGGTGAGGAATTAGGCCGCCCTTTCGAAGTCGGTCTAAGAGAAACGCCGGAATGCCCAAGCCTTTCAGCTCTTCTCCGTTGGTTTTGTTGATGATTCTGCCAGATTTCAGGTTGATCTCCAATTCGTCGCCTTCTTGGATCTTGCTGCTTGCTCCCTCGCACTCCACAACAGGTAGGCCAACGTTGAGAGCGTTTCTGTAGAAGATGCGCGCGAAGGAATCAGCGACTATGGCCTTCACCCCCGAGTATTTCAGAGCCAGAGGGGCCTTTTCTCGGCTGGACCCGCAACCGAAATTCACGCCGGCGATGATAATACTTGCCGTCTTGACCTTCTCACTGAAGTGGGGGTCTGCGGCTTCCATTGCATACCTTGCCATCTCTGTATGGTCGAGCGTGGGATGCTTTCCGGAAGCGTAGATTCGATCGGTGTCTAGGTTGTCACCATATTTCAGAACTCTGCCTTGCACAGTCTCTTCAAACATAGGCTTCTCCTCCTACAGGTACCTAAGCGGATCAGCGATCTTTCCTTCAAGAGCGGAGGCCGCTACAGTCGCTGGAGAGGTCACATATATCTTCGAGTCTGGACTTCCCATTCTTCCCTTGAAGTTTCGGTTTTGGGAGGAAACGCAAACCTGATCTTTCCCGAGAATTCCTTGATGATATCCGACGCATGGTCCGCATCCGGGGTTACAGACGATAGCGCCTGCTCTCATGAACAGTCCTATCAACCCTTCTTCATTCGCCTTGAGATATATTTCACGTGACCCAGGGACCACGACCATGCGAACGTCCTGGTGGACTTTTCTTCCCTTCAGAATGTTGGCCCCCATGCGCAGATCTTCCATTCTTCCTCCGGTACAAGAGCCCAAGAATGCCTGATCAATTGTGCTATTCACCTCTCGAACAGGTTTGATATTGTGTCTCTCAAGTGTGTGGGGGCAAGCTATTAGGGGATTGAGCTGCGACACTTCGATGCTTAAGATCTCCTTATAGCTCGCTGCGGAGTCAGCCTTGACAATTTCGAATTTCCGGCTCACTCTATTCTTGAGAAATTCGATTGTCTTCGCATCGGGCTCGACGATTCCGTTCTTTGCTCCCATCTCCACTGACATGTTGCATAGAACCATGCGTCCGTCTACACTCATGTTGCCAACGGTGGCTCCCGCATATTCTATGGCCTTGTATGTGGCTCCGTCTGGGCCTATCTCCTGTATGAGTCGCAGCAGAACATCCTTTGGCATCACGCCAGTACGAAGCTTGCCCGAGATGTTGAACTTTATGGTTTCAGGAACCCTAAACCACAGTGATCCGGAGAGAAATACCCCCACCATCTCGCTTGATCCTATAC
>CAYOYV010000042.1:0-2045 GCA_964408285.1 uncultured Nitrososphaerota archaeon | reverse complement strand
TGGAGAGAAAGCGATGGATCGTCCCGGGTCTGGAGATCAATATCTCACAGAATCTAATGGAGAGGATAAGACGATTCAAAATACGAGGCCCCTTGTGGGAACTGGTCGGACGGATGAAAAGACCACGCATTAAACCATTGGGCCCCGTGCGTAATGAAGAGAAGTGAGCGGCATAGTGCATAGAGCATGGGGCATAGAGTTGTGTTTGAATTTATTTTATGTTTCCTCTATGCGCTCTGCTCTATGCTCTGTGCAATTTTGATTGCCGGAGGACTGCGACATGATACTGAAGGATGAAGTGGCTATTGTTACAGGAGGAACCAAAGGGATTGGCAAGGCTATTTCGCTCCTCTTCGCCGAGGAGGGAGCAAAGGTCGTTGCCAATTTTTCAAAGGATGTGAATGCTGCTGAGGCTCTAAAGAAGGAAGTCAAATCCACGGGGGTAAACATCGGCCTCTACAAAGCCGATGTGACCCAGTTTGATCAGGCAAGGGAGATGGTGGAGGAGACGTTTGCCCAATATGGGAAGATTGACATTATGGTCAATAATGTGGGGCTCATCCGGGATAATTTTCTTATGTTAATGAGCGATGACGATTGGAGTTCTCTCATCAGCGCCAACCTGACGAGCGTCTTCAACTG
This sequence comes from uncultured Nitrososphaerota archaeon, assembly GCA_964408285.1. Lineage (GTDB taxonomy): Archaea > Thermoproteota > EX4484-205 > EX4484-205 > JAAOZO01 > CAYOYV01. The sequence goes on along the minus strand of CAYOYV010000042.1, from coordinate 1,403 downwards.
CTGTAAGACAGTGATTCGGAAGATGATCCCCCAAAGAAAGGGAAAGATTATCAATATCTCCTCAGTCAGCGGGATTCTCGGCACCTCTGGCCAGACCAATTATGCTGCCACCAAGAGTGGTGTGATCGGATTCACAAAGGCTCTGGCCCGTGAATTGGGCCCTTTCAATATCCACGTCAATGCCGTGGCCCCAGGCTTGATTGAATCTGAAATCGTATCCAGAATGCCTAAGGAGAAAGTAGAGGCAATCATCAAATCATCCAGTCTGGGCAGAATAGGAAAACCAGAGGAGGTAGCACAGGTTGTCCTTTTTCTTGCATCAGCAAATTCAAGCTATATCACCGGCCAGACGATTATTGTTGATGGAGGAATTGTCTGAACTCTCCAAATCCTCCGTCCCCCTTGATGGAATATGAGAACATGGGGGGTCAGACTTAAAGATTGAGTTTTATTTTGGCCCTCTCGATATCCTTCACCACCTTGTCCACTTCTTCCTTAAGGTCTGCCCCTTGCCGCAGATACCCTGTCACTGCTGCGGGGTCTTTCTTTAGATACGCCGCAATCTCTCCCCCCGTGTACCCGTATTCCCTCGCCGTGAGGCTAATGACTCGTCTCCCCCTGAGGACCTCTGGTCGCCGGGACCATGAACGAAGGTCTTCTAGTGTAATATGACAAATTTTTTCTATGGCCATAGCTATTTGGGACAGGGAGTATTCTTTCTTCTTTCGTTCCTTTCTGATTTCTCCCTCGTATTTCTGTGTGACGTGCTCGATGAACTTTTCATCGCCAAGAAGCCTCTGGTCTATGATTGCATAGATGTCCTCCTTTTCAACTGATATGCCATCGTTCATGAAGGCCTCGTAGTATTTCCGCGCCCTGCCTTTGTGTTCGGAAAACATGCGAAGTATTGGTTCGGTGTCCACCAGGCCGGTAGTATCTGTTCCGGCAAGATAGGCACGATGACTGCTCCACTGGTACGTGGCGGGGGTCTTGGCGAGTCGCGCCCGCAGGGGATTGTGATGGATGTACTTGAGCAGTACAAGGAGATAGCGATCTCGATCGCAGAGGATGGCTTTATATCTCCCCTGGAATAGATGCCCAACGGTTCGGTACGTTCTGTTAAAGTACATGGTATAGCTTTGGTTGATGCCCTGGAGGATCTTGGAGAGAGGGGTTTCACATATTTCAACTAGAAGATGGATGTGGTTCTCCATGAGGACGAAGCCATAGAGTTGGAAGTGGTAACGCTGTTTGTAGTTGGCGAGGAGTGTAAGATATTTCTGAAAGTCAGGTATGTTTCTAAAGATCTTCTGCTTCTGGTTGCCGCGCGCGATAACGTGGAAGAAGGCTCCCTCGTATTCTATCCGGGGCTTGCGTGCCATGCAGCCAGAATAACAGAACCC
>CAYOYV010000041.1:0-2591 GCA_964408285.1 uncultured Nitrososphaerota archaeon | reverse complement strand
GTTGTTCTGCCTTACTTTCAGCTTGCGGTAATCGGGTTGGATGTTGGGCGATTTAGATGGTCAACTCTGGGTGCCGATTTTGCAGTAATCGGCATATTGCTGTATGCCTTTGCATCAGTCCTCATGAACTGGGCAGTGATAACAAATCGGTACTTTGAGCCGACGGTTCGGATCCAAAAAGAGAGAGGTCATCAGGTTGTGACTGGTGGACCGTATAAGATAATCAGACACCCAGGCTATCTCGCAGGAATCCTCTTCCCGGTATCAATTACATTCATAATAGGCTCGGTCTTCGGCTTGATACCGGCGGGGATCAGTGCTGTTCTGATAACGGTCCGTACGGCGCTGGAGGACAGAACCTTGCAGAAGGAATTAAGCGGCTATTCCGAGTACTCCAAGAGAGTTCGGTATCGCCTTCTTCTCGGAGTCTGGTGACTACCAAATCTCAGGTTTGAAGGCACTAGTGATCTTCTCAACGATGTGCGGTGGGACATCGGCTAGGTTATGTTGATTCCTTGCGTGTTTCCTAGCTTGTTCCAGAGCTTCCTCGATGGTGTTGGCGTCTATTTCAAAAAAGCATCCATCGATGGGGCACTTTAGAGTAAGGCCCACATCTATCGCCCATGATCTCATTACGATTGATTGACTTAAACGTTATTACAGATCGAAATGAATCAACAGAAGCTGGGCATTCTATGGGACAATACCACTATGTTTTTACGTCACAACCGCCAGACGAGGCTTATGCCTTGCTGGCCACGCCTAGTGGCGACTGTTGATTATGGTGGTGTTCTTTGCAGGTTTCAGTCATGCCCATGAGTCCTCCGCTCACATAAGCGTCGATGGCTTCCCTGACAGTATTGACATTTCCAGTGAGGACCTGCATCCCTCGATTTTGAAAAGCTTCCAGTGCTCTGGGGCCCATCCCTTTCACCACGATGGCGTCTGGCTCAAGATCTGATACTATCATCTCAGCGCCTATGTGTCCTCCAAAATGTTCACCCGCATTGTCCACAGGTGCCATTGACTTGACAGCCCCGTTGCTCAGGAGTTCGACAACTACAAACTGTGGGGCTCTTCCAAAGTGTGGGAATATGAGAGAGTTGCCTTCTTCGAATCTCTCTACGGGGATTACCAGTTTGACCATGTTTTAGCAAACCTTTCTCTCGTTAAGCTTCTCTGCCGATTAGCTTCTCTTTCTTAGCTCTCTTATTCGCTCCTCAACTCGGGTCAGTTCTTCCTGCAGAGCCTTTGCTTCCTCTTCAAGATACCCTGCTTCTTCTTCAGGTTTCATTGATGGCACGTGAGCTAGTGGGGTGCCTGTAATGTGGCCTGTGGGTGTTCTGTAGAATGCATGCGGTCCGCACCCACACCTGCATGGTCCCACGTACTCATACCCTGCTGGAACAGGGAATCTGCCCCTATAGAATCCTCGATTGCCTCTTATCCAACCGTTAGGCATAGTAGATCACCATTATGTGCTATTGCACATAATGTCTATTAAATCTTATGCAGGTTTCTGTGAACCCTCACTAATGGCCAGTTCCCTACCTTCAACCAGCATCTCGATGAGTTTCTTTCTGGCGCTGTCGAGGCAGCGCCAAACAGTTCCTCTAGAAACCCCCATCTTTTCCGCAGCCTGTTCTTGAGTGAGTCCCATGTGGTCAACCAGCCGTAGAGCCTCGAATTCATCATAAGATAGTATCAGGGGCTCTCGTTGTGGTCTACCCCTCTCTGGGTTCATGGGTGAGAAGCGCTCTACATCAGGCCACATGCCTATCAGTCTCGGCTTCATGGGACGGCCGGGGCCCTGACAACACGCTCGCCGCCACCGCCGTCTGCACCTCGGCATGGATCTTCACTTGTGTTCCTATGCACAAAATCTATATAACCATTTTTTCACAACAATGTGCTCCATACTTAGTAGCAGTAATCTGTCATCTGTGCGAACGAGAGGTTCTACATGGCGATCAGCATTGGGGACGAAGTGATAATCCACTATGCTATGAAACTTGAGAATGGACAGATCATTGAGACCACGTTTGGGAGAGATCCGTTTGTCTTCAAGGTCGGCTCAGGGGACGTGCCTCAAAGTCTGGAGGAGGCGCTGATTGGGCTCAGAAAAGGAGACAAGAAAACCATAACGATCCCGCCAAACAAGGGATTCGGCCAGAGAAGGGAGGGCACAACCACAGAATTGCCGAAGTCCCTGTTTGAGGAAGAGGAGAAGGTTGTAAAGAACGCTCTGGTCGAGCTAATATCCAAAGAGGGAGAGAGGCACATGGCGAGTGTTCAGGACGTAAACAAAGATTCGGTCATCTTGAATCCGAATCATCCCCTAGCTGGAGAGACCTTGGTGTTCGACATTGAAGTAGTAGATGTCGCTTCAGATGAAAATTATGACTGTGCTGATCCGCAACACGACCGGAACCCGGCACACCTGCAACTCCACGAGCTTCTTAAGGGACTTTTGAGGGTCGTAAGACATTGCTGAAGGAAATTTGCTGCTGTGAAATGGTTGAACCCTGAGCCTGCAACCGATCTTATGGGACATGAATTAACGAGGACGGTGGGCGGGTCAAGAATCATTG
>CAYOYV010000040.1:0-2929 GCA_964408285.1 uncultured Nitrososphaerota archaeon | reverse complement strand
TAGATATCAGCAGCCTCTCTTCCATCTCCATTCTGCTCCGCAACACGAGAAACAGACCACCGGAAATCAAGAACGTGAATACATAGCTTCTGAAAGTCAAACAGAAGCCGAAGAATAGGAGCAGGAACCCCAAGTACATCGGATGCCTGACATGTGTATAGAGTCCACGGGTTATCAGTCTGTGCTCCTCCTCAACGACGATCTTCGGACCGCCGTATTTGCCGAGCTGGATTCGACCCACGAGATCGATAATGCCGCCGGAAACGAGGAAGAAAATCCCTGCATAGGATATCAGAATCGCATTCAATTCCGGAACATAGCTAGAGATAAAAAATCTGTTTTCGTGGAATGGCAAAACAAGTGCAAAGGGAACCAACAAGAAAAGGACAGCCAAAATCCAAGGGTTGAATTCGTCTCTCCTCGCCGAAATCGGTCTTATGAGGATATCTATGCACGTGAACAACAGAAGGAGAACAATAGCTGTCAGCATAATGGGGACGCTATACACTTCGGGAGCTAGCAAGTAGAACGACAGGTTGATCAGCGCTATCCAAGATAGAATGCTTGCTGTCTTCTTGAACAAATCATTCATGCTTGCGGCACAGATATGCAGATCGACCTCGTGCTCCAATAAATAGGTTTGCAAATGTCCTTCCGGCGTGGCTCTATTTCAAAGGAAGCTTCTTACTCCGTTCCATGTAAGACAATGCTTCTGCAAGACGCTTTATTCTTGTTTCATCCTGCTTCGCGCTTAAAATCCAGCCCACGAAATTCCTCCTGTAAGTCGGTGCGAGGGTGTTGAAGTAATGCGACGCTTTCTTGTTCTTGGCTAGAGCTTCTTCAAAGAAGGGCGGAATCCGAAATTCTCTTTTTCTAGTAGGCGCCCTATACCATTCACCGCTCTGCTTCGCCTCTCTGATTAGTGTCATTCCCGCCTCGGTCATCTTTCCTTGTCTAATCATTTTTTCAGCTCGCTTCTTGTTCGACTCAGACCATCGACTGTTCTTTCTGCGGGGCGTGAACTTGCGGCCGAACTTCTCATCATCAACTTTCTTTATTATTCCGTCAATCCATCCAAAACACAAGGCTTCCTCGACTGAGTCATCATAAGGAATACTTTGTTTGCCAGTGTGCGCCTTGCAGTAAATCAACCAAACCCCCTTCTTCACCTGGTGATTCTTTTCAAGCCAGCTCCGCCACTCTGAGCTATTTCTTGCATAGAAGGTTTGCTTAGCGCACATCTACATATGATGATTTCACTGATGATAAAAAGGTGCACACCGGGACGAATCCGGAAGAAGTAAAGGGCCTATGGCAGAGAGACTGTCATCGAGGCGCACGATGGAACGTTCGTGTCGCGCGCGTATAGGCCGCGGTGAGGAAAAGCCAAGGGGCAAGACCTGCCAAATTCTCCTCCGTTTGGTCCGGAGCGGCTTGAAGTTTTTTGCGCGTGCAATCGAATCAGCGTTATAAATGTACTCCAGTGGATGCAAGTAGGGACAAGAAGATGTTCGGGATGAAAGTGGACGATGTGACTGAGGCCCAGGACGAAATAAAGGTGACCACCACCGGAGCTATCTTCATCCTCGGAAAGAGAAGCAAGGGCGAGATCCAATGCTATCAACGGATAGGCAAGGAGCGTCTTGCAGCTACCATGACTCTCAATGCTTCCCTTAAGGATCTCACAATCGACTGGAGCGACGAGGAGTCCTGTTTCCTAATGCGACCTGTCACTGACCTGGGCATTGGTATTAGAATAAATGCTGACTCCACCCTCTCTATCCGCTCCGATGGCAGCGTGAAGAAGATCTCCTATACTGGAGAATGGATGCCGGTGTATAGGGCAGTGGAACAGGGGAACTTCCTTTTCATGGACGAGAATGGAGGTGTGAGCGCTTATCCGCTCAAGTTCGGAAAATACCATACATCGACGACCAAGGCGAGGTTCTCCAAGAAGGGATGGCAGGCGTCTCTCTCCTTCTTAGGCGAGAGGCTCTTGACTTCGGTCTTTCCCCCACGTCAGTTCGATTGGGATAAATCCTTCAATGACCGAATCGTCCATCACTTCTTCTCTCACCCGGCCACAAAGCCTTGGAATCCGTATCCGAGAGACGACGAGTTGGAGGAGTACAGCAGATGGGGTAACATCCTGGCGCTGCATTGGTGGCAACACGGCTTCTTGACAGGGAGAGGAAAGGGCGTTCAAAGTAGGCAGGACTTGATACATAACTCGCCATGGAGCAGCTTCCATCCAGTGCCTGTTAACGAGGATGAGATGAAACGAACTGTCTCGAAGGCCCATCAGTTGGGGATGAGGGTCATCGTGTACATGACAAGCTTCTACCATCCCGGAGAGCCGGACGAATTCGTGAACGAAGTGGACAGCGTCGTGAGGCGATTCCAGTTGGACGGGATCTATATAGACGGGGTGTCTAACGATATCGTAAGAGCCTACACCGTGATGCGAGGACTCAGAAAGATGTTGGGCAACAAGATCCTTTTCGTCCACGTTCCTTCCCCCATAATCGGCAAGTACGACCGCGATTACGTGTATTGTCCTTTCATAGAGACATACGCGGACTACATATTGAAGGCCGAACACATCTTCACCTTCGACTGGAAGCACCTTCGCTACACAATTTCAGGCTGCAACATCAGCAACTCGATTGGATACGCCTGCAACTATGACTACGATCCGAAGTTCACAAAGTGGCTGATAAAACAATCCCCGAAGGCAAACACTAGATTGCTCTATTGGGTTGGATTCGATGCATACGTGGAGGAACGGCAGAAGATCATAGGGAGGAAGTACTATCCTCTGGAACTATCCAGGAAGCTAATGAGAGAGGAATACTTCCCGCTGTTGGACGCAATGCAAAAGCAGCACACTCGTTCTCACCCATAGCGCGCGCCTCGATTCGACAAGATT
>CAYOYV010000039.1:0-3080 GCA_964408285.1 uncultured Nitrososphaerota archaeon | reverse complement strand
TCCGCCAACGCGTCCCTGCGATTTGTTGTCTCCGTGATCTTCCATTTTTTGCCCAACCTGTCATTGAGGAGCTTGACGGCGTCGCAAGAGAGCTTCAGACGCTCTGGATCTATATCGACAAGACAGAGCTCCCCCCTCTCCAAGCCTGGAATCTGGAATATGTCCTTGCTCAATACAGTGGCCCACGAGCCCGCTCCTCCAAGATGGGTGATCTTGACCATGGCAGAGCTGCTGGTCAGCAAGTCTATTTATGGTTTGTACATCAAAGTTGTTTTCTGCGCCAGATGCCCAGGCGACTATCGAATCCATTCCTACAATAGGAAAAAGATCCATGGTATGCTTGAAAACGTTAATCGATTATTGCTGGGAGAATAGAACTCACGGGATGGTTACTCTACCCTCCTCTATAGGGTGAGTATTTTTGCATGAAATAGCCTCCCAGCCTCAGTAACTTCGTCGTTCGAGGTTCCTCTTCTGGTTTTTCCCTTGTCACGAAGTCCTTGATTTCGCTCCTATGGCCCAAGCGCCTGATGGTCGTCCACATCGAAGTCGTGTCGTGTCTGTCATTCGTGTCCCAGAAGAAGAGACCATCAGCGCCTGACTCGTAATATCCAAGGGCCTTCTTTCTAAATTCCCCAGCAAGCATTCGTCTTGGCATCATGTTCGGATACAGTTTGCACCTAGTTCCCCTAGTTACATGCGCGTAGTGACGCATATCGATTCCCTCATTTGCATGCCCGTCGTTTGAAGGATACAGGATCAGATTGTCGATTAGACCCTGTTCAACCCATGCCTCGATGTCGAATCCATAGAACAGGTTATGTTCCCTTCTTCCCAACGTTATTGCCGATACCTCAAGTCTCTTGCCGGGCTTCTCACCGACCTCGTCCATTGCCTGCCTGACTTCTCGCATGAAAACCGTCACGTAGCTCGCCCTATGTTTGAGCCAAGCCTCATCCTTCTCATCGAGCTCTCTTGGATCCACTCCGTGCCGAGCTTTGAAACCTTCCACAACGGGTGTCTCATACAAAATGATTGGGGGTCCCCTTACATAGATGATGACTGCCCCGTCTGCCCCGTAACTCGCAGCCTTTTTCAGCACTGATATGTAGTGCGCTCTAACCTCTGGATATGCGTAGCTCATTCCTGCAATCTGTGTTCCATCCCTGTCCACGAGTCTCAACTCGGGATGTTCCGAATAGAAACTTGTGGAGAAGAACTCCTCCCATGGTGGAGCCGAGAAAAACATCTCAACGCGCTCACTGATATGAAGCTCCAATCCCATGCCGTGGGAGTGCTCTATGGCTATCTTCAGTGGATCGATCCCTTTGGAGGCCAATATGCTGAAACTCTCGGCCGTGAACCGATCTCCGATTCGCGGGAAATCCTCGATACCCTCGCCAAATGCCTTGCTGGAACTATCGCCAACGAGAGTTGCATGCCCATTGCCGACTTCCCAGAACAGCTTCTTGAAATCCGTGTTCCTGTAAGGCTCCACCATCTCCAAGATATCCTCCTTTGTTGTCGAACGCTTACGCCAGAAGTCGCTGAAGGCATCGTTCGCTCCGATCAGTCTCCTAGCATCAGGATTCCCCCTATCCCATCGAATTCTCTCGACCTCCTCACTTGACAGTGGAACCAGCCTGACATATGCCAGGGAGGCGCTTGTGGGAAAACCTGAATTCTGTTGCCCGATTATTATGTCCTGGTCGGTCAGGTCGGCATGTTTCCAGAAACCTTCTTCCAGAGTCAATAGGCTGGGCTTTTCTCTCGTGAAGACGGTGAAGCATGGATCGTCATCTAGGCGAATCTTGATCATATTGGCTTCCCCCGGCGCCAAGCCTAGTCCCCAGATTCCGACGTAAGCAGAATACCAACCTCGAAGATCAAGAGGGTATGTCACATCGGGTGCGCCCGTCCCCGGACCAGCAGAGAGCATCGTTCCTGCGACTTCATCCGTTTCATATTCTATGGTCTGCCAATGCCGCTTCCTTCTTTCGGATGACAGGGCGGATTGTGGCTCACATTTTCTCATGTCGCTCAACCAAATCCCAGAGCTCATCTTTCTCGAAGACGAATTCGATCGCCTTCTATATATTAATCTGATATCCTGCCCTCGCCGCGCGCTCAGGTCCAAGGGGAATGACCGCTTCCTCCCCCCGTGATTGTCCTCTCGCGATTGTCGAATGAGAGGACTTGTTCGCTCTCGTGATTCCTCCAGAGGCTTGCCTTGTTTTGCGCCAGCGGATCTTATCCCGGGATCGCGCCATACATGCTGGAACAAGTTCAACTCGTTCAGGGAGCCGATCTACCGGTATAGTGTTCGAATCTTGCTTGATGCTGGAGAATCAGAGATTTGGGTGAACGTGGGGTCCGAACATGGAAGAGATAAATAACATAGAGTGACTACATTGCGTGTGACATTCGGATTTCCATTGCTTCTGGCGATGGCTGAACTAATCGCTTTCTTCATCGCGAACGGAATACTGGGTTTCGGTCCTAGGAGAGGTGCTGCGATTTCTGGATGGCTGTCTCTGTGGGCTGGTTCCGAACTGATCGCCTGGGCAGGGAAAATTGAAGATAAGCTGATTTCGTTCGAACTAACAACGTTCACGACTGTAATGGCAATCTTGGTAATATTGCTCGTCGTCGTTTCGAAAGACGACGCACCGGCTCGCAGATCTGCTTCCCGGCAATTATATGGAATCTTCCTCGGACTCGGATTGATCCTGAATTTCTTGATGCCATTGGTTATTTCACTCTTGGAGATATGACCCTGGTACCGAAACATCACATGCGGTGCATCGGGCCAGAATCAGTGTAGCTCGGGATTGAAGGAGCTCACCGGCGTTTGCATTCCAGAGCATACGTCTGTTGATATATATAACTATGTCAATGCCGCAACGGCAGGTTCCCATTCGATGCTGCTAACGTTCGCTCTAAGCCTTAGTTAGCGTGATCTCTATAGTAGACACGTTTCTGTCTCTGAAGCCTTCTTCCCTTGCTGGGAGGACCTCTGTTCCGATCTTTATTTCCTTTATGACCAAGCCGGTCGGAAGGAATCTGCGCTTCAGGATTTC
>CAYOYV010000038.1:0-3362 GCA_964408285.1 uncultured Nitrososphaerota archaeon | reverse complement strand
TCCGATCATACTCCCTGATGATGATCTTGTCGCCGAAGTCCTTGGCTGCCTCCTTAACAAGTTCCCTAGTTACATAGGACGTGGGGCATTCGCCAATATCAAACATGTCTATGACAAGCCTCCCGGGTTCGAGCTTTGGAGCATACTTCTTTCCTTCATCTTCTTTCTTCGTTTCCGGAGCTTCTTCTCCGAACTTCACTGCCATGATTGATACCGGTGATTTCTCATCTGTACCTGTGAAACCGAATTTCTTGAAGAACTCCTTCGGCATGTGGTCCCAGATTGTTGCACCAACCATCACCCCCTTGCTTCCCTTACAGTCCTCCAAGCACGCATTCACCAAAGCTCGCCCAACGCCACGGCCTTTGTGTTTCTCATCAACGACTATGCACCCGATCATGACCCAGCCGTTCGGCCGAGGGTAGTAGTCAATCCATCCGGCTCTCTCCCCTCCCTCGACTGCGATCTTACCTCGAATCTTTCCCTCTGCGAGCGCCCACAGCAGAAACTTCCTTCTCTCCTCGACGCCTGCTACCCAATGACTCTCGTTGTGCTCACAACAGAGTGCCTTTGAGATGTTATCCGGCTTGAGATCGACGATTTCCAACAGACGCGAATCCAGGTTGCAATGCACGATTGGCTAAAAAGGCTTCTCGGAATCTGTCGGTTGTGGGTGCAGGCCCCCTGTTTCTGTCAGCTCTTGGTTGTGCCAAACTTGGCCTTCTTGACGAAATCTTGCATGAAAGCTTCCCAGCTCTTTTGGTCAGAAGCTAAGTCATATGCCTTGATAACCGCAGGTATGTGTTTGTCTATGGCATTGATCTTCTCGTCGTCGGTCATCCCCTTCGTATTGATTACGGCACGAAAGCCGGAACGCCTCAATGCGGGGTATTCTATGGACGGAAACCAGTGCTCCACATCGGCCTTCTTCTGCTCTGATGCCCGTTTCGCGATTCCGTCTGCCCACGTCAGATAGGCGACTACGTGGGGACAGACCCTCCGAGCTAGGTAATCCCATTTGTGTTTGTCCTTTAGTTCCATCAGAAAACGCGCGACATCGCTTGAGTTGTCGACGACATCCTCTTCGAAGAGATAATCCAGATTCAGCAAATCATAGGACTCGACGTACGTTTTGCCCTTCTCATCGCGAAACTCATGAATCGCAAGAATCGAGGGAGAGCGCACATACCACAAATTCGGGTCGTCTTCGAGACGAGGGGGAACTTCAAAGGATTCATTATACTTCTCAGTTAGATAGTCAGCCAGCCTCGTTGTGAATTCCTCAGCCTCCTCGTCTTCTTTCCTCTCGTGCGCCCCACCAGCTTGCTTCAATTCTGCGGGCCTCTTTTTGAAAGAAATCTAAGCTTATTAAGACCACCCGTTCGCGAAATCATCTTTTTCTCTTAGGACCTCTCGTTCCAACTACCGCCATCCTGTACGAAAACTCATAATCAGGATTACCCAATCGGCCGGGGTCAAAGAATATACTTATTGCAAGTCCCAATCTCGCCTTGCTCAGATCGGTCCTGTAACGCCGTTTGACGAAGTCAATCTTGTCCTTACTGAAACGCTCTTGAGTTCTGTCTATCGCTTTACGCAGCGCGCCACTCAAAGATCCGTATTTCGTCGTCGCCTTTATTTCAATAATTCCAACCGCCTCACTCGTGTACTTGTTGATAAACCAAAGGTCAGGTCCAGGTTGGTAAACGTTTTTCCCAGGGAAATCTCTCACTTGTATGACGTCTGGGTCAACTCCACTTTCTGCAAAATATCGTGCAACGCTCTCATCTTTTGTAGAACTCTCTACAATTTCGCTGAAGCGATGAAATGCTATTGTTTCGCCTATTTCTCCGATCTCAAAATCCGACAGAGGTTTGTCGCCGTGTAGTTTTGCAAGCAACTCCGATCGTATAGGAAGAACTCCCAAACGTGAAAGAAAAACCCTCGATCCGTATCGTCGTTCCATGTGCGCTGTTGCTCCTTCAGCAGGTTGCCTTGCCTCTTTCAGTAGTTGCTCCACTGACTCGAATCCGAGCGCCTTAGCGGCTTTCAGTTCGAGGCTAGCTATTCTCTGATCCATATATTTTGCTGTCAGCTCGAGGATCCTCGCCCTCCTTCGCATGTCGTTATCGATGTCCTTAAGCTGGCCCATGGAAACATGCACGACTGACGACGAACAACGCTTCCATGTTCACAAGGCCCCCTTGTGCATCACCAATCTGCCGTCTTCTTCTATGATCAACACATCCATAACATCAGGCACTATCCCCACGTTATGCTCCTCAGGGGTCATGGGCTGCCAAGAGCCGAGCATTATGATTCCCTCGTCCGGCTTAAAGTAGGACCTATGGTAGTGCCCAATTACGCGCAGAGTACCAGGTTCCTTCCCCTTGCGCAAATCAGTGGCTATCTGCTCGACCTTTGCCGTCCGATCGGCCCCAATCCCGTCACCGTGCTCGAATATGGCGATTCTGCCGTCAGGTAGCCTTATCCTGGCTCTGCTCTTTGACATGCCATAAAAGGCCATCAGCTGGCCCACCGCTCGTAGCTTGTAGTCATCGAATTCTGGTAGCTTGACTGGGTTCCTCTCGAATAAGATCCTGCGAACAGCCCTCTCGAGTTCAACTAAGCTTGAATCCGTGCAACCTCGCAAGGACACTATGTCGGCGCCAAGCTCGGATAACTTGGATGTGAATCCGTAGATCTCGAAGGCAAATGGATTGCCGTACTTGAAATCGAAAGTGCTACCCAAGAAGATCACGCGATGTGGCTTGAGTCGTTCCAGTTCATTGAGGCACTCTCTCCATAACGATCGTTCCCTTCCTATGTGCAGACAAGCCACGATCGCAGTGAGGCCCTCATCAATAACAACGTCAAACAATTCCGGCGATCCCGGGGTTGTCTTGTTGTCACTTAAGAGAGAATTAATCTGAACTAAGTTGTGTTCACTGATTATTCCGGTGTCCCTGGAAATCTGATTCGCTCCTCTTCTTAAGCAGACCGGGCATTTACACTCCATCACGCTCCGTTTCAGGTCTATCGTGTCTGTCCCATTGTAGGCCACATAGGTACGCGCGTTCAACAACCATGATGTCCCGGTGTATGACGCTCCGGGCATCAATTCCTGAATCTCAGTCTGCAGGGCATTGGGACTTGATATTCCGATCATAAGATGCTTTGCTCCAATTTTCTTCATCATCACCAATGCCATGCGCATCGGCCACCTCGCGATCTCAACCTTGGCCTCGTCCCCGCTTTTGAGCGCCAATAGATACTCAGTGAGGTGAAGGGCAGTCTGTTCGAAGCGCAATTTCTTGAGCCACTGGAAATGTAGATTGAATTCGCTCCTCTCCGAGCCCTTG
>CAYOYV010000037.1:0-3542 GCA_964408285.1 uncultured Nitrososphaerota archaeon | reverse complement strand
TGGCCGCTGAAGCCACCATGCCAAAAAACCAACTGCCAACCTGAATCAATGCTACGGAAGACCACAGATCTGGCGCGGAAACATAGCAGATTGTGAATATGCCTGCCAAGAACGCGGTCAAGACTGTCATGATTTTCCTCCCAAATCTGTTCACAAGTGGCCCGGTAGCCAAGCTACCTAGAGTATAGCATAGAGCTGCTCCCAAAATTACAATGGATGCGAAGTCTGCTGGCATCAAGAACTTCTGCCTAACGAACGACGCCGCATAGAACACGATTGCCACAAAAGCCGCCGAACGAAGCGCATCGCCGACTAAGCAAGCAACTGCAGATGTATTTGATAACACATCTGGAAAACCTCTTAGATAGATCTTTCCACTTGCTGAGGGTTCACGACTACGCGAAGCTGATGGCACGCCGACAAGAGCCAACAGGAGACTTGCCAAAAGAATAGGTATCACGAAGCCGGCTAGAGTATAGCGCCATCCACCGAAGCCTGCGATTGCAGCGATCATTGGAGGTCCAATGACATATGAAAAGGCCCCGCCTGCAATGATCCAGCTAATTGCGCCTGCCCTTCTTCTCACGGGGAGGTGCTCTCCAATCAATGTAACTGCCATTGGCGAAATCATAGCCCACCCTAAACCGCTAAGAGAATAAGATATTAGCATCGTATTGAAATCCCAAGCCAAGAAACAACTTAGAGCCGAAATACACATGAAGAGCAACCCTGCAAGAAGCAATAACTTATGGCTAAACCGAAGAGTCAGAATACCCATCAACAACGCGAAGATAAAGGCGGCAATGGAATAAGAAATATTGATTTGCCCCATCACCCCGACAGAAACGTTGAATGTGTTGGCGATGTCGACTAGGAGTAGTGATACTACAACTGCCAAAGGACCCGCAGCGAAGTTTGAAGCGATCAAAGAAGGAAGAAACAACCTTTGCAGGGGATCTCTTCTCTCAGTTTGACCCATCTCATCATCCATATTTCACTACACCCTGCAAACTCCCAAATTCCAATGTGTCCTCTGATTATTTAAACCAAGACCCGCGAGCGCATGGCCCAAGCACGCATCGTTTTCAACGAACGCTCATCAGCCGATTATTCAGTGCGAGGTGTTCACAGCCCTAAGCTGCGAATTACTCTTCTGATTGATAGGGCAATCAGATCCAATGCTACGTAGCCCACTAAGACCAAGACCATCAACAGGATTATGCTTTCTGTCGAGATGGGGGGGATTCTCGCCTCCCTGAAGAGAAGTAGGAATCCGGCCAGAGCTCGCGCGCGCGTCTACTCTTGTTGTAGGCATTCGAATGAATATTCGGCAGGGATTCGGATTCAAGAGCTGATGTCCCGCGCGGGTCATTGCTCTTCTAGCGATACTTGGCTACGGAGCTTACAGACTGAGGAGAAAACGTGTGCGGGAAAAGCTGCCACCTCCTTCGCGCGATCCCGATAAGCCTTCTTATAACCTGCCAGCTTGGCCATAGCGCGAGTGCCACCTTGAAGATTGTGATGTTGGGGAAAACGGGCCTTAGGGTCTCAGCGCTTTCCATAGGAACGGACTACAGACACATCTATGGCCGCCCTGAAATCGGGAGTCCCATCTTGAGGAGAGGCTTGGAGTTGGGTGTCAATTTCTGGGACACCTCAGATGACTATGGTGCGCATCCCAGCATCAGGGAAGCCCTGAAGGATCTTGACCGCTCGAGAGTTGTGATTGCCTCCAAGACCTTCGGCATAAGGGGCTCAGAGGTCCGGGAGAGCCTTGAGAGATCCTTCCGAGAGATGGGTGTTGACTATATTGATATCTACATGCTTCACGCTGTTGACGAGCCGGACGAGATCCGAAGACGATCTTCTGCGATCGAGGCGATGCTTGATGCCAAGAGAAGGGGCCTGATTCGTGCCATAGGGCTGTCAACCCACGCGGCTTCAGTGGCGAGAGAGGCCGCTCATCTCCGCGAGATAGACGTCGTCCTTGCCGTAGCCAACAGAACGGGCGCGAGGATAAGCGAGGGGACACTAGCAGAGATGTTGGACGCTCTCCGCCAGCTATATGAGGCCGGAAAAGGGGTCTGCATCATGAAACCTTTGGGCAGGGGCGCGCTTTCGGGGAATGTGAAGGAGGCACTTACCTACGTCCTGACAATACCCCATGTTCACTCGGTCTCCGTTGGGATTACGAACCTCAAGGAGCTAGAGGCAGATGTGAGGATCGCAGAGAAAGCTGCGTGTGCGAAATGCACGTAGGAACGCGCCGGCGCGAGACGGTCATGACGCATGCCGCGCGCATGCTTTTATACGAACCCCGGTTCTGTCCCCTTTGATGCCCGAGACAAGTGGCACTCTGAGAATGATCGCGATTGGACTCCTGATAATCATGGTGTTCGTCGTCGCCATCGATTTCGTGAACTACATGCTTGGACCTACGCAAGACATCCTCTCAGTGGCTCTTGTCATAGTCCTGCATCTCGTCGTCGAGGCACCATTACTCGTCTTTCTTTGGTTTCTCCTGAAGTCCGATTAGTCGGCGCGCCCATTCAAAGCAAACGGTTCAATCTAAATGACTTGGAAAAAACCTAAAGGAAAACCTATGCCCGCCGAAGGTCGCAGCCAGATACATGGAAAGCCGCGACATCGAGTGTCTTCAACATCACTAATCTTTCGAAACTTCTGATTCTGCTTCCGACTCCAAAAGCAACGGACGGGATTATGGGAATAAGAGAGAGAAGCATCGCGCGCGCGATTGGTATGCCGGTGATTATGCTCCAAATAAGCTGGTCTCTTCGGCCAACAGAGTCAGAGGTCTTTCCACCATCTCTACTCGCCTGGTGAAGATACCCTTTGCTCTTTCCAGTAATCCGGGCCGTCCTCTCCACCTAAGGTACTCGTTCATGGCACCCAGACTGAAAACGATGAAACAGATTACAGCCATAGCGAAAATATGAGGAATCCTGCCGTAGTAATCGATTGCTGATTTGAGCGATATGACCGCGAAGAAGCCATCTATCAAGGCCCAGTACTTCCGTTCAGGCTGTGGAGGATACCAACCGCCCGGCCCAACATTGAAAGAGCCTTCCAATGCCTTCTGCTCGAAGGGGGTATATCGAAAGCTCGATTCCCTCTTCGCCTCCTCTGAAACAGTGGGCTTCTTAGAGGATTCTTCAATGTCCCTCATCAGTGAAACGGACACCCTTCCGAGACTGGAGAGCTGGTAGGCCCCGTCCTCGGTCTTGGCCAACAGCTCCCCTAATTCGTTCAAATGATAGGTGAGATGACCTCCGTCGATGCCAAGTGAGTCCCTTAGTTCCACGAAATGCTTCTTCTTCTCTTCGCTCAATATTCTGAGGATTTTCCTCCTTATTGGGTGAGACAGGCTCTTTGAGATGAGGCCATAAGTCTCCGCTTCTATGGGCCTGTCCGAATCACTCATATCATAAGATCAAGAGAAAATACTGGTATAAGAGTTTCTGATGTGAAGGAATGTTCACCTATTGAACGCACGCCTATCACTCCACTTTCGCCATAGGGAG
>CAYOYV010000036.1:0-3613 GCA_964408285.1 uncultured Nitrososphaerota archaeon | reverse complement strand
TCAATCCTACCTCAGCTGCAAAATCGAAAAAAGTGGGATGATTCTTCATTTGTCCCCGTGCTGTCTCCAGAGTAGCGATTGGAAGACAAAAAACTTTCCTTGCTATCGCGCGCGGCGTCTAGATGGGCCTTATGATCGAGATGTCTCCTTCATCTGTTCCTGCAACGATGGAGATTTGGGATCCGGGATGGAAAATAACGCACTTATGCCGCAAGCGAGCGTCGCCTGAGCTGCGAGTTCGCCAAAAGGATCCAGAAAGAGAATTCCTCCATCGTCGCATTCTATTGCGATTATTCTCTCCTTTCCGCTATCCCCAATGCACATGCACTATAGCCGTGATGGAAAGAGAGCGAATCATGATTGCGTCCCGTCGTGTCGAAAGCAACTTACTATGCCATCGACCGTCGCGATGACGATCTCTTTGCTACCATCTCCATCTGTGTCCGCAATCCCCACATCTCTTGTATAGCCGAAAGGAGTTGAGAGAGAAGGACCGAGGTTGACGGCCCAAATGGACCTTCCAAAGGCGTCGTACGCACAAATACGATTCCATGACCCATTTACGTCCAAGACCACTTCCATGTCCCCGTCGCCGTTGATTTCATCAGCAACAAGATGGGGCGTGCCAGTTGAGCTCGCGCGCGAGATTCGACATTGCTGAAAACCTCTGAGACGGAAATCTTACTGCGTATTTGAACCTAATGCGCGCCTGCTAACCTATCATAGACTCTTAGTTTCTCCATTCCTGCCTTGATTCCAGTCTCTGCACCCATTATCATGTTCTTCTCAAAGAAGCTCTCCACTTCCTGAAGCCTCCCGATCCCGACAATGGGGATGACCGAAAGGAGCAGTTCTGAGAATTCAGATGTACCCTCATAGAGGCTCTTCAGTCTTCCAATATTGGTCTTCAACCAGATCCAAGTCACCTCTCTGGCGTCAGGATTTCCGGCAGCCGCTAGGATCATTGTCAGCACGTCCTGCCTCTTTACCTCACTGCTCAAGGCGAGACCGAATGACAGGGCAACCAGCGATGGTTCCTTGAAGCCCATCATCGAGCTTAGGAGGGGAATCCTCTCCTCGTCTGAGCTGCTCTTCCTGTACTTCGCTAGAATCTCCTCGTAATTTCCATACGTCCTAGCATACGCCATTGCAACTGCTTCCTTCATTTCCGGATCAACTTTGTCGTAATCGAAAAACTCTGACCCCAGTTCCTTAGCGTACACATCATCAACCATAATCAGTCTTCTTGCGACGACAGAATGTAGCATTGAGCTGTTCTCGTCAGCTTTACCCCGAAGGATTTTCAGCTGCGATCCATGGAATTGCCTTGAGATCTCGCTTGTCTTCGATGGTATGATCGAAGATAAGAACGATAATTGATTTGAGACCTCGTACGCTGGCAGGAAATCCTCCTCGCTGTAGTACCTCTTCAGTAAGCTCAGATAATCACCAAGGGACATCTTCTCTGCCAATAGGAAAGCCAACGCGTCGGATGCAATTCCCCACCTGTCCAGAGGTGAAAGCTCAGCCTGCCAAACCAAGTCGTGAAGCCCTTGATAGAACACCCTGTAGAAGCTCATGCGATCCGCGTTGACCTTCAAGGATTTCAGGCCTTCGACCTGGATCGTCTGCTGTTCTTCGTACATGAGGAGTCGCTTGGTCTGCCCGTCCAACTCGATCGCAATCGGTATTGGCCACAACTCTTTTTGGTATTCTCCAGATAGGAGGAATCTTTGCTGGGTCAGAACCAGCCTGCCATCGTTCAGATCAACCGTGACGACAGGATATCCGGGTTTCTGTATCCATGCCTTCATGACAGCCTTCACTTGCTTCCCAGAGGCTTTCTCAAGCGAATCCCACAGATCGTCCCCGGTCGCGTTGGAGAACTTGTAATGAGTCAGGTACTCCCTCAGCCCTTTCCTGAAGTCATCGGCTCCCATATATTCCTCAAGCATTCGGATTATGCTTGCTCCTTTGCTGTAGCTTATCTCGTCGAATATCTGCTCTATCTCGCTTGGGGATCTGACATCGACCTCTATCGGATGAGTATTACTCAATGAGTCCCTGCTCATGGCTCCGGCGGTTTCTCCTCTAAGAAAATCTTCCTGCGCTCTCCACTGCGGGAAGGCCGAGTCCATAACCTTGGGGGCCATGAAAGTCGCAAAGCTTTCGTTCAACCAGAGGTCGTTCCACCACTTCATGGTTACAAGATCTCCAAACCACTGGTGCGCCAATTCGTGGGCGACAACATCGGCAATCTTCTTTCTATTCTTGACGCTACTGTTGATGCTAGCCTCAATCGCCGTCTCCCTGAAGGTTATGGCCCCCCAGTTCTCCATCGCACCAGCTGCGAACTCAGGCACGGATATCAGATGAAGCTTCGGAAGCGAGTATGGTATGCCAAAATATGACTCGTAGAACTCGATGGCCTCCTCGGCAATATCTAGTGCGAACTCTCCCCTTTTCGCTTTGCCAGGCATTGAGGCCACTATCAGATCTGTGACTCCCACTTTCCTCCTTATCTCCTCAAAATGACCAACACCAACGTAGAGGAGGTAGGTAGACATCCTCGGAGTCTTCTGAAATCTCACCGTTTTCTTTCCTCCGTCCACAGTCACAGATTCTATCGGCATGTTTGAAATGGCGTCCAAGTCCTTGTCGATCCTCAAGCTGAGCTTGAACTCAGCCTTGTATTTCGGATTGTCCACGCAAGGGAGCATTCTCCTCGCGTGTGCTGGCTCGAACTGGGTGGTCACTAAGTATGTGTCGTCATAAGGCGCTCTATATATGCCGACGAGCGTGTCTTGAATCGACCCAGCATAATCGACCTCAAGATCACCACTGAAGGGGCCAGTCTGGACAATCAGATCCTCGCCCTTCCGAGTAAACCCAACGGACATCTTGCCTGCTGTTATTCTTGCTATCTTGAGGTCGGAGCAGTTTAGGATTACGTCCTGTTCAGACTCAAGCGTTATGATCACCTTTCCTGCAAATTTGAGATTCTGGAAATCTAGATCGAGAGCAAGATCATAGCTTTCTATGCGCAGCACGGGTCTTTCCAAACGTTTCGCCCTTGCTGGCGTTCCTCTTTCTTCGCGCGCGCGTGCATCTTCCATTACCATCATGCCTCGATGCAATGTGGAATTAAGCTTTGGCGAGCACGGTCTGCGCGCTTACCTGTGAAGAGATCCTCAATGTTGAATGTGCTGATGGAAACCGGAGTTGTTACGGCTCTTCCAATGATCGCGAGAATTCCGTATGCAAGTAGCTTCCGGACTGCAAGTTTGAGGTTTCCCTTCTATTCGAAATCAGAACTCTAGCACGCGTCAAGCCACAACGAAAGACTTAAAACTCAAAGTGGTCTGGAAAGAGGCGACAGGTGTTAGAACAGATATGGCACAACCAACGGAAGCTCCAAGGATACCGACAAACGTGATCCTCATTGGAAAGAAAAGCCCCCTTGTCTATGCGGTAGCCGCTCTCATGCAGATAACGAGCGGGAACGAAGCTGTCATAAGGGCAAGAGGAAGGGCAATCTCGACGGCCGTGGACACCGTAGAAATCCTGAAGCGCAGATTCCTTCCGACCGGCTTGGTCATAAAGGAAATAAAGA
>CAYOYV010000035.1:0-3742 GCA_964408285.1 uncultured Nitrososphaerota archaeon | reverse complement strand
AGTATGAGTCTTCAACCACAGGTGGTGGACGCTGCGAACTTTACTAACAGCAAGCCTTTGCGAAACTGATGACATCATTCGCGCTCAGGTAGTGACCGTAGAGCTTTCTGTGCTCATTGAGTGCTTTTCCATTTATCCGTATGTCGACTATCTCGCTTAGTTGACCGTCATCTTTGAATAGTAGGCTCTTCAATTCGTCGCCGTAGCGGTTTGCGAGAGCCTCAAGCAACGCCTCAATTGTTGATCCGGGCTGGGCAACGATTGTCTCCTCCACTTTTCCAGTGAGGCGTGCGAGCACGAGCGGGTATGTCAGCCTAATAACCGTCAACTGCCTCGTCTCGGGATGCAGAATTCTCCTTATTCAGTAGCGCCTGCTTGGCAAACAAAATATTGGTTCTGCGGGCCAATCAGCTTGTTCTTCTCGGAGGAAGCTTCTTCTGATGTTCCAGTTCTTGGGCGATGTTGTCAAGGCCTAATAACTCCAAGGTCTCTCTGCACGGCCAACTGGTTCGGAAATCCCACCCATGTAGGGCATAGTACTCATCAAGCATCTCATCAAGCCATTCTTTAGACGAGACCATTCCTTCGAACAATCCCCATGAGACTGGTTCATTCATCATGCGCCAAGGTAGGTCATCAAGTTCGCGGGTTGCTCCTTCGCGAACGTTGATACACCTCTCAACCGTGATTATTCTCCTTCCAATCAGCGAGATCTCTTCCCCGCTCATCCTTATCCCTGTGGCCAAGGAGAAGAGCTCGGCCATGTCTTTCGGCAGCAGCGCTTGAGCGCTGGTGCAAGTGAAGGCGCAGAACCCCAGCGTCTCAGCGGCAGCATATGTGTCCTCGTGCCAGCGAACGATTTCGGGATACTGGGTTTGAGCTTCTGGCCACTTCTTTCCGGTCATCTCCTCGACAACATCTCGCATCCGTCCAGTGGTTCCTCTGGCAGCGATACACTCAGTGTGGAGATGGTCGGGGCCTCTTGGATTCACCGCGAAAGCCAGGGCGTATGACTTATTCATCCTTGTGTCCACTCTTGAGTGTTCAAGACCTTTCGAGTTGCACATGGCCCATTTCCAAGAGTCTTTGCCTGTCTTTTCCGCTGCTTGCTTCACGCCTTCCGCCAGCAGACCGCCCAGATAGCCTTCCCTAGCGGCGATCATCTGTATTACTTTCAGCAGAGCCTGATCGTTTCCGAACCTCAAATCCAATCCTTCTGTCTCGCCCTTTGTGAGGACTCCTCTCTCGTAGCTTTCCATCGCCCATTCGATAACGACGCCTGTCGAAATGGTGTCGAGACCAAGAATGTTGCATAGATCATTTGCCTTTATGACAACTTCAGGATCTGCTATCCCTGCTCCTGCACCCAAAGCACTGAATGTCTCATATTCCGGTCCACAGGTGTACGTCCCAGCGTATGGACCTGTTTCGATTTCCGTGTACCTATGACAGCTGTTTGTACACGAGAAACATCCAACATGCCTCTTCAAATAGCCCTTCTTTATCAGATAGGGCGCCGAGATCTGCTCGCCTGACGGAGGGGCGTCTCTGAGGTAATTGTACGCTGGACCAGAATAGAATCCGCCAGTGCCGTATAGGAAGTATTTCTGTCCCCAGTAATCATCAAGGAAGGCCTTCCTCAATGCGAGGGCTTTCTTCGAGAATCCTTCAGGATCATGAACGCGTATGCTACCGGTTCCTTTGACGGCTATGGCTTTGAGCTTCTTTGACCCCATCACAGCCCCCGTACCACCCCTTGCGGCTGCATGGTAGACAGAAACCATTATCGCAGCGAACTTCACCATGTTTTCTCCAGCTGGCCCTATGGCTGCAACCTTGACTTCAGAGCCTAACTTTCTTCTCAATACTTCGTTCGTGACTCTGACGTCTTTTCCCCAAATGTGATTCGCGTCCAGAAGCTCTACTTTGCTGTCTTCTATGTTGATGAGTGTTGGTTCGTCTGTACGCCCGTGGACGACCAAGTGGTCATAGCCTGCGAATTTCAGCTCAGCTCCGAAGGCCCCTCCAACACTGGACTTGAGGTAGAGGTTAGTCTGCGGTGACTTGCAGGTCACTGTGGCTCTTCCAGAGGCGGGGGCGGTTGTGCAGGTAAGGGCGCCTGCTCCGAATATGAGAACATTCTCAGGAGAGAGTGGATCTATTCTTGGCTTGATTAGATCCCACAGCAGCTTGGCGTTGACTCCTCTGCCGCCGATGAAACTCATCTTCAGATCATCGTGTAACAGGTCCTTCCAGACCTTGCCGGAAGTCAGGTCGACATGTAGAATCGTTCCTGCCCACGGGCTCATTGCATCTTCACCCTTTCTATCCTATCAGACGCCAGTATCCTAAGTGATCTCTCAGCCCTTTCCCACTTTTTCTGAAGGCCCGATAGTGTGGTAGGCATGTATACCAGTGCACCCTGTTGACAAACAGCAACGCATGCAGGTGCCCCATCGCATAGGTCACACATGACAGCGACACTATTGACCATTCGAATTGCTTCAGGGCCAAATGGACACACCGGTCTACACCTCTGACAGCCAGTACATCGCTTAGGATCTACCCCAACTCGGCCGGTCGTCGCGTCCTTCACGATAGCTCCAACAGGACAGGCATCTCTGCATGGTGAAGTCTCACAGTGCTGACACAATACTGGGACAGCCAGGGATCGGCTCTCAATCTTATGAATAGATATTCTGGAGATGGAGGCTGCAAACTCGCCACCCTTCTTTAGCGAGCAAGCCATCTCGCATGCCTGACAGCCTGAGCATACGTCTGGATCAACAACCATCGTCTTGCTCCTCATGTGGTCGGGTGAATCGAGGTACCTTGGGAGTTCTACAGGGCTGTTCAATCCCATGCTTATCCTCCGGATACAGGAGGAATAACAGATAGAACATCGTTTTCACTTAGCATGTGGCCGAAGAGTTCCTTGTGCTTTTCAAGTGTTCTTCCATTAAGAAGGATCGTTACCTGTGCGCTCAACGAACCATCTTCGCCGAATATGCGCGTCCTCAATTCTTTTCCATGCCGACTCACAAGAGTCTCAAACAATTGCTCCAAAGTCGACAGGGGTGGCATATCTACAATCTCCTCAGTTGTTCCGGCGAATCGACTAAGATCGAAAAAGTATCTCACACTGATTTTCATGTGTCCCTCCTCATGTTGCTCCGTCCATAAGCTTATCTGCATTTCTCCGCAAATGAACTATCCTCCCCCACCTCTGAGTAACAAGAAGAGTTTGCAGCTGGAGATGCAAGAAAGACGGAGTCAGCGAGGTCGGTAGCGTTCTTTGGCATCCTCTTTCTACTTTCGTCTCAATTCTTCTCGGCTGAATTCCAATCAACCTTTCTAGGATGTTCCTCTCCGTCATTGAACAACATTTCGCACAGCGCATCTTTGTGGAGCTTATCGGATCAAACTCCCTAAAGGTGCATCTAGGACATGAAAGGTCATGAAGCCTCACTAGTTATTCGAGAACTGTTTCACGTACCATAAGACACGTTGACCTTTCTTAACGACTGGGCCCAGCAACACTAGTAGGTTCTTTGAAACGATGATGTAGATATTTGGGTTTACTCGAGAAGAAGTCCACAAGCTATCCCGCCAACCAAGGGTACAGCTCCTATGCTCCATGCTGGTGTTTCCCCTTCCCCCCGGTGGTTTCGAACCCTAATGGGCACTAATCCCGCCCGGTCCACCATTCTACATAGGCTGTCTAAAAATCCGATTGGGAGGT
>CAYOYV010000034.1:0-3827 GCA_964408285.1 uncultured Nitrososphaerota archaeon | reverse complement strand
AATTACCCGGGAAGCAAGATGCTCCCCCCTGTTCCGAAGTTCAAGACCTGGAACGCACTTGCTGACGTGACCAAGGCGCTTCACGACTTGGGCAAGGAAATCCATGCAATGATAGTAGTCGCTCCATGGATGGGGCTAGGATGGTCAGGCGGTGATCGTGGCCAAACCAGCTTGGTTCCAAGACCAGCCTTTCTGGATAATCCGGACTGGTTATGCACCGACCGATATGGGATCAGGGAGGACAAGGCCCCCTTCTTCGGTTCTCAATTCAATCTGGATGTCGGAAAGCCAGAGGTTAGGCAGTACATAGTTGACCATGTGGAAGACATACTCACTGTTAACCCGGAGCTCGACGGGATTCATTTGGATTTCATCAGGTTCAGGTATTGGAAGTCGACCATAACAATGGACACAAGGGACGGCGCGGACTTCGGCAGACTCATGAATAAGGGGGATGTCTTCTACGTGACCAAGGAGGTTCCGGGGCCCAGCGGACAAGCGGCCATCAAATTGGCATATTATCTGAAGGACACCGACAGAACCAAATACGCGCCTTATGATGGAACCAGAGCCGTCCTGGAAAGGGAGTACGCTTACTGCTTCTGTGATAGTTGCCTAAGGAGATTTCAGGAGGAGAAGGACGCGCATATACCCAAGGGACTCAATAACACGAGGGAAAAGGCCGACTGGATCTTTGCCAACCAAGCCCCTGCGTGGTACTCTTGGAGAGCTGAGCAGGTGAGGCAACAGGTGAAGTTGATCAAGGAAACAATGCGTAGACTCTCGGCGAACTACAAACTATCAGCGGCCACGTTCGCTAGGTTCCCGCCACATGGTATAATCGCAAACGACGTGCCACCAGCATCGGATGATTACGAGTCGGCGGTCAAGGCTTTGGGGCAGGACTGGCTATCTTGGGCGAATGAAGGCCTCTTAGACTTTGCTGAACCCATGCTCTATTGGATTGGTCCTAAGCATCTTGGAATCGTGACTGGCCATCTAATGAGCGGGATCAAGAACAAGAGCTTTCCCGTATATCCCGGCGTCCTTGTCTCGAACGAATACGTGGTTCAGCCAAACGACGTAGGCGAATATGTTAGGAGCTCACTGGCGGCCGGAGGATCTGGCATAACGCTGTTTCCCTATGCCGGTTGGTGCGCCGCCCATAGGAAAGCTTGGGGCTTGCCGGAGATAAAGGACTACGACGACGCGCTTGTCAAATTAAGACAGCATCAGTAATAGGAAAAGCAAATCCGAGCAATACTGGTGGGCGGCTACTGGGTTACTTCGCCGCTTTCCTCCATGAGGAACCGAACCGCGAACTCCTCGATTAGCTCATTATCCAAAGAGGCGATTTCCCGCATAGTGTACGTTGTCTCCAAATACCGGATGAACTCATGACCCAGGAAATAGCCCGTTTCCTTTTTTCCCTTAATGTCCATCCACGACGCAAAGAAGTCCCGCACCGATAGGTAACCATCGAGCCTCTGCAGGAATTCCTCGGCGAGCCATCTCCTATTGTCTTGACACCAGCCTAACCAAGCTTCGTTCTGAGCCTGGTGCCACGACTCTCTACCCAAAATAATATGTTCGCATCTTTGAGCGAAACCCTCACTGTAGAGCTCAAACAAGGGGTGCTTTTCTGCCCTTTCAAAATGCTCCCACTGGTTCCGCCATGTCATGTGAGCTAAGTGTCCAATCTCATGAGCAAGGAGGGCCTCAAGTTTATCCTTGGTATGCCACGCAGACTCTGCAATGTTCTCCAGTCCTAAGAGAATCGCCGGTGATCCCCCGTAACGCGTAGCCCAACCGGCTCCACATCCAATGCCCACATATACAACGATAACTGTGTCAAAATCAAGTTCAAAGATCTCGTAGGCTCTTGCGGAAACCGGCTTGTAGGTAACAAGTATATTCTCCCTAGCTTCACGCATCAATTGAAGACGCTCCGCAAGGTGAGGGAATACCCTCTCGTGCGCGACCTGCCGCCAATTTAGACCGTCATCCTCATAATTCGCGATTTGCTTCGCCAATAGCTCTGGGTATTTCGCCATATAGGAGGTTTCCCAGAGCCGGATCTGTTCGTCTACGCCGTTCGACTTGGCAACGGACCAATACGCCAAGAAGTCTTCGTACGTGTCGATGGCGTTTTGCTCCCAAGCCCCCAATTTGATTCTCTGAGAGATCTACAGGGAAACTAATAACGGTGAAGGGTCGAACGCGTTCCTTTCAAATGGATCAGTCAAGCACACGTGAGGCTCTCCATCAGACGTTCGACGCAATTGCCTTTGATTGTTGTATGAAGGCATGTACCTTGTTTGGGTTCTCGCCTTCGCACATTACCTCTTCGATGTACAGGTGCACGTGCGTGGCTCCTTCCTCGGTGACCTGCTTGACCCATTCCCTGACCCCGTCCGAGGACATATCCAGTAGCCGGAAGGAGGGAAGCCGCCACGTGAATGGGACGGTTGTTTTCTCCTTGATTATCTTCGGGCTCAGCTTCGCGGAGACGGAGGGATCGAAATGCACTATCCCAACCTCCTCCAGAAACTTCAGGTGGTCTGGACTCAGATTCTCGCAGTGAACAGTTCTTCTGCCGGACGTCGTTTTCAGGTACAATCTGTCCCAATATGGAACAACGAACTCAGGCCACAACTTGTGATTAATATGGCTGGACAAGTCATCAACAAGGCCGGTCCCGTCAGGGTTGACAAGTGGTTCCTTGTTTATTCTTCGAGTCAGGTGAATGAATTCCACTATGCTGTCTGTCAGTAGTTCCAGATATCGCCTCGTTTTGCTAGGCTGCCTGTGAAGATCAGTGAAGAAACCCAAACCACGTAACAAGACGGCGGAAGTAATAGGGCCTTCCCAGCCGAATCCACTGAACTTCACATCCTCATCCGGGAATTCCCTCTTTAGGTACTCCTGGGTTCTAAGATAATGATTGAACAGTTCGTTCTCCTCAAAACGCGTCCCCCTCTCCAAGTTGCCTATGGCCTCGTCAATAGTTGCATAGGCGGGTCGAACAACCGGTTCAGAGCTTCGCGGTATTATGATCTTTGCACCAAGGCAAGCGAGGTGCCCGTAAGAGAGAGGGGCGCAGGATATAACTGGCAATGTAATATCGTCTCCGAAGAGTTCCTTCAGCCTCCTCCTACCAACACGGAATGAACGGGCACAGGTTTCAGGGTTGAGATAGAATTCCCCAAGTTCTATCCCTGATAGGTAGGGCAAAGTGGCTAATGCAGAGCCAACGAACCAGCCGAATTTCCTTGTGCTGCTCACCGGGTTTCCCTCGTTTGGGTCTCTATGCCTTGACCAGAAATGGCATCTCAAACGTCGTATATAACAGGTTCTACATTATCTTGCGGCAGAGTCTATCCTCTCTCCGGTTTCGATACGTTTGCTAATCAACTCCAGATCCTCCGGTAGGCCAACGCCCTCAAGCTCAGAAAGCAGCGTTTACGGACGGTATCAGAAGCTTGCCGCTACAGCTTAAATATGAGCCCAATATTTGGGAGGCCGATGGAAAAGAATCAACTATTTTTCGTTTTCTTCATCTGTGTTCTGTGGTTGAATTTCGTTGTCGCTGAATCAACCACGGGTAATGTTTATGCCTGCACGAATTTTAAAATAAGAGACGAGCAGACCGTTCTCTTTGGTAATAGTGAAGATATTGCTCGTATACAACCGTCTGAGACTGTTATTAGATTTTTGCCCAAGGGGCAAACTTGGTACGACGGATCGAAACTAAAGTATGGGGCTGTAGTTGTGGGTTATGCGAATGGAACTGGATATAGCTGGTATCAGGGAGGCATGAATGAAAA
>CAYOYV010000033.1:0-4776 GCA_964408285.1 uncultured Nitrososphaerota archaeon | reverse complement strand
AGGATGAGAGTGAACCGGACAAGCCCGGAGGGAGTCTTGATCTCGAAAGGGGATAGATTGTTCAAGCAGACCTGGATAGAAATAGGGTCTCTTACGATCAGGCTGTCATCCAGTTCTCCAACGGGCAAGTTCTTTCTGGACAAAGGAGGTAACTCGATCAGCAAAGTTGTCATGCCAAATGGTTCCACTCAGATTGACATCTACTACGTTGATTCAAGCGTCGGCAGTCAGGTCGTGGTCCTGAGCACTGAGGATTTTCCCGAAGGGCACTATAGAAGTTGCTCATTGACTCTCAGCTCCATACTTGATACGGCGCCACCACAGCTCTCAAGTCTTGCAAGGGTGCCTGAGTCGCCGGTCATGGGCGATACAGTGCTCATAACGGTTTCAGCTCTGGATGCCGGCTCAGGACTGAAAAATGTCACATTGTTCTACTCCACCGGAGGAGGAGTGAGTTGGATCAAAATGCAGATGAGCCCGCAAGGAGGGGTATATGGAGCTCTGATTCCTTCTCAGGGCTTATTTACCGAAGTGCAGTATTACCTAGAGGCATCGGACTTTGCGGGGAATGTCGCGAAGACACCTGTCGAGAAGTTCAGCGTTGGAATCCCAGTTTGGATCTATGCAGCATTCGGGTTCGTGGTTGTTCTGATTTTTGCAGCGGCATGGTTCCTGAGACAAAGAGCCCGAGGCGAAGAAGAATGATTACTGTGCCGTGAGTCCTATCTGCATGTCGACAGGCGATATCGGCGTCATAAGCAAACCAACTGTCCTCTTCCCATATCTTTCCCATGGGTCGTATCCTCTCCATCCGTCCCAAATCCTGTGCTGAACCAATCCCCCATCGATCAATATCCTATCCTTCCCCTCCTCGATTACAGCTTGCTTCGAATCGAACAAGATGCTCTTTCTCAACCTGCTCAGATCATGCTTTTCGCCTTTCAGGCTCAATTCTCCTTTCGGCCTGATTCCCAACTCCAGCTGCATCACGATATTTCGCGCACCTTCGGTTCTTAGTCTGATTCCGAACCCCCCGCGCAACCTTTCTATGCGGGCAATGATTTTGAAGTTGGCCTTGAGCTTTACCTCTTTTGGTCCTGGGTGGAAGGTCCTTCCTCTGAAAGCGTCGACCAATTCGTACGTTGTGTCACGCACCCTGATTCTCTTGGGGTTGAAGTTCCACCACCCCCAGTAGTTGTATCTGATCTTCACAGAGTCGATGATCACGTTTCCTTTTCTGATCGTGAGGAAGTTGTTGAAATTGTCCGCCATGATTGTCGCGCTAATGTCCCCATTCCTTATCCTGACAATGCCAGTGACGGGGAAAAATCTCGAGTAATGAAGGGGCAGTCCAGATCTTGGGATCCCCTGAAATTCCCAGTATTGCTGTCTCGAGATATACCCCGCCGGCGAAATGCCTCTGGTCAAGTTCAGCTTGAAGGCGAGATCGGCCATTGAGCCGTAGATAGGGTTCCTGTCTCTGAGTGCCATTTGCATGTAGCAATCGAATGCGCTCGAGGGCAACAAGGTGTGCGTACCTCTATCTTGGCGTCTTGAATACTCGTCTACGACTTCTCCATTGGGATGGACATTGAAGACCATGAAATCAAGGTTCCTTCTCACATATCTAAGGAGATCAGATCTTTCCCAGTATTTCGCGATGTCAATGATTGCCTTGTTGCTTATCCAATTGTATATCGAGTTGCTTTTTTCGTATATGTACGACCCCTCTTTGTTAACATCGATCCCTTCAGATAGGTAGTCTTCCGATGCCGATCTCAGGGCCTTGGAAGGGAAGAGGGAATTTACCTCTCCCATTGCCGCGACCACCACCCACCTATGGTTTGGTGTGTGCACTTTGCCGTGCGCCAGACAGCGACGAGCCTTCCTGAGGAAAGTGGCTAGGTTGCCACATGTCCTATTATCCCGTTTCCCAAAATCTGACCCTAGCAATCTATACGCTTTCGATATTGGCCTGACAGCGAACCCTGTGTCCGGGGCCGACCATATGTTCGAGATCGATAGGTCAATGGAGCCATCCGGATGCTGGACCTTCACAATGTAGTCTGAGATGGCCTCGATCCTTCGAGCCAAGAACTGGCGGCGAAAGAACTCTGAATCCGGGTGAAAGTAGGCCGAGGCATACAGGCCTGCCATTGCACAAGTGAAGGATTGGTCGTGTATCAAGGTGCTGGGATTTCGGAAAGAGCCAAAGGCATCATGCGATGGGTCGAGAACTTGCCATGAAAGCGTCTTCCTGAGGGACCTGTCGACCAGCCTGATATTCAATCGAAACATGGCTTCAGAGCCTAGATTTGTCGGCTTTCCCAATGTGAGGTGTTCTCGCCCTCTTCTAGGCTCGGATTTAATGCTTTGTCATCACCGCGCGCTGAAGGTCTGGCTTCCGCTAGTTTCCCAACCAGAGAGCATGTTCACTGCTCCTTCCGAGTTCCCAGTTTGGCCTCTCTTCTTATCTCATAAGCAACTAGAATCACAAAGGTGCCTGATATGGCAAGCCCGAGGATGGCCAAGACGAATTCAGGTGAACTCCTATCAATGAAGGGCAAAGCGACCAAGGTCAATACGAGCAACACCATTCCCAAATTGAGGGCTAGGCGTCCGAGCGTTGGATCCATCCGACTCAACGTCTGAGAAGTCGATATAATCGTTGGCTTGACAAAGCCCCCCAGACTGCTCTTCGCTCGTATGCTTTATAAATCACTAATATATCCAAAAGAGGTCGTTGCATTGGATTTGTCCGGCGAAAGTGGCAGCAAAGTCTTGTTAACCATCAGAGGTCTTACCGTTGAGTTCCGAGTGCCGCGAGGGATATTGAGGGCGGTTGACCATCTGGATCTGGATCTATATGAGAATGAGGTCCTCGGACTAGTCGGGGAGAGCGGATGTGGCAAGTCCGTCCTAGCTCACGCCATTTTGAGGATTGTGGACCCGAATGGGTACATCGCCGGAGGCAAGATCCTGTTCGAGGACAAAGAGGTGCTGAAGCTCAAGAAGAAAAAGCTTCGCAAGTATAGGTGGGAGGATGTTTCAATAATATTCCAAGGGGCGTTCAATTCTCTGAATCCTGTCATGAGGGTCTATGAGCATATGGTCGACACCACCCTAGCCCACGGAACTGCAACGAACGAAGAAATCGAAAATCGCTCAAATCAACTCCTTCAGATGATGAGACTAGACTCAGATGCGGTCTCGAACCGCTATTCCCACGAGCTCAGTGGAGGTATGAAACAGAGAGTCATAGGCTCAATGGCCCTCTTGCTCAAGCCGAAATTGCTGATCCTGGACGAGCCTTGCTCAGCGCTTGACATGCTTACCCAGAAATTTTTCCTGAAGATGATAGCTGACATAAGAAGAGACACGAGAATGTCGATGATATTCATAACTCACGATCTTGCCCAAGTAGCCGAAGTGTCGGATAGAGTCGCTGTCATGTATGGCGGAGTCATAGTTGAGATAGGAGGAGTAGAGGATATCTTCTATAGACCGAAGAATCCCTACACCAAGGCTTTGCTGAATTCGCTACCCAGCATTGTAGGTGATATCAGCAAATTGAAGCCTGTTCCGGGGCCATTGCCAGATCCCGTAAATCCACCCCCGGGCTGTGAATTCCACCCGCGTTGCTCTTTCGCAGTGGACAGGTGCTCAACTGAGAAGCCAAAGCTCGAACCAATCGAGGGGGATTGGATGGTGGCATGCCATAGGTGGCGTGAAATTTGACGACTCAGAATCCTCTTATTGAAGTCAGGGAATTGTCGAAGGAATTTGTATCAGGCGGCATACTCACTAGGGAAAAAGCAGTGAGGGCCGTGGACAGCGTGTCATTTAAGGTAGCATATGGTGAGAATATTGCGCTTGTGGGGGAGAGCGGATGTGGCAAGACCACTTTGGGGAAGCTCACGCTCGGTCTGTTGAAACCTGATTCTGGATCGTTGCTCTATGAAGGGAAGGACATCTGGTCAATGAACAAAGAGGAATTCAAGGAATTCCGCAAAAACGCGCAGATAGTTCATCAGGATCCATACACGAGCTTGAATCCGGTGAGGACGATAGCTCAATCCCTGACACCTGTGTTGATCCAGAACAAGATGACTCCCGACAAGCAATCAGCATATGAGAGGGCCAAGGAACTTCTTAGCCTCGTCGGTCTGAGCCCGCCGGAGGATTTCCTGAACAGGTACCCCTCCAGGATGAGTGGGGGACAAATGCAGCGCATAACGCTCGCTAGGGCAGTATCTCTCAGGCCAAAGTATGTTGTTGCCGACGAAGCAGTATCCATGCTCGATGCGTCCCTTAGGCTGGGTGCGGTCGATCTCATGCTGGACTTGCAGAGGAGGTTCAGCATGTCTTATCTGTTCGTCACTCATGATTTCGGGATAGCCCGCTACTTCATCAAGAAGAGCCAAGGCAAGATGATAGTCATGTATCTGGGAAGTCTCGTGGAGATTGGGGAAGGCGACTCAGTCATTCAGACGCCTGTTCACCCCTACACCAGTGCATTGAGGGAGGCCATTCCCATCCCTGATCCGAAGGCCACGAGGGAAAGGCCCATCCCTAAGCTGAAGAGCCTGGAGGTTCCAAGGCTGACCGAAATACCAACCGGGTGCAAGTTCCACACCAGGTGTCCTCATTCAGAGGATATGTGCGAGACCAAGGTTCCGGCACTAAGAGATGTGAATTCGAGACAGGTTTCCTGTCATTTCGCGGAGAGATTCGTCTAGGGCCCTGATTTAAGCACTACCATCAACCTTATATTTT
>CAYOYV010000032.1:0-5614 GCA_964408285.1 uncultured Nitrososphaerota archaeon | reverse complement strand
AGTTGCCCCCTTCCGAACTCGCAATGCGGATGTCGATCTCTAGAATCTCAAGTGGCGGACGCGCGTGACATGCGGTTTCGAGGGCTACTAACAAGCCCTTTCCTGTTTGCCTTCAATGAGTGCGCGTAGAAGCTGAATTCGGCCGATGTGCAAGGCAGTATGCGCCGCTGTGACGAAAAGCCAATGAGCTACGCTCAGACCCCCCTCGGATGTGGGCGGTACCGCGTGAAAGTCATCCTCAGTCAACGATGCGACATATTCTTGACTCTTCTCACGTACACCACGGACCCACGCAAAAACATCCGATACAGACCCGATGGACTTGCGAATATCCTCAACGGAACACCAATCGGGTCCGAAGACTTCGTACTGTGAAGGTATTATCGTTCCTTCAAGGCCCTGGAGGAACCTCCCAATATGCGTTCGCTCCCTATGTGCAACATGCCCCACATGCCAAAGGATGCAGAGGCAGTTCGGATCAGGCACCCAGAAGAGCTGTTCTTCTTTCAGTCCATCGATTTCATGCAATGGGCGCGAATACCAGAAACCTTTACGCTCTCGTACGTCTCCATACATCCATAGAGCGACATCTTTCCACTCGGACATGATTCTTTTTTCTTGGAGGTTTTAGAGCTACATAAGGTTTGCAAACGAGGAACATCGCTCAACAATCAGCGACAATGTCCAATCGGTTTTGTTCTTGGGCCAAACGTTCGCTTGGCGATTCTTGCATTTCTCATCAATCTATATTCCGCATCCGTTATCCGGATATCTCGATGGTTTGGGAGCATACATGCGCGAGTGCCCTGCGGAGAGAGTCCTACGCAGGACTCTTCGGCTCTTCCATCTTCAGATCAGCGAAGTAGTCAAGTATCCACTTCTTGATGTCATCCCTGATCCGTCGAAAGGCTGCAACCCTTTCATCGTCACTCCCATCGACCTCAGAAGGATCGCTGAAACCATGCTGGAGATAGCGCTTCGCTCCGGGCAGCGTCGTGTTGATTATATTCGGCCTGTCCCCGATCAGGGGCGAAGAGCAGAACGGACAGACCACTCTCGTACTGCTGGTGCAAACGGTGACCACCAGATCAATGTCCTTATCTCGGAACTCCTCAATGCTCTTCGAAGTATGACCTGTGATGTCTATTCCTATCTCAGCCATGACCCTAATCGCGAATGGATGAACTCGGGTTGGGCTCGAGCCAGCACTGAATACTTCGTATCTTCCACCGTAGAAGTGCCTGAGCAACCCTTCGGCCATCTGGGATCGGGCGGAATTGTGCGTGCATAGAAAGAGGACTTTCGTCTTATTCATTCGCGGGCACTTCTGCGTTCTTCATGATTCTCATGCCCACAAATAAGAATCTATCACCCTGAACAAATATCGACCGGGGATTGCGCACTCGCATTGAAGATCAAAGCTTGTCATCTCTGCTTTTCCCTGTCCAATACGGCGTAAATATTGAGCGCAATGACATCCGGCATGATTGGTCCGCCACCGTAGATGCCCGTCGCAGTGTGGTGGGCGTCGTGGAATAGGGTGTCCCACTCCCCACTCTTGACTCGATCGAGCGGAAGGGCCGTGTTGGCTATGTCCTCGTGGTCGATCATCCATCTTAGGACGGCAATTGTGATGCCCCTCTGGTACCGATGCCAGTCGATTTCTTTATCGATCTCTCCCCAATCTATCCCCAGCTCAGCAGATAGGGCGAAGGTCTGCAGGACCTCCCACTGTACGTGTCTTGTCACCCAATCGGAGAGCCACCAGTCGGTCGCGCAGAAGCAGGGTTTCGTGTTGTACATCTGGGGTCTCGTGCGCGGTTCCCACAAGTGTGTGAAGGGCAGCAATGAACGGATCCAGTGAATTGCCCTCTTCAGATAAAGTGGTTCGTTGAATGACTTGTAACCCAGATAGTATGCGATGGCTGCGTGACCTGCGGCCAACAGGTTTGGGCTGTGCAGTGGCGTCTCCCACCAATCGCCTCCCTCAGGACGCTTCATGGACAAGCAGTAATCCAAAGCTTTCTTGGCACCCTTACGGAACGACTTCTCACCGGTCATGTCGGCCAATACTAGCAAATCAATCGCAGGCTGAACGCACAAGTCCAGAGCGGTGTCGCCCTTCTTCCCCAAAGCCTTCAATGTTCCGTCAGAAAGAGCAAAGTGGTCCGGCATACTGTGTCTCCCATCCGGTTCGAAGGGGAAGGAACCATCCTCCTTCTGATAGGACAAGAGTCGAAGACCACACTCAAGCCGTTTCTCTTTTTTCCATTTCGCGAATCGCCTAGTTCCTCCCCACGGTTCAGAGATCTCATACGTTGGCTGTCCTCGAACCCACTCCAGCTTCTTAGCCAAACCCTTGGCGGTCTCGCGGTCGTGACCTTCCTTTATGTAACGCTCCAGAAACAGGGGCTCGGCGGGAGCCGCCGCTCCGTATCCCTCGCGGTTCATCCCCCAACCCCTGCCTTCATACCACAAGTTGCTATTGTACGCTCGGGCTATGCGATCCAAGGCTTCGTGTAGCGGATAACGTGGCTCCGGGGGTTCAGGCAGGCCATGTCGCTTGACCCAGTCCATCATGACGTCCAGGCTGTCACCTTCGACCAAGAATATCTCCGCCTCGAACTTGACGATGCTGCCTGTGCGCAGCTCCAACGGCGGGTCGGCTTCCAAAACATTCTCCTCAGCCCCCCAAGCGACGCTCGGAAGCATCAAACCCATGATGTGATTGTTCTTTCTGTCTATGAAGTTCGGAGAAGCATACACCGGCTGAGGATAATCTTGGCTGGATGAGACGCGTGCCAGCGGGCTCCAGGAGAAGCCAATGCCAGTTCCACTGTAGCTTATGGCCATAAGTGGTGCTGCGACTTTGAACGGGTGTGGAGCAACACGCAGCGCCCATGGATGTTGAAACCAATCCGTGCCGCTCGACCACTCATTGCCGACAAGCCACTCGACACCTGGGAAGATGCCGTCGTCCTTTGCTGCGCCGAAACTGCTGGCACCGACTTTGAGCCAGGGTCCGCGAAGATATCTCACCGCCAGCATGGCCAGGGGCTTGAACTCGTAAGCCATCCTTAGAATCGCGGATTCAAAATCCAATGTGAGCGTCACCGTTCCCTCTATAGCTGGCTCGGTGAAAGGCAGCTTGAACCAACTCTTGAAAGATGAGGCTCCCGCCATTTCGCTCAAGCTGGTCAACTTCACTGGGAAAGTGAGGCGCTGACCCGATTCTCCTCTCTCCGACTCATACTTCTGAGCTTCCATATGCAGTGGAACTGCCAAACCGGGAAGCTTGACCTCCCCGAAATGATCCAGCACGGCAATAAGCTGTCCCGCTGCATTGAAGATCTCGGCCCAGCCCCAACCCGTCAAACGTTTGTGAATCTCGACACGTATTCTAGAATTCTCAACCTTGACAGTCTCCCCTCCATGACTCGCGTCTTCATAGATTGGCAACAGGGTGTCCTCGTTTGAGCACAAGAGATGCACATATAAGGTGAGCGACTTCTTGGGGATACAGACTGCGCAGTCACTCGATCAAGGTATTAATACTCCAGCCAGAAACTTGGATTATCTCGAAATTGTTTGAAGACATTGAAGCAAGGCTCAGGAAACTGAGGGCTGCTCCGCCTATGCCTCTTCTTGCATCGTGGACCGCATTTGAAATCCCCGTAATCACTAGAGGTGCTCCTGGCAAAGCGGATAGCTCACAGGTAGTGGATCCTCATGTAATCGAGATCAATGGCGAATACTACTGCTATTATGGCGCATACGATGGCAGTAACTTCAGAATAGGGCTTGCGAAAAGCAGGAACCTGGTCGAATGGACGAAGCATGGCGTCGTTCTGGACATTACCAAATCAGGAATAGAGAAAGTGGGTGTAACGACTCCCTACGTCATCAGAGTTGGAGAAGAACACTGGATGTACTATCATTCGTACGATGGCAGTCATGACAGAGGATGCTTGGCAACATCCCTTGATGGCATTAACTGGAAAAAGTACTCAGGTAATCCGATCATGGATGTCAATGCCGGGGTTTTCTACTCAAGAAGGATCGACCCTGAGGTTGTTTTCTATGAACAAGGAATGGAGCCTCCGTTCAAGGCGATTTTTGGTGCATACGATGATGTTGAGTTCAGGTGTGGATACGCTGAGTCACGGGACGGAAAAACATGGTCAATCGATCCTGATCCCGTATTCATTAGGGCGCCGACAGGGGAGTGGGATGGCGTGCATGCCTATCCGTGCCATGGTGTCAAGGTGGCTGACACTTACTTCCTTCTATATCAGGGCTACGATGGAAGGAATTGGAGACTTGGTCTGGCTCACTCTAATGACCTCAGAAGTTGGAAAAGATACGCCAAAAACCCAATAGTCGGCCTCGGCGATTGGAATACCGTGAGCGCCGAAAATCCTTGTTTAATCAAGGTGGGTAACAACTTTGTGGGCCTATTCTGTGGAGCAAGAGCCGGCTCGGGTATATATCCGGATATATACGATATAGGTCTCTTCTATCAGACCATATAACGCAATCGTCTTGAAACATGACATATGGGATGCAGCCGGGAAAGAAGGGCTTCGTTCAGAGGTGTAATCGCCTCCTTTCTCAAGACGGCTATGAGGGCCGAACTCAAAGACTAGTCATTCCTGATCGTAAGGTTGTCGTTCTATATCCGACAGTAATGGAATTAACTAGATGATCCTGAGCAGCTCTTCGATGCCGCGGATACACGATTGCTCGCTATTCTTGGCTTGCTGGAGAGCTCTGATCTTCTCGTCGTCAGCAAGTTTCTTCTCTTTGGCCTTGTCTAGCAACTCTGCAATATTCCTATACTCGGTGCTTAGGAGTGTTGCTTGTTCTGAGATCTTCCCCTGGTGCTTTGATGCGATTTCTGAAAAGAAGGTTGATGCCATCCTTCTGCATTCGGACCAAACCATTCCATTCCACCAGTTCCCGTGGATGGCCCCGAACCCATCCCCCACCGCCTTTATCCAAGTGTCGTAAGCTTGAAGACCAACGTAGTAATGCTCCTCTCTCCAACCTTCTGGATCCTTAACCATGTCCAACGCGGCGCTTAGGCCATCTGTTATGATCGTTCTGTCGTCTGCTTTTTCCGCCTTGTTGAACTTGAAGAAGTCGACATGGACCTCGTCCCCCAGCTCTTCCCAAGTCTGGAACGTCAGTGTTTTGGGTGGAAAGTCGAACTTGGGCCATGGTTGCTCAACCTTAAAGCGCGTGCCATCATAGCCGGAGATGAGTTGGTTTTCCATATTGAGAAGGGAGCAGGGACTACCGGCATCTATACTGTTCCTTAGAATGTCTTCAACTTTCTTCCTTTCCTCTGGTGTGCTTTTGGCAGAGTAGAATCCAAGTTCTGTTATCCCGATCCCGAGATTTTTCACCAAACCATTGAAGCTCTTGCGGTTCCAGACGTATGGACCGCTTGGACAGAGCTGCTCATGAATGTTAATCAGGAATGCGTGCCCAGAGCCTCCGAACAACCAAGCGTCGCTGACAGTGATGCCAAAGTAATCAGCAACCCCCTTCAAGACTCCCATCAAGGTTGTGTTAAACGGATGCATCCTAAGGTTTGGAATCAACTTCTCTT
>CAYOYV010000031.1:0-6657 GCA_964408285.1 uncultured Nitrososphaerota archaeon | reverse complement strand
GTCGGCTTTCAGATTCCCTACAGCGTTGAGATTCCTGACCTAGGCATCAGTGGAAGCGGTGACGAAGGGAAACCAGTTCCGCTTAGAATTACTGACTGGCAAGTACTAGCGATAGGCAACAATACCTCTCTAGCGTACATCAGATTTGTCCCTTCGCCAGAAGCGACGCGTTATTCAGTGAGATTTGCCCCAATCTGGAGAGATTTCATAGTTAGAGAGGGGTTTTCAAGCTTTAGCGTGACTTTCCCAGTCAGCCCGAGGGTCCATGATGTTGTTCGTGGCCTCTTCCCGAACGCGTGTGTTATCCTTGGCATGTGGGGAAGCAAGGTGAACCTGCATCTGAGTCTTCCAGAAGGATTTGAAGTCAGACGGACCTCTCCTCTTCCAACAACAGAGTTCGTGTGGCCTGAGCGGGAAGGCCGATGGTTCACCTGGGATCTTACGCTCAATCCTGGATCTTTCGAAATGCAGAGCGTCACGGTGAGCTTTGATGTTCGGGAGAAGATGGAACTACGCAACCGGTTGTTTTTCAACTCTGGATTGTACATAGGTCTCGGGATTGGGCTTATTATCAGCGGTCTTCATGAGGCATTGAAATACTATATGGAAATAAGAAAAAGCGACTGAAGCATCTTCAAACAGTGTGTGGAGATTGCGCTATGAACATGTTTTTTGACACGGCAGTTTGTAGAGTTTCTAATGGTGCTGGTTTGTCTTTTGGTGTAGATGTTGGTGCGGGGGGTGGGATTTGAACCCACGGAGGCCTTCGCCAGAGGATCTTAAGTCCTCCCCCTTGTCCTTCGGGGTGTACTTGAGTTAGCCCTTTCATTTAGACCTGGCTCGGGTACCCCCGCCAAACATCCTTCAGCAGGCCCGAGCATTTAAGCGTTCTCTCAGCCCATCGGGCTGAGGCAGATTCGAATAGTCTCAGATTGCGGGAAAGGGATACAGCCTAAGTATTCAGAGAATCTGTCATGCCGAACCTCGCTCTCAAGGACGCAAAACCAGTTTCCTTGTTCGGCATCGCCTCTGAGAGTGAATTTGTCTCCGAAGGCTAATCTGTGCCCTCTCCCCTCCTGGTAGAGCGGACGACGTGATGTGGCGCGCAATGCTTCAACACGTCAGGTAGCAGGCGGAAAGGAGCATGATCTACAGTCCAGTTGTGAAAGATTGGGCCTCAACAGTTCGGTGCAGAACAGCGAGACTATGTCTATCCTCAATCCGTTATGTTCTGCGTTCAAACAATAACGTGGAGGTAAATACATGACCGCTACCAAGATCATACCTTTAGCATTAGGAAATACGCCGGTGAGTAATGCAGATAAGAGACGGATCGACAGATCAAATCATGGGGCTTCACACGCTTCTTGAGAAGCCGGTTCATAGGATCCGCCAGAACGCCTTCGCAGTCGGTTTGCTCAGCCTGATATGGTTCTTGCTCAGAACAGGGACGAAGCCGTCGAGAGCTGCCTATCCATGCCAACGTGCCGCCGCAGCAAACAGCTATGTGTGGCTTACGGTTTTCGTTCTTCCTTTCCTTTCGACCGTTCCCCGCGGATTTACTGCACGAAGAAAACTCCTTATTTCGGCTGCCATAGTCGCAGTTTTAGCTAGTTCCTTGGTCATTTATGAAATGTGGCCGAGGCCGCAGCCCCCAATAGTCGCATTAACCCTAACAGGAAAGTCAGCTGCATCCCAGCCTGCTTCAGACATTTTCGTGGTAAATGGTACCTCAGGGACTGATGGTGGGGTTACTCAGTTGATAAACCTCATGGGTGAACATGAACTGCTCTTCTATAGGTCATCGGCCTTTGGCAAGAATAGGGGCCAGATTGGCCTCTTCGCTAGGGACGATGTGGTGCTCGTTAAGGTTAACAGTCAATGGCAAGAGAGAGGGGGAACCAACACTGACCTGTTAAGAGCTCTAATCCGCGCAATACTCGACCATCCGGACGGATTCGTTGGCGAAATCGTAGTGGCTGACAATGGTCAGGCCCAAGCGGGGTCAACTAATAGCGGAGGAAGTTTCTCTTGGGGCAAGAGCAATGCAGAGGACAATTCCCAATCCGTTCAGAAGGTAGTCGATTCGTTTGCTGGTTCCTACAGGGTCTCAACTTATCTCTGGGACGCGATCACCACGAAGACTGTGAAAGAATATTCAGAGGGGGACCTGGAGGACGGCTACATCGTCAATGCGACAACCAATCCTAGAACAGGAATAAAGGTGTCCTACCCAAAGTTCAAGACAAAGTTTGGCACCTACGTCAGCTTCAAACACGGAATCTGGAATCCTGAAACGCGAACCTACAACAACAAACTCAAAGTGATAAATGTTCCAGTCTTGAAAAGCCACAGCGCATATGGAGTCACAGCCAGCGTGAAACATTACATGGGCGTGGTATCCGACATATTGACAAGCCGTCTCGGAGCCAGTTCACATCAGTCCGTCGGAAAAGGCGGAATGGGAACCGAGATGGTTGAGACAAGGTACCCAACCTTGAACATTCTGGATGCCATATGGGTGAACGCTAATCCAGGCATGGGTCCTGCGACAAGCTACCGGACCGCCACAAGGGTCAATGTCATTGCAGCAAGCACGGACCCAGTAGCCATTGACTACTGGGCAGCGAAGTACATTCTCCTCCAAGTTGCCCGAATCAGGGGATACAGTGGAACTAGCTCATTCGACCCCAGCAATAATGCGGAAGGTTCCTTCGGGAACTGGCTAAGACTTTCGTTGGAGGAGATAAGAAAGGCAGGCTACCAAGTCACAATGGACGAAGCCTACATGAACATCTACGTGGAGCACTTACCACCTTCTAGCTAAAAGCTATTGGAATATAGTTCAATACTCCATCAACCCTCTGGTTCCCGGCGAAATGGGAATATGATATATCCTAATTCCTATATGTGTTGAATGCAATAGAGCATATGGGTGAAAGCATGTTTACTCACACAAGTGTTCGGACAAGCAACATGGATAAGTCGATTGACTTCTATGCGAGACTACTAGGACTCAAGCTTCTGCATCGGCACGAGATCCCCAAGAACAACGCTGAGATCGCGTTTCTTCAAGACCCTGAAGGAAAAGGAGCAAAGCTAGAGCTGACGCTCTACAGAGACCAGAAGAAGTTCATACAAGCAGAATACGAGGACAGGGTGTTCGATCATCTCGCCTTCGAAGTCAAAGATATGGAGAAGACCATCTCGATAATGCGGAAAGAAGGAATTGAGATCACGGATGAGCCTTTCAGACTCAGTCCACGCGGTTCACTGATAGCCTTTGTTGAGGATCCAGATGGAACACTCATCGAACTCATAGAAAGAAAATAGGCCTCCCCCGATCAGTGAAGGCATCTTAGCCTATCCCTCTTTTTTCTTTAACCTCCTTTTTCTTCAACGTCGTATGGCCAAAATGAGCATTCTAGACACATATAGACTTCTTTCGGACCATCTTATCCGTTAATTCGGCTGCGTCCCTTTGTCGCTTGTTTCACGAGAGTGCTTGGTTCGTGATGCCTTGACAAGAGATAATTGTCTAGGCGGAAAAGAGGCATTTGCGGGGAAAGGGTTACGCTGCGACTTTGGTTGTTGCCAGGTAGCCTATCGGCCTGATCGCTTGCTGCACTGAAGCCGTTCACTATCAGTTGTCGCCAAGTCGATGGAACTCAGCCCAGAGCGGGCGGTGATCGGCTAAATAGTACCGGATGTACTGGAAGAATCGCTCCTTTTTCTCCTTCTTTTTCTTGGGCTCCTCAGAATCTTTTGGCCATAGTTCAGCGAAGACGGCATCATCGAAGTCAAATACACCAATGCGCCCTGTGAAATCCTCCTCAGTCCGGCTAGGGAAGAAGGCAAGTTCATCATAGTCACCATCTCCCGCTAGATTAGTGCCCACAAATTCAGTTTCGTATTTGGGGAATACTAAGCCCCCGTTTTTCACGACATCGTCGTAGATCACGTCGCCCGGTTCAACCTTGTACATGTTGAAGTCCCCAATTAGGATGATATCGTTGTTCGGAGGAAAAAGCTTCTTTACTCTGCTCTTCGCCCACTTGGCCAATGCAGTGGCTTCTAGTCTTCGCCACATGAGGTTGGACCAGTAGAGATGCACATTTACCAGAGTAAATAGGAACCCATCCGCCTTGAACCCAAGCATATATGGGTTTCTGTTAAACCCCATGAATAGCTCTTCATGCAAGGTTCCAGACTCATCTCCCACAGTGATTACAATCTTATTTCTTTCATAACCCTTCATGGCCAGCTCTGCAGCCAGCTCCGTCATCTCCAACCTTCCCTTCTTGAATATGAACCCTAACCGCTCAGTGTTACCGCCTACATCAGTTAGCTTCACATCCCAGTCTGCACCCAAGTAATCCAGAAGCTTACTCAGATGTTTGATGTTGTCGGCAACTTCCTGTACTGCGATCACATCAAACGGTCTAGCTATCTCAGCCATCATTCTGATGTGTTTATCCTCTCTCTCCTGTAACCCAAAATTGGTGAGATTCCAGGTTGCGATAATTAGATTTTGGTTAGTCGGCTTAGGGATTCCCCGTTTGATCTGATGGGCTCTTATTCGGTCAATCTCCTCTTGAAGGTCGAAATCATGGGGGAAATCTGGTTTTGGATGCAATCTCATGGTAATCACATGAATGTTGGTAGCCGGGCATTTTATAGTTTTGCCCTCAACGGTGCCATCGATGCTATTTCACAGAACCGACTTATAGAAGCAAGATATTCGCGATATAGAAAGCAGAGTCTTGTTTTGGCCATCTACGTCACCACAAAACAGACGCACACAGAAAGTCTAGACATTGCTCACTCTAAGGAAACATCTAACGCCGAATCCGCGCTGACTGTAGACGTCAATAGAGTTCGATCCAGATTCCGTTTGGGTCC
This sequence comes from uncultured Nitrososphaerota archaeon, assembly GCA_964408285.1. GTDB lineage: Archaea > Thermoproteota > EX4484-205 > EX4484-205 > JAAOZO01 > CAYOYV01. Next base: position 1,755 of record CAYOYV010000031.1, on the reverse strand, counting down.
TCTATGTAGGCCCATCGTCCCCCGTCGGCCTTCATTTCTAGGATGGTTCGGTGCCCGGCTAGTCGGGCTTCTTCTAAGGCTTTGTCGAGATCGTTAACCTTGAAGGCTAGATGATCCAATCCCTCTCCGACGGTGTATTCAGTGCTATAGGGGCTGTTTTCTTCGTAGTAGTTGAGCTCTAAGATGAAACCAGTGTTCTCGCAATCTAGGCCCACTGTTTCGCCTCTTGTTTGCTCGATCTTGCCTCGACCTAAGACTCTCATGCCGAGTAGTTTCGAGTAGAAATCAGTTGATTTCTGCAGGTCGGTTACTCTTATTCCTACATATGCGAATTTGGCCTTCATGATCATCATCTGATCCTATGAAAGTACAAGCATATTATAATTGCCCACCTTGATCCAAATATAGATAAGCGATCACTATGGACCGAAAGACAATGTCTACGTGAAACAGCGCGCCGCGTGGAGGAATGTGGCCATAGATCCCCGTGAAATATTAATGCTCAGAATACTGCAGATTGCTAGGACACTACGCCTAGATAGGTTGCTGCACTTCACCTCATCAATTCACCCTTTCACTGACTACTTCAAGGGTTTTGAGAAGGTTGGAGCTGTCCGCAGGATCTTTGGCGAGAAAACAGACGAAGTACTTCGAAATCTCATCGTTGAGTTTACGTGGATTGGAGGCTACATGTGGATAAGCGATACAGATGGACATCTCATGGTCAGTTCACGTTATCTGAGAAACGGTGACAGAATCAGCATATTCCTTGACATCATCCACGAACTGGTCCATGTCAGACAATTCATTGAAGGGAAAGAGCTTTTTGATGTTCGGTACGGCTACAGTGAAAGACCGACTGAGATTGAGGCATACCGTCACGTAGTTCAGGAGGCGAGGAACATGGGTTTGAGTGACGAGAGAATCTGCGAATATCTGAAGACCGAATGGATGAGCCATGATGAACTGACAAGACTTGCAAAGACTCTGGACGTTGCATGTAAGTAACCCGCAGACACTCTGTCTTGTCATACTTTGCTCTGCAATTTCCTCAAGACGTCTTCCGGCTTTTTCTTGATGTTTGGGCTCAATCGTTCTTTTCTATACAGAATAAGAATGGAGAAATGTATGCTTCTCGAAAAATTCGAAAAAGAATATGGAGAGTATACGAAGAAGACTAGGAGGATGATTCCCTGCATTTGTCAGACAGCATACCTCCGTGTGCACAACCGAGATTTTAACGTGGTTTCAGAGTTCAGTGCGGGGGGTTAGGTTTAGACATCGGTTTAAATTCTCGGAATTTTAAGGAGCTAGCAACTTGGATTGTACCTTAACGGGAGTTCAAAGCTACCTAGGCGCGCATTCTTAGCAGTGGAGCCATAACAACTACTGACGTCATTAATTTCTTTGGTTCTAATGACATTTTTATATATCCAAATACGAAGACATTTAAGCGAAGAAAAGGAGGAAATTTTTCTCGATGCCGCCTCAATTGCCAGAGTCAAAACATTTTCAGATCGAGCAATTAGCAGAGGGCGTCTATGCTGCGGTTGCTTCTGAGCAAGGTTATGCTATTTGCAATGCTGGTATTGTCGACGTTGGTGATAAAACCATTATTTTTGACACGTTCATCTCTCCAGACGCAGCTAAAGATCTCTTGAAGGCGTCTAAGCAATTAACGTCGTCCAAGGCTACTTACATTGTCAACAGCCACTATCATGAGGACCATATTCGTGGTAACCAGGTCTTTTCTCC
>CAYOYV010000030.1:0-7011 GCA_964408285.1 uncultured Nitrososphaerota archaeon | reverse complement strand
ACTTTACCTTTGAAAATTAATAAGACTTTCCGGGGGGTCCACAAACGCTTAAATAAATCAACCAGAACCCCCCCGGCTCGTCGTATCGGCCACCGGGATTCTCCGGCGCGCATCGTTCATATCACAAGGCATTCGGCGTCTTTTGGCGGTGCGCACTGTCAAGGCTATATTTCGAATTCTAAGGCCTCAACTTTGGAGTAGATCTTGGTCCCTCGCGGTCTGGATGTACTTCTTTTCGTCATCCGGAGAAAGCAAGCTCCATACCAACATCTGTTTCCTCACTTCATCCACGAAGGGATAGTTGAATCTGACCCATGAGTCATAGGGGCCAGAGATCCTTTGGAGATTCAGTGTTATTAGGAATCTCTGTTCGGTCTTGCTCTTCGCTATTGTCAGGTTCATGTCCTGTCTGATGCCCTGCTCGTATGGTGCGAGCCAGACTCTAGCCTTGACATTCACAGCCGATCCTATTCTCAATGCATCCACGCTTTCGACGGAAAATACTCCCGCTCTCTCAATTCTCTTGTTCCAGAGGTATTCCCTCATGAAGGCTGCAATCCCCGCTGCCTTCTCATCGTCCTTTATCCTGAATGGTATGGGAATGTCCCATAGATCCCCCTTCGGCTTTGTGGGAAGCTTCCATCTCCTCTCCAATGATGGTGTCACAAGAATTGATATCCTATACAACGGGTACAGTGATGCAAGCAGTACCATCAGAATCACTGAGCCAATGGCCACACCAACGAACGATGAAGTATAGTTAACCGTGAGCTCAATTATGCCCAAGGTCCTTAGAAGATAGGATGCCGACAAGCCGGACAGATATCCTATCATGGATCCAACAATCGCATAAACCAGGTTCTCCCCCAAGAACATGAGGCCAACTTGGAGAGGTGCCAAGCCCAAGCTACTATAGATGTATCCCTCCTTCAACCTCTCCATTGCACCGCCTAGAATCGTCGACATAGTTATGAGCCCGGCAATGATCATGGGTAATATGACGAATTGGAAACCGAATAGGGACATGATGTTCTGCTTCGAGAATAGGTATAGCCTGCCGTTGTATGTCAGGTAGATGTTCAACCCATCAAATGCCGAGAACAACATCCCTGCCTTTTCGTAGACATCATTGAATTCCATTCCGTCTCCAGGTATGAATACGCTAGTGAGGCTGGCCTCGGGCATTAGCTCCACCAGTTTGGCTGGAACGAATACTACAGAACTCGCGCTTAGGGCGGATCCTTGGTTCGGAAGGGCTTTCTTGAGGCTGAGATCGTAGGTGTTCATTGGTAGGACGTCCACGAAACCATCAGAGTCCTTGACTTTCTCCAGCATGACCTTGGTGTCAAGCTTACCGACGACTTTCAATTTGATGCCCTCAATCAGAATCTCATCTCCGATTCCTACTCCAAGACTCTTGGCGAGATCGTTGGCAATCAGGGCAGAGAACATGTCGTTGTCCGAGAACATAGTGCCTTCTAGGAACTCAGAGAAATCCATGAACGAAGCCTTGATCTCGAGGGGCGTGATTCCGACCAGCGCATTCACCTCTGCTTCTCCATTCTTGGATGTGATTCTGATCGCTCCCATGTCACCGCCCTTTGCAACCGAGGGTAGGTATGCCCAGTAGCGGCTCGCGAATTCACTACCGTTCGATAGATAAGCGGCAGCCAGCGACACCAGATGCTTGTCAAGCGGGAAGAAGTATGAAGTTCGAAGGATGATCCCGTTATACCTGACCGGTGACTGCACATTCGTGACAACAAGTACCTTCGTCTCCGTCACGGATGTCAGAGAGGCTAGGGCAAAACTGACCAATACGATACCTGTCAGAGTTAGTGCAGTCCTGAACTTGCGTTTCTGCAGGTTGGATATGCCTATTGTCACTGATGAGAATGAAACCTCGAAGCCGCTCCTTTCTAGGAAGTGAGCCCCGAAGACCTCCCTCCTGAGCTCAGAAAGGCTGGAGGAGAAATTCACGAAAAGGAAGAAGAGAACAGGCAAGACCAAAGCTACGATCAGAGTTCCCATGAAAATCGCTGGAACATTCGCAGCCAACCTAAATCCGGGGTGGAAGACGATGAGAATCAGCGAGACCGAGATGGCTGTCGCTGTTACGAAGAGCACGCTTCTGAATCCCCTTGTTAGACCATACACGAGAGCAACGAACAGAAGGACGAACGGTATGGCAAGAGCAAAGGTCATGATTATGCTTGTTACGGAATCTCTTAGCACGGACAAGGAGGAATCGTAGGCTCTGACAGAAAATCCCCAAGCCAAGAGGCTGTTGGTCATTATTGCCTCGTAGTCCCTTGTCATGATACTTGCCGATATTGTCTGGTTGAGTGCTCCTGCAATCTCCAAATGCTTCGAGGTGGTTGGGTCCATAACCTGGATACCCCGCTGAGCAACATACCTGCCGTAAGCGAGAGTAAGAGGATCTCGAAGCATTCCGATCATGCCACCGTCGATGAGAAGCTCATCCCCCTCTTTCCCGAAAGAATAGCCGAAACCATCCTGATTGGCAAGGGTCACATTCACATATATTGCCGTGGTCCTTGTCAGAGCTGTACTCTTGATCATGAACGCGAATCTAGTCCTCGGCGCAGCATAGATCTGGATTGCAGGAAGTCTTGGGTCAAATTCATATCCCCAAGAGTCCAGGTTGGAATAGTCAGGCATGCGCATGGTGGTGATCACCAATGAGAGAGGATTCTCATAGAGTGCGCGAGCGAGTTCTGATGAATATGCGTTTGTCATCTGATAGAACGAATTCGGTGAAGACGAGGCTTCCAGGTTGTCGGGATCAGCGATTTGGAAAATCGTTGCGCTCCCACACTTAAAGATTGCATTTCTCTGTTTTTGTCCGTTTTCGAATATCTGGATGGAAGGGGCATAATGGCCAGCCCCGTTAGGTCCCTTGTCAGGAGCGTAGATCATCCTTCCTTCTTCGTCCAGCTGATAGCTGGAGATGACAATATTCGCCGCAGCAGCCGCGCTGGTGATCGGCTGCATTCCGTGGAACTTAGCAACCCCACTGGAATTCGACCTGGAGATTATGAGTGAAAGAGGATCCGCCGGGTTCCCAACGCAGACGAGCGCATTCGGTATCAAATCATACAGACCCGGATTCGTGGGATTATACTCCACCGGTTCAACATAGAGAGTTGCGAATCCGACTCCTGTGTAAGTCTGACCGATCCTGAGGGGCCTGAGGTCCGACCAGCTTCCCGAGAAAATTGACGAAATCGGAGCTTCTAGTATGTCCACGAGGACATGAGCAGCGAATTCATACTGAGGTTCTACATTTTCAAAATCTACCAACTCAACATTATCTGATTGCGTGAAGAAAGACATCCTGATGTCGTCGAACGTGACGATTCCCAGTGACAAAGAGTTGGCCAGCTGGAACGCCTCCATGTCCAGGTTGTACTTGAATGCCATTCCGGACTTGAATGCGTCAGCTTGCCATGCCATCCCCGTATTTCCCATTAGAAGTGTGGATCCGATCTTCTCCCACTGGTCAGGATGAGATTCCCTGAAGGATGTCGTTGAACCAAGCAAAAGCCCGTTGAGGGCAGTCCACTTCCTTGCCGTAACAGAGTATGATGATGCCGCTGAAAAGACGCTGTAAAACCACCCGGACGATATCAGATTGGGATGTGGGCTACCCGATGTGAGCTCTAAGGATATTGCGAGATAGGTATTTATTTCCTTGCCGACAGTTTCGCTGAAGTACGTGTTCTCGACGAATTCCCTAGCCCCGCTCAAAGCCTGCCAATGGCCGGACATGGCAATGAACCACACTGTGTACCTCGGGGAGAATCCCTGCTCCTTCAACGCTCTTACGAACTCGAGCATTGCGCAGATGCCAACTGCATCATCTGCTCCCGGTGAAAGAGCAGGCACAATCGAAGCAGAATCATAGTGCGCTGTTATGATTATTACCTTTGAGGCATTCTCCTCGCCCTTCATTTTTCCGACGACATCGATTCCGGTGACTTCCTTCCATTCCATTCCGTTGAATAGCTCGGCTGATGGGTGTGACGTTGACAGGCTCCTCAACTCTGCAGACTCCTCTCCTTCGACAAGTAGTCTCGGGGTTGTCAGAGGGAGCGAAGAGAGTTTTGCCATTGCTTCAAAACGCGTTGTGGGTCCGTCATCGAGGAATATTATTGCCGAGGCTCCCAATGCTACTGCGGTCACCCAATTTTTTCCGGAGTTGAACTCGAGAAGAACCAGATTGCCTTTCACGTCTAGACCATTGAATTCTCTAGGAGTCCCATATCCTGCATACACCAACTTGCCGGAAGCCCTTCTCTCCCCGGTCGCAACCCCATTGGGATACAGCGAGAATGCCCTAAAAGTGCGTTCCCCTATCCTAAGCCAGGATCCTCCATCATACGGAACCATGAGAGAGTAATTGAACAGCCTCGTTTCCAACCCCAGGGAGCTGAATCTTTCGGAAATGATATTGGCAGCAGTATAGGAACCCGGATAGCCAGTGAATCTGGATTCGAGCGACGATAACAGTACTAAGTCATTCCTGACGCGATCAAGAGAAATGGCTATTCCTTCAGCTGAGGCTATATGCTGTCCTTGGGCCCTGGCCGCCAGAAGGATTAAGAGAACCAGAGAAATTCGACCGAACGGAATCCAGCCTTTACCCCTCATTCAGCTCTCCAATCTCTGTCTTTGGGGTAGATAAAAAAGTAGTTAAGGGTCGCGAGGCGATCGCACGCGAACCCTATGCTCCCACCGATATGCCACCCGTGAACGAGTTCACTCCCATTATGATCATCGCTGCAAGTGTGAGTCCTGCCATGAAAGCTACCGCGAAAGGCACTCCGCTTTCCTCGTAGGCCTTGGCTCCGAACACCCTGAGAGTGATGAGCTTCAGCACCCAAGCAACTCCTCCGTTCAATAGCCACATGTTGTCGTAGAAGAACATGACGTAGGGACTGAAGAACCACCAAGAGAAGGTTGATCTGAGGAAGAAGAGAATTCCGACGACTACTATCGCCACGCCGAACTGGAACAGGTCTGTTCCGCTTGGAGGTCCTGCATCTCTCACGACCCATGGCGCCATCTGTCCAACGAAGCCATCTCCGCCCCAGAATCCCGGAAGCTTCCCCATGCCGGTGCCGTATATGATGTACGCCCCCAGAGGCATACCTATTATGACGACCAAAGCGAAGCCGAGTATCTGTGCCCACAGTATGTCTGTCTCCTTTGTCTTCGTGGGTTCGGCCATTGCATAGCTATTTGTCGTTGCCCACGGATGGAAACTGCCTTCAATGAGCCACCCACCAAAGCCTCCAGTTATGAATGGTGCTGTCCTTGTCGCCCAAGCCGCAGTGGTGTTTGCTGCTGCACCTGTCGCTGAGAAAGTGCCGACCGCTGAGCCAACCCAATAAGTCGCGTTGATCGTTGGAGTAGTGTCTCCCCATCCACCCCAAGTTCCTGTTGCCGCATTGACTCCTGTAATCCCGGTTGTATAGAGCAAGTAGACTATGAAACCGGCCAGAAGAGCTATGATGTTTCCACCGAATATGACCCAAAGCAAGAGCCAGAGCACCCATGCGCCGATGAAGCCTCCCCATGTTAGGAAGTCAGAGAGTTCGCCTTCACCGGCCTTTGCCTGCGATAGCGCCCTTGAGATGCTTCCGGAATATGCCTTGTAACCCAGCACCACTGCCCAGAGTCCGACCGCGACTGGAGCATAGTAGATGATGAAAGGAACGAATGGGAAAGGTCCACCCCATCCTATTCCAGAACCCGGAGCAATGGCTCCAACTGTGACCGCTACCATCGGGAACAGGATTTGGCTTACGACCAACAGGAGAACCATGGAGCTTAGAATGTCCAAGGGCGCCAAATAGAAGATTGCCACATCCGCCGGGATGAACATCCACCAGCCACCCACGGTCTTCTGCGATATTGCACCAAGCAGATCTCCTATCCATGGCATATAGAACTGCCCGTACGCATAGAACACTTGAGTGAATTTGTAGATGTAGTTGAGGGCCCCGAGTATTCCCGCCAAGCCACCCACCACCAGTCCTGCGAGGAAGGGCAATCTCTTGACATAGGACATGAGGTTCCCTTTGTCATAGTTGACCAGTACATCGTTTATTGGCACCATCATCGGGAAGGGTAGTTTCTCCTTCTTAACGAATTGCAATCTCAGTACGGCTCCTGTGAAGACGATTATGAGGCAATAGACAAAGCCCATGAACATCCAGAAAGCGAGGGACGGAGCAAGTGCGCCAAGCGGGACAGCCGCACGGCCGGTCCAAGCAGGGGCTACGATGTTGTAGTCGCCCGGAGTCCAACCTCCGGGATAGAACTTCATGAGGGCCTTTGCTGCTGCATCAGTCTTTGCCATATAAGTGTCTCCGAAAATGAACGCAAGATATCCGATTAGGAAGAACGGGGCGTCGGCCGCCATGAATGCGACCACATTGACCACAACTATTTCCTGGACTGTCAGCCCAGCGGATCCCAGAAAAACCGACGCGATGGCAAGAAGGAAGACGAGCCCATAGGGAGGATAGAACGCAGATCCGACCCTCGCGGCCGGGATTGGATCGAGAGTGATGCCCATTGCCCACCATGTTGCTATGTTTGCGTAAAGCCCAACGATGCCGATGATCAGTGAGAGCACTATCGCCCTAGTAGTGAACCCATTCTTGAATTCTTTCACAACTTCTGACATATCTTTTTACCCGCAATACTTTGCGTTTCAAAATTAATAAGGCTTCGCAGAACTGCTTTAAACACTTAAATAGACCATCGCTCGCGTCCGGAGTGTTCCGGGATAATACCCGATAAGATGTCCTACCCGACGAAGAATATACGTCTTGCACCCCGAACAGCCCCTTATGATGGTTTCAGCGTTTCACCAATGACGTGATTCCTTGCTATCCTTGCACGGTGAACGGTTCTTTATCACTTAACACGTAATGTGAAGAGCTGCAATAGCCCGCCTACTCTTGGGCAGCTCATTGA
>CAYOYV010000029.1:0-8782 GCA_964408285.1 uncultured Nitrososphaerota archaeon | reverse complement strand
CGCGGTTCTGGACATGGTCGTCGAGAATTTCCCACCCCCATACGTGGCGCAAACATACAGAGTTCCTCACCTCTGGCACGGAGATCTTGACAGCGACATCGGAAAGGCAATGGTCAACTGCGATCCAAACGGTCCAGTCGTTCTCGTGGCAAGTCACATGAGGGTCGATCCAAATGCGGGCGTCGTCGCAACTGGCAGGCTTTTCTCAGGCACGGCTTACTCGGGTCAGGAGGTCTATCTCATCAACGCTCATACCAAGAGCAGGATTCAGCAGGTCGGTCTATATATGGGCCTCTACAGGGAGGTCGTCGGTTCTCTTCCATGCGGCAACATTCCAGCGCTTCTCGGAGTACAGGACGCGAGGGCGGGCGAGACGATAACAGCAGTCGAGGGGCTTTCACCATTCGAGAGCATCCACTACGTGAGTGAGCCAGTCATGACAATCGCCGTCGAGCCAAAGCATCCAAAGGACCTTCCGCAGCTGGTTGACTTCATGAAGAGATTGAGCATAGAGGACCCGAACATGAGGATTCACATCGACGAGCAGACCGGCGAATATCTTCTGAGCGGAATGGGCCAGCTTCACCTTGAGGTCGCGATGACTTTCATGAAGGAGGCGGGCTTAGATGTCATTTCTTCAAATCCTGTGATTATATATAGAGAAAGCATCATGGGCAGCGGAGGCCCGGTGGTGGTTAGGTCCCCGAATGGTCACAACAAAGTCTCAATCGAGCTCTCGCCACTGGAGCCGGACGTGATGCAGATGATCGCCAAGGGACAGATTTCGAACTTCATGGACAAGAGGGTAATGGCGAAGTTGTTGCGCGATGCTGGCTGGGAGCCAGATGATGCAAAGAACGTCTGGAACATAAGCGATAGTCTCAGCATGTTCATTGATTCGACGAAGGGAGTTCAGAGGCTTGAGCAGGTCGCGGGTTCAATCAGAATCGGTTTCGAGGAGTCGATGTCGGAAGGAGTCCTCGCGAGGGAGCCAGTCAGGGGCGCGAAGGTCAGGCTGATGGACGCGACAATTCACGAAGATCCAGCTCACCACGGTCCGGGCCAGATGATTCCAGCAGTAAGGAGGGGCATCTATGCCACAATGCTCATCGCGAATCCAGTTCTTCTAGAGCCACTTCTCAGGGTTGATGTCCGCGTACCAATTGAGCAGGTAGGCAACGTCACCAGGATAGTGAATTCGAAGAGGGGAAAGGTCCTTTCAATAGACCAGAAGGCGAATCTAACCTATATCATCGGGGAGATGCCTGCCGCTGAGACGTTCGACCTGTCGGAAGTGATGAGAAGCTCGACTGGGGGAAGAGCTTTCTGGGATACCTCATTCTTGCGCTGGGAGCCAGTTCCGCAATCACTCGTGCACGGAGTCGTCAGTTCTATCAGGAAGAGGAAAGGATTGCCGCCGGAAGTGCCCAAGATACAGGAATTCCTAGACTGACACCGAAACCCTCTCGTGAAGAAAAGTATCTCGTGAAGCCAACCGGTAGGAATGCCGAGTAGGAAAAAGTTTAAATCAAAGGTCCTACCGCGCATGTTTCCTAATGCAGATCAATAGGGTCGTTGGCGAGAAGGGGCAGGTAGTCATCCCGAAGGATATACGGGAATATATGGGACTGAAGCCAAATTCGGAAATAGTATTCGAGATTAGGGATGGAGAGGTCATCATAAAATCAAAGAAGGATCCGAAGAAGTTCGTAGATGACTTCTGTTCGGTTCCGGGGAAGTTGAAAAGGAAGATAGACTTAGAGAGACTTATCGAGAAACAGGTAGAACAAGAATACCATGTACGTTGATTCGAACGTCTTCATCTATCCGGTGATCTATGACGAGAAAAGTGTGAAGAAAGCCGCAGCCGCAAAGAGAGTATTGGTCAAGATAGCAGAAGGAACGATAGATGCTTCTACCGCTTCATTGACTTGGGATGAACTCGTGTGGGTCGCGAGGAAGATCCTGGGAAAAGAGATTGCGGAGGCGGAGGGGAAGAAGTTCCTAGAATTCCCAAATCTGAAGATATTGAATGTCGACGAAAGGACAATAAAGGAAGCCCAGGATATTATGGAAAAGTACGCTTTGAAACCAAGGGATTCAATTCATCTGGGTTGTGCCATTAGAAATCGGTTGAGGGACGTCATAAGCGATGATCCCCATCTAGATGCCGTAGATGAGGCAAAAAGAATCCGATTGGAAGAAGTGTAGTATCGCTGAGGTGCCGAAGATCCACAATGTTCGGCACGTGGGCGACCAGTCAATCACAGATAGCGCGCGTTGCGAGACGCGTTAGCCTCCTTAAAAAGCGTTCCGTATTCACGAAAGTCAAAGGTGAACCTGGCCAGCACGGGCTGGTCGGCCGACTCCCTTATGAAGTAAAGGGTCATGGCCGGCTCTCGAAGCGAAAAGACCTTCACAACTAGAGAATGGAAGCCAAACGCTATCGCCCCGACTAGCAACACCCAGAAAACGACACCCATCGCGTTCATGGGGATACCAGCGCCAGAGAGGTTCGCAATGAAGAGAAGAATGATGGGGCCTACGCAGACCAGCACGCCAACTCCTAAGATGATCAAGGAAGCTAATCCCCATCTGTCTACCCTTTTGTTGCAGTCGTCGCAATAGCGAATCGCCTTTACCGTCTCCTGCTCCTCGCGCTCCTTGGCCTGTGACCTATCAGTATAATTGGCGTTGAAGCTGTACAAGTTCTCAGTTCGGGTCAGGCATATGCTACAGAAAGCAGGGAACTCGACTCCGTCCAACGAAGGACCATCGACGCACTGGAGTTCCACCGTGACTGGGCTTCGAGAACCCAAGGCTCCTCGAAGAAGAATGAATCTGGTGATCGCTATTAAGCTTAAGGCGGACCAGCCCGTCATGGCTCTGCAAGAAGGAGGCCCCTGCGACCGCAAGCATTCGAGACAAAGAGGATCTCAAATAAATTCAGTACCAGATACTGGTCAAGATGAGGTTAAAGAAGAAACCCTCCGCGTCGTTGCGATGTTGCGAGACCACCTAGGATCTACGGGCGCGCGAGAGGTCCCTTCAGGATCTCCTTCATGTGCAGTCCTTCTGGATTATAGAGCGGGTGTGCCATGCAAAACGTCGTACCTTCTAGCAGCTTTCGCTTATCCCAGCTCGGTGGTCTTGCGTTAGGCGTTCTCGGGAGCCACATCAAGTGCACTCTGAAACGTTGCCTTGCGTGTTTCACCCTATGCGCGACATCGATTGAGTCAATGGACCTGAAACCAAGCCACTCCATGTGATCTTTCCTCAGCCATCCGCTCCAGTGCCCTTCTAAACCAATCGTGGCGAATCCTGTCGCCCTCGTCTCGCTTCTGATCATGTCATCTAGGAGTAGTCTTCCGAGGTTGTTTCCCTTGGCTCTTCTGAGAACCCAGATGCAATTCATCACGATTATGCCTTCACCAGATATTGGGTACCCTGAAGCGTCTGCAGCAGCATACTCGATTTGCCCGACGATATCTCCCCGCAATAATATGATCTTCTTGTGAAATCCGTTCGGTATGGCCACCTGTAAATATTCACTTCTTCTTCTATATTTTCTCGAGGGCCTCGGAGCTAGGCACTTGTACAGGTACCTCTCATTGGATGAGCATTTCGTGACATCGACAATCTCTATCCCAGGTCTTGTCAACAGCCGAAGCATATGTATGCAGGATAAAAGGCTGGTGTTCATTTTGCACTTGGTATTCTTTCTTCGACTGGATCATGGCAGTGATGATTTCCGGGGGTTGCGGCGTAGCGAGCCTTTCCCTTTCAGTTTCGGAGCCTGCTGGGATAGCAGTCCCCTAGGCCTTGCACGCGACTCTGACACAAACGAGGCGACTGGCGCCTGAAGTGCCCAAGATTCAGGAATTCCTCGACCAACTGAGTAACCGCCGAGCGCACCAATTCTTAAATACCTCTGAGACGCGTCTGAGATGTATCTCAATGAAGAAAGTCACTGAAGAGGACGTCCTTAGGGCAATGGAATCGGGACCCGTGACAATCGAGGAAGTCGCGACGAAACTGTCTATAAGTTGGGCCAAGGCTCAGGCGATGCTTTTCAATTTGGTGGGTCAAGGCAAGATAGTCTACGAAAGGAAGGCCAGAATGAACATCTTCAGGAAGAAGGACCAAGGTCTGAAGGTATTGGTGCCGATGTCAAGGAATGCGAAATCAAAGTCGTTGAGTCAATTGGCGAGAGAGCTCGATAGGTTTTGGCTCGACGTTTCAGCCCAAGACATTGTCGAAGCAGAGAGGAGTCACTATTGAGGGTCGCTTTAGATACGGGCGTTCTGATCGCCAGCATAAAAAGATCTGGGGAGAAATTCCACGATGCATCGCTCAAACTGATCTCCGAGCTTGATAGGGGCAATCACCAGGTGTTGCTTTCGGTCTTGGTCCTGGAAGAATTGAGAGGAGGGTTGGCTTCCGCGACAGTCCTACCGGCCGAAAGGATCCCTGAAGTCGAAGCGAATCTGTTTAGAAGCGTAGACCCTGTTATACTCCCCTTTGAGGATTACGTCGAGAAGACGAAGGAGTTGTTGGTCCAATTCAGGGAAATTAAGAGGAAGAAGAGAATACCATCAGCAGATTTCCATCACTTAGCCACCGCCATAGAGGAGAAGTGTGGCCTTTTCGTGACCATAGATGAGAGGCACATCCTCGACAATCAGATGAGGGAACGGCTGTCGATCCTAATCAGGACAGTGAATCCGATCGAAGCCTTGGAGACGATCTAGGGCGAGCGCGCGTAGAAGACGAAGCTTTAATATTCGTCACATTTTCTACATCTAGAAGTCGATCTGATGAAACTCGCTGTCATAGGCTGCGGCGTTGCCGGCATAAGTGCCCTGAACAAAGCGAGAATGCTTGACAAAGATCTGGAGATAGTTGCACTGGATCAGAGGCAGAAATCGGAGTGGCAGGCGTTGTATCCGGAGGTTCTCAGCGGGAAGGTCAAGGCGGAAGAAACAGCCTTCTCTATCCCCGAGTTCGCGTCAAGGAGGGGAATTGAGTTCATAGATGAAAGAGTGATTGAGCTCAAGTTGCGGGAGAAGATAGCATTAACAACTAGAAGGCAGATTGAATTTGATTCTGTAATCCTTGCGGCCGGCGCAGTGGCGAATTACTACGGAATAGCTGGCGCGGAAAATTGCTTTTCAGTAAATAGCCTTGAAGACACTCTCAGAACAAAACAGGTGCTCGCAGGGATCGGATCTGGAGATAGCATCGCTGTAATCGGCGCTGGCTCGACAGGAGTAGAGATAACGGGTGAACTCCTGGAGATCTTCAAAGGCAGGGTCAACATATCCTTGATTGAGCTCCTGACATCAGTTCTCCCCGGGATGGACACTGGCCTAGGTAGCTCGGTCTCCAAATACCTGACTGCAATGGGCGCGAAGATCTACACCTCCACAAAAGTGAAGGAGATTCAGCAGGGCAAAATCCTGACTGATAAGGGCGAGATCGCAGCGAAGATTGTCATATGGTGCGCCGGCATAAAGCCTTCTTCACTTGCCGAGACTCTGGACGTTGAAAAATCGCATGGCTGGATAATTGTTGACCCCTTCTTGAGGATAAAGGGCTTTGACGATGCGTATGCAATAGGCGATGTGGCTTGGGTGGAAATAGACGGAAAAGTGGCTGCCAGGTCTGGGTTTGAGGCAGAGATGCAGGGATTCGCGGCGGCGGCAAATGCTGTTCGAGGGAATGGCGGGGAGAAACCGGTGAAGTACAAAGTGAGGTCTACCGCTGACAATCCATCTATGCTAATATCTCTTGGCAACGATAAGGCTGTTGCCAGTCTGGGAGATGTTTTCTTCTCTATCAACTTTTCCTCGCCAAGCGGTCTGCTATATAGAATGAAGAGGAGGTTTGACATGGGTTATGTCAAGAGCTTCAGCAAATAGCCAATTGCCGCCTATCTACCTAGATGAATGCGCGATCTTGTCACGATTGGGAGATGCCCAAATACAAGACCCTGCCAATGCTTATAAGCGATAGTCCAATACTCAATTGTGAGTGAGGTTCAGACAAAGAAATGACAACAGTTCAGATAGATAGGAAGTGCCCTGGATGCGGTCGTCCAGTAAAGCAATTGGTGGAATTCGAGGAGAAGAATGGAGAAATAGTAATTGGCGCGTACCAGCATACGTGTCAATGCAGGGGCCTCTTGCCAAAACCCACACTCGCCGAAGTGAAAACGGCCCCTCGAGTAATGAAGAACGTGAAGGACTTTCCTAAATGAAACTATAGAAGGCCACCGAATCGTCGAGTACTGTAGTTTCAGCCGACCAAGCCTAAAAGGTTCGTCAGAGTAAAAAGGCCAAGAGCGGGGATCTCAAGCAATGGCCGATCTTATATAATAGGAGAGCAAATGCCGGTTACGATGGACGAGATTCCAGCTAAGTAGGTCATGAGCTGCCTGTCGATCTTTTCTGAGATCAGTTTGCCTAGCGCGCGCGATTCTAACGAACCAAACGTAACCTTTTGGTGTTCACTTTAGTACCTGATCCAAGGTGATGTCAAATTGAAAGAATATGAGTGCGTGCAGGTAAATCACCACAAGGATATCGGTCCGACGATCGAGGACTGGCTAAAGAGGGGCTGGCGCCTCCATAGCTACCAGGCAGTAGGCGCTCCGACAATGGTGAATCATTACCTGCTGTTCGAAGTGGGAGCAGACTAACGCGCGAATCCCAAGGCAATGACCGACACTATTCCTCGATCTGTGACGGGACTATATAGAAGCTCCCGCTATGCCTGCACGGGCAGAGGCAAAAGTGACCACTCTGAGCTCAGAAACATTCCAGGAGTTAACGCGTCGCGTATGCGTTTTTCTATCCATAGAACCTCTTCAAGATCCGGCAGATTGCCAAGGTTATCCACAGTTTCCTTTCTCTGTTCATCTCATTTTCAGTTTCCTTCTGCCCTTCCACATATGTAGTCCTCCACAAGCCGCTTGTCTCTTGATGGTCAATCAGCCAATCCAACGCTCTCCGAATATCGGGATCGTCCCTCCGATATCCCATCAGTGAAAGAGAATCAAGTGCAGTGATAATGTTTGGCCACCAGAAAAGGAATCTTACCCAATAACTTGCCGCTCTGTGCGAGGAATAGGAATCTGGTTGGAAGAACCGTGATTTGAGAAGATCCGCTGCAGTCCTAGCTTCTTCTGAATTTCGATGTAGAGGATGTGAGGCAAACGCTCGGAGAACCATGTCGGTACAATTATGCGAGAATGGCTTTGACCGGTCTGGCTCTACCGGTATGGCATACTGACTCGTCAATCTATACATCGCTCTTCTTGTGAATCTGTGCGTTAGGATGGGGACAGTCCATCCTCCGTCATCTTGCCTCATGGACAAAAGCCATTTGAAACCTTTCCTGATTCGCGGATCCTTCTCATACCCCGCCTTGATAAGAACTGCCATGATGGCTCCGGTGTAATATGTGGCATACTGATTGCCTATGAAACCTCGGATATCGCCTTCCTTTGTCTGGCAAGAGAAGATGAATCTAGCAGCTCTTCTCGCTGCCTCATGTTCCTTCGTGAATCCATATTGTTCCACCAAGAGCCTGAACATCTTCCACGTTTGCACAAGAATATGGTGATGCTTCGGATAGATGCTTCTTGGTTTGCCCGGATATTTCCATGAACCATCAGATAGCTGTTTTTGCAGTATCTTTCTGACCTCAGGCAATCGCCATACGTATCGTATTAATTCCGTCTTCTCCCCGAGAAGATCTCGCCTTGCGAAATATCTGACTGCCTCATTTCCCGAGGAAGTTAGCGGGGATATTGGGTCAAAATTGAATCGTCTTCGCCACCGCTCCATAGTAATCACCCGGGACATTCCCCCTCACCATTAGTACAAACGAGACAGATCCAGAATAGACTGAATCGAATGAAAGCAAGCGTGCTGTTAGATAAGGTACTCATTCTGACGAGCACTCCAATGCGCACCGAGGCGCAGGGGATGATTATTTCTTTTGTTCCTTGTCCAAAACTTTGTATGTCAAGCGCGCGATTTACGGTACGAAAACAGCTGCTGCGATGACGGTTGTCCACTGGTGATTCTTTTCGCCGGTTGCTGATTGTGTCACATTAGCAGTTTTGATGAATAGTCCGCTAGCTCTGAAAAGCTGTTTCCTCTCGTCCCACGCGGTTTCTGGGTCAAAGCGAATCCCCATAGCCCCAGCCAACATCGTTGCAGCTAAATCCTCTGCGTAATCTCCTGCCACCTCTTCTCTCTGCCCATAAGAATGGTGCTCAGATAGGTAGCCATATTTTTGTTTGCGCGATGGAATTGCTATTCCTATTGATGCTGCGATTAGCCTGTGCGGCTCATTGGTTGAGTTCCTCGCCAAGACAACAAACGTGATTTCTCCCGGTTTCAACATTTCGAGGCCCTTTCGCCTGGGGATGAGTTTGCAGCCTGGCGGTATTATGCTGGAAACACTTACCATGTTGCAGTGCTGCAAGCCTGCGCTTTTCAAGGCCGACTCGAATGACTGCAGATACTCCCGATGTTTGCCCACGCCTCTTGTGAGGAAGAAATGCCTTGGGATCATTTCTCTAAAGCTAGGATTGTGAGCTTATAGTCTTTTGGTCGAGTTCGCAAATGGAAAAAGCTGTCAATGCCATGGCTAGGTTTGGTCGTGTGCGCGATCCTCTCCTTCTTCGGCTTCTTGACTCATTGAACCAGCTAATGCGTGGCGATGTCGTCAAGTAGATAGTCGCGCGCGAGACCGCGGTGAGGAGGGTTAG
>CAYOYV010000028.1:3625-9128 GCA_964408285.1 uncultured Nitrososphaerota archaeon | reverse complement strand
TGCGCTCTCCTTCTATCTCTCCTCTCTTGATTCCGCCTTTCCTTAAACTGGCCCAAGCCTTAGCCTTTCATCGCCTCTAATGAGCCTTGATCGCCAATTCGTTAATAAACCGTCTCTGACACCTGAATCCACTCTACTCCCTTCGCCAAAGACCAACTTTCGCCGGGATCTCAGCCGCGCGATTTTCTCGGTTTCCCGCTTAGAGTGAGGCCTTGTACTCCGGGCGACATCAATATTGTCTTAGCTTGTCCCAAGAGTCTTGGATGTAACAGAGAGAAGCACCATAACGAAGTTCATTTTTGCTTAACGGCCAGAGATCAACAAACGCACCGCTTCGTCCTTTATGGATTTTGGTTCCAAGTTGGGCCTCACTCCACCTTTGCCGAATTTCTCCCGCCCGCCTCCGCCACCTCCAAGTTTCTTTGCTATGCCTCGGGCGACATCTCCAGCCATCAAGCCTGACGGAATCTTCGCAGATTCACCATATACCACGACGAACTCCGGATTCTCACCGGTCATAGACACAAATACGGAAACCGATGAGGGATCAGTAGACACCAAAACCTTAGACGCTTCTATTAGATCCTCTATGCTTCTGCTGGAATCTGAATGAAATACTACCTTGACTCCTTGGAATGCTTCTCCCTTGGTTACGAGCTCCTTTGCCAGCACCTTGGCGTCCTCCAACTTCAGCTGCTCCAGTCGCTTCTTTGCACTCTGTGCTTCATCGATCAGTCTCGTAAGTCCTTGAATGACTTGGCCCTTGTCGGTTCTTAGAAGCGTGGAGACTGCCTTAAGGTTCCTCTCAGCGTCTTCGAAGTGGTCAAGCGAAGCTCTACCAGTTGTGAACCAAAGCCTTACAACTCCATCTTGTATCTTCTCGGTTTTCGTTATCTTGATTAGCCCGATTTGGCCAGTGTTTGATACATGTAAGCCCCCACAGGCCTCTACCTCATAATCATCCACGGAGACAATCCGGATCGTCTTGGAAGGAACCACTCCTCCTTGGTATATTCTGAAGCCATACCTCTTCTCTGCCTCAGTTCTGTCCAAATACTCCGTCTTGACTGGCAGCGCCTTCATCGCTAGGTCGTTTGCTCTTCGTTCTATTTCGAACACTTCCTCCTCATTTAGAGAGTTATAGTGAGTTATGTCAAGCCGGGATTCAAGAACGTCCTTCTGCGCACCATGCTGCCAAATATGACCACCAAGAACTTGCCTAGCGGCCCAGTTTATTGCATGCGTGCCAGTGTGGGCGCGTCTGAGAGCCAGTCTCCGTTCCTCATCCACTTCTAGTGAGACCTCATCGCCAACTTGTGGCATCGGGCCCTGCACCTTGTGAACGATTAGGTTCTGAACGGGTCTAACGTCCACAACCTGTGTTTGTTTTCCACTCAAATAGATCTTCCCTGTATCCGAAGGCTGTCCACCGCCTTCGGCATAGAATATCGTCTTGTCTAGTATCAACGAGTCCGGTTCCAGAACCCCCACGACCTTCGCCTTGGTCCTCAGTAGCTCCGGATCACTGTAGTATGCTCGCACGGTTGGTGGCAAGTTGCTCATGTCCTTCGGCAGCGTTGGTGCTTCCGTTTGAACCTGTTGTCTTGTGAGCTCCTTTGCGTGACGAGAAGCCACTAGAGCATAAAAGTCCTCAGGAATCTGGATCTGGGCTCCTGCGTTTGTCAATACATCTCCCACCTCTTCCGGAGTCAGACCGTGGGAATCATAGAGCTCGAGTAGATTCTCTGTTGTGAAGTAAGTGGCCCCCTTCTCCTCCAGGAATTTTCCCGCCAATGCGGATGATTTCTCGTAGGTCTTTTCGTACTTTGAGAGTTCAGCGCTTGCCACCTTCAATATCTCATCCTCCTGTTCCTTCAGTATCGGGAACCAACGCGACCAATAATCAGCTTGAAACCTTATGACGTCCAAGACTCTTCCTGAAAGCCCAAGCGCCCGCAAGTTCCTTACGGATCTCCTGAACAATAGGCGAGCCAGATATCCCACTCCTACGTTGGATGGCACAACGCCCTCCGCCAAGATGAACACTAGGCTCTTGGTGTGGTCCGCAACCTTGAATGCCTTCTCAAGTTGCCCTATGCTGGACTCCAATTGGCTCGTACTCACCTTTAGTTTCCTAGAGGCGATTTCTCTCAGAGTCTGCACGTTGGTTACAACCTTCCCAAGGTTCGAAGTCGCCATGGCGTAATCTGAGGCCAAATCCTCATCATACCGTATCTTGGCTTCCTGAATCAAATACCGCATCAGTGCAGGATGTACGACGAACGTGGAACTCGAAGCTCCGGAGGACACCCATAAGAATCTCTCAATTCCATAGCCCGTATCCACAGTCCTTATTGGCAGTTCCGATAGAGAGCCATCAGATGAAACCTTGAACCTCATGAAAACGAGGGTCGCCACTTCCAGGCCCCCGGCTATGACCTCGAAACAGGGTCCCGCGTTTCCTCCTCCTGCCCAATACGACTCTTTGTATAGAATCTCCTTTCCCGGAATCCCCATAGCATCCTGAATGAAGTCATGACAATATTGCAAGGTTTCTTCCTTCCAATAAACCTCCTTGTCAGGGTAGTTGAATGCATGATGCCCCCCCATTTCAAAGATGCTCATGTGTTTCCCGAAAGTTCTTCCGACGTTGTCGAGATCAACTAATCTAATGCACGGTTGAGATATGACCAGAGGATTGGCCGGCGCCGGAATCAGCCCATCCGTTACATATGGCTGAAAATCCACTATGCTTGCATCCGTTAGATACAGGTCGTTACGCCATCTTGACACGACAGGATAAGGTTGGATTACCGTGTGGTTGTTGTGCTCGAAGAATCCGAGAAATCTGTTTCGGACTTCCTCTAGCGAATCGGTCGTGCGGCCCATGGGGTTTCCAATGAAAGTGTATCCCACAAGCGGAGCCTCGCCGCATCTCCCCTTGAAATCCTGATGAACCCAATAGAATTCACCGTCCTCCTTGCATAGTTTCCTATTGAAGCCTAGCTTCTTGAAAGTCTCAAGTGAATACTCCTCGGCAGGGAAGGACGGCATTCGGGAACTCCTGTGGAATCCCGTATAAATCCATTTAAGGAATCCTGGTTTCTTTGTTTCTCCCCCCATCTAGGCTGGTCGTTAGCGAGGGCGTAGCCATGGATTGCCACGACTTCTGTTGCGAAGTATGGGGTACACATTGAGCTCGCTCCTAACACAACCTAGAGAGCTATTTAATGCGCCCATTTTTAAACAGCCGAGAAATGCGACGCAAAGTCTTTTAGAGCCACCCCCATCGAGCTGCAAAAGGATGAGCGGGGCCGGGAAGATACGAACGATTGGATTGCTCGGAGGAACGGGGCATCTGGGATTCGGTTTGGCATTAAGGTGGGCACCACGACACCACATAATCATGGGTTCTAGATCAAAAGAGAAGGCAATGAAAATGAGCGGCAAGGCGACAAGGATCTTAAGTAAACGGGGCCTTAGGGCATCCATAGATGCTGGCACTAACGAAGAGGCCGCATCGGGTTCGGATCTTGTCGCTTTGTGTGTCCCATACGAACCAGCCCTGCAATTGGCAGACGGGTTGAAGGATTTGCTCGCGGATCAGATAGTTCTATCCCCCGTTGCTCCTATGAAGAAAGCAGACAATTTTCTAGTTCCATCTTTAATACCACCGGATAGCGCAGCCATTAGGTTGCGGGAGATCCTACCAAAAACCGTCAGCATTATCGCCTCGCTACACAATGTGCCAGCCGATAAGCTGTATGTTGATGGGCCGATGCCCGACTACGCGATGGTTGTCTATGGAGAGAATCCAGCCAAGGCGACGGTAATGGGTTTGATACGAGAAATGAAGCTCCTCATTCCTTTAGATGGCGGACCATTGGAATTCTCCTACCTATCTGAACAGATTACGCCCCTTCTCCTGAATCTTGCCAAACTGAACAAGCGGAGGGACCTTTCCACCAAGTTCTTCTAGACCATATTATGATCCTCAATTGAGTCATGAGGCTAAATCGGTTAAATATTCTTCCTTGAATTTCTAGACGATGCGAACCATCTCGTGGAAGGCAGGACAGGTTGTGACCATCGACCAGTCTCTACTCCCTCGCCGAGTTAAGTGGCTAAGATTCACGGATAGTACAAGTGTGATCGCCGCTATTAAAACCATGAAGATAAGGGGTGCGCCGGTTATAGGGGCAGCCGCCGCCTATGCGTTGGCGCTCGAAGCTAATCTAAGAGCTGTAAAGACAAGGCATGAACTCCTAAGAAGACTGAGAAGTACCTCCTCTTCGTTAGAGAGCGCTAGGCCCACCGGCAGGGATTTGCACTACGCTGCTGAACGAGTTGTCAAAGCGGCAAGGACCGGACAGAGCCTCGATGAAGTAAGGTGCCTCGCGATAGAAGAAGCCCAGGAAATAGCGAACGAACAAGTGGCCATTGGGAGAAGACTAACCGACATTGGGCAGCAACTTATACGAGACGGCGATAGAATCCTCACCCATTGCAATAGTGGTGAATTAGCAACTGTGGAATACGGCACTGCTCTAGGCGCGATCATACGAGGTTGGAGGAAAGGAAAGAGAGTATCAGTCATTGCCACCGAGACTAGGCCGCTCCTTCAAGGTGCAAGGCTAAGCGCATGGGAGCTGAAAAGGGCAGGGGTGCCGTTCAAGCTAATAACCGATGGCATGGTAGCCCATGTCATTTCTCAGAAAATGGTCGACAAGGTAATGGTTGGTGCTGACAGGGTTTGGCCCGATGGAAGCATTGCGAATAAGATAGGGACCCTGACAATAGCCATAGTAGCGAGAGAATACGGGGTTCCCTTCTATGTTGTCGCACCGATTTCTTCATTTGACTTCGTTGGGGAGCCGGATCTGAGAGTAATAGAACACAGGAACCCGAAAGAGGTGCTAGAGTTCAATGGAAAAAGAATCGCCCCAGCGGGAATACAAGCGCTAAACCCAGCCTTCGACATAACTCCTGCTAGATACGTATCCGCTATAGCAACGGAGTATGGAATAGTCCGTCCTCCGTTCAGGCCTGGCCTGCGGCGATTGAAGCAACGTCGTCCTTTGTAGTAATGTTAATCGTGCCGCCAAACCGGTCGTTACCTGTTCAATTCTAACCATAGTGCTTTGTAATATTTCAGAAGGCGGGTAGCAGCCCCGACGTCTTGACAGCCAGGTATTTCAGCGAGTGTGAACCCCTCGAAGCCTGACTCTTTAAGAAGCCGGAAAAGCTCTCTCCACGGATAATTCTCTAGGTATAGCTCATTCATGTGTACGAGGTCGATCTTGTCCCCCAGCAAGTTGAAATTTCTCTCGATGGATCCGTTCTCAACTTCCGCTAGGTTGGAGTTCCAACAGACATAGAGGTTATCGTGGTTTGCTATGTCCAACATCCTGCGGATATAGGGAACATGTGCGCTTCGCCTTCCGTGAACTTCGAGGCGTATCTTGATTTTGTAGTGCTCGGCGAACCCGCTGACTTCGCGAAG
>CAYOYV010000028.1:0-3525 GCA_964408285.1 uncultured Nitrososphaerota archaeon | reverse complement strand
GTTTCTCCTGCAAAAAGACCTTTAAGCGAGCCAAAATGGGCCCTGTAAAGAGAGCAAACGAATCATTGAGACTAATAGAAGGCTTCCAAGGTGCGGCTTTTGGCCTTGCAGACGGCGTGGTATGCATTTTGGGAATGATAGTTGGGTCGGCAGTTGCCACGGGAGATCTGAAGATAATACTAGTAGCAACAATCACCGGGGGTCTTGCTGATGCTTTGGGCAACGCAATTGGATTTTACCTATCGGAGCTCTCCGAGAGAGGGGAACAAATCCACGCCATAGAGCATGGAGAAAATAATTCCGTCCACTCCATGACCGAGGTGCTAACGAGCGGGATCTTCTCCTTTGCGGCGACGGTCTTGGTGTTGGTGCTTCTGTTAATTCCATTCGCCTTCTTAACCACGGTCAATGCCGTCGTGACAGCTTCTTTTGAAGGAATCGTTATTCTGTTCCTTCTGGGCATATATGTCGGTAGATTAAGTAACGAGAGTCCCACGCGCACCGCCATCAAATACGTTCTGCTCGGCATTGCAGGCGCGGCTTTCAGCTACCTCGTTGGGGATTTACTGAGGGTATGGTTGCTCTCGTTCTGATTTTAGTTCGGCTTAGCGGCCTCAGTAAGATATTTCTTCCTCGTGATATCATAGCAGCATAGTGATTTCCCTGAATGGAATATGTAAAGCTGGGGAAAAGTGACTTCAAGATCTCAGTTATAGGCCTTGGGATGTGGCAAGCAGGGGGAGCTCCCTGGGGTAAAGATGTGACGGACGAAACATCCATCGCCGCCACTATCCGGGCCCACGAACTCGGCATAAACCTGTTTGATACCGCTGAGGGCTATGGGAGCGGCCATTCGGAGGAAGTATTAGGCAAAGCCGTAAAGCAGATCGGAAGAGAGAACACTGTAATAGCTACCAAGGTTCATGGCGGGCATCTGCGTTACGATGATGTGATTAGAGCCTGTAAACTTAGCCTCCAAAGATTAGGCGTCAACGAGATTGATCTGTACCAAGTGCATTGGCCAGATCCTTGGCAACAGGTACCACTCAAGGAGACCATGCGCGCCATGGAGCGTTTGTACAAAGACGGCCAAATCAGAGCCATAGCTGTGAGCAATTTCGCTGTCAGAGATCTCGTCGAGGCAAGGCAGATCCTGCCAGTCACCGACATCGTATCGGATCAGGTCAGGTACAACACCCTTCAGAGGGAGATAGAGGAGGAAGTGCTACCCTACTGCAGGAGGGAGAACATCTCTATTCTAGCGTATAGTCCCTTAGCACAAGGTGCACTAACTGGAAAATATGATGAGAAGAACAAACCATCAGACGACGTGAGACGAGGTAACAAGTTGTTCACAGATGGAAATATCGCCCAGGTTTCAAAGTTGCTCGATGTCCTTAGGAGAATAGGCAACTCAAGAGGGAAGACTGTGGCTCAGGTCGCCCTGAATTGGCTCATCAAAGACGAATTTGTGATACCGATACCAGGAGCGAAGAATCCGAAACAAGTTGAGGAGAATGCCGGTGCTGCCGGTTGGAAGTTGGCTAAACGCGAAATCGAAGAGATAACGAAAGTGTCGAACGCGTTGAAACTGGACTACTTCTAGGCTATAGCCATCGAGCGCGAATGCTTAGTCTACAGAGCTCTCACGTTGCTGTCTTTCCAAGTTGGTAGTGCAAGACACTTACGCATTTAGCCAACGGCGGGATGTGGCGCATCCATTGACGGTGCAAGCGCGGCTCCGGAAGCTCGAAGAGAAACCACTCGTCCAACAGGCGGATGCCATCGCCCCAGCTTTCGAGATCTTTGCCGCGTTTCAACGCCCAGTGACAACGTGAGATGAATTTGGATGAGCCGAGTTTGAAGTTGTTCGCCCAGACCCCGACCGGATTCACCGCATCGAAAGCCAGTTCCGAGCCAGGGAAATGCTCTTTCAAGGTTAACACCAACGACTTGACCTGTGCTTCTTCAAAGTACATCAAAACACATTCGGCAACAAAGAGAAAGGGGCGACCCCGATGGACACTTACAGAGTTTAACCACGCGTTGTCGAGCACAGAACAGGCCAAGAGATGGTAGCGCGCCCCTTCGCCCCCTATGAGCTTCCGACGCAGTTCGATTACTTCTGGCAAATCTAGGTCATACCATTCTACCTTACCATTATCGACGCGCTCAAAGCGGGTATCTAGACCGCATCCGACATGGACAACGACGGCGTCCGGATATTTGGCTAGAAAACCCCGGGTGTGACGATCTAATTCTCGCGTAATCAGTACAGCGCCTACTTGGTCCTTCTCTACAAACTTGAACCGCGAGAAATCATAGTCTATCTGCTTTACCAGTGCAACGGCTTTCTCATCTTTGACAAGAGCATCGGGGTGCTGTGATTCAGTGGCTCTAAGGTAGAGTCTCATGAGCAGGGTTTCGGCTAGGTCACTCAGTGTTTGGTGGGAGGGATCTGGCATGTTGTGATCCCTGAAATCCAGAGGGGAGCTTCCTTAAATCGATATCTTTCAGCTTTATTCTACGACGCCCGCGCCGGTATGCCATCGTGTAGATTACTCAAAGATAGCCAGCTATTATGATAGGGTAAGGCCAATTCCTGCGGAGATATGGTTGTCAAAGATTATCGAATACGGGCGAATCGAGCTCGGCTGCGCCGTCCTAGATATTGGATGTGGTACCGGTAGATTCACTTTCGGGGTCTCCGCTGTCAAAGAGACAAGCACTTGTGGCTTAGATGTTTCGATCGAAATGCTTGAGCAAGCTCTCGCAAAGGACGAGAACAGGGAGATTCCATGGGTTGGAGGAGATGCACAGCGGCTGCCTTTTCGTGCACGGACTTTTGATTGTGTCTACATGACACTAGTTATACATCACATAGAGAACAAGCGTCTGGCCATTAAAGAAATGTATCGTGTCCTAAACAAGGGGGGAAGCTGCGTCATTGTGACGAGCTCGCATGCCCGACTCAAGACCCATATCCTTCGTGATTTTCCAGGCGTGATAGCAATCGACCTGAATCGATTCCCACCGATACCGTGGATCAAGCAGACGATGAAGCAGGTTGGCTTCCGGGAGGCCCGTCACTACAACATTCCCTCGAACCAGAGCTATGTTTCCACGCACAATTACCTCGAGAGGGTGAGGAACAGGTATATCTCAACCCTGACACTGTTGAGCGAGCAAGAATTCCAAAAGGGACTCAAAGTCTTTGAGCAACGAGTGCGAAAAAAGTACAAGAAGAGAATAAGGCAATTCACAGGATTTGATTTCGTAGTAGGACGTAAGTAATCGAAGCGATGTGTGCGCGCAGGGAAGGCCCGTTCAATTTTATTAATCGCGGGGTGAAGCGAAGAAGCATGCGGAGATCGCCAATAGAACCTCAATTCTGGCGAAGCCAGGTCAAAGGCGTGAGGCTCAGGCCCTCATCCCGAAGGGGTTCGTGGGTTCGAATCCCACTCTCCGCACCTTTGGTGATATTACTTCTTGAACAGGCTTTGCATGTCCGCGTCTGAGAAGTGT
>CAYOYV010000027.1:0-9692 GCA_964408285.1 uncultured Nitrososphaerota archaeon | reverse complement strand
CAACATTGAAGGAACCTTCCAATACCTTCTGCTCGAAGGGGGTATATCGAAAGCTCGACTCTCTTTTCGCCTCCTCTTCTGCAACAATCGACTTACTCGACGATTCTTCAATGTCCATCATCAGTGAAACGGACACCTTTCCCAGACTGGAAAGCTGGTAAGCACCATCCTCAGCCTTCGCCAAGAGCTCTCCCAGTTCATTCAAATGATAGGTAAGGTGGCCTCCGTCGATGCCAAGTGAGTCTTTTAGTTCAACGAAGTGTCTCTCCTTCTCTTCGCTCAGGATTCTAAGGATCTTCCTCCTTATCGGGTGCGACAGACTCTTTGAAATGAGGCCATACGTCTCCCTTTCTATGGGCCTGTCCGAATCACCCATGTCGTAAGATTGAACGAAAATATTGGTATAAGGTTTTCTAAAGTGAAGGAATGTTCACCTGTTGAAAAACCAGATACGCACGGCGTGTGCGACGGAATTGGCAACAGAAGTCGCAGAGCAACGCATAGATTGGCAGGCGGCATGGAAGAACTAAGCCGGTATAGCTGCTATTCGCGCGCGCGTCAGGATTCTGTGCATGCGCTGGGTTCGTTTAGTGTTTTTCTCTCACTCTATAGACCGATTCCTTTCCTTCTACGGTTTCTATCAGATTCACGTTCCACATTTCGTAAAGGAGCTTTCCGGCCTCTGCGTCAGACATCCGCATAGTGACCATAACTTCTTCCAAAGAAGCCTCCCCCCTGCTCCTTATGAATTCGAGAATCTTTCTCATCTTTCCTTCCTTTTCCCTTTCCGTAAGGTAAATCCTCGTTCCAATGGTCCCGAATATGGCAGTCCCAACTGCCGAAAGCGCGAATGAGAAGAGAGCCGGCCAAGCATAGATAGCGCCGATAAGTGATATTCCACCCAGCAAGAAGTAGTTTAGGGCCAGCGCCTTACCCTTGAGTGCCCCTAGGAATACAGGGTAAGCCCACAGCAGGTTTAGAATCATCACTACTAATAATGGACCCTGTGCGAATAGGTCGAATTTCGGCCCGAATTCCACAGCAAAGTCGATCTCTATGGAGAATATGTTCAGCTTGAAGGGATGAGCAAGCATAACTATCAAGAGGAACGGAAAAGCGAAACCAATCACGCTTATCGCCTGGGCTTTTTCATACATCCTCTCTCTATCTAGAAAGAACATGCCGGCCCCTATCGCCGAAATGGTAAGACTTCCCAAGACAAAGAAATCCTGAAATAGCAACCTCATAAATTATGTGAGAACGTTAGAAGATAAGTATTTCTTCATAACAAAATCCCACAGGCAACAATTCCGCGTATTGGTGCGCAGAAAAAATCAATATCCAACCGTAGATATTCCATGTCTATACGGATCATGAACCATTAGATGAGGTAGAGAAGGTAGGGTAATCCCCCATTTTCGTAATATTAGCGTCGCATCTTCGACGATTTTCAACGGGATTTTCTGCTGATCTATGTCATAGGATAGTACTTGTTTTGGTTGGGGGTCTATGTTATTGTGGCTCATAATCCTTAGCATTGAGGCAAGTGGTTTCTGGTTTCGGAGAGAATCCAAAACGGAACTGAATTGAAACCAACCATAGTTGCTAAATGTAAACAGCTCTTCTTTTCCCCAATTCGCCCTAGCGTATGCAATGTAATCCATTCCAGCAGGTGCAGGACGATCGAGTCGGGGAATCGAACTTTGAACGATATCTCTTAAAGCATTGATTTTTGGATCTTCTCCATAATGCGACCAATATGCTACTGCAAAATCATTTGCAACCAGTTCTTCCTCGACATGATGCAATTCGTCATGCTGGTTAAAATGCAAAATGGCATGACCGAGTTCATGAATAACGTTGTACCAATAAAAGTATACTTTGTATTTATACTCTGTTTGATCAGGGCCCAAGACACGGGAAATCGCTCCTTTTTGTTCTTGAGTGCCAGTTTCATACTGACCTGTTATGATGGTGTATTTGCTTTCATCTGCGTTAGGCATCTTCCTACCTCGATTAAAACGAAGGGAGATGTTTGGAGCCTTATAAGCGTGCGTCGGACGATTTGGGATAATGGCGCGACTTAATCTACTTAGATGGTCAAGCTTACCTTTTTCGACGGAGTGGACGAGATGCGCGCGCGGACCTTGAACATAGTCAATTAGCCTCCAGCCACTTGGATTCGGCGATTTCCCATAAGACGATAACGAACGTTCTGAAGGTCTCGCCCCGCGTGTACATTTACAGCCTATGACATTAGAAACGGCGAGGAATGAGCGAGAGAGGAGTTGGCGGACTTGAGGAAGGAGTATTGGGTTGCTGTCGAGGCGAAAGAGGAGCAAGAGAGAAAGCAGGCTGCTAAGGGCGAGAAGAGCTGAACGACATGAGCGAGCTTGAAATCTGGAAGAGCGAATAGTGAGCATTCAGGCAAAACTAAAAAACTTCTTCAGGCATTGTTTCTGAGGTGAGACATGACTTATGCCACCACATTGTGATACGATGAATGGTCCCGTTGTCAAGGCCGCAAAAAGAGCCCTGGAAAGGGGAAATGTCAATCTAATCCTGCCTTACGTGCCGAAGAAAGCGGAAGAGGAATTGAAGAAGGCTTTTGAAAGAACGCTCCAGGTGAGAAAATCAGGCAAGGATGCAGGAGACCTCGCTGACCTTTGGTTCTTTGAAACAGCAGTACGGCTGCACAGAGAGGGAGAAGGTGCACCCTATACCGGGCTTAAACCAGCAGGGCTTGATTGGGGGCCTGTTGTACCGAGAGCAGAGAAGGCAATCGAAACTGGGAACGCAAACGAGGTGATTGATTTCATAACCCATACTGTTCAGCAAGAACTACAGGAGAAGTTCGGTCACGCCATGGCCCTCAAGAAGTACAACGAGAACGATGTCGATGCAGCAAGGGAGTACGTCGAAGCGATGCTAGGATTTGAACTATACTCGCATGGTCTGTACACCTATGTGAAGAGTGCAAAGGTGCACGGCGAAGGAGAGAAGGAAGAGCACGGACACGAGCACTAGACCAGCCTGACGATGTAGAGGAACTCGTATGACGGAACAGGCACAGAAACGCGGGGCTTAGTCATAGCGCTAGCTGGATATATCTTGCTGATCGTGATAGACCTAGCTGGCTACTTCCTGACGAACATTCTCGTACTGCTGGCACAGGCGTTGGAAAAGATAAGCGATGTTCTGGTTTCGGCCTTTCTCTTGCTAACGCTTCGCTA
Source organism: uncultured Nitrososphaerota archaeon (assembly GCA_964408285.1). Taxonomy (GTDB): domain Archaea; phylum Thermoproteota; class EX4484-205; order EX4484-205; family JAAOZO01; genus CAYOYV01. The sequence goes on along the minus strand of CAYOYV010000027.1, from coordinate 6,459 downwards.
ATCGCGGAAGCCACCCGACGAGGTCCATATGTTTGGGCACGGAAGGGCTGGGAATGTAGCTGCACTCGTCTCTGCCACATTCCTGATCTTCTTCATGAGTCTTGAGACGTTCAGACAGGCTGTTCCACAGTTGCTCGATCCCTCGTATGTCGGCGAGTTCAGGGACACCGGCCTTGCCCTGGCTGCAGTAATGGTCAGCATGTTTATCGTCGCAGTTCCCCTGATTGACATCTTCAGGTCAAAGGCAAGGGGCGCATCTATAAGGGCACAACTGATCGCACTTCTGAAAGACGAATTATCTTTCATAATATCGTTGGTCAGTATTGTCTTGGTAGCAAACGGATTCTATTGGGCTGATCCTGTCGCCTCCGTCATTGTCGGAGCTATAATCGCCTTCTCCGGTCTCTACCTCCTAAAGGACAACATCGACTACCTCATCCGAAAGGCACCAAGCAGGGATTTCATCGATAGAATTGAATCAATTGCGAAGTCGGTGAACGGAGTGCTGGATGTACATGATATGCGGGCTGAATACGTCGGCCCTAACATGGTTCACACCGGTTTTCATATAGAGGTTGCGAGAGGGACGCCGATAGAAGAAGCGGACAGAATAGCCCATGAAGTCCAGGAAAGAGTCAGCCGAGATACAGGTTGTCAATACTGCGTAATTCATGTCGATAGTAGACAATCGAACTGAATAGAGGGCAGAGTCTACGAGGGAGGAATTCGCGCGCGCGGATTCATTTCAGCAAATTCCTGAGAGTATCGTGGGGATAAAATCGAACGAGATCCAACGCTTCTACGGCCGCTTTTATGAACAGGCGAGTATTGGTTGCTGGAATCATGGCAAGGATGTCCTTCTTCTCGACTCTCGATCTATAAGCGGCTTCGTATATTGAAACTATTCTCGCGAAGATCTCCTTGAGATAGTTCTTTCGCAGATGAGAAAGGCCCAACCACTCCATCTTATTGATTGGGGCTTTTTCGAGGACACCATAGGCAGGCGCAAAGGCTAGGACCAGCTTTATGTCGCAAGGAGCTCTCCAAATATAGCGCAAATAGCGCATCATTCCAGGGTAGCGCAATCCAGTTTTTTCGCCAAGGAAGACCCTGCCAGGATGAGGAAATAGATGAAAGGGGGCGATCCTTTCTTCCTTCAGGTGTGGGCTATTGTTCGCCATTAGAACGAGGCCCTTGAGGAAATTCCAGCTTTTGTCTGATTGATATGAGGTATACCAGTAGGAATCGATTACTTCTGCTTCATCGAACAATATTACGAGCCCCTTCAATTCGAGGACGTTTTTGGTTGCCCATCCGATTCCGCTTAGAATGTTGCAGTAGATGTTCGCACAGGTCGAATAATCATACATCGGCGGGGTGCCTACTAAAATTGGTTTGCCCTCTATCCATTGCCAGATGTATTCGTCATCTATTCCGCTTCTTATTCTGCTGATGACAGTTCCTAAGTAGGGATGCCCGTCGAGCTCATGACCCTTATCTCTCGCCGCAACCTCCCTCAGGAAATCCCTGAAACCGCGGTCTCTCGTCTTGAACCTGAACGTTCTCAATATCGCTTCGTAAATTCTCTTTGGCCTGTGAAGCGGGAGCTCGCTTGGGTCAAGGCTGACGTATGATATCGCCCAACCCTCTTTGAGAAGTATTGAATAGATATAGTCAAGAAAGTGAGTCTTGCCGCTTCCGTATTCTCCTATTAGGACGAGAGAAGATTCCTCCGCTTTTCCCAACCATTTTTTGACCCTTTCCGTTTCCTTATCCCTTCCGAAGGTGAATTCGTCTATGTATCCATGGGGAACTATGCCCAGCCTCAAGGATTCCACTATTTCTCTTGCCTTAAGTCGATCAATTCTCTTGTGAGATGGGATCGAGTTTGCCCGTTTCTCCCTCGTTTGAGTGGCCCTAGTTGTATTCTTCACTCGAGGTCAACTTCATGCTTGGAGACGGGTTTCCCGGTCTCCCTCATAACATGAAATGCCTTGATTGTGCTCTGGACAAATAATCTCTTGTAACCCGTTTCTAATTTTCTTTCGTAAGCTCCTAGGGAGATTCCATTAATCGTTTTCTCTAGGGCATTTTGATCGAATTTGGTGTTGTAGGCGGTTTCGTAGATGCTCGCCAGCTTCCTTCCGATTCCCTTCAAGACGTCCATCGGGTCTCCCGCGATTCTCTCTAGGTAAATCTTCACGCCGGTCGGATTGAGCTTTGCGTCGAACACAGTGGCCAGTCTCTGGCGTAGAGCCTCGTAAACGAGAGTTCTTCCATGCACGAATTCTTCATCAGGGACGGCATAGAACCACATCGTATTTCTGAAATTTTCGTGGCCGCATTCGTCTATGACCTCCCTCAAGTTGTTAACCATCAGGTCGACCTGCCTAGATGACATGCTTGGAATCTGTTCTGCCTCGTCCAGTAAGATAACTAAACCGGAGAAGCCTATTTCCCTTGTCCATTGCATCAGAGAACGAATCATCTTAAATGCCGTGCTCCTGTCGATTCTTTCGAACACAGCGTCGTCTTTCAAAAGATCCCTCGGGGGGTTCTCACCTTTCAGCCACTGCAACATCAGCGAAAAATCCTCATCATGCCGCATAGCTATGCTCAGGAAAGCTTTCCTGACCGCGTTCCTAAAGCTCGTGCTCTCGTATGAACTGAGTGAGGAGAGATACGCAAAGATATCATCCCAAGCCGAACTCCCGGATGCCTTAGCCTTTTCCTTGGCTTGCTCGCGCTTCTTATAATGCCAGAACCTCAATACGTTTTCTATACCTGCTGTGTATCCTTGAACCAGCTCTTCTAGGCTTTGAGGTAACGTTAGATTGAGCACGATTTCCTTGTAGACCTTCTCCAAGGAGGAGAACGGCGAATGCTCGGGACTGAGTGTTAGATAGGAGACAACGAATCCATGTTTCCATGCCAGATCTCTGACACTATATAGGAAATGCGTCTTTCCGGTCCCGTAGCCTCCGATCACCATTTTGAAGGCGGAGCCTCCTTCCTTTATGAAACCTCCGAGGTATTCTCTATCTAGGACGCTAAGATACGCTTCTAGGCCCACGGTAAAGTATTGGAATCCATACTCAGGGGGATTTCCTTGGCCTCCAACGACTTCTATTATCTTCCTCGCAACATGAGGACCTAGCCCTCCTTCTCCCGAGAGGACTTTGCTCATGAACCTATGCTCCTGAACCTGGCGTGCGAAATAAACCTACCTTCGCCTTTTTCATTCACTGGCACCCAAACGAAATCTCGTTTTCTTCTGGTGTACATTCTCGTGGCGGTAATTAACTCCAACTCAAATCCCTCTATCCCTTTTTCTCTTAATCTGAACAAATCGTAACTGAAGTAAATCGCGTTATGATGGTTACTGACCACATTGGTATTGGGTTTGTTGCGTTGAGACAAAGAAACATATTCTCTCAGAAGACTTGCTATCGGCAACGGTTCTCCCATTTTCTTTTTCCCTGTTTGGACGGCAGTTACATAAGCCCTGTATAGTCCTTTGAGAAATTCGAGATCGCTGAATGGGCGTTTCGTTATCATCTCATGAAATCTTGACACTCTTTTGGATATTTTCTTTGCTTCTAGCATACAGGTACCTAACTTATCTTGCCTCGGCCCGTACCATATCGTGAGACTGTTCTTGCGGAAATCAAACTCCAGGGAATAGAAGGAGGTCCTGAGGAGTGGGAAATGTCCCCTCAGTATAAAGCCGAATCTCCTCATCTCTTCCTCTAATTCCATTCCAAACCTCATCATTTGCACAAATGGGGGAAACGATTCTACCGGAAGAAGTTATTTAAGATTTGTTCTCAAGATGAGAGAGAACGATCGCTCGCGTACGCATCGCGTGCAGACCTCGGCTATGGGTAGCATGCCTTGCTCGTCATGTTAGGGTCTTCTTTAACCATGTAGACTCCGTTCCCCTGTCCACGAAGCCCAAGGACGCCGCGGTTTGCAGATCCCTCTCCATAACGACACTCTTCATACGCTTTATGCCAAAGGCCGAAGCGAGCGCTCCTATCGCCGAGAGCAAGTCTCTACAATGAGCAAGGCCGCCTTCTAGGGGGAACCAGATCACCAGGCCACCGTCTTCTCCAAAAAACGATTTCGAGATCTGAAAATAATAGGTTGCTCCTTCTGCTATGGCTGCTAACATGATCTCATGGAAGCTCGTCGGATCGTAGACAAGGTTCTGAAGTTGGGCAGATCGCCACATCTTCTGACTTATGTTATACCTTCCGATTAACATCTGATGTGTGTCAAGAGGGGGTTCCTGATTCAGGTTTGTGTTCAGAAGGGCAATATCCTTAGGCATTTCGTTCTCGAAATCCTTGATTTCCACCTTATGGATATCTTGGAATTTGCTGTAGCTGAGCTTTCTGTATAATAGGCCAGAAGGACCCTCTTGGTCTTGGGGCGTGACTATGATCTCAGTAATGCCTTTCGTCTTGGCAATATCTTCTGCACTCTCCGTGAGAGCAGTGGCAACGCCCCTCCGACGATATTCCCTGTGAACCATTAGCACATCCAGCCAAAGGAAGCGCCCTAAGAAGGGTTCTCTGCTCGGGATGATGTCCAAGTGTCCGACAACCTTTCCATCGATCTCGGCGACGAGGGGGATCACACTGTATAGCTTAAGCTCGTTCCAGTATTCGTTGAGCAGGCCAATGTCCTCGTATGGTCCTCCGTGCATGCATCGCTCCCAGTCCCTCAGTTCATCATAGGTAGCCCGCTCTCCCCTTCCGGCCCTAGACCAATGGAACCATTCCTCCACGTCAGAACGATTGGCCTCGACGATTGCGGGAATATCGGATCGCGTGGCTGTCCTGACCACTATTGACATGTGGTTTTTCAAGCTCACTGGGATATAAAATCGCGCAAATCAGGCCTCCAGTAAGAACTCCGCTTGTAGGAATTCACAGGCCATGTTTGCATGGTAGAGTACAATGGCCAATCTAAAGAACGTGCGAATATCGGTTAATTCCAACATAACCCCTGATCGCGCGCACTACCCTCCAAGTCACAAGTACATCTAGTCCTATGAAACCATCCACCATTATCTGTAATAAGTAGAGATGCTCTTCCAACAGGCGAATTCAGTTCAAGATGCCAAATAATTGCATCTATTCTAGATCCTTCCTCAATTGCTCGTATTGTTCTTTCGTTATCTCTCCCTTGGCGTAACGCTCCTTGACTATCTCCAGAGCCCGACCGCGTTCCTGAGTGCTTGGACCTGATGCAGGTCTGAACGCGTAGTAAGCCCCTGCTACCAAGAGAACTAAGAACAAGAGGGGTATGAGGAACGTTCCGAACATCATTCCATAGCCCATCATTGGCCAGCCCATCATCCCCCGTCCTCCCCAGTCGCTCCAAGGAATCCAGCCCCAACCGAGAACGAGCAAGGTTCCCCCTACAGTTAGCACTACTATTCCCAAGAGACTCAACGTAACCGCATCTCTTCCAGTCATTTCCTTCACTTCCAAGGGAAAATATCACGCCGTTATATTTAAGCGTATCCTCCTGAATTCGATTAGCCCAGATAGGAGTCACTTCTCTTGCCGAAATGCAGACAAAAATGCAGACAAATGCTCGTCCTTATGTCCATGGTCTGGGGGACTGAATGAACGTATAAGGAGCAGCAACGCTTATAACGGTGTTATAATTGGCAAGCTAGATGATCGACTTAGCCGAGGTAGCTTGGTTGGGAGTCGTAGCGGGCGTTGTGCCTGTCTATCTCGGTCTGATTCCGCTCGTCTTAATGGGGAAGATAAGCCAAGGGTGGCGAGACTTCGTGTTGAGCGTCACGAACGGGATTCTGATCTACTTGTTCTCCGATGTTCTGATGGAATCTGTGGAGTTAAGTCATGAAGCCGACATTGCATATGGTCCGACGATTTTACTCGTGGGACTCTCAATAGCAGTTCTGTCTCTATTGGCCCTCGACCTGTTCCGCAAATCTCATCGCTCCGACATGCAGGAATCTGTTGGTGTCAAGGGCGGACGGTCACTGGCATACATGATATCCCTGGGCATAGGCCTCCACAATCTGGGGGAGGGGCTGGCGATCGGCTCCAGCTATGCTGCAGGACAGATATCCTTGAGTCTAGCACTTGTTGTAGGTTTCGCCCTTCACAATGGAACTGAAGGCTTCGGCATAATCGCCCCGATTTCAGGGAAACAAATCAACTGGCGGGACATCGTGTTGCTTGGGCTTCTTGCTGGCTTTCCAACCGTAGTCGGTTCAATTATAGGCGCAGTGAATTATTCAGCAAGCCTGGCGACATTCTTCTTTGCAGTTGCTGCGGGGGGCTTGTTGTATGTCTTGGTCGAACTGATTCGCATGATTGACTTGGGAAACAGAAGGAGCATTGTTATCTCAGGGATCTTGGTCGGAACAATCTTGATGTATCTGACTGAACTGCTTTTGGAGATATAGCTCGC
>CAYOYV010000026.1:0-10244 GCA_964408285.1 uncultured Nitrososphaerota archaeon | reverse complement strand
CCTTTGGTGATATTACTTCTTGAACAGGCTTTGCATGTCCGCGTCTGAGAAGTGTTTGAATGCTTTTTTGCCGTATTTTTGATCTAACTTCCGGGCGTAAGTTTGTAATGCATTGAGAGTAGCCGTGCCACCAATTCTTTCCTCGAACGACATTTTCATAATCCAGCCCTTACTTCGGAGATATCCCGTGTTAGTCGCTAGGTCTTCCTCTTTGACTCCTTTCAACGCAACGCGTTCGCAAGAAACTCCAAATTCGGACAAAGTTTTGAAAACAGTATCTTTCACAGAAGACCAATCTGCCAGCGTCTTCTCGCTGCCCCGGTTGGCCAAATATATTCTGGCGTTAACCACGAGATGCGCCTTCTTCTCTTTCTCAAATTTGCCGTAGCGTCCGAGTATCCACAAAAACCTCAAAACATGTGCCCTTCGGTTTTCAAGTCTGTGCTGTTGAGCGAATGTGTCAGTATCTCTTAGTCCCAATGAAGACCGTTTTATGGTCGTCAGCAACTTGTGAACGGCTTTAAACGATGCTTTCTCTTCTTTGGAGAAGGGTAGGTTCTCCGGAAAGTCAGCGATTCTCGTCTCAGATGTTAGAACTTTGGCAGGTTCCACGATCTCTTCTGGTTTCAATGAAACACGAATGGCCTCTAAACGAGTTATTCCCTCGAAGGGTTCTACAAACGCGTGATAGTCCTCTTCAGAAATCGGCGCACCAAGCTTCTTCTCTATATTCTCACGGGTCCAAAAGCCAGCCGTTACTTTCACCGTGTCGCACGGGAACCGGGAACAATAAGCACAGTTTGCCATTCCACTCTTGTCAACGCATTGGCGTATCAGACATTTTCGATTAGGTAGCTTCGATCCCTTCGGGATTTCCGAGTCTGGAGTTCGACATGTCAGGCATGGCGTCTTAATCGGCATATACCCCAGAATCCTCTTGGTATTTCTCCTATACTGGTCAAATTCCTCGACAGTCATGCCCTCCCGCGGGTAAGGCCCCCAAGGACAAGCACCACAGTCTATGCCACATTTAGCAACCAGTTTTGACATTGGTTCAATCTGCGATAAACAGGCCGATAAAAACTGGATAAAAGGCTTCCCACAAGGAGCTATGCGTCGTGCAACGAAAGGACCCCCTGTCTTCCGTAATTATCGCGCGATAGCGCTTGCCCTAGCCACTCGGCCTTAGTGTTAAAAGCGGTAGTTATTTGATCGAGCGACGTTAGAAGTCAATCAGCAAGGCGAATGCGAATGACCGGGAAGCTTCTATCGTATGAATGTGTCCCTTTGGGATTTGAGATGGTAATCGAAAATGAACAGGTGAAAGCATGGAACCTCTGGTGGAACACGAATCTCACCGATGACCCTGAACGCTGGGACAACGAGATCAGAGCGATCAATGAAATGCAACGCAAGCTGGAGGAGCCAACCCTTGATCAAAGATTAATACGCGCTCAGATAGCCGAGTTCTGCCGTGAAAACCCCCTCTTTCCTCAAAGCGTTGCCTTCCTCTGTAAGGAGATAGGCAATGAGCGCTTCACTGATCCCGTTTGGATGGGGTGCGAGGGTCGGGGCTTGCTGAATTCTATTGGGTATCACGATGGCGGAAGTTTGAGGAGGCAATCGCAAGAGACTGTCAAGAACTACTCGCAATCGATCAAGAAATGGCTCGCAAAAGGTCGTCCGGAGAGCCCAATCGAATTCAAGATCTTTCTCTTTCTGGGGCAACCAAAAGACAGGAAGGAGAATTTTGCGAGGAGGCTCATTTCGACCCTCGACTCTGGAGAATTATCAATATCCTCACTCAAGAAGCTATCAGAGGAAGAGTGCAAAGAGACCTATGGTAGCTCAGCGCTAGAGGGCCATGTGCGTCCATTTGCTTGTTTTGGATGCAAGGCCTCTGAGGTCCCCGACTGTCAGTGCTGTTATTCAATGATCTTAGACGCTGGGCTTCTGTGTGTGGGGACCTTTAGTGAGAAGAGGTCGATGTTTGAGGAGTTCAGGCGTTTCATTGAGGAGAATGTATTGGTCTACTCGACTGCAATCAACTCTTGGCTCAGTGAAGCACCATCAAGGCAGTTCAAGTTGCCAAACGACATGCATTACATAACCAAGGACAGCGGATTAGAACTTATTGAAAGCGTTCGCTCCTCTCTTGGCGCAAAGGATAGAACGAAGAGATGGTTGGCGGCATGTCTGCTCAAGACAGTTAAGGACAATCAGCGGTGGCACAGAACACCCGAACTCATAGATACTTTTCCGCAGGCTACGTCCTATCTAAGGAAAGCGGGTAGAGATTTGCCTCGCAGGCTTCATCGCAGACGCAATTTCTGATGTGGCAATAGCACTACCAAAGGCGTTCGGAGCTTGGTCTAAAAACGGGTAACAGCCTGCACGAACGTGTGGGAGACGCGCGACTATGCAGGAGCCTTTTTCACATATTCCTCTATTTGAGCAGCTAGGCTTTTGCCGATGCCTTTGATTTTCAGAAGGCCCGTGATCCCTTCCTTATTGTAGATGCCTACAATGCTTTCCTTCAGATCATCAAGCGCCCAAGCTCCTTTTTGATATGCCCATTGCTTGTGCCTTTCTTCTCCAGCCAGCTGAAGCTCGCGAGCCTTTAGATAGAACTGCTCAGCTATCTTCTTGTTAAGCCGTAATACAGGGGGGAAGAAAGCGACCGGGCGCGGGATATGAGGAAGGAGCCCATATCTTCGGCAGTGTTTTGAGACAAGTTCGTGTACGTGTGCCGTATGACTGGCGAGCCGCGCAGAGTTCGTATACAGCGCATCATATTCCCGCACCAATGACGAGTCGTAGGCCCTCAGGATTCCGTAAAAATGCGTTTTGCAATGGCCCCAAAGGGTCAGTCCTGCGTCCAGCACATACTGCCCTCCGCATTCTTTTGTTCTTCGCACCACCGCTTCGATGTTGTCCTCGTTATCATAAATGAAGGGCAGAATCGGCATGAAGACCGTGCCGGTCATTATCTTCCTCTTCGCCAGCTTCCCCATTGCTGCAAAGCGTGAGCTAACGGGTGGAGCCTTTGACTCAAATGCCTCCCGGGTGCTATCGTCCGTTGTGGTTATTATTGACCAGCCCACATTCACGTAGGATCTCTCGTTGATTGCTTCCAGGACATCGGAATCCCGCAATAGGATCGGCGACTTCTCGTTTATGAATACCGGGAAGCCGAGGTCAAGACAAACCTCCAGCATTTTCCTAGCGTACTGGTATTTTGCATCGATCGGCTGGTAACCATCAAGACAAACCAAATCTATTGGCTTTCCTCTTAGATCGTTCCGTAGAAGTTCCGGAGCGTTCTCCTTGATTTTGATATATTCGGAAAACGGGTCTTCGAATTTCAGGACCTCCGGGTCTCGCGAGGCTTTGTGCGGGTTATATTTCTCATCCCTGGAGTAACAATATCCACACCCCCACTCACATCCAATGTAGGGAACGGCAGAGTACTTTATCCAGAACCAACCGCCATCAGCATGTTTGTGCATATTAAGGACCTTCCTCGCCCTACAGACCTTGTACATGTCTCTCTAACCTCGACCGCCTATCCTTTCCGAGATACGTCAGCGCCTTTTTTATCATTAGCTTCGAAATTTTCTTCTTGGCCTTGAGTTGTTTCTCCAAGAAGGGGACCAAGAGATCAGGATGGTGCTTGCCTATTGTCTTGAGGCCCCATCCAATTCCCTTGATCACATCAAGCTGTTTTTCCTCGATATGGGGCTCCAGTAACTCCAAGAGCTTTTGGGTCTTCTGTGCCCCATTAATGACCCTCTTGCTAAAATAATGAATTGCGACGCCTGTACTTCTTTTCACCCACTTGTTCTCGTCTGTGAGGAACCGAGCGAGCCAAGGCAAGGTCCTATCGAAGTGATCCACGAGAGCTTGCCCCAAGCTCCGTTCACCAATTATGTCGCAAACATACCATTTGTTCCCCTTAACGATGTACTCCCGGGTTCTCTCCATCACCGTTTCTAGGTCCTTGTCCAATAAACAGGTCAGTGCCCTGCTCGCAACCACGAAACTGCCCATGGTCTCGGAAGCTACGATTTGGTCGCATGCCGTCAGAAGTGCCTCTGGCTTCCGGCAGCAGGCCTCCCCGATCTCCCTACCGAGGAGATCCAGTTTTGAGAAAGCGATTTTGGCGTTCAGTAGGGGCTTGAGAAGACCGATTGAATTTGTGTAGTCTCCTGTAAGTAGTGACTTGGACGCTTTCTCCGCAAGCTCCCTGATTCTCTCATTAGATATTTTCTTCCGCTCGGTGATCATGGATTCAACTACCCTTCCGGCTTTGTCTCACTAGATCACTGAATTTTCTGAATATCTCCTCTGCTCGGGGCCTGAGGCTTTCCGGTAGATTTGGATCATCCTCTACGACCGACTCCTTGTGCTGTCGCAGTCTCATCTTCATCCAGAAATAGTCCTTCCTAAACAGGGCGTAGGTTAGCTCTAATTCCATCGCTGTGAAATGGGCCTCGTATACAGTGGTTCTCGGTGAATCAACGATCACGCGCTTGTCAATGGTTTTTCCCATCTTCTTGAGTTCACTTATTTCCGCAGTTTCGTGCACCATCACGAACTCGTTGCCAAGAACGTCGTCCAGAGTTGTGGTGTCATCAGAGAATATCTCCCCTGTCATGTAATCGTAGAACTCCTGCCAAGAGATGTCCTTCGCAATATAGCCAATCTCACCGAGAGCCTCTCGGGCCCTCGTTACTTTTGCCTCAATCACTGCATACACATCTATCGCGCTCCGTCTTCACTCCGAAAGAAGCTCTATCCCCCTCTCAACTGCAAACTTCAGTCTTTTTGTGCATTCATAGTCATGGACCCTCGCGTAATATTCCTTCAGTCCCTCAGGCGTCCGTAGGTTCAGGCCGGTGAGTTGTCCACAATTTATGGCTCCAAACTCTTGGTTGAAAGCGGCCACGTACTTGCTGATCTTATCCCATGCTGCCTTTGGACTTTCCTCGGAGCTCGCTCTCCCGAATCTGATACCTGTTGCCATAGCAACGCTTGAGATACAGCCGCAGAGTAGCCCGTTCAACCCAACACCAGCACCAATGGCAGTGCCTATTCTCGGTATCAGGTCAGAACTTACTTGAAGGTGCTCTGCCAATGCCAGAAGTACGCTCTCACAGCAGTTGTACGGTCGTCCTGTAGGAAAGTCCCCGGGTCTGTCGCAGAAGTAATGGATTGCTTTCCCCTGTAGATCTCTTATTTCGGCCTGCTTCTCCTCAGACATCAGCGTTCCCGACATCTTTCTATGGTCGTCCGGTTTAGAAGCCTTTCGCCAACCGAATCGATTATAGGAACATGTCAGCGCCCCGGGCAGGAATTCCAGGTCACAGCCGTTTGAACCTGCGGTCTCCCGTGAGGAGAACCAGATCTCGAGTCTGGCGCGTTGGACCGGACTACGCAACCGGGGCTAGGTTGGAATCATCTTCGAGATGATTTTAATCTTACCTCGACAGACGTGCCGGATTTCCTACTCCAACAATTGGGCGACCAACACATCAGACTGCAGGGCTCGCCTCACAGGATCGGACGCGGCTGCCAATCTCATCTTCCTAGTTCGACCATGTCGTCCCAAATTGACGGTCTTGCTTTCTACTAGGCCAACCATCTCAAGTTCATTGAGGAGCATCGCAACGCGCCTGTAGGTCAGTTCAGGGAGCTTCAGCTTCTCGACGAGTTGTTTGTACGATGTGAATATCTCGCCACTCGTTGGAGCCTTGTTTTTCTTGCCGAGTGAGAGGACAACGGCGAGCAACAACCTCGAATGTAAAGGAAGCGAGCGACAAATCTCGAATACTTGGTCTTCCTCTATCTTCAGAACTGCCTCCCTGACGTTTGCAGCTGTGATCTTAAGTAGTCCAGCTCTCTCGGCGATTTCACCGGCCACCCTTAGCAGGTTCAACGCCCTTCTTGCGTCCCCATGTTCCGACGCCGACAATGCGGCGACTAGATTGACAACTTCATGTGAGACCACGCCATCGTTGAAGCCAAGTGAAACCCTGGCTTGCAGTATGTCCTTGATCTCGTCAGCCGTATATGGTTTGAATATGACTTCCTCCTCGCTCAGTGAGCTAAGAACTCTCGGATCCAAGAGTTCCTTAAAGGAGATATCATTCGATACCGCGATTATTGCAACCCTCGAAGTTGGCAAAGTTTCATTCATCCGCGTCAATTGATACAGCAGGTCGTCACCATAGGATCTCACAAATACATCAACTTCATCAAGAACGATCAAACAGCTGATCTCAGAGTGCCTCAGCTTTTCCGTGATTCTCTTCAACACCTCGTTCGTCGCAAGGCCTGTAAACGGTATTGTTAGTCCCAACGCCTCAGCTATGACCGCAAGCGTCCTGTACTCCGTGCCCTCTAGGCGGCAATTGACATAGGACATGATGAAATTCGTGCCGCGCCCCTTTGCCTTTTCCTCTATCACGTTAGAAGTGAATTTGATTGAAGCGGTCTTACCTGTGCCCGTCTTTCCATAAATGAGAGCGTTAGATGGTTTCTTGTTCATCAACAGGGGGGCCAGGATCTCTCCGATGTTGCGCAATTCCTCCTCGCGATGTGGCAGAGAAGAAGGCAAGTACTCATGCCTGAGAGCATCCCTGTCCAGGAATATGGATTTCCGCGAGATAAGAGATTCTAGATAATCTCCCAGCCCCTGGGCGCCATGATCGCTCGCCATCGTCCGCCATTCCGGCCGGTGTCGTCACACGACATTAAACAGAGTCATGCAATTTTATCGTCTTAATCATCCAATGATGCGCGGAACCCACACCCGTCTATTTCCTGTGTAGGTAGCGAGATGCATGAAGAAGGGAAGGTAAGGAAAACAGTGACGCGAGACTGCTTTCGATGCAGCTTGGTTCGTCTTTTCTCGTTCACTCTACTCTTTTCGTTTTATTACGCGATTCCACTTAAAATGGCTAAAACCGGGTTTTTTCGGCGGTTGGTTAACAACGGGGCTCCAGTGGAAACGAAGGGGTGGAGGGAATATCCCTACCGGCGCACCTTCCGGGAAGCGTCCGTTCGACACGCAGGTCATTCACAGTTAATCTGCTGTTGACCCCTCTGTTTCCACTGCATTGACCTGATTTCCAAAGATCTGGCAGATGAGCTTCGATGATTAACAGGGTTGAGTGCGTTTTTTCCAATTCGTGTAAATTTCGTTATTCTGGTGGTTTCACGCTGCTTCTATGTGAATTAGGGTCCAGAGGAAGAAAAGGTGTGAAATTAGCGTTAAAAGGCGTTAAACTCTGGCTATCCGGGAGATTGAAGAGGGAGCGATTTAAGGCGGAGTTCGTGGACGAGGAGGGGGCGAAGATTACTGTAACCCTTGATGGAAACCAGGCGGACAGGTCGCTCGCCAAATTCGTTCTCATGGTGGAGAGACTTAGAAAGGCGAAAGTTGTGGGCCTCATCCCGAAGAATCCCCAAGGCACAGCGGAGACGCTCGATGGAGCATGGGAGCCCGTGGAGCCTATAGTGAGGAGTACGTCGAAGGTCCGGCCGCCCGTTCGCGACGAGCTCCGTTCCCCGGATCCGACGGGAATCCAGCTGCAAGAGAGGAGCAAGATCAACGATGTGCTCGTACTCGTTCGCTCATTACCGGACGACTGGTTCACCAGCCTAGATCTGAGGGCGTTCTATGAGCAGAGGTTCGGGAATGAGATCAGCCTCAGTATGATTTCCACATACCTGTCTAGACTTGTTGACAAGGGATTCCTCTATAGGATGAAGGCAGGACGTTCGTTCAGATACAGGATGCGAAGGGACACAGTCAAGACGCAGGTCCTATAGAATACACGAAGACTTTCCCCGTTTTTGTCCTGTCCAATTTTCCAGTCACGGTCATGTCCTTGAGCACCCTGCTCACGTGCTCCCTCGTCCTGTTCACCTTCGATGTTATCTCGATTGCCGTCATGTTGGTTCCGTCCTTCAGCAGATTCAAGATCGTGGTTTCTAGCTGATCGGCTTCAGCCGTTTTAGGCGCGCCCCCTTGTTCCTGTTGGATGGCTGTCTTAGGTGCCCTCGGCATTCTCTGGCGCTGTCCCCTGACTTCGGTCGCTGGGACTTTCTGCTGTTCCTGAAGGGTCCTCACTAGTTCGACGAAGGCCTGGTTCGTCTTTATGGTCGCAGCCCGGATGTATTCAATGTCGCGCGCGAGTTGGTCCACTCTCTCTTGAAGGAGGTTGTTTAGGGTCTCAACGTGCCTGGCAGTGTTCTCGAGGTCGCCCATCTTGCGCCTGAGTTCCTCGATGTCCTTGGTCTTGTCGTCCTTCTTCCAGAACATCACATCTCTCCTCCGGCCAGTGCCTTGAGCACATCGATCTTCGTAACTATGCCAGCAACCCTGTCTTCCTCGATCACAAGAACTCCATTATGGCCCTTGGATAAGAGGTCCAATAACTCGGTAATCGAAGTGTCCGGCTTTACGGTCGGGAACATTGAGCTGATTGCTTCCTCGGCCTGCCTTGTGTAGAACATGTCCGGGTTGCCCAAGTAGCTCGCAAGCACATTCACCAGGTTCTCCTCTTCAACGGCGCCGATTGGCCTTCCGTCCCTCAGTACAGGGAGTTGAGAGACCCCAAATGCGGCCATGAGTTCGATTGCCTTTGATATCGGCTGATCGTGATTGATTGATATCACTCTGCGACTCATTACGTCCGATGCAGTCCGGGTTGCCTTCTGCCTGGTTTCCAGAACGGTCATAATCTTGCGCAGAACAGAGGCCTTGGGGTCAATACTGCCCCTCTCAATCCTTGCTATCACCGCCTGCGAGAGCCCCGTGATCTCCCCGAGCTGCTGCTGCGTGAGGCCTGCGGACTTCCTGAGATTCCTGATTTCCATGCCGGTGGGGATCTTACTCATTGCGCTGTATTGATTGAGTGATTGATATAAGGCTTGTGATGCAGTGCTCTATCAAGCGAATTTTGGTTTCCGGCTGATCTCGGCGATTTGCTGCGCTTGGGCTCGCGTGCGCTCTGCAGCTTGGGAGAGGGTCTTTGCGGATTACACCCTGTTCCGCAGGATTGGGGTTTGATGCGGATTTGATTGCATTGCGGATTGATATCAATGGCTGGGGTTGAGGTCACAGAGCTGCAGGCTTAACCTGTTGTTCCGGTTTACGGTTGTTCCGGTAGGAGGCTGATCTCTCCCCTGTTCCGGTTGATGTGGTTGCTAGCGGACCGGAAATTGACGCGTGCGATAGGTCGTGAGCTGAGTGGAACGCCGTGATTCTAGGATTCTGGCGCGCTGGAGCCGTTTCTGGCTTGTTGCTTTGGCGGGTAATACGTGTTGGTATGCCCTAGAGGAGAAGGGCCACAACCGTTTCTCTAGGCACCTGAAGCTAATCGTTTGATGGGTTTTCGGGCGAGTTGTCGATTACTCGGAACCCGGTTCCGGACTCGCGTGCTTATTATTCGTGCCCGGTATGAATTCAATCGGTGAACTAAGTTGTGGAGATTTTCCGGTTTAGATGGAGGAGTAACATGACCGCACCTTCACAGACATGTGGAAAGAGTTGCCAATACTGCGACCTCAATAACCTGTGCCCGGGTTGTGACGAATCGCGCAGCCGAAGATGTTTGGTTAATCTCTGCATTTCGAAGGGCGCCTGGATCCCGGATTTTCTGGGCGACTGCGATACCTGTGTCGACAGGTTCCATTGTGTGAAGTCGGATCATTATTCCAAACCGGACATGTGGCGCTTCAAACGGCTCGGTGAACTTCTCGATACTTGGGATGGGTCACCACCGGCTATCGAGCTTCCGAAATTCGTCCCGATGATCTCAATCGATAGTCCGCCCTCGGTCAAGTGGAAACATTTTGGAATAAACACGCTCTTACTGCAAACGCCGGACTTCGAGAACGAACACGTCGATAAAGTCAAGGAACAGGGGGTTCACTCATACCTCGCATTCGATGGAAGCGTTCTGCTATCGACGGTGATGCCGGACAAAATACTCGAGGCCGAGGGCTCGTTCGATTCGTGCTCGGACCTTCTGAAGCAGGGCGGGTTCGATGGCGTCGTCGGATGGGACATGCCGGTTTATGTCGATGCACCAAAATCTCGGAATCTGATGAATTTGGCGTTTGCCACGCTTTCTGCCTGCGATTTCGTTGAAGCCGGAATTCCGGTTATTCCACTTTTCAAGGGCTCGGAGAGGAGCGAATTCAATCTACATTTCCAGTGGCTCAAGAAATTG
>CAYOYV010000025.1:0-10457 GCA_964408285.1 uncultured Nitrososphaerota archaeon | reverse complement strand
AAGGATGGCCCCGTCCCGACTATGTCTCCGAGAGGGTGGATGGTCATTTTGAGGGATAGCACCTCCTGAAGACCCCTGAAGATGGATTCATATGTCGAATAGAGCGCAAAAGGTATCTTGAAGCCCACGGAGTATCCGCGCCTCCCCAATATCTTGTAGCACTGGAACCAGTAGTTGAGCGAAAAAACTCTCTTCATGGCTTCAGATTCATCGGCCACCGACGGTTCTATTTCCAACAATGTTCTCCTAATTCCAAGTTTGTGATATGCCAGATTGGTCAGGATCCGAAGCTGTACACTCTTTGCGAGATTGGTAAGCCTCCTCGAGACAGTAGACGTGGCCACATTCATTTCGCGGGCTATGGCCGTTATGTTGCCGGGACCATGTCTGTGGATTTCGGCTAGGATCTCAAGGTCCTTGCTGTCCATCGAATAGAATCTGCGATGCAGACCACCGAATGATGCGCGCGACCGCAATGTTGGTAGAAATGAGACCACCTCCTCTGCCTTTCCCATCTTAGAACTCGAGCATGTCCGGCAGGAATTCTCGATAAAACTCAATGTTATTCATTTTACATACAAACAGCACGCCCGATGCGCAACGCATTTAAGCCAAATATCAATCCAAGAGGCTTTCCGGGCGCCAAAACCCAATCCACGTTCCGAAACATCGCCAGTCAGATTTTGGACTGTTTTGCTCTCTGGCTGGCCTCACATTCGAGGAGAGTCCTTCATCTGGCTCCAGAAGGCCGCTGTTCTGCCGTCTCGTGCGACCTCCTTGCCGCCAATCCTGAACTTACAACTAGGAAGACGAGCCCAAGCGCCCGCGAGGGGTCTATCGAAACCAGATGGCAAGACGATTTAGATTGGCTGTCTCTCTCAGACATCAGACGCGTGCTCTCCTTTGTCTCGGCGAACTCGCCCACGTTGCAGAGCTCTCTGGAAGACTCCCACGAAGCCAAGATACTGGCACGGACGCGATCAGGTAATCTCCAAGATACATCACCGTATGCGACCTTGGTGAGATACAGGTTGTATCTCTGGAACATAGGATTCTGAGGCGTAAAGAAGCTTGGATCGAGAAGATAATCACGAATCGATTGAACGAGGGATCCGCCGACATCACCAGATCTCGAGAACCTCTCCCAAAAGAGGGCTGGGATTGGGGAGTCACATTGATCTGACCTTGCGCTTGCTATGACTAGAGCTGGTCCGCCGGAGGACAATAGGAGTGCCCGAGCAAGACTCTCGTTCCCCATGTCAATTGCTCCCGCAAAACAGGCAACCAGAAAATGGATACCATATGCTTCATCCAATCCAC
The DNA here is from genome assembly GCA_964408285.1 of uncultured Nitrososphaerota archaeon. Lineage (GTDB taxonomy): Archaea > Thermoproteota > EX4484-205 > EX4484-205 > JAAOZO01 > CAYOYV01. Next base: position 9,137 of record CAYOYV010000025.1, on the reverse strand, counting down.
CTGCATCCTCGGTTGTTAGGGTGGGAATCCAATCTCCATTCGAGTCCCTTGTCCACAGTGCCTGAGGAGTTCCATGAGTGTAGCTGGTAACATACCCAGTGGTCCTGCCCAGCAGCTGGCGTAGCCCGCCCGATGTCTGGGGAATCTCCAGTCCACGTTGAACCATCGGTTCATATGAAAGTGTTTCTGGCAGCATTCTCTGATCGCCGAACATGACCAGCTCAATAGCAGATGCACGGCTCTCGATGCTGATTATCTTTGAAACGATTCCATCTAGTTCTCGTTCGCTCTTGACAGGGATTCTTCCAACTGCAATCATTGGCATGTTGGCTCCCAATAGACCTATGTCTGAATCGCTCCAATTCGGAACAGCATAGTACCAATCAGTTGGCTTGCAGTTGAAGTCGGCAAGTCCCATCTCGTCGCTTGGGGAGTATACATATCTTGTCGGCAATTCATCGTACGTCCCGATCAATATCAGATACTTGATACCCGAATCACGGATTTGGGCCGAGACGAAGCCATGGATCTTGGAAACAAGGTCAGGCTCTTCCCGGGTTTGTTCTACTGACTGCACTGAGAAATAGCGTGCGATTGTGCCCTGACTTTCTTTGAAGTCCACGAACCTCTGGATTGCCGAACTGCAGGATTGCGGACCTATGATAAGCAAATCATACCCGTCCAGAATGGCGATCCCACTGTCCACGGATATTAGAAGAGCCAGAACCAGCAACGTGGTAATAGACACGAATGGGACTGCTATCCGTCTGTGCATATCGCCGCCTGACCCAAAACTAATAAAACCTCGAGTCTTCATCAAAGCCGGCTTGTTGAGAGGATGACAGACAAGAGGGAGGCTCGCCACGATCCAGAGGTCAGGGAGGAGGCTTCAGATCTGGAGAGCGTGTCGGAAAGACTCCAAGAATACGGTCTGACGCCAAATGAGACGAAGGTATTCCTACAGATATCGAGGTTCGGACCCATGACTGCAAGTGAGATAGCAAGGTCCATTGGGATTCTAAGAACTGAAGTCTACAACATGCTGTCAACCCTTCAGAACAAGGGTGTGATCGAGGCAAGTGTTGATCGACCAGCCAAATTCTCTGCGATGGCCCTGGAGAATGCTCTGAGCATGCTGATAGATGCTGAAAGGAACAGGATATCGATCATGGAAAGGGAAAAGGAGGAGCTCCTGAAGAAGTGGGGATCGCTGCAGATTCCTTCGCTTCTAGAGGAAAAGGAAAGGCTCCAATCCCTAAAGGGAGCAGAGCAGATATACGCGCGATTCTCTGAGATGTTGAAGCGGGCAAAGGAGCGGGTTGATGTTGTGGCCTTTGGTTTGGATTTGGCCAGGGCATATCAGTTGGGCATGTTCCGTGGTCTGAGTGGCCTTCATGAAAGGAAAGTCAGAATTCAGATGGTAGCGGATATCTCTGCCAGAACGTCGGAAATCCTGTCTCGCCTCAGAAAGTACGTTGATGCGCAGCAAATCAAGCCCCTCACTCTCTTCACCCCCCATTTCGTGATTGTCGATGTTCAGGAGCTACTGATGTTCACCAAGTCGCCCGGCGCGAGTGCCGTTTCGAGGAGGGAAGCAACCGCGCTCTGGACAAACAGCCAGACTCTTGTCCAAACCATGGAGGGACTTTTCAACGAGATAAGAAGGACTCCAGAAACCCTGACAGGGCTGGTGCCTCTCGAACTTCGGGAATCAGATGCAGCCAATAGGGAGCAGCTGATATTGAAGAAGCAGATAGAGAGTTCCCTTTCAATAATCGGATTCGAGCTGAAGGAGAACATAAGAATCGTGGGGAAGTCAGGCGCTGTCCATCAGTTTGATCTTGCAGCCTACAAGGAAGGGATGAAGCCAATGGTCATCGATCTTGTCTTCAACAAATCCGAAGTGACAGTGATCCCAATAATAAAATTCTTCGCCAAGCAGATCGACGTTCAGCTCCAAGTAGAAAGCGCATCACTTGTCGTGAAACCAACGCTCGCGCCGAACGCAAGGGAACTGGCCGACTCATACAAGATGAGGGTAATAGAACTCCCGTCCTAGAGCGAACCGGATTGGATTCGCTCTGATGCCAAGACGCATTACCCTCCGATTCATCCGAGGTTGGCCCAGGGTGCCAGATTCGAAAGCGCGGTTGGAATCTCCGACTCTAAATCCCATACGGATTGGTTTGGATAGGGGGTATCTCTGGCTTCCATGTCACCAAAGGTCTCCACGCAAGAGCTGTCGTGCCAATCAGGAAGGCCATTGCCTCTGCTCCAGTGAACAAGACAGCCCAGTTCGATAGGTCGACGAGCTGTCCATGGTCTATCTGATATTGAGAAGCAATGGTTGTGCTCGCCAAGGTTGCGACGCCTAGAGCGACAGAAGCCACCCCGATTCCGAGCATCACCGGCGTAGATCTGCCGCGTGCTTGTGATTTCAATCTGTCGGCCAGGAGATGAGAAACTAGAACTGATATCGCACCAGCCAGGATAGAGAAAGGTAGAGATTGTGCAACGGGATTGACCACAAAGAATATTGCAGCGATAGATGTCGGTGCCGAGATGGGCACTGACACCGTTACTTGGGTTCCTTGAGCTGCCTCGGACCATTGTTTGAATATCGCCCATTGTCCTCCTCCGATGCTGTTCGGAGTTGAAATGGTCAATCTTACCATCGTGCCCTCCCTGAACCATTCTTGCACTGGGGACATAGAGCCAATGAGCCGGACCTTTGTGGATTGCGCAAGGATGATGACAGAAGCGTAGAAGGGCTCACCAACACCTATGGCCTTGATGGTAAGAATGTGCTCAGTGCTGTAGATTATTCCGAGACGATGAGGACGATCTACCTTAAGCGAAAAAGAAGGTTCCGCAGTGAATCGTTTGAGATCTATGGACCATCCCGTGAAAACATATCTTGTGCCTTGGGCTCCCTCGACAGCAGCCGGCGCCGGGCCAGCAGTTATTAAGGTTCCGTCCGGGTAATACATCCCGAACATTTCTCCGCCCTGTGGGAGTGTCTCCGGGATTCCGAGGATCTGGAGAACAACTCTGTTGGGGAGCATAGTGTTGAACGTAACAAGGTATTGAGTCTGCCATGAGGCAACGACCCTCATGGGTCTAGTAATCACTATCTCAGCTTCTGGTTGATGAGCCTGCAGATCTCCTGTCCATCTCAGGAAGACTCTGAGAGTATCGTTGCCCTGATCCACAGGCGTGCTGACTCCGAACCTAGCTTTCGAATGCGGGGAGTACCAGCCGCTTCCGTATGGATCACCATATGGACTTACGACCTCGAGATAGTACATGCTCGCTTCCCATTGGGCATATTCCTCGATGGCGCCTGTCATAACGACCCCCGCAGGATTTGTCGGCCCAGTGTAGTGCTGACCTGTTCCAGAGCCAACCCATCCTTTGAATGAGAAATCGACGCCGCTTTCCTTGTCTCTCAGGGATACGGGTGTGACGGAGATGGCAACTTCCGTGCCTGGTTTGTACCAGCCACTTCCAGATGTAACTCCATAATCAGAGTAGATAGCCAGCCTATATTCGAGATCGTAGCGGGCCACATAGATCATGCCGGGCACATCTGCTGTGATGGTTCTGTCTGTCAGTGTAGACTCGTCTGACCAGTTTCGAAACACATACCTGATGCCTTCGCCTCCTGATTCTTCAGCTGGAATCTGAACCTCATGGGAAGAACCCGGTGTCCATTCGAGGACCACTGGAAGGGCATAGTACTCAGAACCATCGATCACGATTCTTCCTTGTCTTGGGCTCTTGTCGAAGGTTACAATGTAATAATCCACTATCCAGCTCGCGATGGCCCTCTTCGGGGCATCCATGACGATCGGATCACTTCTGAGGCCTGCGCCAGACGCGTCCCCAGACCATCCGACAAATGAATATCTCATCCCTCCTTCGACCACACTTCCAGTGCTGAGAGCAGCATAGGCCGAGTCTCCTTCGTTATACCATCCCGTTCCACTCGGAGTATCATAGGGGGAAATCACGGTAAGATAGAACTGCGTTCCATAATCCGCGGAAACACTGCCATATCGAGCTACAGAAATGGAACCATGCCTCGCCATTGATAGCCCGCTTGTGCTTGACCAGACATATCGCTTTGCTTCAGACACGGCCGGCAGAGGTGTCATGAACTCGAAGTCATGCACCTCACCTTCATACCACCACAGACTAGCAGGTAGCGCACCGGGTCCATAATTGGTGCCATCTACCATGAGGATGACCCCTGTGAAGTCAGGCCCGACTCCCGATTGGGAGAAAGTAATCTTGTGCTGTATTCTGTAGCTTGCAGTCACCCTCTTGGGCTCATCCATAGTTACCATTGTCGACGGAGACGAAGGATCTGCTATCTCATCCATATGGTCAGTTGACCAAGCGCCAAATCGGTACCTGGAGAAACCGACGACAATATCGATGGATTCGTCCGTCGATATGACTGCACTGGCCATGGCATCGTACCAACCGGCCCCAGAAGGTGAATCAACTCCAAGAGGATCAGTTGCCAAGGTTAGCTCGTACTGCTCTATCCATGTCCAAGTTATGCTGGAGGGGCCCGCAATGTTGAACGAGACTTCGGATCCGGATCCAGCCGGAGGTACGTCTCCAGTTCCAATCCATCCAGTGCATCTGAATCTTGATCCACCTGATTCGTCAGCAGGAGTATTGACGGAGGCGAGAATAATCGTCCCTTCATCATACCAATCGCTATGAGGAGAGGGAGAGTCATGATCCGAATAGACTGTCAGATAATGCTGAGTCTTGTAGGTTCCAATGACTGCAAGGGAATCTGTAATCGTCTTAGGTGAAAGCGGACTCACTTGGACGAGAACATACCGAGTTCCAGTTGGCCCGTCCACAATATCCTCATAGGTAAACGAGATCTGGTGACCATATCCAACCCAGATATAGAACGGAGCGAAGTCTGTCTGCTCCGGTCCGCCATCAACTGCATAATTCACTCTCGGGGCTCTCCCAGAACCAGATCGAGTGAATGACACAGAATACTCAATCGTATAGTGTCCCACGATGGCTCCAGAGGCAGTCGTGGTGATTGTATCAGATTGGGCAGTCGCAAGACCATCCGTGTTCGTCCAAGTGTATCTTGTGTCGCCATCTACCGCCAAGGGAGACTGGAATGCGTAGGTATGAACGCTATTCGCATCCCACCAGAAGTCCTTCGGGAGATCGCCCGAGTAGTATCCGCTGCCGTCCACCACTAGGACTATGCCAGCGAAATCGGAGCCGATTCCAACCTGATCGAATGAGATCTTATATCCTATCCCATATGTGCCGACTTCTGAAATAGGTCCTGAGATGGGGCCGAAGTCATACGCTCTTTCCGACGATGTTCCCGTGACCGATCGAAGTCCGTATCTGTTTCCTGGAACGGTGCTTGATACTTCACTTTCGTATGAGTAGCTCAGGGTTACCCCGATGTCAACGAAGATGTCGAAGAAAGAGTCCCCAGAATCCTTCGCGTATGGTGTTCCTCCGACAACTACGGTAACGATTTTCCCGGTAGCATCGGCACCTAGTCCATCCCATTGGATAGAAACCCTAAATTGGGAAACGTAGACGCCTGTGACTATCGCATCTTCGCTCACCGTGATAGGCGATGTCGGCCCGTTCACTTCCGCAAGTCTGAATCTCTTACTTGGAGAACTACTCGGAATCACGGCCGTGTACTCGTAGTTGACAACTGAGCCCCTATCGAACCATCCTTCCCAGGGAAGGTCTACAAAGGACCTTCCGACTCCAAGAACGTTGACAATGATTTCCATCGCTGAGCTGTCGAGTCCAGCCTGAGCAAACGACAGACGATATTGCGTCTTCCAGAGCGCGATTGCTGTCTTCGGTCCGTTCATTGTCACTGGATTGCTTGTGAGATCTGTTCCAGATGCGTCTCCAGTCCATCCAATGAACAATCGACGAGTATTATTTCCTTGATCGATCTTGCCTGTCGCCAATGTTGCGTAGGCCGTGGAATCAGCATCGTACCATCCACTGCCCCCGGGAGAATCGTATGGTGAAACGACTTCCAGGGAATACTGCACCCTATAGTTCGCAGTGATAGTTTCAGGAAAAACAGGGACGACATAGACGTGCGATTGGGGTTGGCCATTGCTCCAGTCCACCCAGATGTAACGTATGCCCGGTGGGCCATAAACGGGGGACAGTGCCTCTATTGTGTGCGCTGACGCAACAGGCCAATCGAAGGTGACTGGCGTAACGTATACTGTGCCATCGACCCTGACGAACTCGAATCCGGCCGCGGGGCTGGATGCTATCGTGATAGGGACAATGGATGCAGAAAAATAGGCAGTTATGATGCCCGTTCCCGCTATCGTCGCCTTCGTCGAAGCCATGGATGAATCCTCGATTGTTATGGATAGTGTATTCGTTCCCCAATTTGTGAAGAGGTATCCGACGTTTGCAGTGGCTGCTATATCGATTGTGGACCCTGCATCATACCAGATATCGCCCGATGGAGCTGTAGTCCCACCTCCTTCAGGGCTTGTTGCGAATGTAACCCGATATTGCAGAATCCAGTCCCAGGTGATGCTGGACGCACCGCTAATCGTGAATGTCACGGATTCTCCCGTACCTGAGGCAGGCACACTCCCAGTGCCACTCCATCCAGTACACGAGAATCTGGCTCCCTCGCCATCGTCGTCTGCCGGGCTTGTCACAAATGCTGTTATGAGTGCACCGTCATCGAACCAATCACTGTCAGGGCTTGGCGCATCATGAAGCGATGTTACCGTCAGAAAATGCTGGATCTTGTAGTTTCCTGCTATGAGAGTCGGTCCGTCGACAGTAATTGGCGAAGCTGGACCCACGATATCCTTGAGCACGAATCTCTTTCCTGAACTCGTGCTTGTCACCATCGAGGAGAATATGTACGTGATGGAGGATCCAGAATCAACCCAGATCGAATAGGGGAGGTCATCATATTCCTTGTCATTCGAATTGACGGTCAGGACTGTCCCGGATGCAGACGGGTCCAGACCAGACTGGGCAAAAGCAACCTGATATTGGGTCCCGTATGTGCCGACAATGCCCAGTGGCCCATATATTGCCTGGGAGGATGGCGGACTTACCCCGACTAGACAATATCTAGTGTCCGCGGGTCCAGGGACAACACTCTCATAGAGATACGATATGCTTCGGCCCGGCTCAATCCAAAGGGTGAAGGGAGCGGCTCCGGACTGCGTTGGTCCAGAATCAATGCTGTACGTGACTGTTGGAGACACAGCGGAGCCCTCCTGAGAGAATACGACCTCAAATTGAGTACCATAATTCGCAGTAACCGTCTTCGCCTTGTCGAGGAAGACGACAGTTGAGACAGATGACGGATTCAGGATCTCATCGATGTCCAGCGTTGTCCATTCATTGAAGACATATCTCGTTCCAGAACCTGTATTGATTAGTCCGTCAGCTGATATCGGCACGAACGTATCGGCCGGATACCAGCCCTCACCTGATGGGGCCCCAATCCCATAGGGATTTGTGTCCAGATCCAGGTAATGGTAAATCTGATAATAGGCTGAGACTCCTCCCGTTCCAGTGATCGTTATTACATCGGACTGAAGAGTTGAAAGTCCAGTGGACGATGTCCAGAGATATCGTTTGCCCGAATCGACTGCGAGAGGGGATTGGAAAGAGAAGCTGTGAGTGGAATCTTCATCCCACCAGAACCAGACCGGAAGGCCCCCTACATCATAATCCACACCATCGATAGCGACCACGGCATCAAGGAGATCTCCGGCGACTCCATATTGTGCGAATATCACGCTGTGCTGGATTCTGTAGTTCCCCGTCATGAAGATAGGCTCAGTTACTACTATTGGAGAGTCTGGGCCAGTTCTACCTGTCAGCATGAATCTCTTTCCTGAGACTGAGCTCGGTACAGTCGACTGATACAGATAGGTGACAGAATCGCCGCTGTTGACCCATATGATATAGGGCAGTCCAGCGTATGCCAAAGGCACCCCGTTCACAGTGACAACTGTTCCTGCGGCAGAATCATCCAGACCGGTTTGGGAGAATGTCACCTGATGTTGCTTCACATAGACCAGTGTGATTGCTTTGTCTGCATCCATTATTACGCTGCTTGAAGGAGAATAGCTCTGGAACACATATCTGGACTGCCCTCCGTCTATTGGCGACTGAGGGCTGCTGACCGTCGCAGTTGTGCCTTCATCGGCTGGGAAAGTCGCAACAGTGGAGAAGGTCCCCGCTCTAGGCACGCCGTCCTGAATCCATGTAATGTAAAATGCTCTACCAAGGGCTTCTGTCGGGGACGCGTTGATTGTCAGTGTGTATTTCCTTATCCGATTTCCGAAATTCTTGGCAGTATGCTCGTTCCCGCCATCAATAGTGATTGTATAGCTGACCGAGGGTGGATGTGTCTGAGTCCATCCCGACTGACACGTCTCGCTAACCGAATAGATTCCATCGGGAAGCGTTGTGAATGCATAGGAACCATTGCTGGATGTTGTTGCCGTCAGAGAAACTGGACCAGATAGTGCTATTGTCCATCCGCCGAGACCTGATTCTCCTTGATCCCATGATCCGTCGCCATCATCATCGTTCCACTTATACCCCCTTATTATTCCGGTGGGAGTCAGGTCATTTGCCATTATGGAAGGATGCCCTTGGCCAGGCGAACTGCTGCTTTGAAGGCTTGAGCCGGGCCAGGCTGAGGCACCAATGGCCACGTGAGCTTGCCAATAGACATAAATCAGACTCGGATGGCCGCTCGGGAAAGTGACGTTGACAGTGTAGTAGATCTTGGTCTCCTGTCCCTGTGTCTGATATTTGGCAGAGGACACGCTCAAGGAATAGCCAGAGCCTGACCATGATCCTCCCGGTTGCACGGCACCACCTGTGAATCCGTCTTTGATATAGAAGTCATGAGCTTGATCGAAACCTATTACAGTATCTCTTCTGTTGTCGTGATACACATCTACGGAATACGTCTGTGACCCAGAGGGGATCTGTTCGAATAGCAGTCTGAAATCTACCCAGTTGTTCTCCTTCCATCCCTTGAGATTGGATGACACCCATTGACCAGAAGCCTTGTCCAAGCCTTCGATTGAGATCTTGAC
>CAYOYV010000024.1:0-10771 GCA_964408285.1 uncultured Nitrososphaerota archaeon | reverse complement strand
CTTATCTGGGATCGGTAGAACTTCCCGTTTCTTCTACGCCACCGGTATTCAGGATGCGTCTCACTGAACTCACTCTGAATCCCCCAAGCATGATCGTCTTCGTTTATTGAAACCCAAGCGTGCACCTCTAACCCGATTCGATGGCCATATGCCACAGCTGCCGCTAGGGAGTCAAAATCGCTGTAATCAAGTGAGTTCATCTTCGTCGTTATTCGCCTGCGTTCTTCTAGAGTGAGTCTCGGAAAATAGGTTCTCACGTATTGCTCGTCCTCCTCTGATAGTGGATTATAGAAATTGTCATTATTCCAGTGCTCCGCTGCTCCAACCAATTCGCTTCTGTAAAGGGATCTTCCACCGTCGAGAGTTCGCCAGTAGATGCGAGACCAGCCGCAGGCCTTGCAGTTGTCAAGCATGTGCTTCACGCCCTCCGGACCCCAGGCCACTCCTTTTACATCGTCGCGCAGCATCCAATCTGAGTGCGTCAACGGAGCGCTTAGGATAAGTTTCTCCGGATCACCAGAAGCTATTCCGTACAAGCATCTTCATCCCATTATCTAGCATTGGCCTAATTAAGATGAATGTTTGGACTACAAACTTCCATCGTTCATAAAGCCCCGAGTATTTAGGGAAGGGCTAGAGCTCTGTATTAAACGGTCAGGTCGGCCTGCATGCCGTCCTCCAGACCGTAGAGTGTCGGTACGTCCTGATCTGCTTGAACGGGAGCAATCCGCCTTCATCGGAATTGGCGCAAGAGCTCCTCCAGAATCTCGGTTTGCTCGCTCAATCTTTCTTCGCTACCATAGAAGTCCATCACGGATCTCATAACATCCCCATATGGGTGGTTGCTCTTGATCAGCTGCGCGTATCTGGCGCTATGGCTGCTAGGTGAAGTCCCTTGACTCAATCTCAATATCGGAGTTGCCAATATGATCGCAGAGTATCTCATCTGCAATCTGGCACCCTCAAGGTCGTCATCTTCAAGGCAGTCCTTCGCGTTTGATAGTTCAGTCTCGGAGCCGCTGATTGCGCCCTTGTATTGTTCCTCTTCTCCCAGGCGACGGATTTCTTCCGCTGTTCTGCTTCGCCAATTCGAGATGTTCGAGATGTCCAATTCGATCTCCGTTGTGTTGAGGTTCTGCAGGTTCTGGACTTCGCGAAAGATCTCATAGAAATCTGGGAACTCGCTTCGCAGATGTGGGAGATAATTCTTTGGCGGATTTATCTCCAGAACATGCCTCCTGAGCAGCATTGCCCTAGCCAATTCCTCGGCAGCCCTTCTGGTTTCGATTTCAGCGCCTTCGAGTTCTCCTGACTCCATCAGATCCTTTGCCAAGTGGAGATACTCATGTGCTTTCTCGACCAGGGAGTCCAAAATCGAGGATGGGATTTTCTCGGTTTCAGCGTGCCTTTTGAATTCCCCCAGAATTCCCCGGGGGTCATGAAGAATCTCACTGGTCAGCATGACCTCGAACCCGAAGGCGTATGATAGGGCGTCAGCAGTCCTGTGCTTGAACGGTCTCTCGAACAACTCAAGCGGCCACGTGTGCACCTCAAGGGGAATTCCCTCCTCGATCTGTTTTGTCCTGGAGTACTCTTCTATGTCTGTTCTGACTACAAGGAGGTCGATGTCGCTTGTCCTTCTCGTCTTCCTCTTGATGAGGCTCCCGAAAAGGAGTATTCCGATTACTCTCGGATCTTGACTTTCTCTCTTAACAAAGTCTGCGATTATGGCAGATATGCGCCTTTTTGACGCCGACATCCTCCAATGACAAGACACACCCCAGTGGTTATCATAAAACCCTTTCCGGAGGCCCCGAAAGCCCTAAGAGTAGGTGAATGACTTGCACCAGGTCTAATTGCGGAGATACGACACGGCAGAAACGAATGCCTGGAATTGCGTTGCCAGTAATTGGCTATTACCTTGAGTGCCAGAGCCGGCCACAAGCATTTCTGTTGCTTTAATTGCGCCCTTCCTCTTTTCTCGCGTTGTCATCATTCACGTCACCTGGGGAGGGCCTTCTCAAAACCATATTTAAGGCAGGCTCACGCAATGTGAGCTCATGACGTATGCCCGAACAGAATTCGGACCTGGCATCGGCGCCTTGGTTGTCTGCCGTCTGGACGCTACTGGATGCTGTCTCGAATATCGATGATGTATTTCAGTGCCTGCTTCGGATCCTTCGTCGGCATGAATTCCAGTCCAACATAGCCGTTATATCCAGTGTCGCTTATCGCCCTTAACACGTTTGCATAGTTGATCTCTCCAGTGCCGGGCTCATGCCTGCCAGGGACATCCGCAACATGAAAGTGCCCTATGAGATCGATGTTCTTCCTTATTGTCGATATCAAGTTGCCCTCCATTATCTGTTGATGATAGATGTCGTAGAGCAGCTTGACGTTCGGACTTCCAACTTCCCTGATTATCTCAAATCCTTCCGACGACGATGACAGATAGTAGCCCTTGTGGTCCACAAGAACATTCAGAGGTTCGAGCACAAGCGTAACTCCCTCCTTTTCTGCAATAGTTGTCGCTCCCTCAAGACTCCTAACTATGTTCGCATGCTGTTGGATACGAGGAACATCTTTCAACTCATTGCCCGTCGTTGTGATAAGTGTCTGACAGCCTAATTGCTTGGCGACCCCGATCGAACGTTCGACTGCCTCGAGGAACGAGCTCGTCGCGTCTTGCTCCACAATGCTTTTTCTTATGTCGACGCCGAAAGCAGCTGTCCTCAGTCCGTATTTCTGCCTCTCCCGATCGATCTCGTTGATATTCTTAGAGCTCCAATTCCAGAATTCGAAGGCGGGCATCCCGATCTCTGATACCTTTGCTATTCTGTCGATGAAGCGCACTTCGTTGAAGATCATCTCAATACATGCCGAGAGCTTAGTCATATCATCTCTCATCCTATCTTGGACGCGTACCGTCAGGAGCGCATATAAGACTTACAAGAGCTTGGGTCAATACGCAAAGGCCTGCGGTGTCAACGAAGATAGAGACGTGCACGTGTAGGTTCTCCGGATACTTTGAAAGGATTCGATGCGCCTCGACTCACTTTTTCCGACTAAGAAACAGTGCTCTCTCACACACGTAGGATCTTGGCTCCCTGCTGAGAATGATGGATTGGATTGCCCAGAGATTCTGCGAGAGCTCTTCTAAGTCTTTTCCTGGTGCTCAAGCCTAATCTTGTATTGTTCGACCGTCATTCCCTCGCTGATATTTGTAATCCCTGCTTTCTCGATTGTGTTGAGGAAGTCTGTGAGGAGAGCCCTTCTCCTTTCTCCCTTGACGTAGAGCCTTTCAATCATGACGTACTGTATTGGCAAATGAGCCAGCCTAGCTCTCATCCTCGATTCGCTGCCCTCTGTCATTCTCTCTCCTTCTGCGAGCAATTGATCCGCCTTTGAGACGATATCCTCCGAGAGGTATTCGCTGGTGGACGGCGAATATATAGAAACATGCAAGTTGTGCCTTTCCACTTGATCATGTAGTAAATCCATATATTCCTTTATCGGCTTGGAGGCATTCTGATAGTACCCGTCCAGGAACTCGTTCAGAGTGATGTCAACATCACTATCCGGATTCCATAGGAGTTTGGCCAGAATATAGGCTCTCAATTCCGCGAACTCCCCTTTCCCTCCCGCAGAGTAGTTGCCTTCCTCAAATATGCCTTTGACGTTGTGTTCCATGAAGAATTTGATGTTTGGGCCAAGGACGCGAAGATTCGGAAATGGCATCACGTAATTCGCGAAGTTGGTCACGTAATCCCAAATGTAGAGCTTGGGAGCTATTCTTGACCACGCCTCGATGTCTTGCGTGAACTTCTTATTCTGTTCCGAGTCACAACTATCAAGCGGGTGCGCAAAGCAGCACTCTATGGTGCATAATCTCACTATCACGTTATGCCTTGGCCTAATGGTCCTTGGTGGCTTTCTGGAGTACTGATATGCCAAAGTGTCCATGATCTTGTCTGGATGATGCCTCTCAATTTCCTCAGCGATTTGATTTACGAAGCTCAATACGGATGCGGAAGGACTTCCCTCGGAATCGTCAAGAGAGCTGCAATCCGGACACTTGCACCAGTTCCCAGTGTCGTTCTGCGAAACCGATATTATCTTTGCTTCTGGGTGTTCCTGAATCCACCCTGCTACTCTTTGCTTCGCAAATGCAACTACCTCAGGGTTGCTCAGGCATCTTTGCACGTAACCACTGAGTCGCTTGCCTTCTATGAGAGGAAAGTATTCAGGATGTTTCTCATACAACTCGCTTGGAATGAGCTTGTCAAAGCTATGAACGAACGGGAAATAGCTCACTTTTCCTCCTCTTGCTCGATCCAACTTCGAGAAAGCGCCATTCACCTTGTTCCTAGCGGACCAATCGGCATCAAATGCATCGGTGTAATGCACATCTCTGTATTCCAGATGCGGCACCTCAATGTCGTCAATCTGACCCAGGATGATTTCATTCAGTCTTGGAATTCTGCTCACCTGAGATGAAAGCCACTTGCAGCCGACATATTTCTGAAGGAATGTATATACTCCATACATCGTTCCCCTAAGCCTTCCTCCGGCGATCACCAGATAATCACGATATGTCTTGACAATGAATCCTTCCTGTCCAAGTCTTGAGTAATCGATGTCGAGGTTGAGATGGTCCAGATGTTTGCTTTTTCCTATTAGGATCTCCTTGTCGGCCTGTTGCACCTCATCATTGGCAACATCGAAACGAGCACCAGATACGAGACTCAGATAATGCCTCAGCTCATTGGCGCCATGATCCTCCGATGAGGAGCAGGATTTCGATACAATCATCCTGTAGTCGCTCTTGCTGTTCCTGGCTAGAACTAGTGGTTTCATCTCGGTTTGCTTGCCACTTCGATATCATATAAGAGTAGCTCTCAACCGATCGCGTTCCATGCCGCTTTATCTGAATCGTCTCGCGCGGGATCCTTGCTGTGATTCCTATATGGGAAATAACAGCTACTAATGATGTCCACGGCTCCCATCATGGACGAACATTTCTTGAATCCTTAAATATCAAGAAAACCCCAAATGCCTTTGGTGCAGAAAATTGTGGAAAACTAAGCCAATGAGCAGGACCTTAGCAATCGCTATCGCTATATTCGCACTAACATCTATGCTAGTACTATGGCCTTACCTGCCTACAAAAGCAGAAAAAGTATTCGACGAAGGTGGAGAACTTAAAGTCGGATTACCGAACGCAGCAAATGCGCCGTTGATGACGATCAAACTCTATGTTGCAGGTGTCACCAATCCAATCAGCGTTGAAGCTAGGGACATCATATACGACCTTGCATTTCAGAGTCTCGCAGCCACTCTTCCAAATGGGACACGCGTGCCCTTGCTAGCCACACAATGGACGATATCTCCAGATGGTCGGGTATATACGATCAAGCTCAGGGAAAATGTGAAATGGTCCGATGGCGTGGCATTCAATGCATCTGATGTGCTCTTCACATGGGACGTATATAGGTCCCAGGTTCAGTTCGACGAATTCGGCATAAGTCCGTACGTGGAGAAAGCAGAGATGGTTAACGCGACCGCTGTTAGATTCACTCTCAAGGAACCGTTCAGTTCTTGGCTCGAATATTTCCTGACATACATGTGGATACTGCCAAAGCACGAGTTCAAAACAGTCGCCGCTCAGACCGGGACGGAGGGCATAAACAAGAGCTTCACGATAGGTACTGGACCATTCCAAATCGTTAATTTCAAGCCAGGTGATATGGTAGTTCACCTCGTGAGGAACACCAATTATTGGGGACCAAAGCCCCATCTGCAGAACATCACGATCATACTTCTCAATCCAGATGCCAACATACCAGGTCTTCTCCAGACGAAGCAGGTTGACCTAGTCAGGTTGCCAAGTGGGACAATGGTGCCCGCGATCCTCTCACAGGAGAACATGACCATAGACATCTACCCAAGCCAGCAGTTCGTTGGAGACCAGGAGGTCGGCGCAGCGCTCGTCCTTTTCAACTGCCTAAGGCCACCATATGACAACAAGTTGGTCAGGAAAGCTATCTCTCTCGCAATTGATACACAGGCGATCGTCGACTACGCGTTGGGAGGCTATGGAGCAGTGGCAAGTCCTGGAGGTTTCCCCGCGGATCTGAAGACATGGGTCCCCTCTGACTTGGGTCCATGGAAGAGGAACGTAACAGAAGCCAAGAGACTGCTGGAGAAGGCTGGATTTGTCAAGGGAGCTGACGGTTTCTACCAATTCCCCAATGGAACCGCATGGAAACCAGTCGCAACCACCAGAGCAAGAGGAGCATCCACCGTCATATTGGCAATCATAGATCAGAATCTGAAGGAAGCAGGCATAAATGTGCAGTCGCAAGTCCTAGCTTCGGCCAGCATGACGAATGCATGGTACACAGGGACGTACGAATTCTCTGTTTTGATCACCAACAGACCGACTTTCCCAGATTTCATAATCAACATCTTCAGGGTGGATCCGGGACAGATTGCTCCTGTCGGTGTGCATTCAGGCAACACTCCTGGCTATCAGGGGTATCATGACTGGTGCAGATGGGCAAGCGCGGCTCAGACAAAGGCAATTGGGGATGCAAGAAGGGCATCAACATACCAGGATCAGTTCAGGTATTATGGGGAGGCACAAAGAATCGTGGCAGACGAGCTTCCATATTTCACTCTCTACTATACGCAATCACTCTGGTCCAGGAGAACTGACACCTTCGAAGGATACGATGTCTATGCCTCGCAGGGATTCATGTTTCCGATGGCAGCTCTTGCGACTTCGATTCACCTTCCAAGTTACGAAGCCAAACCCCCACCTCCTCCACCAGACAATACGATGCTTTATGTGGCC
The DNA here is from genome assembly GCA_964408285.1 of uncultured Nitrososphaerota archaeon. Taxonomy (GTDB): domain Archaea; phylum Thermoproteota; class EX4484-205; order EX4484-205; family JAAOZO01; genus CAYOYV01. Next base: position 3,915 of record CAYOYV010000024.1, on the reverse strand, counting down.
GGGGCAGTCGTCATCATCGTTGTCTTGGCAGCGCTATACTTCCTAACTCAGAGAAAGTGAGACGGACAGACAAAACGATGCTCACGGCAAGGTACCTATTGAGGAGGACGGCCAATGCCGCCCTCACCTTTTTCATTGCAGTGGTGCTGATATTCATAGTGCCTAGGTTGATGCCAGGAAGCCCAGTCGACATGTTCGCATCTCAATACAGACTGCCTGGCCCAGTCGTTGCGGAACTGACTGCCAGATTCGGGCTTGACAAACCTATCGAGACGCAATTCATGCTATACATAAAGAATGTAATGCTCACGTTTCCCCCGGATTTCGGGCTATCCTATAACTTCCATCCTGCCACAGTGTGGTCTCTTCTGGCAAATGCCTTGCCGTGGACGATTTTTCTTGTAGGGACCTCTGCCCTTGTTACCGCGGCCCTAGGTGTGACTCTGGGAATGATATGTGCATGGTACAGAGGATCGAAGCTTGAGACGATCATATCTTCTGTATCAGTTTTTCTCCTTAGTGTGCCCTATTTCTGGGTTGCGATGATCTTAGTTCTGGTTTTTGGGGTTTTCCTCCGTCTGTTTCCATTCTCAGGAGCGACTTCCCCCAGCTTGATCCACAGGCAATTCGATCTTCCGTTTGTCATTGATGCCCTGTACCACGCCATCTTGCCAATAATGACCCTCACTGTAGGAAGTTTCGCCAGCTATACTTTGATAATGAGAGATAGCATGGCTTCAACGTTGGGCGAGGATTACATTCTGACGGCGGAAGCGAAAGGCGTCAGGAAGGCAGACATCGTGGTGAAGCATGCCGGCAGAAACGCCATGTTGCCTGTCATGACCCTTTTCACGCTCAGACTTGGGTTCATGGTTGGAGGCACAATTCTCGCTGAAACTGTCTTCACATATCCTGGCGTAGGCCTTCTGATATTCGGTGCTATTACAGGCTTGGACTACCCTCTCATACAGGGGTGCTTTTTCGTGTTGGCCTTCACGGTAATCCTCTCAACGTACGTCGCTGACTTGCTGTATACCTTTCTTGACCCAAGAATAAAGTATTGACGTGATGTTTATTCAGATGGCACCGAAACCGCGATCGCAGTTCATCGGAATCATCCTTGGAGCTGGGATTTCCCAACTGCTTTCCGACATCTGGCAGCACAGAAGAGGAAAGATTGGAGTCATGGTCTTGGGGGGATTCATATTGATCTCGCTTCTAGCGCCTGTTCTCTCGCCATATGATCCCTACAAAATGATTGCTCCCCCATATCTGCAGCCTTCAAGAGAGCACCCACTGGGAACAGATGGAATAGGCAGAGATCTCCTTAGTCAGTACCTTTGGGGGGCGCAGACCTCACTGTTCGTCGGATTCGCCGTTGCGTCCGCCGTCGTACTAATTGGGTCCTTGATTGGGCTGATCTCTGGCTATTATGGGGGCCTGATAGATGACCTCCTGATGCGCTTCACTGACGAGTTGATGGTCCTGCCCAGTCTTCCTTTGATGATATGGGTTGCCACGATGTTGGGTCAAAGCATGTGGAACATAATACTCGTACTCTCGGTCTTTGGGTGGCCATCGATGGCTCGCATGGTCAGGTCCCAGACATTGTCTCTACGGAGCAGGCCGTTCGTAGATGCCGCAAGGGTTTCAGGTGCGAGTGACCCTAGGATAATCGTCGAGATCATATTTCCCAATGTGGCTCCTTTAATTGTAGCCAATGGAGTTCTCTCGATCATAGGAGCGATACTGGGCGAAGCATCATTGAGCTTCCTAGGGCTGGGAGACCCGTTCCATATGAGCTGGGGAACAATCCTGTATTTCGCCCAGATAGAAGGCGCTTTCTATAACAATGGTTGGGCATGGATTTTGGCCCCGGGACTGACTATTGCCCTAATCGGTCTTGGAATCACATTCATCGGTTCAGCCATTTCTGAAATATCAGATCCGAGGCTGAGATCCACATGATGGCAACGCCGCTCCTCGAACTGTCCGATCTCAAAGTGAGCTTTGCGGCAAGACGCGGAGAGGTCAGGGCCGTAGATGGAATTAGCCTGCAGGTGGCAAAGGGGGAAATAGTCGGATTGGCCGGCGAGTCAGGGTGCGGAAAAACCACCGCCGGCCTGGCGATCATGAGACTGATCAAACCTCCTGGCCGCATAAGAAGCGGGAAGATAACATTCGACGGGCGTGTCGACCTTTTGTCGTTAGAAGAGGAGGAGTTGCGGCAGTTTCGATGGAAGAAGATATCAATGATATTCCAAGGGGCGATGAACAGCCTGAACCCGGTGTATTCTGTCGGATCTCAGGTGAGGGAAGCGATAACCTCCCACGAAGACTGCACTGAAGATGAGGTTCGAAGAAGAGTCGATAGGCTGTTCCGGGATGTTGGAATAGATCCATCTAGAGTGATGGACTATCCTCACGAGTTCAGCGGAGGGATGCGCCAACGAGCCGTCATAGCGATGGCCCTCTCCCTTAATCCTGATCTCCTTATCGCTGACGAACCCACTACTGCTCTCGATGTCGTTGTCCAGAGGCAGATCCTAGATCTGATGATCGATATGCAGAAAAGGTTGGGCCTTTCCATGATTTTCATCACTCATGATCTTGTAGCACTTTCCGAATTCAGTGACAGGATCTGCATAATGTATGCTGGCAGGATAGTAGAAGTCTCCCGCACTGGCATTCTCTACAAGGAGCCTCTTCATCCCTATACTGAAGGGCTTCTCGAATCCCTGACTGGAATTGCCACGCCAGGGAAGAAGCTTTGGTCAATACCGGGGGCCCCACCTGATCTTGCCGACATCCCAGCCGGGTGTCGGTTCAGGCCGAGATGCAGGTATGCTTTCGAGAGATGCGCCGTAGATGACCCGAAGCTTCTGTCCCCTCGAGAGGGGAGACAAGTGGCATGTCATCTCTGGAACAGGTGATTATTCGGATGCAATCGGCTGAAGGAACAAACGGTGGCCCACTCTTATCGGTTAATAGTCTCGTTGTCCATTTCCCAGTCTCAAGAACGTTCAATCCTTTCGCGAAGAAGCGATTCGTGAGAGCTGTCGACGGGATATCCTTGGACATATATAGAGAAGAGACGGTGGCTCTAGTCGGTGAGAGCGGAAGCGGAAAGACAACCACCGGAAGAGTGATAGCTAGGCTCACCCCGCCTACGAGCGGATCGATTACGTTCAGGGGCAATGACGTTTTTGGCATGAGTCGTGACGATCTCAAGGACTATAGACAAAGAGTCCAGATGATCTTTCAGGATCCGTACGAGTCCTTGAACCCAAGAGGGACCGTTTTAGATCAAATCAGTCTTCCGCTTTCTGTATTCGGGAAGGCCAAGAACAGGTCGGAGAAAGAGGACATCGCTTCATCGCTTCTGCAGAAGGTCGGCCTCAATTACGCCGAGATTCTGTATAAGTACCCTCATCAACTGAGCGGCGGGGAAAGACAGAGGGTAGCGATTGCAAGAGCTGTCGCCACGAATCCGGAGTTCATAGTCGCAGATGAGCCAGTTTCGATGCTGGACGTATCCGTGAGGGCGGGAGTCCTCAATCTGATGCAAGAACTTGCATCGGACTTCCACTTGTCCTACCTTTTCATTACCCATGACCTTAACGTGACGACGTATGTGAGTGACAGAGTTGCGGTGATGTACCTCGGACTGATTTTCGAGCTTGCTCGCACATCCGAACTGATGTCAAAACCCTATCACCCCTACACCCAGCTTCTTCTTGAGTCGACTCCAAGGCTCGATCGAGAGGAGAAAACGGCGGTGAGGGCAAGGGGAGAGATTCCTTCCTCAATCGATATTCCAAAAGGTTGCAGATTTCACCCAAGGTGTCCGTATGCCAGTGAGGTCTGCCAGAAGGATATTCCGCCATTGAGGGAATTCAGAGAGTCCCATTTTGT
>CAYOYV010000023.1:0-11504 GCA_964408285.1 uncultured Nitrososphaerota archaeon | reverse complement strand
AAAGGAATGTTGACAAGAATCTGATCATCGAGCTTGCGGTCGCCTTGGAGAGATTTCTCAGCCTTCACGAGGTATCTCAAGTAAGTATTGCGAAAGCTCAACCGAAGATTCTAGCAGAAGCGTTGAAATCGAAACACTCGGCGCGTGGATAGACCGGCGCCTTACGGAGTCTACGGAGGAATCCGCCTTCCGCAATCAGGCACGCACGCTTGGTGATGATGAATCAGACGGATTCGTACTAGAAGAAGGAGAGCTGACCTCCGTCAAGCCTTAAATTCCCGGGGATGCCGGAATATGAGATGAGATCCAAAGCTAGTATTCATGCATTGGGAATCCTCATATGTTTTATATTTTTCTTGCACTTGCTTCCTTATTTCTCCACCGGAGCTGGTCCCGACCAAGATTGGCCATTCGGAGGCAGAGATCCGGGAAGGAGGAATTTCGCTGAGTTCGAAAAAGTGCTGGAGCCGCCTCTGGTTCTGAAATGGAGCGCGAATGTCTCACGCACCCTCATCAGTGCCTTCACGGTAGGGGATGGCAAGTTGTTCGCCGCTGTTGACGCTGACGATAGACCATGTCGAGCAGTGTGCTTGGATGCCGCAAGTGGCAGGCAGTTGTGGTCCCACGAGATAGCAGGCAGTGGAGGAACAATGGGCTGTTCGCCTGCGTATTACCAAGGCAGAGTCTATGTGGGGGCACAATCGACGAGAATGTTAGAGGCTCTAGACGCAAACACAGGCGTTCTCATTTGGAGCCTCGATGTCGGGGACATGTTCATGTCTGCTCCCATTGTTGTTGACGGCCTCCTCTACTGCAGAGCTGGTGTGACATTGTACGTAATCGATCCTGTGACTAGGACCATAAAATGGAAGCGTGAGGGGATTTACTCAGATCCTGCATTCTACGGAGGGCTGCTGTTTATCTCAGATCTCGCTACAAATTCACTAATGGCCTTTGACAAGACGAACGGAGAATTCAAGTGGAACAAACCCATTGGGACTGTCCAAACCTATTCCTACTGTCCGGCGCTTGTGTCAGGACAGACGGTCTTTGTCTCGTCCAAAGAGGGCGATGCCAGAGTAGTATGGGCGCTTTCCACAATCGACGGAACGCAGAAATGGAAGGCAACGATTGATAAGAATTTCTATCCAGTATCGAAGGGTTCTGGATTCATGGCCGAAGCAAATGGAATCCTCTACGCCGCAGTCATGAACATGACCACGAAGCCCCCTATCAAATACAATGGGAAAGTACTAGCGTTCGACTCCGCCAAAGGGACCTTGCTCTGGCGATTTGAACGTGACGGCAGTATGCTAAGCGCCCCCACGATAGCGAACGGAATCGTCTACGTTGCCAGTTTTCACGAAATGAAGCTATTTGCACTTTCTGGCGATAGGGGACAAGAATTATGGCAATACGAAGTAGGATTCGCGTCTGCCCAGCCCATCGTCTCCAACGGTATGCTTTACACGACCGGCTGGGGACAGGCGATGGCGTTTGCAACGGGACCAGTTAAGGTCACAATATCAAGCCCGGCAGGGAAGGTCATGGTCGATGGTCTCACGTATGCTGCGTCCGAACTGCCGATGGCATTCAGCTGGACTAGGGGGTCAACGCATACTCTCACAGCAAACAAGATGATCGAATACGGGAACGGGACCAGACACCAGTTCTTAGGATGGTATCAGGCAGGAGCACTATTGAGCGGTCTGACAGAAATCCTGTTCGCCGCAAAGGAGCCAACGACTCTGGTGGCACGTTGGACAACTGAGCATCAGGTGAAAGTCTCCAGCGAGTTCGGCAAGGCTTCCGGAGACGGTTGGTATTCCTCAGGAACTAGTGCCTCGGTATCAGTGGCACCGACGGTAATTGAGGGATTCTTCACCAATACGGTATTCGAAGGCTGGAAGGCGGACGGAAAGGTCATCTCGACCTCCTCCCTCTATACATTTGTGGTCAGTCAGCCGATCTCGCTTTCGGCCACATGGAGGAGTGAGCCGAACTTGATTCTATTGGGTGGCATAGGAGGTATTATCGTGGTGGGGCTAGTCTTGGTACTCCTTCTCAGGAGACAAAGGCCGAGAGGAGAGTCGCTTCCTCCCCCTCCGCCGCCGCAATGAGGATCCCATCAATAGTGACTGTGAGATTCCGAGTCTGAACTTAGTGCACCTCAAATCAGTGGCTCCCCGGCCAATAGGAAACGCCAGACAAACTCTGAGGTCCCTATCTCTCGTCAAACGGAGCATTCCTTTGGAGAAGAGCACTCACCGCATTTGCGAGTGCGTCACATGCAGATCGCCGATCTTCGATTGAGCCATCGACTTCCGACTCACCCGATATGCTCAAGATCCTTTTCTCCTGATTTCTGATCCGTTCTAGAACTGGCTCTTTTCTCCTCGTGTATTCATCCTTGAGCCTTCGTTGCTCCATATTGAATGACTCCACAGCCCTTGCGAGCTCGTCCTCCGCTGACTTGAGTCTTGCGCTCGCCTCCAATTCCTTCTGGGCCTTCTCAGTCCTCAAAATCCTTGACAGGAAACCACTCTTCATTCGACCGAACTGAGCAACCTCCCTCCTGATAGCTTCGACCTTTGCAGACAATCTCTCGACCTCATGATCTGTCTTAGCCTTTAATTCCTTGGACTTGACAGCATATTCCCTCTCGAGTTGCTCCAAAACCGCCTTCTCATCCGAAAGATCCCTGATGGCATTCCCCTTGGAAGCCTCCTTCAGTCGGTCTTGCCGAAGCTTCATTTGGACATCCTCAAGTATTTTTGAACAATCGCTCTTGAACTGGTCGTCCACCTGAATGGCCGAACTCGACCCTAGCTCCAATATGACGCTCCTGAGATTCATCAGCCAGCGATCGAAGTAGTCACTGAAGGGGGGAAGGGCGAATTTCTGACTTCCCAGAGTATTTAATGTATTCAGAGCTTTTTTGGCGACTTCCTGGGATGTTGGGCCTTCCCTTTCCTTCGATATCTGGGCCTCACCCGATCGACCCTTCTTTCGTTTGGATTTGGCCCTACCACTCTCCTTTCTGCTCCCGATTTTTCGAGGCGCGCTCCATTTCCGGGGCGGGTATCCCATCAGCTATGCCTAAGGTTGACTTGCCTATATGAGGATTACCGGTCCTTATGGCTTTCTATTATTCTCTTCACCTGCCTCCATGTTAGCAATGAATATGGAAATCGCCTGATCGAGAAGGTTCCAGTCCAATTATCTTGATTGCGTAGGAGTTCTGCTGCTCTGCATGCGCCCTTGAAGATAGGCAATTCACTGATCATTGCCTCAATATGCTGGATGTGTTCGGACACGTATTAGGAACCTACTAGTAAGGCGCGCGCCTTGGTCAGATAGTACAGCTGCAGAACCGATATTCCCAGCAAGGCGATGAGTAAGATGGAGGATACGACTTTCATTTCGAAGGATTGAACGAGCGTGTTCACCAGCAATAGAGAGACGAGCAGTATCACGATAATCATTCTCAATATGCCCAATGTCAAGAGAGTCCTCCGTGATTGCCTGGCTGTTCCCCATACGGATCTTTGTTGCTCAAGTTGCGCCAATCGCTCCTCTGACAGGTAATATTCCCCATTCTGCTCCAACAAGACGCCCAGCTGGCCCAGATGCCCAACCATAAGGTACCTGAATCTGGGTGGAAGTCCAAGTTCCTCCTGGGTCATAGCCTTGTCAGGACTTATGGCTCCCTTCTGACGGAACTTCTCGACAATCATAGGAAATCTTTCCCTGTTTCTCCCAGGTTCCCTTGACATTGTGACAGCATCATACCCATTCGAATATAACAATCACGTCAGAATGAGGATGGATTTGTCCAAGAATTAGTGCCTGATCGACAGCCATTCCACTTAGCGGAGACGTGCATTTCATGCACGCTATCCACGGATTCGGTTTACCTCCTCTCTGGCGATTTGTGTCCAGCGATCGAATCGCTCAGGATGGTGTTCGCATGTGTGCGTATCCTTCAGAATTATCTCAAGCACGCAGCCATGTTTCTGCGTTGTCTCAATTGTATCCCGGATGTATTCCCGGATCGCTCCTTCATCGAATTGTCCGACCAGGTGCGCTGGATGTGGCTTCCATGAGAAGATGTAGTCTCCCTGAAGCTTCTCCGCACACTTCCTGACATCTGCAAACGGAGAGATAGAGATGCGGCGAATATTCGGAATAGTGAGCACATCATCGAGTTTACGTGTCAGGTCCTCGCAGCAACCATAACCACTTAGTCCGAACGGCTTTAGGAGTCGTTTCTCATACTGCAAGGCGAATTCCGCATGCTGTCTCGGTCCCACCTGTGCCATCTCCTGAGATTCCGCGCTTGCCCACATGTCACACGGACGAATGCCATTTGGCTCAAAGCCTGGCTTAGGCAATTCATCCGTATAGCCATTGCCTCCTGAGCTTTGGTACGTGCTATCGTTGTTAAGCGAGAGCAAGTTCTGGTCGATGTATTGTTGCAGGATTCCGTGGTGGCCTTCCTCCAAGAACGCCATGGCATCGTGAAGCATCTGAGGCTGTAGGTGTATGTCAGTCATCATCTGCTTCAATCCGCGCCAGCTGGTGTATTGACTCATCAAATGATAGGAGATGTGTGTCACTCCCTTCACCTTAACATCAAGGATGTCGCCGAACAGGTCCTCTGCTTGCGCCAACCTGTCCTCGGTCTCCTCTTTGTCATAGACGATCTTGGGGAAGCGCAGCTTCTTCAGGTCAGAGGTATCCTTCATCACTGGATCGAAATTCCAAGCACCTCGCGGAGTTGGACTGGGAATCCTTCGAGCTTCGAGCCCCCAGCCAGAGTCATGAATAATCTTTTGGACCACCCACTCCCGTTCGATTACAGTGTCGTCCTGGAAGTGCTCGTGATAATAGATCCGGCTGCGCAACGTTGACTCGATGCGACGGGCCTCTTCTCCTTCACACAGCAAGCTCTTCTCGGACAGCAACTCCTGCCATGATCCCTCCGGAAAGACCAGCATTAATGGTAGCGTCGACAGGAGGCTATTGTGCATTTTCCAGAGTTCACGACGCTCTGCTTGGATCGGAAGCGCTGCAATCTCAGCCACGCGCTCCGCAAGGTTGCGTAGGATCCCACGATCGAGAGTAGAGATCATCGTCCCGCCTCGAGAGTCTTTCTGGAAGGCTGTCTCTTATGGCTTATTAAACTTCGGAGCAATTCCTCGATTCGAATTGACGCCTGCAGAGGGTGCGCGATGCGATAGGTAGACCTGACGCGTTAGGCGGGTCCGAGAGCAACACCGAAGAATCTGAGGAGCGCCTGGTACAGGATTCTTTGATTTCTCGGCTTCAAGATGCCGTGTCCCTCATCCTCGAACACTAGCTTTTCGTACTGTATCTTGGCTTCTTTCAGCTTTCTCTCCACTTGCTCAACATTCGCCGGCGTCACGTTCGGATCTCTTGCTCCCTGCACGATGAGGAGATTCCCTTTGATGTTCTCGACGAAGTTGATCGGAGAACGTTCATGGTACTTCTCAGGAATATTGTCTGGAGAACCTCCCATCATCTCCTCACTATATGGACGCAGATCAGGTCTAGTCGTTTCGTAGTCCACGACTAGGTCTGTCATTCCGCAGATCGGGGCAGCCGCAGCCATCAGGTCTCGTGGGTATCTGGTTATGGCCACCCAAGAACTATATCCCCCGTAGGATGTTCCGCTGATCCCGATCCGACCGGGAGCGGCAAGGCCTGCCCGTATGAGGGCCCTTGCTCCCCAGATGATGTCGTCCTGTTCTTTTCCGCCCCAGCCGTCCTCCTTGATCAGTTCACGAAAAGCGATTCCGTAGCCAGTACTCCCCCGATAGTTGGGATCCAGGACATTGAATCCGTTGGCGCACAGGATCTGGATTAGAGGGTCAATCGCATCCTCACTATGGAATGTAGGCCCTCCATGGACGTGGATAACTGCACGTTGCGTTTGTCGCCTCGACCGGTAGAGCCATCCCTTTATCTCGATTCCGTCGACGCTGCTCCACTTGAATTCCTCCGCAGGCGCGAAGTCCTTGGCCCTTAGGCGGGTCACTTCCCAGACTCTAGTTATGGATACGAACGAGGCGGGGTCCACATTCGTCACGTCGAACCTGACCAGCTCATCCGGCTGGGTCGAAGATGAGTATAGGCCTATCCACTCATTGCCTTCTAGAGGAGACCCAAGCGAAAGTGTTCCCCTCAACTCAGGAAGGCGATGCTCCTCCAAATTGTCGAGGTCAATGATGGATTCCTTCCGCCTGGCCTCACGAACTTCAATTAACACTGCCACATTTCGTTGCCTTGGGCAATGCACGTATTCTATGCTCCGCTTCGGATCCTCAACTAGCCACTCGATCTCAGCAGTCTCCGTACTATAGCGCCCGACTGCCTTCTGGCTTAGTCGCTCACCTCGCCTCATATCTGTCGTGAACACGATGTGCCTTCCGTCAGCAGCCCAGACACCTTCGGCCTTCCCGATTGGCCCGAAATTCAGAATCTCCCGGTCATCAGTTCCATCGGTATTTGTAAGCCACAACTGCTCGCCTGAGGGATCTAGATCTTTCCGATTGTAGAGCACTTGCCCGCCAGTCTTATTCAATGAAAGATCAACATAGGCGGGTTTCTCAGGCCGCGCCAGAGCCACCAGCTCCCCCGTCTCGAGATCATGGCGGTAAATCCACGTCGCCTCTTGAGGACATCCAGAACTGAAGTCGTAATTCGCCCCATATACCAACCACTTGTTGTTAGGGTGCAGGACACCACCCCTCAGGAAGAATGGAGGGTCTTCCATTGTTAGAGGATACATGACCCCGGGTTCGCCGATTGCCACCCGGAACAACCTTGCTCGCTCGTTCCTTCCTTTGTCCTCTCTGACGATAAGGTGGCCGGAGTCGCTTGTCCAATCAACGAGGACTGTCGCTTCAGGAGTCTTAGTCAGGTAGGTCGGAGGCAATGAGGCATTGGTTGGCGCGATGAAAACGTCTATGTTCTCGTGAACGTTACCCCATGTGAAGGCAACATGCCTCTGGTCCGGCGACACCCTGAAGTTGTAGACCCGCGGCAAGCATAGCAGTGCTTCAAGCATGTCTGACATGGATCGTGGGAGCTCATCTCGGCATTATATCTTTTCGTCGGTTCGGCGTTCGTGTGAATTCAGTCCGCGGGACCGGAAAGGTCAAAGAGGATAGCGCGTTCACTTTTTTTGGCCAGATGAAAACGTTCTGGAATGCCATTGGGGAATGCCTCGCGAAGTCACTCTATTGGCATCTCTCGCGGACTGCATCGCCAATGCATACCAGAGCCGGGCTCATCGCGGCCAATTTCAGCCGCAGGACAACACCATCTTCGGTCCAGCTAGCTTCCGCACCTTCCACGGCGAGATTTCTCCCGCCCAGTGATTGCTCCGAGATGAAGAATCTGAACTCGTTCTCATCCTCCTTCGTGTTGAACAAGTTCACAACTCCGCCTTTCTTCTCTTGGAGAGTATGTAGGTGAATGTTTTCAGCAATCCCATGGAAATCCCCCCGCGCGAAGTATGGCTTAAGGCTGATATAGATCCCCATCTGCCCTTGGTAGGCTGCGAAGCGCTTCTCGGAATCGAAAGGTGCCAGTCCTGGTGATGGCTCGATAGTTTTGTTGCTGGCCTTCCCACCGATCCCGAGATGCCTGATCGTCGAGGCAGCCCACCAGAAAAACAGGCAGTTGTCATTATCAGCTGCCATTGTAATGTGCAGATAGAGTGGGATGTTGCAGCCGAGATTGTAGTAGTAAAGAGCGAGTGCCCTTCCAGATTTCAAGTCGTCAAGGCATTTCCACATGTATTCGAATCCCCAATTCTCATCACGCGCGCCCTTTTCACCGAATCCCTGTTGAAAATATGTTGGAACATAGATTGACGTGTGCCAGGGCCAAACTGGATCATGTGCTTCGATCAGAAGGCCGGGGCATTGGCTGCGTACCTCTCGGGCCATTCGATATACAGCCAGCACATGGTCTAGGGGAGTGGTAGGCACTTGATGCTCATGTTTAGAGTCGTAACATGGACCGCGCCAATCCATCTCGTCGAACATGATGAAACAGACGCCATGCTTTGCAATGTCAAGAATGCGCTTGACTTTCTCCCTCATGAGTACTGGATTGCATAGACACAACTCCCAAAGCTCCTGATCATCCCATCTGATCGATCCTCTGGACGGATCCTTTGGATTATGCTGAATCAGATACTCGCGTGGCCAATGGTCCCTGTAACAACGCAGAATGGTTCGGAATGCCAAACCCAGGCCGTATTCCACTCTCAGAGTCTCTGCAAACGAGGATATCGTTCCCAAGCGCGACTCGTCCCACAAGGTAGTTCCTTCGGCGACTTCCCAACCGGGGTCCAAGTAAAGTGACTCACATCCGCACTTCCGCGCCTTCTCGGCTTCATGCAGGAGAGCCTCCCTTGTGTAGTATCGCTTGAGCTTTCCAGTGTCCGAATGATACCAACCGACATCGTAGAGCTCGTTCCAGTGCACTGGTGGGTTGTAGTTCTGAGGGAATGTATGCCCCTTCGAATCAAGGAAATCGCGATAGCATTTGTAAGCCTGAGTGAGCCCACCTTCGTAGGGAGTATATATAGTCGTACCGAAAGTGACCTCCCCACCTGGAGCGAGCCGATTGGCGATTGAGGGCTCCCCATACAACGAGAATCCTACCCCTCCGAAACGCAATAACGTCTCGTTGTCTTGCTTGCTGGGAGCGGCAACTGAAAGCTCAATTGCATCGTCGTTGTGTTTGACAATCACAAGCCCTCGATCACTTGGACCCCACGCCCAGGCCTCTGACCATAGCGAACCGGAGTCCACCAGGGCCGGCTCAGGACGCGACTTGTCCGCGTACACCGAATTGTGGAACTCGCCTCTGATCAAGGCCTCGCCTGAGTAGTCATGCGTACTTCCATCAAGTTGAATCCTGAAGGGAATCGCGCACAAGCGCCATTCTGGACGGTTGCCGAGGTTCGCGACAAAACCAAACTTGATCTGTCCAAGTCTCACGGCTTGCGTGCCCTTGTTCCTCAACGTGATGGTTTCTTCGAGACCCAAGTCGATCTCCCTCAGGATTTGTGTAAACTCAATCGAGAGGCCCGGGAAGTCCCCCCAGACGATGGTTTCGCCCTGTCTCTTTGTGACTCTCCTATGGGCCGATGTCATCTCGGCAATGGGTTCGCCTCCAACGGATCCCGACAGACAATACGAGTAGGGGCCATCGGAAAAGACCAGCCCCATCCTTGATGAGATTATGGTTCCTTCTAGGATATCTAGATCCAGCACCTGAGGCACTTCCCTCCGTATTCCATATGTCGTATTTATTGTTTGATTCTGCAGATTTCAACTTTGATCTTGGAGTTGACAATCAGTCCGGCGAATTGTCGGAGATCGATGTTCACCATGGTGCAATATTAGGAGTATGCTAAGGCTTTTCTTCTATCAGGACAAAGCCCTAACCACGATGGCACTGACGGAGAGGCACTTGTGCGTAATGGACATGAGGGGATGCGGTTGGATACCCTGTAGTGTTTCAATGTCCCAGCCCATTTGGAGCAAATATAGGGAGAGGTTGGAGGATGTCGTATTGAGACACCCGAAGCTTTTCCCATCCTTCCAGAGGGGAACAGTCAAGTTCGACGAGTTCGGCAATCGGAGGAAAGGAAACATCCTTGTCGATCCCTGGGACTGCGTCTGGTCATTCGAGGCCGATGGACTCCAGGGACAAGTGGTGAAGCATCCGCTCGAGAATTGGAATAGCATGAAGGATTACAAGCTGCCGAATCCAGATCATGGCATCGTTCAGGAGGGCGGAAGAGAAATGACGAGCTGGGAGTCGATAGAGCATTCCGTAGACGATGCTCGGCGAAATGGAATGGCGGTAGGCATTAGTTTGGGCCACGGATTCTTCTATCTGAGGCTCACCTACATCAGGGGATTCGTGAATCTCATGAGAGATATCGCCACAGATTCGCCTGAGCTCCACAGACTCATAGAAATGATGACGGAATATTATCTGCAGATAATCGAAAGGATCCTTACGTTCAGGCCGGACATAGTCTATTTCGGAGACGACCTCGGCATGCAAGACAGAATGCCAATGAGTGAGACGAAGTTCAGAGAATTCATCTACCCATCATATCGAAAATTCTTCAGAAGACTCAGGGATTCCGGGGTCAGGGTGCATCTTCACACTGATGGCCATGTGATGGAAGTTACTGACAGCCTGCTTGAGGCAGGTGTGTCAATCCTGAATGTCCAGGACCTTGTGAACGGATTGGACAATATTGTCATGAATCTGAAGGGGAGGGTCTGTGTGGACTTGGATATCGATAGACAACGCATATTGCCGTACGGAACTCGAGAGATGATATTCAATCACATCAGAGATATTGTCCTTAAGCTCGGATCCAAGGAAGGAGGACTCATGTTGACCTCGGGCATATATCCACATGTGCCTCTTGGAAACATAGATGCTCTCTGTGAAGCTCTTGAATTGTACATGAACTACTATGAGGCACGATAGTCTCGCCCAATTCGCCCTTCGCAGGTCTTCTCGGGGAGATATCATCGCAATTCACAGGGAGCGATTTGCCATGCGGGATGTCCAATTCTGACAGAACGAAGCTAATGTCTTCCTATTGACCTCAATACTTAAAATGGAAAGCACCCAAGCAAACCCCATGGTCCAGATAACAATCATAGGAGCTGGCAGCATTGTCTTCTCTGCAGATCTCTTGCGGGATCTGTGTCTGACGAAAAGCCTCTCTGGAAGCACCGTTGCCCTAATGGATATAGACAAGGACCGCCTCGCTATGGTTCTCGATTTCGCGAAACGCTATATGAAGGAAACAAATGCTGATCTGCGATTCAAAGTCACCACAAGCAGAAGAAACGCCTTGGAGGATGCTGACTTTGTCATCTGCTCAGTTAAAGTCGGCGGCTACAAGGGTATGGAAGCTGAGCGAAGTATTGCTGGCCGCTATGGCTATAACGGGGGGATTGGAGACAGAGTGAGCGACTACTATGGGGGCATTGGTGCGTACCATCAATTGCGGTTCTTCTTGGACCTAGCCGAGGACATGGAAAAGCTCTGCCCAAATGCTTGGCTGATCGAGACTGCAAATCCCGTATTCGAGGGCACGACTCTGATAGGTAGAGAAACCAGAATAAGGGTAATCGGAGTATGTCACGGGCATTTCGGATACGAGCGCATAGTAGATTCTCTGCGTCTGAATCCGGAAGACGTTCAAGCCCGGATCGCTGGATTCAACCACTGCATCTGGATGACACAATTCCTGAACAAGGGAAGGGATGCCTATCCTCTCATTGACAGGTGGATCGAGAACAACGCTCAGGAATATTGGAAGAGTGAGGCCTACTTGGAGGCCAAACTTCCTTGGGAGACAGAGCAACTATCTCCTGCTGCGGTGGATATGTACCAGATGTACGGCCTTTTCCCGATAGGAGACA
>CAYOYV010000022.1:0-12780 GCA_964408285.1 uncultured Nitrososphaerota archaeon | reverse complement strand
TACCTAGTTGTCTTTGCTCTATTTTTTTTGGCGGCAATCCTGAGGATCAGATTGAGAGAGACGATGAAAAATCCAACAAGCATAACTCTTCGCGAATTCCTCAGCTCATATCCGACCGCTTTCAAGGAGAGCGTGCGCGTCTTTCAGGTTGTGCCTAGATCAGTGCTTTTCCTTTTCATCATCCAACTGCTCGGGACTATTTCTTTCGCCGTAATAATGCCCTTCATTGTTGTCTACGCCATTGGGGTTCTGAAGATAACCGAGGTAGAGTGGTCATTGCTACTCATTTTCCTCTTTGTGGCAATGATTGTATCTGCCTTGCCTGCTGGCAAGCTCATTGACAAGGTTGGCAGGAAGTTTCCTTTGATGCTTTCATATGCCATCGTTCTGCCCTCGATCTTACTGTTCTTGTTCGGAGACTTCCTGAAGGTATTGATTTCTATGATCTTATTCGGATTGTCCCAGGTCCTGGGAATGTCATCGCATGAATCCCTTCAAGCAGACCTAGTTCCTAGGGAACAGCGCGGGAAGGTTATGGGGTTCACTGGCTTTGTCATTAACATCTTCATGGCACTAGCTTCAATAGCGGGCGGCATTCTCTACTCCATCTCGCCTCAACTCGTCTTCCTCATATCGATGTTGTTTATGATTCCGACATTCCTTATGGTCCTAATTCTGGTGAAAGAACCAGAGAAGCGCCAAGAGTAAGTCATCGGTACTTTTGTGACACTCGTATCGATCAGCCTTGTCTCTACGAGGAAAGCGCCCCAATCAATACCCTGCGGAAATTCCGCGAGATCTTATCTTCCCGGGATTCGCCGCCAATTCTTTCAGGTTTTTTTGGAGGGCCTCGAACAGGGCTTCGAAGGTCTGTTTGACTTTCCTCTTTCTCTTCATCGGAGTGCAGGATGAGATGACTTGATTATATAGAAACGGATGGTCTATTCCCAGTTCCTTGATCTTCGCTATGGTCTCTCTTGCCAGATTGTCTGACTCCACTATGGTTCCAGCCCTTTTCTCCCTTTCCTTGAGGGCATCCATCAGCTGAACGGAAAGAAATCCATCGATCTTCTTCAGTATCGACTCATACGCGGACCCGAAAATTCTCGGCTTCTTCTCATATGCAAGGCCCAATGTGACATAGTAGGCAAACTCTATCGAATCCATTATCCTTCCATCATCCTCACTCATTATAGGGCTTTCATCTAGGTACATCCTATAGACGTTCAGTGAGACATGGGTTCTTTCCCTCAATGACATCTGTTTCTCCACATTCAATTCCATCAGGTTGAGCGAGTATTTGTCAGGCATTACTATTACCGGCAGTTCCCTTATCCCAAGTTCCTTGGCTGCTAGAAATCTGTGTTGTCCGTCTATGATGATATTCTCCTCTCCCCTTCTCACGACTATCAGCGGTATGACGAAGCCTATTTTCTTGATCGAGTTCACTAACCGTTTGATGTGGGCCTTGGAGGGCCCCCTTTGGATCTCGATGACCTTGAGCTGATTCACGGATATCGAGCCTATCTCTTGGGTGTATCCGTGCAGCGGCTCCTTGACCTTCCCGACGGTCTTCATGGTTTCTGTTGGACGTTTATCTGAGGGGGCATCATAAGCGTTTCGAGCAAAGAGGAGATGGACAAGCGCGTTATCCTGAGATAATCCTCACATGAGAGAAAATGAGGAGAAATCCGACTCAATCTGCAGGGAAACGGATCAAAGGGCGTGTGTGTGGCTTCTTACAGCAATGTCCGTAAAGAAGGTGAATGTCCCATAGGAAGGCCGTTTTCATCACTTCCTCGCTTTCCTCCTGTGAGAGAAGGACCTTACATTCTCCTGGATTCCATTATTGTCCTAAGCATAGCACGCAGGTTCTCAATCGGCGTCGAAGGTATAATGAT
This sequence comes from uncultured Nitrososphaerota archaeon, assembly GCA_964408285.1. Taxonomy (GTDB): domain Archaea; phylum Thermoproteota; class EX4484-205; order EX4484-205; family JAAOZO01; genus CAYOYV01. The sequence continues at coordinate 10,879 of CAYOYV010000022.1, read as the reverse complement.
GTTCGAGATCCCGACTACTATCCCTCCATTTCTTTTGGCCTCGTCGATGCATGATCTCGTCTCCGATATTACGTCCTTTGGACTACCTTCATGGAGGGTGTGGGAGCTTATGTTGCCCAATAGAGTGAGTTCTGGAAATCGGGCTCTGAGCATTCCCAAATCCATGCCTGCCCTTCTATCTATTTCATAATATCCATCCACTCCTGATTCGCCGAATAGGTCATCGGCTATGGGCCAGAGATTCCCATCGGACGCGAATAGGTACAGCATTCCATGTTCATGGCAGGCTTCCGCTACTCTCTTTATCCTTGGAAGCATCAGTTCGCGAAAGGAGTCGGGAGAGTAGAACGGACCATGATTTGAGGCCAAGTCTCCCCCTCCAAATATCAGTTTCGCTCCGATCTCCCTCAGAGGCTTCATAGACCTCATTGCAGTCTCAGCTTGGACATCAAACAGGCGAGACACCAGATCAGGTTTCAGTACAATCGCGCGAAGCCAAGTCATTGAATCTGTTGGTATTCCTATCCCTCCGGCGTTCACTCTGATGGCATATTCTTCCCCCAGCTCCTGAATGATTGCTTCCAGTTCCTCGAGATATTCAGCAGAAGGTCTGTAGTCCCTGAGAGAATCCTCCTTGCCTGAAACGTATTCCTCTATCTCCTCAAAGGTTTCATGCTTCCCAGCGCTTTCACCCACGATCTGGAAGAGCTCGGTTTCCGGATCGAGACGCCTTATTTCCCAGATCCCGCCCGGATCACCAAACATGAACGTGTATACGTCGATCATCTTGTAGGGTCTGGTTTCCATTCGCCAATACTCGTACCTTATGATATCCTGTTCGGTAGCTTTTGCAAGGTCAATCGCATCTCGTCGTGTTTTCTCAATGAATTTCTCGTGAGCCTCTTTCCCCTCCCAGAGAGATCTCGCTTCTCTCCACTGTTGTACTCCTCCCCCGACGTATGTTTCACGTCCGAGCACGGCTGAAGCTGCTCTCGAGGAAAAGCTGATGTGGTGGACAGCCACCTTGTCCAGTGAGCCTCTGGCGAAGGTCGCAATCGTTCTCTCTAGAGGAAGCATTGGGCTCCTTTCATCCCTTGGAGTTTGTCAAACGGAGCTCGTTCCGCGTCCTCTCGCGTAGTAACGGAAGGCATCTTGGATACGCCTGAGATGGGATGGTTTTATGAATCTTGTTTCTTGCCCGTTGCATCGGATCCAGTCTTCAGAGCTGGCGCGTGGGCATTGTCTATGCCAAGAGAATATCCCTATTCGCCTCGCTGAACATCCTGCCATATAGGTCATTCTCGAACCAAAGCATGACATGGATAGGGCCCGCTGATATGACCTCGAGAGGAGCTTTCGGCATCCTCTTTAGGACCAGGAACAATGTATAGAATGACAACACGGCAGCGGCAAGTGAACCACCAAGCACCAAGAATATCGGCGGATCTTCCGCGGAAAGCGAAAAAGATATCGCCAAAGATGCAGCGAATACGAGAACGCCGACGACCATAGGGACATATAGCATGAGTGTTCTCTTGACCTTTGAATTATGACAGGAGTCACATATCGGAGCATCGAGAGTCCATTTCTCGACCGCCTTCGCGGTTTTCCATCCCGTAGAGACAATTGTTGGACTCTCGAATTTCAATGAGAATGTCCGCTCTGGATTCGGCCTCATGCATCTAGGACAATATTTGGGAAAGGTCAGCGATCCGGTGTTCCTCAGCGATACATTCAATGGAACGCGGCCAAAAATAAGTGTGTTTGCTTAAAAACCTTAAACGGCATGCTAGTGCGATGGGGCGCGCGCGTTGCTGAGCCAGAATCCCAATGCCAATCCGCGATCTTTTGTTTTCAGTCCCGTTTACCGCGCGCCACCAATTGTGCCAAGATACTGCCATTCTCTTCTCCTGAGTTCATTCGATGAGTTTCCTAGTCTCCCCTCCCATCATTACCTCCGATTGTGGGCGGACCTCCACGAACACAGGATAATTGGAGGAAACGTTACCTACGACAAGGCATTGCTTGGATTCAAGGTTCTTCAGTGCATATGCGGTCCTCTCATCCGTCAGTCCGGTCTTGGTCAGATGTCGCAGCTCGTCTTCGTTCCTGAACATGAAGGCAACCAAGTTGTCAAGCAATGTGAACACTTCATCCGGAAGGGTTCGGGGATCGTTGGTTATGAACGTGGGGAATATCCCGAAATGTCTCATTCTAGTCAGGACGTTCACCATGTTCTCCTGACTTATATATAGCTGGGCTTCTTCTAGGAAAAGAGAGACCGCCCTTATTTCCTTTGAGTGACCCAACTGCGACAACTTCCGAAGGACGAAATCCACTATTATGCCACGCTCCCAAGGCCGAATTAGGGAAAGGTTGAAGATCAGTGCTCCGCCCCTTTCCTGTAATCCTTTGATCGTGCCTAGCAGGTCGCACGGTCCGAAGAGCCCGAGAGCCTTGGCTGTTTTGACCCTTTCTTCGAGAGCTATCCTGACGGCCTCGTTCTTGACATTGTCGGGGACAGTCAAATAGTCCTCTAGGTCATTCAAATCGAAAATCGTGTCTTTTCTCTGTAGCCAAAACTGTACGAGAGATTGGTATGAAGGAGTTCCAGATTGCACACTCATGAAATGGGCGAAATCATCGTAGCTGATCTCGTTCAATGGGATCAAGAGAGGCATCTCGTTCATTCTGGCCTTCCTGATGTATGGGGTCATGACTCGAATTCGCGTCGCATATTCGTTTGGTTTTCCCAGTGTGTCCTTCCATAGGTTGATATATTCACCGTTCAGATCGAAAACCAAAGTCAGCACCCCTCTCTCGATCAGCCTAAGTAAGAGCCTCTTTGCGAAATAGGACTTGCCGGATCCCTTCATTCCAGTGACCAGGTTTATCCCAAGTCGCTCGGCCAGAATGTCGAAGCCCTTTGCCTCAACTGAGAGAGTTCTGCAGAGGTCAACGGAGTCTTGGAATCGAAGCCCGAGTGACTCGAAGAGTTGATTTTGATCCATGGGTTTGATGTCGGCTTTTGCCCTGCTTAGGTTGAACTCGCTGAGTCCAGTCTTGAAGACCCTCTTTTTCTGACCCTTCTGGTCATCTTCCTCTATGATCCTGCCCCTGATCTTCGCTATAGCGAGTTTCTGATCTGTAAGGAGATCAATCACGCTTCTGACTTCAGGTTGTATGTCCTCCTTCACTTCAGCCTTCGAAATGAGAGATTTCCTCAGGATGTGCTCCAACACGCCGGGCAAGTCCGCGAATTGCATGTCCATGACCTGAACAACTATTCCATCCACAAGAAGGGTGTCTCCGATGCGGATCTTCTCCTCAGGTGAGAACACAATCGCCAGTTCATCGCTTTCTTTGGTGAGCAGAAACATCTCTCATTCACCTACAGCGGGAAAAGCTTCGGCCTTATTTCTTCTTGCATTGTCAATCTATGTAAACCTATCGCAGCAGACTGCAATTCGATGACTTCGATGGAGCTCAATACGCATGTCATGTGAGCCAGCCTCAATTCCTCTGGATAGCCATAGTCACCGGCCAATCCTGCGACCTTATTCATGATTTCTCTGTGCTGAATTCTGGTATTCTTTGGTATATCTATCCTGAATGGTTCTCCCAATGGAGTCAATTTTGCCACATAAATGCCCCCCAGATATCGCTCCCTGTTCTGGCTGATGTGATCCTCTATTCCCTGAACGTAGCAGGGCCCGTACATGGGATCGAGTAATGAAAGTATACTTCGCTTAGATCTCTGAAGGGTGAGACCGGTTGATTTCGAAATAGCGACTATCGAGTTGCCATTCGCGTTTGCCTGCTCAATGATCTTCCTCATGAAAAAAGCTGGGTTTGCAACTGTGCCTCCTATGAGACTTCCATCAAGAAGAATCAAGCCATTCGTGTGATTCAAAGCTACCTTCAGTTGTATGTGTCTCTCGAAGAGATTCCTAACGCGGTCAAGGGTCTTCGCACAATCAGGAGCTGGAGATTCGGCCTCGATCCCGTAGACTGCTCTGAACAAGTTTCCATACATCTCATCCTTATTCTGATTGGTTATTGGGACGAGATATGGCCCATAGTGCTCTAGACTATGCTCTCCCCTACCTGCTTCTCTGATGATAATCGACGCCCTTATCGCTCCGACCAAACCGTCGGGAATCACTCCCAACATGAGACTCGTCGAGTCTATCGCCACAACATTCGTGTCTGCCGGATAACTTGGTACCATAGGGACGGTTTCAACGTGCTTTTCCCACTCATCAACGTTCACAGACTCAGTTTCCTCTTCCTCGGCGTCTTCCGTCGTGATGAAATAATCCCTAAGCCCTATGTCCGATGGTCGGAATGAGTCTCCTTCGGAGATGTCCGCGCAGATTATCGCTCTGATCTTCTCGACTTCGAGCACAATTCAGTCAGTAATACCAGGGGTTATAAAGAAATCCTAGCGTTCGTGTTTTCATCGCTGGAATAATCGAGAGCTTGCAGCCATGTTCGTGTCTCACCTTTTTTCTTCGATTGGCTGATCGTGTTCCATCTCTACGTTCCAGCGGGTTGTCCCCGCGCTTGTAAGTATCGGAATCTTCAATGAGCCGTTCGCACTCGGAGTGACATCTGCATTAAGCCCTTCAATGGTTGCCCTCACTGGAACTCCCTCGAGACCCCCTAGGACAATGAACCCCTGCTGTCCCGACGGTCGCTCAAGTACACCACTCAGGCTTCGTCTGCTCTCGTCCCATCTGACGTCTTTCAATTCCGAGCCTCCTGTTGCATGGAAGCTTGTTCCCACAACCCAAGGATGGTCACGGGCCTCACGAATCACTAACAGTTTCGCCGAAGGACCGAAGAACGAAACCTGAAGTGTTCCCTGAGTGGATCCCCAGATCAATGACCTAGCGTCTCCGGGATGAACATAGCCCTTGGGCGTGTCGGAAGTGTCAGCTACCTTGCCCAGGAATTGACCCGACCAGAATTCGTAAATCCAGTAGTCCTTGTCGACATCCATTCTCAGCCGCTTCCAGGGTATCCTGAATCTTGTGATCGGGTTCTCCTGTTTTCGAGGTTTCGGTACTGGTGGATTCCAGGCAAAGAGCCCCACAACGATCCACTCGTCCCAATCGGTTTTGATTGGAACACACCATACTCTAGAGTCGTCCGCTTCACAGATATTGACAGGTTCCTTTTCAACGCCGGCGGCCATTTCCGAGTAGGGCAACTCATCGATGGTCAATGCATCAAACAGGTCGATCGGTTTCGCCGATTGGCTCAATGGAGGGAGGATTGAAAGCAGAACATTCCACCTATCCTCAGGTAGAGTAGTAAGGTCATCTCCTATATCGACTTCGCCCCCAGAAAGAAACGTGGCCGTTGCTCGCATTCGGGCCTCCTCCAATATCCCAGGTAAACCAACACAGAGGCAGGACGGCTGGATTATCCCCAGCCTGTGATTCTTCCAGAGATGGCAAGCAACAGAGGTGTAATTCTCCCTTGTTGTAGCCCACGTCACATACCCGGTGTTGCCAGTATCATTGCAGGCATACAGTAGATCGAAGAATCCGAGTCCGCAGACCTCATAGGGATTGCAGTTCAGTAGGAGAGATTCAGGATCGACCCCCTTGACGGCCTCGGCGATTGCCTTGGATCCAAGTCGCACGGCTTCCGTGCCCCCTCCCGCAACCATCTTCGGGTCATGACGATTTCTCAGGATGGGATTGCATGGTCCGCCGATGAAATCAAGTTTGAAATACTTCACTCCCTTTTCGGCCAGTCTCATCACATTCTCACGCACATAGGCCAGAGCTTTGGGCTGAGTCAGGTCAAGTGCGTAGACTTTGCCATGTGGTTCCCAGAACCAGGTCCAATAGGGCTTTGGCTTCTCCTTGAGGTCCCCGAGGAGCCAGTCCGGGTGCTCGCGATAGAGAGGGCTGAACTCGCTTATCGTGAAAGGAGCAGTCCATATTCCGAGGTTGAACCCAAGCTTCTGAGTTTCTTCGGACAACCACTTTAGGCCCCGGGGGAATCGCTCATTCTCCTCGTAGGTGTTGGGCAGGCAGTCCATCTGCCATCCGAGATCTATCTGAAAATTCCGAAGCCTCAGTGGCTTCAGACGAGTCGCGGCGATCTTTTCGTTCGCTAGAACATGTTCCTCGGACACTCCTAGGCGATATGGATACCAACTGCACCAAGTCACTGGCGGATTCTCAAGAGGTCGAATTCTGTGCTTCTCCTTGATCAGATCTCCGAAGTCCTCAAGCAACGACCAAGGGTCATTCCCAACTGAAAAGGTCACATTCTCCAATCTGACCTTCTCCTCAGGGTCGATCCGGAGATCACCCCCGTCGTGGCCGACGACCCATTCCTTAATACCGGTCCTTGGGTCGTAGGATATCCGGATTGTTCCCAACCACCTGTCAAAGCTTGTGAAGCCGACAAGCAATCCCATGTGGTCCGCCCTGTTATATATCACCCAGCATGTCTGAGACGCCCCTGAGATCATTCCCCCCGGTGCCGGCTCCGCGCTTTCTGAAACGAGATTCCTCCGAAACTTCAATTCACGCACATGACAGAGATAGCCGCTTTCTTCATACACCCTTGAATTTCCTTGCTCATTGCCAAAAACTGATTGAGGAGGGTCCTCCAGTCTGATAAGCTCGACGTCATTGAGAACAAGAGATTCCGGTGAGAGGTTGATGAGTTCGCTGTATAGATTCAGAGATCCCCCAGAGTCCAAGCTCAGTCTTTGGGTCAAGACAACGCTGATTTCTGGAAATGTCCATTTGAGTTCTATCGCTTGATTGTCGCTACTTGTCCCGACTGCAATCTTTCTAGGAAGATATTTCTTTCCACCTATCCGGAGCCCGCAATTGAGAGGGTCTACTAGCATTGTTCCCCAAAGTGGAGAACGCAGCCCCCAAGATGATTGTTCCTCTTCCACCTCGACATTGAACCTCTCCCCTGAGAGGGCCGTGTTCATTTTTTCCATAGATGGCAAGAATCAATATAAGGCTTGGTCTCGCGACATCCGCGATTCTCAAGTCTTCGATTCTTTTCCTGCGAGAAGTCCACGCGGCAGGGGGTCTCGCCGCGAGGTCTGCAATCGATTCAGACATGGAGTTCGATTTTCAGATGTCTTCTCTCACTTGGGTAGGGAACGATTAGGGAATTCGCATCAAGCCCTACTCTTTTCCCATTGAGGAGTCCAAAGGGCTTCTTCCTGGTCCGAGTCAAAAGCAGATCAACATTAGATTCACGCACTTTGAATGTGCCCCGAATCTGTCTGAGACCATAAAGGAGCTTTGGCCTTATTGTGAACCGATCCAGTCCCGGACGAAATCCGATGATGTGATGTACAATCAGCGAAGTTATCTCAGACGAGGCCCAACCAACTATCCCTACGGGCGGAGAAGGCGGGGTTATGCTCTGTCCATATCGTTCAAACCATGCTCCCGAATTCCCGCCTTTAAGTCGTCGTACCCAATTGACCGAACGCCATACCTTCCTATAGTCGCCTGCTTCGATGTGAGCTCGTGCCATGAAGAGTGAAGCCAATGGCCACGGTGCCGGTGGGTCTGGTTCACTGAGAACATTGTAACGTGAATATCCACCAGAGTCCCAATGCTGATTCCACAGATGCTCGATCCATCTGAGAGTGTTGCGGGAGAGCTCTCCCTTTGGATCGATCATTCCGTAAGTGATCGGCATGACTTCACAAGTATCAGGTTCGCACGATGGTTTCTCTATGGTGGCGAGAGGCGATCCCCCCGGCATGCTGGTCCTGTCTGGCGGAATCATCAGCTTCTGCCAACGCCCATCCCTAGTGCGACGTTTCACCAGATGTCCATCCTCGATTAGTCTGAACTTCTTATTGTATAGGATTGCGTTCTTTATTTCAAATGCTGCCTTCCCCCAACGCTCTGAGAGTTCCCTATAGCCGAGTTTCTCAGCAAGCTCGACCCCCTTCTCTAGCCCTAGAACCACCCAGAACTGATAGGCAAGCTCGAATCCGTCCTCAACCCCGTGCGAATCTGACCTTTCCCAGAACTCTCTCTTGTTATGCAAAAGCTTGGAGTCTTTATCCCAGAAAGCCTCCTGCAACGGGAATTCCGCGACGAGTCCTATCTTCTTCCAGTTCTTCACCAAGAAATGATAGTCGCCAGTCCAACAAGCGTAGGCCCAGATTGCGTAGAGTAATTGCCCGTTCTGATCCAATTCCGTATAATCGAATGGGAACCAGCGGCCTGACTCCATAGCTCTGCCTCGGGCGTCCACCAATTTCGTCAGAATCCTCTCAATCATGATACCGGCCTCTCGGAACATGCCCGTCTGTAGCATCCCAAGCACGATCATGGCTTCATCCCTGACCCATTCCATGTTGTACATCCATAGGGCACCATCATACTTTCCGCTTCTTGCAGTAAGAGCTCGGAAACCGATCTTGGAGACTTCGTACAAGTGGTCAAGGATGTTGTTTTCGGTTTGAACCTGATTTTTCGAATCCCAATAGTCCACTGTCTCTTCCCAGATCTTCCCTTCGCTTCGATCACTCGTCCATTGGTCTTCCTTCTTGATAGAGTAGACAAACCGCGCGGACTCAGACTCGCCAGGACGCAGTCTCCCCAGGGCCACGCTGATATTGTATCTGCCTGATGTCGTCACATCTTTCTCCAAACAGCTCAGGGTCAGATCCCTGAATCCATGGGCCCTTACTGATCGTGTTTTCTGATCACTGTCAATCTCGTCGAAAAGCGCGAAATTCGGGACGAGATCAAGTGAGATCCCAGCGTCAATCTTCCTGTCGTTCCGATTCGTCACTCGTATTCGGCGAAAGAGCAAGCCACCTTCGTTTGGAACGAAGAATTCCTCAGTTACATCAAACCCTTGAGCAATCCATCCAACGGAAAGCACTGGCACATTCGCAACATGTTTCCATGCGACGGTCCTAGGCGATGTTCGCACCAAGGGGTAAGTCTTCCCATCCAATCTGAGCTTGGCAGCCGTTCTGGAGAATCCGTTTTCTGGATGAAACAGAAATGTGCTCCACTTCCTTGAGAATCTCTCTGGATCCATTAGCGTTAGACCGAACAAGGATTGTGAAGAGGGACCTGTTCTTTCAAGGCAGTGTTGGACAACTGCTTGTATGTCCCCGTTCCCCAGTATGAAATATTCTATACCAGGCAGATAGGTCACAAAATCCGGGTGCAAGTTCTGCTGGGGGCTCATCTTGCTTCTATCAATTGAACTGATTGATTCGATCAACCGTCTGCGAACTACAGGATCCCTCGATTCTGAAGTTATGGGCGAAATGTCCCCATGAGCTTCTTTGATGCGGATGTCTTTGGCCTTCATTTTCCCGTTCTCTGCGAATTCTCCCGACAGTGTGCTATAAATAATTGGACCTGCAAGTCGGCTTCTCGTCTGCACGCACTAGATGTGAATATTGAAAAGGCATTTGGGGGATCCGTGAATGATCGAGCCCAGCGCCTCGACCTCAACTGGCTTCTCCAACGTTCTCTCAAAAAGCTCGCGATACCATCCTGCTGAGCAACTACAATAAGTCAATGAGATCGGTTGCTTGCTTCTACTTACCGCGCCACAGTAGCATCTATCATAGCCTCCAGAAATGACTTGGCCCTTCGTTTCCAGCCTACCGCCTCCAATGTGGTTTCGATTAAGCAGATCCAAGAACTCATCTAGACTCCTTGATCTTGCTTTCAGCCTCTTGGCTTTGTCTATGGTAGATTTTGAAATGCATTGGCGGCCACAGCTTTCCATGATCTGCTTTCTGGTTTTCTCGTCCAATTCCTCATCCATTTTTCCCATGAGGCATCTTATGTACAGCAAACTTCTGCCCTGAGTCGATGGCAAACCGATTTCCTTGCGGCAGCTTTTCACTATCCTACGCGCGGTTCCTTCGGGCGAGAGCTTCTTTAGGTGCTTAGTTATCCTCGCGATTCTGGCGTCCATGATCAACCAGATACAAGACCGATTAAAAGCGTTGGTTTCGTGCCCTCTCTGACATCACTCCCAGCTCTCGTGGACTTCCTCCGATGTGGAGGCGGAAATCTGGTTTCCCAGAGACCATACCTGCTTGTAGCGTCCTCTGTTGCACTCAAAGTCCGAGTGCTGTTCTTTCACATGATCGCTCGCTTGCTCATCGCTTGCTGCAATTCCTCCTTGTTGGAACGGGCGTCGATATAATCCGCCTCCCAGAACAGAATCTGCTTGGCCCCGACCTTGTTAGCCAAGGCCACATCTCGTTCGAAATCCGAGACGCTGCCTGGTACCCAAGAGTAGAGCCATACGTTGACTTTGCCTCCCGTCTCCTTCTTCAAGGCCTTGTATGCCTTTTCCGGGGAACCGCCCTCGAGGTAGTATCCTCCAGCAACTGCGTCGTCTATGAGGTCCTCAGCGGCCCATGTGCTGACATCTAGAAGGAGTCCACGAAGATTCCCATTAATCGGATCCTTCAGACCACGGTAACACCAAGGATGAACCCCCATCATCGAAATCGCAAGATGTGGTTTGACTGCCTCAATCAATTTCTTTACTCTCCGCATGAACTCGGTGTGTGGTTCCGAACGAAATCGCACCCATCGCTCATCTCCGTTGGCTACTTCGTCGGCCTCCAGGCCGTATTCTGCCCTGAATCCTTCAACTAGCGGCTCTTCGTAGCCATGATCAGCCACTCCCTCTGCATCTGTCTGTGGATTGTCTCGCACATCTCCCGTTCGTAACCAGTCGAAAAAGATTCCGTCAATGTCGTATCCTTGGACCAACTCCTTCACTATCCCCAATTTGTATTCCATGGCTTCTGGAAAGGCAAAGCTTATCTGGGATCGGTAGAACTTCCCGTTTCTTCTACGCCACCGGTATTCAGGAT
>CAYOYV010000021.1:0-16346 GCA_964408285.1 uncultured Nitrososphaerota archaeon | reverse complement strand
ACTGAGGAAACCCTTGTATCAAGGATCGCCAAGCTTGTAGGCCAATCGAGAAAAAGAAAAGCAAAAATCGAGAAGCTAGTTGATAGATTTGCGCGGATCTATGTTCCTCTTGTTATTGGTACTGCACTTTTTACTGCGTTAATAATGCCGAACATAGCGGGAGGTGCTGCCTCAGATGTGGGAATCGCGATGTCCGGAGGAGGAGTTGCTGCAGCACTCGAATCGGCTGATGTCATACTTGTCAAAGATGAGTTGAAACGGATACTCTACGTCCATGAACTGAGCACAATGACCCTTAAGATCGCAAGACAGAATATTGCCATTTCCCTAGCTGCGAAGCTAGCGCTTGGGGGTCTTGGTTTGCTGGGACTCGTACCACTTTGGTTCACAGTGGCTTTGGGAGATGATGGCGTAACTCTATTGACGCTCATTAACACGCTCCGATTGACTAGACCGGGGGCAGCATAACTTAGAGGCCCGCGTTATCTCACGCCGGATGACAACTCAATCATTCGAGAAGCGATTTAGTCAGCGTATTTCAGTAGGCGTTCAAATCCATATAAAGGCTCGGATCAACTCTGTCAGGAAGCTGACAATCGGGTACACGGGTGCTAGGCCGCATGAGCTTTACAATAATGTGCGCGGGTTGTTCTCAGACTGGAATCTCGTTCATCCATTTGCGTCCGTTAGTTATGAGGAGATAGATTTCTCTAGAACGCTGAAGCAGCATTTCCACTTCAAGCCTTCCTCGGTACAATTGCTCCGTGAAATCGACTAGTTCCTTAGGCACTTCCGAATTCCTAAGCTGAATAATTGTTCTTTCATCCGGCAACGGTTTCCTCAAAAGGATCTTGTTTTTGATGAGGTAGTATCTCAGGAGGAGGGTGGCTCCCCTTTGAAGCTTCCCCATCGCGGTCAAAGTTTGGTTCCGCCTTAGTGCTTCTTTCGCTGACCCATAGAACCAAACAAAATCATCCAAATACTCTTCAATTTTGGAGTAATCGTTCCAAAGCGCTTGGATTCCTAACGTGACTGTCCGTTCATATCTTGCCCTGCTCTCTCTGAAGGAATGCAGATAGTACGGATTACCGTAGAAGAACAAGTAACTGCTCCTCGCCTCATACTCATCTCGTGAGATTCTTCTAGCAAGGAGATCCTCGAAACCCACCCAATCATAATATTCGATGAATAATGGCTGATGTCCTACTTCGATCATTTCCTCTTTCCTTGGCTTCCTCGTTATGACGACCAAGTCGACATCACTGAACCATCCTATGATATCGCCATTAGCAACTGAGCCGACTATTGCGATGATCTCGGCTTCTGGATCCTTCCTTAGGCTCTGCAGGCATGCTTCCCTCGCTGCCTTTCGTTTGGTTTCCAGTATTTGGTTCAACGGTTGCAGTGGGCGAGATGATATGAGCTCCGTTAGTGAGCTTTTTTCAATGGTTTGATAAGCCCAGTAGGGCCCGGGTTCCATGTTTCCCACTGGCCGGAGAGATTTAAGAAGATTCGCCCTAAGGATTAGGAAGCTGATGATTCGCCATCTCGAATTGTGCGTCCCTCTTCTAACTTGCCATACCAGATACCTACTGGAGAATGTGCGTGCGACTACTCAGCAAGAGCTCAGCCGGCATGTGACGTTCGTTTTCTAGCATGTGCTCCTCATTCCCTTCTTCTTAAAAGATATTTCATCTTGGAGAAATCCAAGGTCAAAGCATAATATCTGAAGAATCCATGCGAAATTATCCCTCCGATGTGAAAACCGAGGGTGTCTTCTAAAGGGAAATTCTCGGTATATAGTCCTTGAACGTTATGTTCCATAGCAGCTCCCAACGATAGTCCATCGACGATGAATGGGACAACTCTTACTTTTCCTCCTCCGCCGATTCCCTCCCCTGCCATGTTCTCCTGCAACTGGATACCCGCTTTCTTCAGAGTAGACTCGGGACATGTGAACCCGCCACCAGCTAACCCTGTGTCCACAAGGAAAAGCATTGGTTGACAATTGTTGACTCTTCCCCATGCTACCATGTAATGATCACCAGCCATCCAGAAGGGAACGATGAATGATTTCTGTTCTTCGTCTTCTCTTGCGATTCGTCTGGAATTTTCCTCAGTTTTTTTTCGCAGAAAAAGCTGTTCGCCCGGATAATCGATTGTTGCCAAGAAATGGTAGAGCATTACTGTTCCGATAATACCCTTCACCTTTGTCTTCCCAAAGATCGGTTCAGAGAAGCGTTGCACATCCATGGTGATTACTGGCACGTTCCTCATTGTGAAATCGCCCAGTGTCAAAGAATTCACTGCCCCATGTCCAAAGCCGGCCTTTTTTCCGCCTGCGAATATCCCAGTCTCCGAACCGAATTGCGCTGCAGCCATTTCCTTCGCGAACTCCCGGTCGAGGACCACCTCAGCTGCACCAGTGTCTATAATGAAATTGACAAGCTCACTGTCATTCACCCTGACCTGGACAACTGGAAGTGGATCCGTAACTGCAAACTTCAGATTCACTTCTTCAGCCTCTCCCTCGATTTGATAGGGCAAGGCCTCTCTGAAGCTTTCCAGCTTGTTTGCTAATGCTTCTCTGCCTATCAGGCGAAACAATGGGGTCGCTCGTTGAAATGCATCGCTCCGACAGAAGACCTCTGCCAGTAAGGATCTTGGATTCGAATCCCCAGGCTTGAGTTCTGCCGCCCTAGTTAGCCATCCATAGGCCTCATCCAATTGGTTTGCGAGCAATGCGATTTGGCCTAGGCGAGTAATGGCCTGGTAATTGTCGGGGTCTTGGCCTAACACTTCAAGGTAGCTCTCGTTGGCTTTGCTGAACTCGCCTGCCATGAACAGGCTATCTGCGGACTCAGACTCACCTTGGCTAGGTTCTACGCCAGTACTCACTAGCAAACGCCTCTATTAGTTCTGTTCATCGCAGTTTCTATCCTCTTGTACAGAAAACGCATATTGGCCTCAAAGAAAACGCGGAACCTCCAAGTTGCGAAAGCCGAGGGGATCGCCATATGAGCCACTTGCTCTTCTGAGCGGCCCTCATTGAATGCTGCGGCTGCTAGCCTCTCAAGGTCTGCAACATACTTGCGATTCAGCGCGATATCACCAGACATTCCAACCAGCCCGTGGCCAGGGACAAATGTCTTCAAATCGAGGGTTTCGACTTTCTCAAGAATTCGAACGAATTCTGTTGGATCTCCACTCGAAAGCCAAGGGTGCATCTTGACAAAGAGCAGATCGCCCATGAACGCGATCCGTTCGTTGGGAAGGAGCAAAATAGCATCGCTCTCGGTATGGCCCCCGCCATATGTGACGATCTCCGCAGTTCTACTCGCTCCGTGGAAGATCATTCTAGTGTCGAAAGTCAAGTTTGGCAATTTGAGTTCGAGAGTCGGAATGGATTCTAGGACTCCGCGGTAGCAACCCCTCCACAAATCAATTTCGTCCTGCATAGTCGCGTTTTGACCAGTCTCCAGGGCCCGCAACTCTCTGGTAGCCTCCTCTGCGTCCAGCCTGATGTCTTCTTGCCCCTTCAATGCGAGCCACTCGCGGGTCTTCGCAGTGGATACAATCTTCGCCTGCCTGAACACCTGATTCCCGCGGATGTGATCGCTGTGACGATGGCTGTTGATCACGTACTGCACGGGACTTCCTGACAGCTTCTCTGATGCGGCGAGAAGGTCAATTGCAGCTTGTGGAGTAAGAAAGGAATCGAAGATTACCGTGAAGTCACCAAGGTCTATGATGCCTGAGTTGCAGCTCGCAGCTCCGCCGTCGACTGCGATCGCGGCATAAACGCCATCAGCCAATGGCCGAATTCTAAAGTGCCTCGAATCAAAGAAATCGTTATTCCCTTGCATCCCTTTCTCCTCTTCAGAGTTCGATTAGTAATTGTCCTTATAAAATATATCACAGGGCGCCCACCCGCTGGGTGCCACATTGAAGACTTCAGATCATTGGTTATGAGGTTGGGTCTTAATCGCTTTGAAGAAGTAGTCGGCAAACTCCTTGAGTTCACGCACATTCCAGGCAATCCGACCTCTGTACGTTCTCTTTCTATGGCAGGACAAGATTCGATTGATTAGATCGTGATATTTCGGGGGGAGGTTGCTGCCTGCCCATTCTCCTCCTTCCGGTTTGGAGAAAACACGATGGGTCTTGTTGAATGCGATTGTTCTGCACGCATTCAACACCCAATAGGACGGATTTTTCAGAAGATATCTCCTGGTGTGTCTTAAGTCGTGAACTGAGGCTAAGAGGTACCAGCAAGCCGGTATTGCTGAGAAGACCTCCCTGACGGGTTTGCCCCACACTAAGAATCCTCTCTCCCTTGTTTCGAAGAGGTGAGCCAGGACTTCCTTGTCTCGCTCGTTCTCGAATATGTTGTCAGGATAGTCGTATCGCAGATTGACCTTGATTGGATATTTGGGCCTTCGAAGTACCTCTTCCGAGAAGACACTTATTTCGATCGAGGCGTCTCCAGATCGGACAGCATCGAGATACTGAATAATTCTCTTTCTGGTTGTTTTGCAGGCCTCTTTCTGCACAACCAGAATCATATCTATGTCGCTTGAACGAAGCTGAAACGAGCCCATAGCGAGGGAACCGTGCAGATATATTCCGATAAGGTTCCTGCCAATAATCCGGTGGATATGGGGGACAACCCTCTCCAGAAGTTGACGAATCGGCCGAGGGGTGTCCTGAGGCAATCGATATCTTGTAGAAGTGGGATACTTCATGTCCTTTCATCCCCTTCATAGATGCGACGTGATTACGTCAGGAGCGTCATGAGGATCACAGTTAGTCTCCAGCCCTCATGTGCCGAATAATGCGCCAATTGCTGGTTTATATGCTCTCGCCAGCTGATGACCTCATGAAATGGGTAACGAGACAGCATGTGCACGTCGACAGAACAGCTTGCCCATGGCTAATAAAGAGATTCATCGACCAAAAAGCTGAGTTCATCTTCGTCCCTGTAGATAAGATAGATCAAGCTGTGAGAAACGAGCGGGCCGTGCCTTTCGATGCGCCGGGTGTCGAACTTGGTCATCATGGGGATAAGTGCAGTTTCGACGCAATCATCGAGAAATACGGGATAGAGGATCCAGCGGCCTTGGAGGTGGCGAGGATCGTAAGAGCAGCCGACACTGGCACGATGGGGGCTGCGGCTGAGGCAGCTGGATTAGAGGCTATCATGACAGGTCTTGGCATCGAATCAGAAGACGATCATGAGACTGTCTCCAAAGCAGGTCCAGTGTACGACGCACTATACGCGAACTGCAGACTGAAATTAATTCGTGAGACGCACACGGCAGAAATAGAAAAGATGGACCGGATACAAAGGATAGAATTCTCTAGGAAAAAGCTGCTCGAGTAGATTTTGGGAGGATTATCCCTCTGGCTCTCTCGGATATATATCATGGGCAAAAGAAGTCAAAACGCTATCGATGGATTCGATCTAGATAGCTCATGACGCGCACGTATAGCTTCAATTGGGTTCGCCATTGCCTTTCTGATTCGGATTCTTGCTATGAGATAATCACAAACATCAGGTCATAGCTTTTTCAGGAGCGAAATCGCTGCTATTATTAGGAATGCGCCAGCTGTATAGAGGTAACTCCCTGTTAGGAAGTAAACGATTGCAGCTACTATTGCGGCAGGTATGAGCATTATTACTGTCTTGACTAGAATGATGATTATGATCAAACCCAGAACAATGAATAGTAGCGATAAACCTATTTCTAGGGGATCCAAAGGCATCCTATCTTGCCGAGGACCGCAATCCTATATAAGTATTTGTTCGTGAAATGCATTGCATGAAGTAGATTCGCGAACAAGAGCGGGCTAGCTTAGCGGACGACCGAGTCCAATGAATAGCGACTAGTGCTATGGATATAGATGTAGGATGCCTTCCTTATCACCAATGTATAGGTCTCTTCCCATGATATCCCCATAATCGCTGTAGCCATACATTGTTTCTCTATATGCTGGACTCTGATATAGATCATCCAATCCTACTCCATGCCCAAGTTCATGAGTCGCGATGTTCTGAAGGTCCATCACGCTGGGATTCTTTGCGGCATCTCCCCACGCGTAATCCGTGTCGAAAACCACGTCGAATTCTGAGATGTCCTTAGTCTTAGTGTTGTACCAGATAATGGTAACTGCGATGACCCCTTGTTGGGGATAATCTCCCCAGACTATGGTGTTGCAGCCATCCCGTTTACCGCTAGTCCAAGCGAGATCATTGTAGCCTTTGGTAGTAGTGGTTATGTCATCAGCGAACAGGCTAGGTGAAACGCCATACCACGCAATACCCTCAGATTGACTGTAGAAACCATCATCCCATTCCTCAGCTGCCACATGTATAGCCTGCAACGCAAATTGCCTTCCAAGGTTACTCAGATCAAGATTCACTTCTATCTGTACTGGGAAGTTCTTCCAGTTTGCGCCCAGCAGCTTATAGTAACCCCTCTCACCTGATGGGGGCTTTCCTTTGCCGGCTAGGTGGATGAAGATTCTCTGCTGAATGTCCTGAGGCCCAGGATTTTCCGGCTTGGCAACCACAGGGATGAGGGCTAAAGAGCTCAGAAGAACACCCAAAACAAAGGCAATTAAGATCATTGCTCTTTTGTCAATCATACACAGCACCACTTTCATGTCTTTCATCTGATCTTAATCGTCCCAACTCTCTTAAAAGCGTAATCGTTGGCGCGCTTTTGCACGGACGGCTTGATCGAACTTTCTCTTCTCAAGACCACAGACGGATTCTAATACCTTCTCCGTCTCTTCGGATATGGTTGGAACGGCGTCCGAGGCCAACGAATACGATATTTAACTATTGACGCGCAGGTCGCGCGCGCGACCCAACGCGATTAGAACTTCATTCAAAGACTGCTAATCGGAAATTCTCACGACAGCATCCAATGGGCTCGCACTCTACGACGAGTATTTGCTCGTGACTTCGGCGGCTATTTGTGCCCACTCCCAGAGACGTTGAGGTTGATATCTTACAGTACTGATGTCTTTCATATGTATCTCAACGACGCAATTTCTGGCTATCTCGAGTTTCTTCTCCATATCTCTGCGCACTGCCTGAGGATCCCATACTGGAGCTGCAAGGACAGCTGGATTGGGTTTCCAAGCGAAAACGAGTCGGTCTCCAACGTTTTCAACAGCCTTATCGAAGTCGACAAACGGGCTCATCGAAATCTTCCGTAACCTAGGGATATTCTTCTTGATGAGGTCAACCCTGTCATGAAGTGGCTCACAGCAACCGTAGAAGTTCTGTCCGAACCTTTCATACCAGCGAGCTTCATGCTTCAACGCGAACTCTTCATGCATTGCCGGAGAAACTGCCGAAAATACCTGAGCCGCTCCTACGCCCCACAGTTTTGACGGAGGAGCTTGCAGAAGTCCAAGACGTTCATACTGATTGAGACGACTAAGCCACGCGTCAACCATCCTGTCAACGATGCTATGCACATAAAGTGGTCTTCGAAACATGTCTGTCAATACTTCCCTTACACCCGTGAATCTGACGATGTCGTCCCATGGATTGAACCAGAAGCACCTGATGCCCCCGCGCACATACAAGGGTAACCCTCGCTTCTCAACTGGCAAAGTGCCGTCGAATATCTCGCACCTCATCTGGTATTCCTGTTCAGTCTTCTCCGCATCGAATGTTATCACTGGCATTCTGATTTTCTCGATGTCACCTTCGTCCTTGATCTGCACATGATAGCGACGGGATACAACGTCGCTCTTCACATCGGGTCTGAGAATGTCAGCTTGCTCAGTGATCCCAAAGCCAGTGTCATTGATACAGAGGGGCTGCACGATCACAGGCTCAACTATCATGTCAGCCTGCATATGCCTCCAGGAATAGAGTGTGCGTCTCAATTCCATCTCGATACCCTGACAGAAAGGATCTTTTGTCGTGAGGGTGAGTTCATCATTCAGGTTCATCTCATGCCACGGGATCTCGTAGATGTGGACGGGAGGTTTTGCCCTCTCCAGATTGTTTATCCTTTCGTACAACTCCGTTCGATGCTCATTGATGGGTAAGGCTGCTATTTCCGCAATCTCTTGTCCAAGCTCACGCAATGTAGCTATGTCATTTGTGGTGTAGCGCATTGCACTTCTCTCTTTCCTAATCTGTTCCTACTGCTTATTTGTTTTCATCAGGGGGAATGTCCTCATGCGACTTCTACGTTCAAGAATGTCCGTGACGCCTACCATCTTCCGATGCACAACTCGGGCGAGCGATCCGACAAGCAAACCATCCCATATTATGTTCTGACTGCCACATCAGGCAAGAACGGGACAAGCGCGCGAATCGCGCTAAATAACGAGGTGGCGCATCACGAGTCTCTTTCGTTGGAATTCTGAGTGCATGATGAACTGGTCTTTTATGTCAGATAGGATCCTCGGCGTGACAAGGTGCCTTCTCAGGATCATACTCTTGACTCTGAGCGAATCTGAGTGGGCATACATTTCAATTACTGCTTCACCTATTATCTGTCTTCCACATAAGATCGCGGCTCGCCAAGCTACCCCCTCACTGAATTGTGGATAACGCCAATCGTATCCGAAGAGGGACTCCAATCTTCTGTAGAAACCAAGAAGGAGTGCATCGTCATTGAACAGGACCCGAACGAACGAGTTCTCAGGAATATCTTTGCCTAGGGAGTCTAGGAGCGGAACATCTCTTGCCCGCAAATAACAACTGTCTCTGCTGTCTTCCACAAGCACTTTCACTATTGCCTTTCTCTCAGATAGAGTGTCAATCGTCTCGTTTGTCTCGCTGATGTTCCATCCCACCCAATGTGCTATGTCCTTCGCGGAAAATGGCCCGTAGATGCTGAGGCACTTGAGCAATAGCCATTCCCTCGCCTCTTTTTCACGAACACGAATCATTTCTCGCTTGAGGGGAAGCTTCTCCATAGCGTGAAACGATGGGCGTTCCTTCTTCCTGCCAACTCTGGCTATCTCGCCATGATTGTATAGATCGTAGATGAGCGTATTTGCCATTCGCTTCAATTCGGGATGTTCGGTCCCGAGTTGTGTCTCAAATTCAGCCGGCGACAAGGGCCCATGATCTGATATATACTTGAGCGCGAGAAGATGACGACCTGTGATAGATGATGGACATCTCTGGTATTTCCTTCTACGAGCAACGCTTCTCGTCGCCCTGAAGTAGTAAGGATACTCGTCGGCGCACACTATTCTCAATGCCGCACGAAGAACATGACCTTCCATCAACACGTGATTCCTATACCAGTGATCAAACCATTCTTCTTTGAAGCTTTGAAATCGATTCAGGAGTTCAATCTTGTGACCTCCATATTGCAGGCCACCTACATCGCTGACGACTACGGGAACATCATGTCGGTTCTTGCCCAGCGTCTCCGGAGTGAGTCTCAATCTACGAAGAGCGAACTCCTTGATGGCTTCCTTGGAATAAGCAAGGGCCAATCGGAATCACGTAGATCCTTTTCTAGTGTTATTTATTCTCTTCGAGGCGGACCGACTTAAGAGCGACGCTGGGGTTGATATTGCCACCTAGGGAGTACGATTTGTACATAACCCGTATATAGGGAATCATGTAACTAACATCAGGGTGACAAAGAATGAGTGAGCTGATCTTTCAAGCATTGGATGTTGGACAGGTAGTCAGTCGCGCTGGGCTATTCGCCATTGTGATCGGAGGCATCATCAGAATCGCGTTCTTCATCATAGGTCTCATTGCACTCTACTTCATAATAAAGATGGCAACCAAGAGCGCACTGAAGGAACACTATGAGGAGAGAGAGATAAAGGAAAGGAGACCACAGCAAAGCGCCTAGTCTCAGCATGAAAACCAGAGTAGCTTCGCCTGGAGCCCGCGAGATGCCTTTCTTGACTGGGAGATTGATCAGAACAAATTGAGAAACCCGAATTGGATCAGTTGCTTGTACCTATTCGGGAGTTCCGCTTCGGGCTTTCTCCAGCAAGGTTTTCCAGTAATAGGGATCGGGAATCAGCCACGCTGCGCTATCCTGCAAACCATCTTGATTGATGAAAGAGATCCTAAATAGTGGTCGAAATACGCTTTTGCCCAAATGCCATTTCACAAGGTCTATAGCGACAATCTTCGAGAGTGGAATGACAACATCAGTGGCTGGTTTGTACAGTCCAAACACCAACTGCGTAGTTGTTAGAAGCAATATGCCATTCCCTCTTATCTGAGTTATTCCCTTGGACTCCAGCCCAAAGAAATTCGCGTCCGTTTCAGCTCTGATTTCTTTCGCATCGTGTTCTTGCATGATTTCGCCTATTCGTTTCGCGAAGACTCTTCGTAGCATCAAGTCTTTGTAATACGAGTGATATTTAGAGATTCAAGCGCGCGCTACATCTCGTGCGCGTCGAAGTTGAGAGAAATTGGGAATTGAAGATCAAGCCTTAAATAGATTCCGATTCAGTTTGCCACTGCGGCATGCAATCGATAGTGATTGATGGGCTCGCGAAGAAATATGAGAACGTAACAGCAGTGGATGGACTAAGCCTGCAGGTGGAATACGGGGAGCTTTTCGGATTGCTTGGGCCTAACGGCGCCGGGAAGACCACCACAATAAATGTGCTATGCGGCTTGTTGGACCCAACGAAAGGATCGGTACAAGTAGGAGGCCATGACATAACAAAAGAGCCAACGAACGTGAAGGAGATCATTGGAGTGTGCCCACAGGAAACCGCCATATACACCTACCTCACTGGCATGGAGAACGTCCAATTCTTCGGAAATTTGCATGCTATGTCTCCAGATAATCTGCGTAAGAGGTCAAGAGATCTCCTAGAGAGGCTAGGTCTATTGGAGGACGCCAACAGGAGTGCGGGCAAATACAGTGGTGGAATGAGGCGCCGCCTGAACATAGCTATCGCGCTGGTACACGATCCCCAGATAGTCTTCTTGGATGAACCCACAGTCGGAATGGACGTACAGTCAAGGCATGCGGTTTGGGATTTCATAAGGCAATTGAAGACTCGGGGAAAAACCGTAGTCCTTACCACTCACTACATGGAGGAGGCAGAGGAATTGTGCGACAGGGTCGGCATCATTGACCACGGGAAGCTCATAGCTCTTGATGCGCCGCGAAACCTGAACTCAAGATTCAAGACGCGGGACCTAGAGGAGCTTTTCATCAAGCTTACAGGAAGGAGGATAAGGAGTGAAGCGTGAGATGAAAATCCAAAGGATTGGCGCATTGGTGAACAAAGAACTGGTAAAGATCATTAGGGAACCGGCCCAACTGTTTTTGATAATTCTCTTCCCACTGATACTGACCCTTGCATTTGGAGTTTCCTTCGGTGGGACTCAGTCCGTTTCATATCAGATCGGCGTGGTCAATCTTAACTCCGGCGCAGTCTTTTCGCAATGGGCCGACTTTCTCATTGGCAACTTAACGAGCGTGAGAATATTGAAAGTCCGGTTATATGAGGCAAATGAGACAGCACAGGCAGATTTGATTGAGGGAAAGATACAGGGGGTTTTGATCATACCCAAGAACTTCGGACAGAGTTGCGTGTCCTATTGGGTTTCCGCTCATCAAAGCCTCTGGGTGAAGACAGACCTTCAGCTATACCTCGACAGCGGATCGATGTTCGCAACTCAGGCAATTCCCCCCATAGTCCAGCAAGCCCTTGTGTGGACCGTTCTAGGGGCCAATACCACCTTCATTTCGCTTCCTGTAACCATCGCCAATCCTTCAACGGTTGCATCCAAGAACTTCACTACGTTCGATTTCATGGCTCCTGGGATTTTCACGTTTGCAATGACATTCCTGATTATGACCATTTCACAGTCTTTCACCTCAGAGAGGCAACAGGGATTGCTTCGGAGAATCAACACCACACCCACAAGTTCAACTGAGCTGATGCTGGGCCAGGCAATCTCAAATATGCTAACGGCTGTTCTCCAGGGCGTTCTTCTCCTGGCCATGGCATTTGCGTTGGGATTCCATCCAGCTGCGGATCTTCCGGGCCTCATACTCGCGTTTGTGATACTAATGATCTTCTCATTATGTTGTGTGGGCTTTGGTCTCATAACGGCGGCGATTTCGAAATCACCCGAGGTGGCGACAGGAGTCGCCTTCGTATTCATCATACCGCTTATGTTCCTGGGAACCTACGTGACTGACATATTGCCACAGACAGCCAAGGCTTTCAGCATACTTGTGCCGTCCTATCACGCGACCGAAGTCCTGACATCGCTACTCCTGAGAGGAGCGCCGATCTTGAGCCAAACAGTGCTATCCAGTGGCGCTATTCTCGTCACATATAGCCTGCTCATATTCATAGTTGGAATTGCGCTTTTCAATAGATTCGGCTGGTCATAGTCCGCCCTAATGGTGAGCTATTCGACAACAGTTACGTTTCACAGCTTTCTCAACTGGATCGTGAAACCCTTCTTTTCGCGAAACTGGCTCTTCTTTGAGTTCGTTTGGGGTTCTTCTAAGGCAGAACTCGGGAAGCCCTGCAACGACCGCAAGTATCTATTCAGCGAATACAGTTACATCATGGATAAGCCTTGAGAAAACATGGCCCTGCGTGGCTGACCCTCGATGGAACCTCGCGAAAAGGCAGCCTAATATACCAATCGCTGCGGAACATTCGTTGGGAGGCATGAAGATGAACGCCAATACTTCTGTCAATCGGCCAGGCGAGAAGTCTGACCTGAATCGCAGGATTCGGAGACGTTTACTTCAAGTGGTTTTGCAGTCTCTGATCATAGCGGCAATCTTGTTCGTCTTGTCAGGCCGCTTGGATTGGATGTGGGCTTGGGCCTACCTTGGTGTCGGTGCTGTTCTTCTAGTAGTTAATCTGTTTGTCATGAGCCCAGAGTTGATAGCAGAGCGGGGCGAGGTCAAAGAGAACGCCAAGGCTTGGGACAAGGCTCTTGCCAGCATCGTCGGCGTTCTGGCACTCGGCATATTCGTCGTGGTGGGGCTGGATGAGCGCTTCGGATGGTCGCCCCAATTAGACTTGGCGATTCATCTCGCCGCCTTGATTTCCTACGCGCTGGGACAAGGCCTGTTCACTTGGGCGATGGCATCGAACAAATTCTTCTCAAGCGTTGTCCGCATCCAGATGGATCGGGACCAGACCGTAGCCACAGGCGGCCCTTACCGATATGTGCGCCATCCAGGCTATGCCGGATACATCATCTCGTTCTTTATTGCAACGCCTCTGGCCCTCGGCTCACTGTGGGCGCTAATCCCGGGAGCTCTTGGAACGCTCCTTCTTATTCTCCGGACTGCGCTTGAGGACAGAACCTTGCTGGAGGAACTTGACGGCTATAGGGAATACGCCAAGCGAGTGCGCCATCGCCTGCTTCCGGGCATCTGGTAGTCGCTCGTGCAGAGTGGTCGAACATCATGAGAATCCAGCGCGATCTGTGTTCATCGCCCCTCCTTGCTTCCCAGCCCAGAGTCAATTGAACGCTGAGGCCTTCACCTCATCCCGATTTCTGTTACATTCGTCAATGACTCTCCCACAGGATGCGCTGCTAGGCCGGCGTGAGCTGCCGATTGCTCACCTGTGCTCTTTGTGCAAACCCCTATGAGGAGAAGTGATGCATCGCGCGAGCGATCTCGCATAAGCCATTTATCTGGTGGTGCGAGGCTTCTGCAGTCGACACACTATGAAAAGCCAGTCAGCAATGGGAAAGAAAACGCAAACCAGAACCGATTTCCGTTATGACGGAGCAAAAGGCAAAGAGGTCTCATTTCCTTTGGGTGGCATTGGGTCAGGGTGCATCGGCCTTGCTGGAAACGGGAGGCTTATTGACTGGGAGATTTTCAACAAACCCAACAAGGGAAGCCTGAATGGTTTTTCCCACTTCGCGATAAAGGCGGAGACCGGAGGAAAGGTAATAGATGCGCGCGTTCTGAACGGCGATCTGCTGCCTCCATACACGGGGGAACAGGGTAGATCATTCGGGTTCGGCCCTTCAAGGGATCAGATGGCAGGTGTACCTCATTTCAAGAAAGTCCAGTTCAAGGGCGAGTATCCTATCGCGAACTTGCGTTTCAACGACGACAAATTCCCTGGAACGATCCAGATGATTGCATTCAATCCCTATATCCCGCTCAATGAAATGGACTCCAGCATACCTGCTGCGTTTTTCGAAATAAGTGTCAAGAACACGACCAAGAGCTCGATCAGCTACACGGTTTGTCTTTCGTTGCAGAATCCATTGCCGAAGGGCAGCACCACCAATATCTATGGTCGAAATGGCACGATTCATTTCATAAAACTGAGCTCAAACAAGTTGAGCAGTGACGTCCCCGAATTCGGGGACATGACGATTGCCACCGATGCAAAGGCCAGCTATCAGGAGTATTGGTTCAGAGGGCAGTGGTTCGACAGCCTGGGGATATACTGGAGGGAGCTAACCTCGCCAGGCAAATTCAAGAATAGGCATTACCCTGAGAACGAGGAGAATATCCAAGACCTCTGTCTCTTGGCAGCGCACTTTCAAGTGAGACCCAAGGAAACGAGAAGTGTGAGGTTCATCATCAGTTGGAGCTTTCCGAATTGCTACAATTACTGGAAACCTGAGAAAAACGATTGTCAAGAATGCGGTTGCGTTCCCAAGAAGGCAAAGACATGGAAGAACTACTACGCGACGCTTTTCCACGATTCAACGAAGAGTGCCATGTTCGGCCTGGAGAATTGGGAGCGGCTGTTCGAGGAGACTGTGCGCTTCAAGAACGCACTTTTCTCTTCCACCCTGCCTCCCTATGTCCTTGACGCAGTATCAGCGAATCTGTCGATACTGAAGACCCCGACAGTCCTACGACTTGAAGACGGATCGTTCTATGGATGGGAGGGGTGCAGCGCTTCATCCGGTTGTTGCGAAGGGAGTTGCACGCATGTTTGGAACTACGCCTATGTGCTGCCGTTCCTCTTTCCAGCGCTTGAGCGTTCAATGAGGGATCTCGATTTCAAGTACAATATGCGCGAGGATGGGAGAATGAGCTTCCGCATTCAGCTTCCCCTCGGTAGAGGATTGTGGAGTTTCCCACACGCGTGCGCTGACGGGCAGTTCGGTGGCGTGGTCAAGTCATATAGGGACTGGAAGATAACTGGCGACAGTTCCTGGCTAAGATCCAACTGGCATGCAATGAAGAAATCCATCGAATACGCATGGGCTGAAACGAACGAAGATAAGTGGGACCTCGATAAGGACGGTGTACTCGAGGGAAGACAACATCACACTCTCGACATGGAGCTCTTTGGCCCAAACTCCTGGCTCACGGGGTTCTATCTCGCCGCCCTCAAAGCTGCTGCCGAGATGGCAGAATATGTCGGAGAAGGAGACAAGGCAAAAGAATATCGTGATCTTTTCGAGAAGGGAAAGAAATGGGCTGACGCAAATCTCTTCAATGGCGAGTACTATACCCAAATCATAGACATCAAGAATAAGTCCATTCTGGAAAAATTCAAAACGACAGATCCCAAAGTGGAGAAGACGTACTGGGATGAAGAGCACAAAGAGATCAAGTATCAAATCGCAGGCGGATGCGGGGTCGATCAGCTCTTGGCCCAGTGGCATGCGAACATCTGTGGACTGGGAGAGATTTTCGACAAGCGGCAGACAAAAAAAGCTTTGAGCTCCGTTTTCAAGTACAATTTCAAGAAAAACGTGAGGGAATTCTTCAACCCTTGCCGCATCTTCGGCCTTAACGACGAGGCTGCCCTGATCATCAGTGAGTGGCCCAAAGGCAAGCACAAGCCTGCCTTCCCCGTACCTTATGCTGAGGAGGCAATGAACGGTTTCGAGTATGCTGCAGCAAGTCACATGATCCAAGAAGGACTGATCGATGAAGGCCTGGAAGTGGCGAAAGCAGTTCGGGCTCGGTATGATGGCGAGAGACGAAATCCATGGAATGAATTTGAGTGTGGAAGCAACTATGCCCGCTCCATGGCGTCCTATGCCCTGCTACTAGCTCTAAGCGGATTCCAATTCGATATGGTGAAAGGGTACATAGGATTCAATCCGGCTCGTACCGAGGGTGGCAAGTTCAGGTCTTTCTGGTCCCTGAGTCACGGTTGGGGCATATTTGATATGAAACCAAACCTCGTTGTGATCACAGTGGAATACGGGAAGCTTGAATTGAATTCGCTGAGACTTCCCTTCCTAAATGGTCGGAAGCTTCAATCCATCTCCCTAGGAAGAAGAGCCCTTGAATTCGAGACCATCAATGGGGAAATATCGTTGCGTGGTCCTGTCCTAGTTGAAAAGGGCAACAAGCTCGTGATAAAGATACATGCCAAACAGCGAATGCGCACATCATGAG
>CAYOYV010000020.1:0-16856 GCA_964408285.1 uncultured Nitrososphaerota archaeon | reverse complement strand
GTGATGCAAGAAGAAGAGCACTACTGGAGCTTCGACGACTTCCTGAAATAGCCTCGCGCACTTCGCATCATTCAATCCTGCCATCTGTGGGCAGGGATGACCGCGCGTGCGATTAAAGAGAGAAACTACTCGCCGACGGCAGTCTTATATGCGACATCCTTCTCATAATCGAACGAAGACATGCGCTCCGGTATTACGACTATCTTCACCCATCTCGTCAGATTCAACAGACCTTGGGCGTAGCTTTGGGCCTTGTCTCTTGACATGTATCTCTCGCACAACGAAATCGCCTCATCAATCTGAAGATCAGTCATGCGATCTGGATCCGCCTTACCATATATTATGACGCCCTTCGGCTGTACCCCTCCCTCTGAGACATCAATCAAGAGTGTCACCTTCGTATCGCGCCTGACATTCTTGGCTTTGCGGCTGGAAGAAGGGGTTGCTACTGTGATTCTTCCATCCTTATACTCATACCACACAGGAACGGCATGTATTGTCCCGTCGGCATTGAAGCTGCAGAATCTCGCGATCTTGGCCTTCCTGATAAGGGACTCGATTTCTTCCTCCGTAAGGGGAGGCGACTGGGTATATGTCAAACACCTACGCACCTAGCGTTCTAGATCCTCAACACGTTCTTTGATTAATGTTTTGGTGTGCTTACGCCACATGCGCCTTTGCACACCCCCTGCGATCTCATGCCGTGAGCATCTTCTTCTTTCCTATCACTTTTTCTATGTCCTTTCTTGCCCCCATTTTCTGGAAGATTCCAAGTGCTTCATTGAGAAGCTTGTCTGCCTTCTCTCTGTCCCCCTCTTGATTTCTTTCCAAGTAGACGCGAGCGTATTCGATGAGAGCAAGGTCCGCGAAATCGTACTTGTCCCATTGCCTCGCGCCCAAAGCCTCTAACTCTTTGATCCCCCTATCGAACTGCTCAATTGAATCTTCCCATTTCTTCTGGGCACGTAGCAGATTCCCCTTTAATAGACATGCCTCGGCAGCAAGTGTTCTCTC
The DNA here is from genome assembly GCA_964408285.1 of uncultured Nitrososphaerota archaeon. Taxonomy (GTDB): domain Archaea; phylum Thermoproteota; class EX4484-205; order EX4484-205; family JAAOZO01; genus CAYOYV01. Next base: position 15,842 of record CAYOYV010000020.1, on the reverse strand, counting down.
GTTCTCTTTGAAGGCAAACTCCTGCAGACTTTCTATCAGAGCGTTGGCCTTGTCGGTTTCCCCGAGCTCTATGTATGTTCTGATGATCCACCGAGACCATTGTATGGCCTTCACCCCGTGTTTTTCCGCAGCTTCATAACCTTTCTCCATGAGTTCCTTGGCCTTTGCATACTCCCCTTTTCTGAAATGGGACCACCCTAACGCAGTGAAACCGGTCATGATAGCCTGAAAGTCATCAAGTCCTTGTGAAATGGAAAAAGCTTCGTTCAAGCACAATTCGCTCTTATCTGTTTCTCCCAATATATCATAGAAAAGTCCCAGCCAGCCCAATGACCAAGTGAGCTCAATCAAGTTTGTGGCCTTTCTGCTCAGAGAAACAGATTCTTCCAACATGGAAATTGCTTTGTTCAGATTACCCATTTCAGCGTAGTTCTGCGCCAGTTTCAGGCCAAACATAGCTATCCATTCTATAGACCCCACCTTTTTTGCGAGTTCGAATCCCTTTTCCCTAAGCTCTAGTCGTCTTTCCCTTTTCATTTCGAGAGCGAAATGGGAAAGGTCATCATACGCCCATGCAGCGGTCTCCAGGTAGCCATTGTCAAGCGCTATTTTCAACGATTTCTCACAGTACTCAGCAGCTCTCTTGCTGTCCCCGAGCCACTTGTGGATCTCCGCAGCCCAAACGTATGAACGTGCGATGGTCTCGTAGGCGTTCAGCCTAATGGCGAGATCAATGGCCTTCTCGCTCAAAGAAAGAGCCTGAGCCATGCCTCCACTGGCTCCCATCGCAACCATGCCTGCCATGTCCTCATAGAGGCTTGCCAATTCAACGCTTTCGGGCTCGGCCTCCAAGATCTTCAATGCCTCCTGATGATGTTCCTTGGCCTTTTCTCTATTCCCCACATTCATCCAGAAAACGCCTGCCATCTTGCGATGCAGCCTTGCGACATTCATTCTCTCATCAGATTGCTTCCAGAGAGGAAGCGCATCGCCCCAACTTCTTATGCAATCGTCGTATTTGCCGTCAAGTTTTCCGATGTCGCCCAGACTTTCAAGGACTCGAGCTCTTTCCCGGGTTGCACCTTCCTTTTCCTCAAGCAACCCAAGGGCAGAGCGTAAGTAGGAGGCGGCCTCGTTGTTGGCATAGATTCCCTTGGCCTTGTCTGCGGCCTTTAGGAAATATGCTAGGGCCTTCTCCTTATCTCCACCCTCAAGAAAGTGATAGGCGAGTTCCCCGAGATGTTCATCAATCTTCATAGCATATACCTTCTCCAATGCACTTCCAACAGCGCCATGAAGCCTCTTATGCCTCAGAAGGCTGACCTCCTCGTGAACGGCATCTCTGATGATGATATCTGCGAAAGAATAGACTTCCTCTCCACGAATTAATCGCTCCTTTATCAATCCGGTCTTGAGGGCTTTTTCCAGTATTTCGAGGAGTTTGTCCTCTTCGAGTCCAGTGACTGCATGCAGGGCCTCAAAAGAGAAATCGTTCCCGATGAAACAAGCCAGAGTCAACACGTTCTGGCACTCATCATCGAGACGACCTATTCTTGCTCTGATAACACTCTTTACCGTCTTCGGAAACTCGATCTTCGAGACTTCTTTTATCTTCCATCTGTTTTCCTCACGGTAGATGACTTTCTCCTCTTTCAGGGACTTTATCACCTCTTCAGCGAAGAATGGGTTTCCCCTCGTCTTTGCGTAGACCAGTTGGCAAAATGCCTCTGGCACCTCATCCTGTTCGAGAATGCCTTTTACCATCTGGGAGGTATGATCGAAGGACATCCGCTCTAATCGAATGGATTGGAACAAGCGTTCCCTGTTCATTTCTGCGAGAACCGGGGTTAGAGGGTGCTTCTCATCAACATCTGTGTCACGGTAATCGCCTAGGAGAAACAAGGATTCCTTTTGGATGCCACGGGTCATATAGTGGAGAAGCAGAAGCGAAGATTGATCCGTCCACTGTAAATCATCCAGAATGACAAGCAGAGGAGTCTCCTTGGAAATGTTTGTCATGAACTGTGAAATCGCCTCAAAAAGCCTGTCACGCTCATGTTCAGGACTTATGGGCAACGATGGGGGAATCGCGCCGAGCTTATTCCTGACCTCGGGAACCATTTTGCAGACCTCACTTGGATAATAGCCGATGACTTTGTATAGATGTTCAGGAGTGCATGCTTGCAGATAGTCCTTGATCACTTCACTCCATAATATATAGGGAGGAACGCCATCCATTCTGAAAAGCGCCGGGCATCTTCCATACAGGACTTCCATCCCCCGTAGGCGAGCGTAGGTTCCTAGCTCCCTCGCCAAACGCGTCTTGCCGATTCCAGCCTCTCCGTACAGAAAGACAACACCGCCTTCGCCCTGAACGGCCCTGTCGACAGCCTCCCTCAGAACACCCATCTCCTCTACCCTGTCTATGAGCTGAATCTCCTTCAAGGCAGGCCGACGAGGACTTGGGACGACAATGCGAGGCTTAGGAGAGAGCGCAGGAACTTCTCCCAAGGAGCTTTCGGCAATCTCTTTCAACACCCTGAGGAAATCGGAAGCCGTCTGGTATCTGTTGTCTGGATCTTTCTGCAGGAGCTTCATGATGCAGTCAGCCAGAGCCTGGGGGACTCTCGGATTCAGTTTGCTCAGCGAAACTGGATGGTCATGAATGTGACCGAAGATGATCTTTATCGGTTCTTCTCCGGGGAAAAGTAGTCTTCCAGCGATTGTCTCATAGAGGACTGCCCCGAATGAGTAGAGGTCAGACCTAGCGTCAGCTCCTTTTCCTAATGCGATCTCGGGGGGAACGTAGGCCGGTGTCCCAATTATGATGCCTTCCTGCGTGATGTTGGGTTGACCAAGCATTCTTGCCAAGCCGAAATCCATCAGCTTAGCAACGCCTTCTTCAGTGATCAGGATGTTCTCGGGTTTTATGTCTCGGTGCAGAACTCCTTGAGAATGTGCATACTGAAGCGCACTGCAAATACCAATGCCAATTCGCAAGATGGTTTGTGCGTCGCATTTGCCTTCTGAATATGTTGTCATAAGGTCACGTAGACTCATCCCTTCGACGAATTCAAGGACGAAAAAGTGCTTCTCTCCCTCTTTGCCGATGTCGTAGATGGAAACTATGTTTGGATGATTAAGTTGCGCCACCGTCTGTGCTTCACGCATGAAGCGAGAATAATCCTCCTCGGTTAGCATTCCGCCCTTGAGCATCTTGATAGCGACAATGCGATTCAGAATCGTATCCCTAGCCTTATATACGATTCCCTTCCCTCCTTCTCCGAGCTTCTTTAGTAGGACATACCTGTCATTCTGCAGATGTCCAAGAGCGGACAAGAACGCCTCTCGATTTTCGCCGGGATGAGCGACCATAAAAACGTATCCCGAATGGCCTTGATCCAATTCGATATCGGGGTAATTCACATCGGGATTCTGAGGAGAAGGTATCAGACCGCGGAAATGCGTTGGGATACGGCGGGCCGACCGAAGTGCCTCGCAAGAGGCTGACTCTACAGAAGATTCGCGCTGAAGGGACGAGGATCGTGCGCGCGGTAACCGAACGCAATCAGTAGCAAGTCATAGCCGAAGTATCTCGACTTTGCCCTGACTTGTTCCTGCAACCATTCCAGCCTCTAAGGAATCCAAAGCGTGCAAGGCTTGAATGGATCCGTTCAGTTTGGATCTGGAGATGGCCCTACCTGCTGCGTCAAGGACCAGAATTGTGCCATCCTCGTGGCCAATTGCCAGCTTGGATGCACTGCGCTCCCGTACAATGCATAGACATGTAGGAGGTGCTCCATCCACAAACCATTTGCGTCTGCCATCGTGGCTGAATGCAGACACAGTCCCGTTTTCTGTCGCAACAATGATCTCCTTAAGACCATCGCCATCAATATCGGCCACTTGGAGGTCTCGCATGTGACGGTGCGGCGGCAGTAGAGACGGACCAAAGCTGAGAGCCCAAAGCGGCTTGAAATCTGCATCATAGACGCAAAGGTAGTTCCATGAGCCGTTTACATCAAGTATGACTTCCATTTTTCCATCCCCATTTATGTCATCTACGAGAATATGCGGCGTGTCCATTGCGGTCCAGTCTGGTATCCTAGTATGGCCCTCGGGCAACGCAGTGTAAGCATAGGTTATCGACCAATCTTGACCATCGATTACTCCGATGTCATTGACTCCGTTTGGCCATTTGGAAACAAGCAGCTTGCGTGACCCATCGGATTTCGCGACGACGTTCATGACGACACAACAACCCCAGAATTGCGGCAGCCTTTTGACCAGGTCACCATCAGGATCAAGGACCTCAATCGTGCATGCACTGCCAACAAAGGCCTGCGTTCTGCCGCTAGTCAAACTGCCGGTGGCCAGCCCTCTGACACCTGGTAACGCATCCTTGAACCAGTAAGTCTTCCCCGTCTTCTGCACATCAGGATCCATCTCTGATCTGAATGCCCATCTGAGCTCGCCCTCGCCATTGAAAGCATACACTACGTCATTCGAGCCACCCAAGAGCAACAGATCGACTTCTTGCCAGTATGCCGCAGACATTATTTTCGTCTCAAGTTCAATCCGCTTCTCCAGCTTTCCATTCGCGGACAACAGATATGCGTCTCTCTCGGAAATGATGTATGCACATGAGGAACCCCCGCGGACTGGACCTGGAAGCACTCTTTTAGCGGGGCCATCAATTTGCACAGCAGAAATAGTCCTGAGTTGAGGCAATGTGGCAAATCGTTCAGCTACAGTTACGCACGAAGGAGGCCCTGAGGTCCTTTCTCTCAGTCGATTGAGCTGCTCTTTGAGAGTTGTTGTAGCGTTTGAGATGGCTCCAGTGATCCTATGCTGACCGCGCTCGAGACGAATCCAAACCACATCTCCGACTGCATGAGTGACTTGAGCATGATGGTTGTCGACGAGGAGCATGCCACCCGAACACACCGCCATTCCCAACGCAGCGGGCTCATCGCAGAAAAGGTCAAGCTCACCAGAAGAGAGGTTCCAGAACAAAGTGATGGGCTCTGGCGCTTCGAGGATCGGGATTCCAATCGTGATTCGATGGGCGTTGCTAGCATAGATGAAATTTTCCCCAATAAGCGCAACTTCAGCTTGGATTCGTACTTGTGAGCCGGATATTTCGACGCTGCCGATTGCCGCCAGAGTGAGTTCCGGCGTCTCAATTAGGGCCGCTTGATCGTTCAACTTCGAACACCTCAGCTCACCTTCTGCTGGCTGCAGTCCTAGAAGAGTCATGATTCGAAATGTGTTCCCAGACTTCGCCCTAGCTCTCACTATGGATTGCGCAACATCATTAGTCACGTGAAGCATCATCCTTGATTGTGGAGTGTCTTCCTTACGAATGCCCTCGATCACTTTGAGAAAGCTGTGCTCCCATGGTACAATCGCAGCTCGTGCACTGCCAGTTGGATATTCAAGCCACATATCATCGATGACCTGTGGTGATGAGGGCAATTGCCATTGTGTTGTCATCTCGAGATCATCAAGATTCCTGTTCGGGACGAATTCGTCAATCACCAGCGTCCAAGATCTCGCCACATGGAGGATTCTTCGCAGCCAGCTCCCGAATGAGAAATTGGGCACCTCTGCTTCAATGTGGGCGACATCTCCGAAGACATTCTGCACTTTGAGTGCCGACGCTATTGGAATCGAGTGCTCAGTCAAACCCCCGTGACGCAGAATGAACTCGTTCAGATATCCGTGCAATAGGATCTTGTCGTTTATGCGCAGCTTGTATATGGCAAAGCAGTGATATGGATTGACAACGCCCTCATTGAATCCGTCGATCATCAGATAGTCGTCTTTCTCTGTCACGCCCGTGCGATAGCTTAGGAACCTGAAGGCCTGTTCATATGGGATTGGTGTCGAAACGGGACATCTATATGGGTACATCTGTTCGGGATGGACATGCCACCGCTCAATCTGTATCGGCGCAACCACTATACGGTTGGCAAGCTCGGTGGGCCTCCGTTCCAAGTCCTCCACTGGAAGGAAGGATTGCCCTATGCGAAAGATGGACAGGTCAAGGTTAGTGAGGTTGCGGTAGTAAAGGAACCGATTGTCGCCAATCAAGTAGGTTGCCTTATGCGCAAATGAAATCGACTGATAGCGAAGGTGCTCGTCATCATGCTCGCAACTGATTATCGCATCATACGCTCGTAGGACAGCTTGCAGGACTCCGCTTTCGAGAGCGCGACTGTCATCGCCTATCAGCATGTAACTCATGACAGGCTCTAGGCCGGTGCTGAGCCACCACAAATGGTCAAGCTCCCCGGCCAATTGAGCTGATCTCGAGAGAGACGAGAACAGATATTGGGCCGCTTCGAGATTTCTCTGCCACACGATGTGGGGATAATACTTGCAGAAGTAGCGAGCAAGACAATAGAGTGAAAGCGCCTGATACTGGTCGTGCCGTGAGCCCACTACCGCTTTAGGATCACCAAACCTCTTTCCTGCATAACACCACTCCTCTGCCTGCCAATGCCTCAGCTGTTCTGCAAAAGCCTGTGTGATGCGGAGCCTTTGCTCATCGGTAAGAAGAGGGCTCTCCTCAATCAGATCCCACAGCAGAATCATCAAATGTGCGTTGTAGTGATACGGGCCGGAGAGAGGGCGGTTCTTGTCTTCAATCCGCTCGCCATCTAAGCTCCACATCTCCTCGATAGCTTTTGCATCCGGTTGCGTAAGTCTTAGGAACTCATTTGCGAACTTCTCATCTGCCGTCATGTAGTACAGAGCCATGTTGCGGCTGATGCTGTTCCAACCGAAATATGTGCCCGGCTTGTACCCCACACAGTCTTCCCATGAAGGGCAATCATTTGCATTCTCGGGGGGGACCTTGCCACTGCCCAATCTGATTCGCATGACCCATCCGAGGACGAGCGAATCAGTCCGAGCTGCCTGACTCACGATTCTCATTAACTCATCGACTGCCTCCGACATGCCATGATCGTTGCTGCTGCCCACGAGAATTGCATTAAAGCCATTTCCGAAGGGATTGTGCAGAGAACGCACTTCGTAGCCACCTATGCCGGGGTACCTCAGGTCGAGGTAAGCATAGTACAGATTGTAGAGCTTTTCGATGACTGCATTGGTGCAGCGATTGCCCAAGATGATAAGGTTCTCTTGAAATGGCAACTGGATCTGGCTATCACGCATTATTGGTAACTCCGTACCGGTTGCCTCCTTGATTCCTCCCTGTATTCTTTCTGCAAGCATCGCATATTTGCCATTCCCATCGATGACTATTGTTGCTCTTGGCTTTCCATCGGAAATCAACACAGTATCAATGGACATATCCTTGAGCTTTACAATGGGCGGCGGGGGGAATGCTGACAGGTCAATCGGATGTGACTCGCGCATCAAGTCGTCGTAAGAAACCACGAGGTTCACCCAAGATTATTGCATGATCCGCGCACGAGAGATGAATTCACCGGTCTTTCACTCCTGAAGTTCCCATATGAAATGGCACACATCATCACCGGCCATTAGAAGCTTTGGCCTCGTGAACTTTATCTTTGGGTTGAAGCCTTCAGTCACTGGTTCGTCCCCGCTGCATATCAATTTCTGTCCGACATGAGAGGCGTTCAGCTCTCTGAAGGTATCTGCATGGACGCATTTAGTGACCTTCACCTCGAGGGACTTCTCATCCTTCCTGATTACCTCGAACTCATGGGCCTCCTTGCTGAAGAGGCAGAACAGATATTGAGGGTCTTTCCTCTGCGTCGATCTAGAGATTTCCCTCCACCTGTCCCTAGTTTTGTCGTGGTTCCACTCGACGAATGCATCCAACGCCTCCTCCCCGTAGTGACTCACCAAGGTAAGTCCCATAGACGCTAATTCAGTATCCCGACGAATCCTTTCTTCCCGTCCAGACATACTACTCACCATGTTACGAATCCCATCGCCAGTTAAATCCATTTTGCAGTTGCGATGCGCTCTGAGCAGTTTAGTGCTGATTCTTGGAACCAATGGCGCGCGCCAGAAATTGGGGAGGGTCTCCATTTGACGAATCGGTAGCTTTGGTCACATGCGCACGGAATCGAGAGTGTGGGCTGGAAGGTTTTTATTGTTTCGGCCCGAATTCTGCCAAGAGCATGTCTGTGGGTGGGGATTCCGGGACGCCGGAGGAGGGAACGTTGATTCATGCGATTCTGGTTTCCGAAAAACGCATCGATTCACAGCCGGACTTGTCGGCATGCTTGGGCCTGGCCCTCCCTGAGCAGCTCGTTGTAATCAGCCCCGAGCAATTCAGGTTGCGCGATTCTTTCAATCTGACCCAGTTCACCTATCCGCAACTGGTAAAATCCGAGTATGTCCCTCAGTTGAGGTCTTGGTTGGAGAAGATGGAAAAAGGGGTGCATGATCTACCCTGCAAGAGCGACATAGATTTGAGCGGGGACGCCAAACGCGGGCATGGACTGTGGCCATACATCATGTCGGACTGGATTGGGATGATATCGCAGGAGTTTGCCACGAGCAAGAGCTACCGCAGAAAATGGAGCGTGATCGATGGGCCTCAAGTGAAGGAGGGCTTCTTTGGAAAACCGAGACGGAGTAAGATCTTGGTCATTGGTATCTACTCCACTGGCACACAGCAAACTGGGTAGGTCAGGTTCGGCGGCGCGCGTTCATTCAGTTGCCGGGATCCATGGCCTCCGCGCGCGCGACGTAGAATAGAAGGAGCCATAAGGCATTTGAAAGCGAATCTTGCGCGCTCGTATTGCCTGACAGCCACTCTATCATGTCCGTGAGGATCATCATGTAACCTCTGAACGCGAGTTCTCCATAACGGAATTTAGTGAAAGAAATCGTGTGACATCCTATTAGAGGGAAAAACGATTAAAAGGCAACTGGCAAAGGTTGACAGCAAGAGGAAAGTGTAGTTATGAAGCTGAAAAACGTCCTCATGCTTTCCTTTGTCGTTTTTCTATGGGGATCATCTTTCACACTACTCAAACTCGGGCTGGAAGAAATTCCGCCCATAACCTTGGCATTTCTTCGCTTCTCAATCGTTCTGCCGCTCCTCGTGGCTGTCATTTATCATAGAAGCAGATCTGCACTCAGCAGTGCTCTCACCGATTGGAAGACTTTTTCGATATTAGGGTTAACGGGCGTGACTTTGTATCATGTATTTCAGAATCTCGGGCTGCAGTTGACGACTGCTTCCAGTTCCAGTTTGATAATTTCAGCGAGTCCAGTTCTTATCGCATCGTTGGAGCATATCTATGCGAAAGAGAAATTAGGTTTGAGGCGTATTGTTGGAATGATGCTCTCGCTTCTGGGAGCTGTCCTCATCATAGAACCATTCGAATGGTCGATCAATCCGATGGAGATAATCGGGGATCTGTTATCTGTGGGAGCTGCCCTCTGTTGGGCTTGCTATTCCGTTCTCGGGAGAAAGGCTGTGGCGAATTATGGTCCAGAACTGGTGACCGCGTTGGCGATGGTCTTTGGAACATTATTCCTGCTCCCAAGTGCATTTGTCTTCGAAAGGCCAGTTCTCCCCACTTCTCTCTGGGTCTGGCTACTGCTGCTCGTCTTGAGCCTGTTTTGCTCAGGCTTGGCCTATCTGCTCTGGAGCAGAGCTCTGGAGGGCGTTTCTGCGACGACGGCAGGAATTTTCCTCTTTCTCATACCCGTGATTTCTGTTTCAGTGGCCCACTTCGTCCTAGCAGAGCCAATAGACATCCTCTTCGCCATGGGAGCGGCTCTCGTCATGATAGGTGTGGCAATGGCAGAGCGAACTTGATTTAGGCCACACCCACTAATGAGAGTCAGAAAACGGAATCGCTGGGCTAAGGCTCGTAGTATCGATCTGAAATCTTATCAGCATACTTCAGAACAATTCTGGGATCAAGTTGTCTGAGGAAGAAGAGAAGGGAGAGAAGGAGAAAACGACCGGCGAGACAGAAGCCCCATCAACCAAGCCACTTGACGATATCCTCTTCGCGTCCCTTAGGGCAGACATACTCCAAGCTGCTTTAGAGCTGAAGGTCTGGGAGAAAATCGGGACGGGTCAGAGGACTCTGAAGGAGATAGCGCAGAGTGAGGGATGGGATCTCGTAGGTACTCGCATGCTGCTGGACCTTCTATGCAACTTCGGATTACTGAGAAAAGACGAGGTCGGATACCATCTTGTGCCCTTAGCTGAGCTGTACCTTATGCCGAGCAGGCCCACCTACATGGGCGAAACGATGCTGTCTGATCTCAAATGGGAGGGCAACGGGAGTCTCGCTGAGGCCATACGCACTGGGAGAAGGCCACTCAACACACAAAGGACGGACGAGGAATTGGCGAAAATATGGGCTGGTTGGTTCGCGCCCCGTATGGTCTCACCCTTCCGAGACATTGAAAAGATTGACGCCTATTGGGAATCCTTGAAGATCGATGTTCACGAAGGTATGAGGGTTCTCGATGTTGCTTGTGGCTCAGGTATAAAGACGCTGGCGTTCGCGAGAAATCATCCCGAGATCCTGGTCACCCTGCAGGACTGGCCAGCTGTCCTTGAAGTGGCACTTGAGGTCGCGGAGAAGCTCGGCGTTAGGAATAGGGTCACAACAATTCCAGGCGATGTTCGCTCAGTTAGTCTGGGCCATAACGCCTTCGATCTAGTCTGGCTCGGATATATTGCTCGCTTCTTTAGTCCAAAGGGCATTGTCGAGTTGCTCAGCAGGGTCAAAGAGGCAATGTTCCCAAATGGAATACTGATACTGAACGAGGCCATCCGCGACGAGATCAGTTGTCAGAACGAGGATGCCCTTGCTGATGCGATGTGGCTATTCTGCGTGAGCAAAGAGGGGGATGTGCACACGCTCTCGGAGTGGAGAGGCTTCCTCCAGCAGGCCGGCTTGGTGAATGTGACCAAGTTCGGAGAGGAATTCCTCAAAGCAACGAAACCCTGAATCCCTCAGGGCGTAGCCCAAGAAGCATCTTTCTCTTGACATGGACAGCATTGACATTCGGTGTTCCTTCGCGGGGGCTTGCGAATGATAAAAGCATACAGTGCCTGATCTCAGAGTTCCAGAAATCCTCCATTCTTGTAGAAAAGCTTATTGTCGGCATAGATCTCTCTGTCTTTCTTCATGTCTTTCAGGAGATCCCAATGCAGTGCCGATTGATACAGTCGCCCAGTCTCTGGAATCGGATTGGACCTAACGCCATGTGGATCGTCCCGCTTATCTTCTCATGGACGTCCACGCGTCCATCATAAATAATCGTCTGAAAACATAAATCATCTCTAGGACTAGAAGCGCGCGACCTTCCAGTTATGCAATCAATTGCGCATACAACCTGATTGATTCACGATGTATCAGAACTCTTATATTTCATTACCAACTACTTCTAATTGTCTTCCATGGAATTCATACCCGCTTTAGAATTCTCATTGTTAGGCGGATGGCTATTCTTCCTAGGCCAAGCCCTGATATCAGGGCTAGCATTAATGTTGGTGCCGACAGAAATGCGTCAAAGACTCCTTGATCGTTCCAACTTCTCAAAAGAGCAGAGAATTCTCTTGCTCATATCAAAGCTATTCGCTCTTGTCAACATCATACTATTCGCAATGACCCCCTTGTCGCTGAATTCGGTGGAATTCTACGTTGGCTTGATTATCTACACTTTGGGTATCATGGGTCTCGTTTACGCAATATCGAGTTTCGTAAGAACTCCATTGGGTCAGCCCGTCACTGAAGGCCTTTACAGGATTTCGCGTCATCCTCAAGAAGTCATGATCGCAGTCACGCTCTTCGGAATATGTCTTCTAATAGGATCAGGCTTGTCTGTTCTGATTCTTGTGATCACAAGGACGTTTACGCACTTCTGCATGCTAGCAGAGGAGGACGCTTGCATCAAGCGATATGGAGAAAGCTATAAGGAATATATGAAAAGGGTTCCGAGGTATTTCATATCCTTCTGATCGAGCAGTTGAAGGAGACATTATCTATTTTTAGACAAAAAACATGAGATCCGCACGCCTTATGCTTTCGCGCGTCACGCGCTCTTGCCGCTGAAGTACAGATTTCTTCGGGGCCCTGGCTTCCGGGATGGGATTACGGCCTAATGGCATGCGGATCATACCCCCATGGCGTCGCGCCCGCCCGCGAGGCGTGCGGACGGACAACTCTGTCAAAACCTGAGTGCTTCTCGTAAAGATCCAGTTTGTGTCTTAGAAGACGGACCAACCAGTGCTTAATTGGCGTAGGTCTTCCAAGGAGCCTCACAATCTGCTTTGCCATCTGGCCCTGGTTACGTTGTGAATCACAATTGTTATTGCCTTTGAGCCAAGAGCTCAAAGACCTACGGAACGCTTTGTACCATCTCGAAGGCCATTCCTTGCGCGGATATGTATCCTGACACATCAAGACAGGTTGATTCAGGATTTCGGAACTCAGGAGGAGACTCTTCTGACCAACATGAAGAAGCTGACGTTCCAGATACCGAAAGGCCTTGGGTCCGCAGAGCCATGAATAGCGTATCATACTTAGCCATTTGTCCGCCTCGTCAAAGCGCTTCTTGATTTCTGCCTCTAGCTCAATAACTTCAGGATCCTCGAATTCAGCGGAATCCTCATCAACTCTCGTCTGTCCTTCCTTGTCCGGATAGATCTTTGCATAATAGTAGCCCAGTTTCTCACTGAGCGGAACGTCGTTCACCCACAGGAGCGTCCTTAGCCACCAACGCTGGCGGTGCACTATTCTCCGCAACAGAAGGGTCTTTTCATCGTCCGTTTCTCCAAGTGCACGATAGATATTCTCTGCAATAGTGGCCCAGTTCCTTCCAGGCCAGCCCAGCCGATTCAGGCGTTCCCCCAGCTGTTCCAGGCTTGCGCCTTTAAGCCACGCGTCGATGCAGAACAAATACTTTGCGAGTAGTTCTCTACGTTCTGGTTCAGCTCGGTAACAACGTGCTGTCATTTTTTTCTTTGATATTCGCCCTTTCCCGATGCACTCCAGTGATTGCAGCAACATACCGGGAAAAGTGTAGTGCCCGCAATATGGTAGCCAAGGTTCGTTGAGGTAGACCTTGACGAATCTTTTGGCCCAATTGGGGACTTCCTTAAGCTCCATTTCTTCAAAGAAGATATGTCTAAGCTCCTCATCCTGAGGTAAGCCTTGTTCTATGGCTGATTCCGTCCAGCCGCCGCCGTATGGGGTCCCGTACCAGGCACTGCTGGAAATGCTGGCTTCGTAATCTTCCTTCGTCCACTTAGCAGGCAAACGATGAGTCGAACACTTCATTTTCCCATTGAGTGAGCGCCAAAGCAAATATAGATTTCGCGACGGCGGGCAGCGCGCATGTCGTAGACTTCCATCAAGGTGATCTCTATGTGCTCGTACGCTCTGATTCTAGGCTGTAAGTAGGTTCTTTTTTGCTATTATCTTTTGTATGTCTTTTTTGGCGCCTATTTTTTGGAATATGTCTAATGCTTGATTGAGGAGGTTGTGGGCTTTTTCTCTGTCGCCTGCCTGGCTCCTTTCCAAGTACACTCTGGCATATTCATAGAGGACCATTTTGGCAAGAAGGTAGCCGTTCCATCGTCTTGCACCTAGTGCCTCGAGCTCCTGAAGGCCCTTCTCAAAAAGCTGGATTGATTCTCCCCACTTCTTCTGTGCGCGAAACATCATTGCTCTCAAGAGCCCCGCGCTGGCCATCATCTCCCTATTCCCGTCCTCTAGAGCGAAATCGTGCAGGCCGTCGATCAGGTTCTTGGCTTTCTCGATTTCTCCAAGCTCCACGTACGTCCAAGCGCGCGCCCGCTCAGTCCAAACAACGAGTATGAGACGGAATGGTTCACTCGGGGGCGGGCCGACTGGTGAGTACTTTGCTCCAGCTCTTTCAAAGAGATCACTCACTTGTTCGGAGAGATCTTTTGCTTTTGCTTGTTCCCCTTTGTCAAGATGTAACCATGCGAGAAAGCCGAGAGCCGTGACGCTCGATTGAAAAGCATCTAGCTTTTGAGAGATGCCCAAAGCCTCCCTGTAGCATTGCTCGCTTTCATTCCATTCCCCTAATACCTCATAAGCAAATCCAAGAGCATCCAAAGACATGGGAAGTTGAGTCATGTTGCCTGCTTTCCTGTCCAACGCAACTGATTCTTCAAGCAAGCGAACTGCCTTGTTCACATCTCCCATGTTCAGGTACTTGAATCCCAGAGCGGCACCAATCGCGGATTGGTAGATGATAACTCCGACCTTTTTCGCCAGTTCGAGTCCCTTTTCTAAATATGCTAGGATTCTTTCATTTTCCTCGGCCGGAAGCCCGAGAGCAAGGTTGCGATACACGCGCACTGCGATTTCCATGTGACCGTTATCAAGTGCTGTTTGCAGTGCTTTCTCCATACATTCAATGTTTCTCTTCTTGTCCCTGAGATCGAAGAATCCCAAGCATTCGTATGACCCTGCGATAACGTAAGAAGCGTTCAATTTTTTCGCAAGCTCAAGTGCTTTATCAGTGCAAGAAACAGCTCTAGCATTATCACCAGTCATGTAATACCAGTAACCCATGACATAGTACAGACGCGCCAGTTCAACGTTTTCAGCAGGCTCGCTTTCCAAAATCCTCAAAGAGAGCTTCAAAGCCTCCTCGTAGTGCTCTTTGGCCTTCTGCATTTCCCCCATTGTGAAAAGATAGTTTGCCATGTGGCCGTGCCTCACCGCTGGTTCATAGTCTTTCTTATCTAGTGCTTCATACAACTTCGATGCGTCATTCCAATACTTCATGCAGTTGTCGTAGTCTCCAATACGCCCTTTGATCTCCCCCAGCGACCAAAGAACATGTGCTTTTTCCTCAAGGTCACCTTCCTTCTCCTCAAGGAGCTTAAGCGCAGATTCAAAGAAAGAAGCGGCCTCGCCATAGGCATAGATCCTCTCTGCCTTTCCCGCTGCCTTCAGGAAATAGTCAAGGCCCTTATCTTTTTCGCCGCCCTCAAGAAAATGATAGGCGAGTTCCCCAAGATGATCATCAATGTTCTTGGCGTACACCTTCTCCAAGACGGCTCCCACTTTGCCATGGAGCCTCTTATGTCTCAGAACGCTCACCTCGTCATGTACAACGTCTCTAACTACGATATCCGTAAAGGAATACACGTCCTCCCCGCGAATCAGCCTCTCCCTAATCAGCCCGGTCTTGAGCATCTTCTCGATTATTTCGAGCAATCTATCGTCTTCGAGGCCAGTGATACCGCGTAAGGCCTCAAAAGTGAAATCTTTCCCAACAAAAGAGGCCATAGTCAACGCGTTTTGGCACTCATCATCTAAGCGACTTATCCTACCCTCCACAACGCTCTTGACGGTTTCCGGAAACTCAATCCTTGAAACTTCTTTGATTCTCCATCTATTCTGCTCACGGTAGATGAGTTCCTGCTCCTTCAGCGACTTTATCACTTCTTCAAGAAAGAACGGATTACCCCTTGTCTTCTCGTAGATCAGTTCACAGAATTCTCTTGGCACGTCGTCCTGCGCGAGAATCTGCCTAATCATCTCCGAGGAATCATTGAAAGACATGCGCTTCAAGGGGACGGATTGAAGCAAACGTTCCCTGTTCAAATCCGTCAAGACGGATGACAGGGCATGTCTCTGATCGATGTCAGTGTCACGATAATTACCCAAGAAGAGTAGCCGCTCCTTGGAGACACCTCGGGCCAGATAATGCAATAACAATAGTGAAGATTGATCGGTCCACTGCAGATCATCAAGAACAACAAGCAATGGCGCTTCCTTGGAAATGTTGGTGATGAATTGCGATACCGCCTCAAAGAGTCTGTCACGTTCGTGCTCGGGACTTATGGGCGGAGACTCAGGCATTATGGCAAGCTTCTG
>CAYOYV010000019.1:0-19155 GCA_964408285.1 uncultured Nitrososphaerota archaeon | reverse complement strand
GAATGGTAGCCGGAAGATGTCTGCGACGCAGAATTCGATCTTGTCCTCCAGATTCATTTCATGCGCTCTTTCTCTTGCTCTGACAATCATCGTCTCAGAAAGGTCAATCCCCACAACATGGGCACCACGCGATCTTGCGGTTTCGCAGGCTGTCCACCCTGTACCGCAGCCTGCATCGAACACTTTCTTGTCTTGATTCACTCCGCACATCTCTAGAAGCTGCCTTGTGGCCTGAGCTCCACCCGGATGAACGATTGGTAGGCCTGACTGACCTATTAGGTCATACCACTTACGTTTTGTGGAGCTCCTATTCGAAATTCCTTCTTTCCGCTTCATGATTCTTTATTGCCATCCCGCTCGAACGACATTGGGTTTTTCAGGAAATGAGCATAAAAACGTCGCGCTCGTCTGTTTCTCCAGAATGCTTTTCAACTTCTCTAACGCTTTCTCGATCTCCTTTTCGCCTGCTCTCTGAAAGAACAATAGGAGGAACTTGCCAAGTATCCCCCAAGGCATTTCATAGTCACTCATCATCGTGAGTTCGGTTCCCTCCTCAACTGGTTTCAGCATATATGTCGCAGTGTACTTGTAATATGGGGGCTTCGAACGATATGTCATCTTCTCGTTTTCGATACTCTCGGTGATCTCCACATCATGTTCCCCTTCCCATTTTACTGTCATGTGAGCAGTCGCGCCGACTCTATACTTGTCTTCGGGTGTGCGCACCTCGGAAGTTTACCCCACATTCAACCCCCCTTCCACCCATTCTGGCATCCTGTCCAAGGCAATCATTTCCCATACTTTGTCAGGTGGAGCCCTGATTTCAGCCGACCTTCCTGACCTAGTCAAAATATATTTCTATCGCAATAGTCATGCCTTTGTTTATAAGACTTCTTGAGCGCGGTTCCTTCAATTGGGCAGCAACTTGATGCGCGCGTTCAAGCCTGAGCCCGCACGTATTGGATCGCCTTGTAGAGGCCGATGAGATCATTACGGTCTCCCGCAATCTCGTGCTCGTCCATTCTAAGCGTCATCTTCTTCACGATAAGCCCGCTCTCCACAAGTGAAATTCTTTTCACCGAAGTTGGGAATATCTCGTCCAGCTCATCTTCCTGAAAGGAATCCATCAACTTTGGTTCTCTGTGATAAAACAAGATGCGATTGTTCGTGACATACGCATGTGCTTTGTGATCTCCGAACCAGACCTCCCCTTCCGTACGGAAGATGATCCTTTCGTCAAAACCTAGGAATTTCTCAATATCAACTCCAGGAAGTCTCGAGCTGTCTGGAATCTCCTCCTCCATAATGGATATCTCGCCCGTCGGAATAGACTCCCTCTTCTCTGATTCGATCGGAGGAGGCGGGGCGGGGAGGTATTCGCCCTTGAGATCAACTGACTTGCCACATTGTCCACAGTATTTTGAGTCAAATCGTATCAATTTTCCGCAATGGGGACAAACTGGCAAATGCCTCTCGATGAGACATAGCTTGCCTCTGTTTATAAGCGTGTATTAGCATCATCTGTATAATCCTGTAGGCGAAAGTTGCAGCGTGCGACTACACGCACATTGATGATGGCACCTCGCGTGCGATGAGATGGCCGTGCCATGAGCGCTTTTCTTGGATTTTGACAGATTCATGCTTATATAATCATCAGGAATTTGTGAAGAATGCCAAGACGTCATGTTTTGCATGAATTGCCTCCAGCACCGCCTCCACCAGCCGCCACGAAACAAGCGTGGAATCTCAGGGGACTCCTGATTCCTGCATTCATGTCAGTACTTCTCGTGGCAACCCTTTATCAATATCTGAGCCTGCAATCTTCCTATCAGGACCTCTCGACCAGGTATGCGGCTCTTTCTTCTAGATACGACTACCTCCAGTCTTCCTACAATTCCCTCAATTCGCAACACATCCAACTGCAGGACAATTACAGCAATCTTGTACGATCTTATTCTGACCTGCAGAGCAATTATCAATCGCTACGCACATCCTATGCTTCACTCGAACAGCAACATCAATCTCTGCAGACCACCTACTCGATTCTTCAGTCACGCTATTCCTCGTTGAGCGCAGAGAAAACGGATACAGGGAATTGGTACGCATCAATAAGAGATCAGATCAATCTCAGACTTGGATTTGCGGAGAACCGCAAGAGCTTCGTCACCCCTGATGATACGAAGGTGGGAGACTTGGTCAATCAGGTGACAGGGGGTTGGAGTAACACATCAGACTGGAATGAATATTGGAGCGACCTGAGGAAGATGTATGACTGGGTCATAAATAACATTGCCTACAGCTATGATTCTCCCCTTCCGGAAATTCCTGAAATGGGCGGATTATTGCAGTGGCGAACTGAGTTTTGGCGGTTTCCGAACGAGACTATAGCAGATAGGCATGGAGATTGTGAGGACCAAGCCCTACTGCTAATCAGCATGATAGGGAACTACAATAAGAAGGAATATACGATATGGGTGGTTGAATTCCAGAGCGAATCTAGCGGCCATTTGGCCGTTGCATTTCCCGTCGTTGGAGGAAAGCTCACCATCTTGGACCCCGCAGGCAGGTTCTTCACTCGAGACACTCTTGGGAACCTTGCTTCCAAAGACGTTGGCACCGCCGTAGGTGACTGGATCCAATACTGGAATAACCAAGGTCAGAAAAATGTTCGCATAACACTCGTCTTCTCGCAGACTCAGTATAAGAAATTCTCAAGCACCGATGAATTCATTCAATGGGCCTCTCAGCAATAGTCAACCGCTGGATGGGAAGAGTGAAGGGTGGACGCATAGAGGGTGCCAAGGGAACTTTTTATCTACTGACACGCGCGTTAATTGGCCAGATCTATGAAAATCAAGAATCTCAAGGCAGTGTATATCGTGCCCTATTCCCACATGGATTGGAGCTGGAGGGCTCCCAGAACTTATTTTGAGAGAGAAGCCAACCGCGTCATATTCTCCATGCTCGACTGCCTAGAGAATTTCAAAGATTACCGCTGGGAAGGCATCCACGAAGCTGTTGAAATCAGAGATTTTCTCAAATCCTATAGCGAGTTCCTTCCGAGGATCAGGAAGCTAATTCTTGAGGGCCGAATAGGCTTGCCCAGTTGCATGATGAGCGACCCTCAGTTCGTTGATGTCGATGCTGAAACGCTGGTCAGAAACGTGATCGAGGGGAAGAAGTACTACGAGGAAACGTTCAATATCAAGCTCGGAAAAGATGCGGACAATTCCGTATTCTATCTGGCTGACATAGCCTATCACCATTCGCAGATCCCACAGATAGCTAGAAAGCTTGGATACGATTACTATAAGATCGACAGGCCTAACCAAGCTCTTGAAAGAAAAGGCGTACCGAGTTCCTTCTGGTGGGAAGGATTAGATGGGTCAAGAGCTCTATGTCACATACATATATATGGAGGCGGGCCATTCCCGACTAGTTCAAACCACTTCGAACAGAATCATGCATTCTTCCCGATCGTCGCTCAGAGATTCAAGACAGAATTGGGAAAAACCGCTGAGGCTTCAAATAGCGATGTCATCCTATGCCACGACGCTGGGGATTGGAAGCTCCCTTCGATTATGCTCACCGAGTTCGTTAAGTGGTGGAACGAGAGGCTTAGGAAGCCTCGCTTAAAGGTCGCGACTCTATCCGACTTTTTCCGCGCGCTGGAGCAAAGGAGATTACCAACGTATCGAGGTACCTTGGATCCAGTGGGCTGGACTGGAGGCATTTATGGCTTCAGAGCGGATCATTTTACGGTTGCTGCGAAGAGAACGAGCCGAGCACTTCTAGAAGCAGAAATTCTCTCTACGTTAGTGTATTTACTGGGTGCTGATTATCCATCGCAGGGCTTCACCCAAGCTTGGCGCGAGTTCTGCTATTGGCTACATCATGAGCCAATCTATTATTTCGACGAAGACTATTGGCCCATGATCAAGATCATATCGTCAGTGGAGGAGTGGGCGAAAAAAGTGATTCACGAGAAAACGCAGTTCATATCTCAGCTCGTGAATTCTCCCGCAGGCTCCATCATAGTGCTAAACGTCTGTAATTGCAGTAGAAGAGACGTAGTCTCGTCTAAGATATCTTTCCCAAAGGGGACAAAGGACTTCCGCATCTTAGATATTGAAGGAAATGAGGTTAAACGCCAAGTTATCTCTGAGCGGCGTGATGGAAATGGCGTATTGAGGGAAGCCGAAATCATATTCACGGCCCATGTCCCCTCCGTAGGATATACAACCTACAGCATAGTTGGGGATACTGGGAGGACCGAACAAGGAGGAGAAAGCTTGCAAGTCTCAAACGACCTTTTGGAAAACCGTTTCTTCAGAATCGGACTAGAAGGAGGACTGATGAAAAGCGTTGTGGACAAACAAACTGGGCGTGAGCTCCTAAAGACTGATAAAGTTCTCGGCAATGAATTATTGGCGGATGTAGGAGAAGAGGTAGCCGAACTCCACTTCAAACCAAACGGCACCATAAGGTTCAAACCCAGATCGGTCGAAATTGTTGAGAAAGGCCCTGTGAGAGGTTGTCTGAGGGTGAAAGGCCACATTGGTAAGAGCCGAGTTAGCCAAGACATTCTTATTTACGATGAAATTCCCAGAATAGACCTCAAGATTGAGCTAGATTGCTCAGAGAAGAACATGCGATATAGAGTCGCGTTTCCGCTCAAATCAAGCCTGAGAAATCCCATAGCCATACGCCACATCCATTTTGGGGCAGAGGAAACAGACCTATCTGAGGAACCTCTATATGGAGTAGAAAGAGAAGGATACTCATTGCATCTCTTCTCAAGAACGGTAGGTTCCACTAAAGGGTCTTGCACAGTCTGCTGGGCTGACGAATGGGTGGCCTTAACAGACAATGCTTCGGGCATGTGCCTAATCAACACCGGCCATCCAGGCTACGTAGTTGAGGGAAACACCGTGTCTAACATCCTACTGCAAAGTCTTGATGAGAAAAACCAGAATCAATTCAGGATCATATCCGATGTTTCAGGCATTGGAAAGCACGAATTCAGATACGCTATGTATTTCTTCAACGGGAACTGGCGTAATGCCAATCTAGCTCAAAGAGCTCAAGAATATCTGCATCCCTTAATCAGCACAGTCAAAACAGATGAAGGAGGGAAACAACTTCCAAGGACCCTTGCCTTTCTAAAGACAAGTCCAGAAAACCTCGTCATGACAGCTCTGTACGTCGATGATGAAGACATCATTCTCAGACTCTACGAATGCGCGGGAAAGCGAGGACTGATGAACATAGAACACTTCGTCCGGCCTACGACCATATCTTCAACCGATTTTCTCAAGAATACGATCAAGAAAGGAAAAGCCAGAGAAGTGAACCCTTACGAGATAGTTACTTTGAAGCATCGTTTTGCTCACTAGGTTACTGAAGGCATCGCACGCACTAGGATATCGATCCGAACCGTCTTAGCGCGGAGAACTTGACGAAATCGTTCAGGAGAAGACAAGTGACAAACGAATAGACGACAACGGTTGAGAATTCAGCGAAAGTTATTGGCGCGACCCCAGGTATTCCAAGAAGTGAGATCAATGAAACGACTACCATATTGAGGACAAGAGAAAAAGCTAGCGCCCCACTCGGCTTGGAATCCCAGAAGTGCCTACGCTCCCTGACCGCTAAGATGGTGAAATACCCTGCGAAGGTAAGCCAGACGAAGACGAATGTATGCAATTGATCAATATTATTCGATAAGCCGAAATACGATAGACCGATACAGAGCAAGATGAAAGATTCGATCACCATCAAGGTGCCGAGAAGAAGACCTCCTCTCACAAGTCCAGTCACGTCCCAGCTTTCTGGCTTCTTGGAGTACCTGACGTTGTCCGTTGAGATCGACAGAGTCACGTAGTCGCTCAGAAATAGGAGCAATATCATATCAAATGTGGAGACCACATATTTCCCAGTGAAAATGAAGGCCAAGACCACGAAGACAACTCTTTTCAGCGTTCTGATCATTTTGTTTATCATCCACGTTGCTATTCTCTGGAATATTGTTCTGCCGGTCTTTACCAGATCCACTATTCCTTCCAGTCCTTCTGTGGTGAGAACCGCACTGGAAGCCTTCTTTGCTGCATCCGTTGCATTGCTGACTGCTATTCCAACTTCGGCTTGTCTTAGGGACGGAGCATCATTGACTCCATCGCCCGTCATACCCACCACATGTCCTCTTTTCTGGAGATTTCTGACAATGAGGTACTTATCTTCCGGATAAATCTCGGCGAAGCCGTCGCCTTGCTCTATGATTTGCGAATTCCTGTCTTCTCTAGTTGTGTCTTTCAGATCCGACATCTTGACTATGTTATCTCCCAGGCCCAGTTGCTTCGACATTTCTCTAGCTATTGGCAAGGCATCGCCAGTCAGCATTTTCACGGAAATACCGAGATCTCTGAGCTCGCCTATGAGCTTCGATGAGTCAGATCTAGGTCTGTCATAAAGAGCTGCTACGCCTACCAATCGGATGTCTTCTTCTGTCAATCCTTTGGCGACTGCAATCACCCTGTATCCCTTTGCCGACGACCCTTCGGCGATCCTATTCATCTCAGTCAGTTCCTCTCGTGAGTTCTTGCACATCGATTCTATTGTTGCGATCGAACCCTTCAATACGCGGAATCGTTCACTTCCTTTTTCTATCGTGGCTTCTGTTCTTCTAGTTGTAGGATCAAATGGAACAAATTCTGTCTGTCGATAGCCCTCCGGAGTGATTTGCATGTCTCTTGCAGCTGCTATGAAAGCTAGGTCTATAGGATCTTGATTTGCCTCTTGCGATGCCAGGGTGCCGTATAATATTACGTCTTCTTTCTTGTGCAAGAATGGGCATCACTTCTGCTATCGAGAGCTTGTTCATGGTCATCGTGCCAGTCTTGTCCGCACAAACTACATCCATGGTGGCTGCGTCCTCGCTTGCATCCAGTCTGGTGATCAGTACTCCTTTCCTCGCAAGCTCCAGAGAGCCCAGTGCCATCGTTATTGTGAACATTGTTGGCAGTGCAACTGGTATTGCTGAAAGGAGAAGAATGACCGTTAGTGGAATAATCTCGATAAGGTCTATGCCTTCTAATACAGCTAGGGCCAGCCCTACTGAAAACATGGCGACGACGATTATGAGAAGCCACGTAGAGACTCTGGAGACAACCTCTTCCACATGCAACTTGGGCCGGGCTATCTGAACTAGTTCAACGGTTCTCCCAAAGTATGTTTTCGTGCCCGTCGAGCTAACGATTCCCGTAATCTCTCCCCTTGTAGCAGTCGAGCCGCTGTAGAGGAAATCGCCAAGCTTCTTCTCTACGCTCAAGGATTCACCAGTCAGGGCGGACTGATCCACCTCCGCGCTTCCTTCTAACACTTCAACATCAGCGGGGACGAAATCACCTGCCCTTACTCTGACAACATCTCCGGGGACGAGTTCCCTTGCTGGAACCATTGCCCAAATTCCATTTCTCTTAGTTCTTGCGTTGATTCTCAACCTTTGCTTGAGGAGCTCGAGGGCTGAATTCGCTCTCTCTTCTTGGAAGAAGCCCAAGGTCGCATTGAAAAGCAGAAGGCCCAATACGATATACATCTCCAGATATTTTCCCGTGGCCCATTCTAGCACTATTGTTGCTTCCAACATCCAAGGCGATACCCCCCAGAATTTCTTGATGAATCTGGAAATCTGGCTTTCCTTTTTCTCTGCGATCTCATTGTATCCATATTGCTTCAGCCTTTTTTGAACCTCCTCGGGGCTTAATCCCGTATCGACATTGGTGTCGAAATGATTGGATGTTAAGTTTTGGCCGCCTTTCATCCAAACCACCAGAAACCTAGGGAGAATCTCACTGATTGCAAGCCCGTTGAATATTATTTTAATTTTGTCCTCTGCATTTTGGATTTGCCATTCAGTTCAGCAGGAGATCACTACTATTATCTAGCACGGAGCACTTTGCCTATATAGGAGGTCACGTGTGAGAGAAACCTTCGCTACAAGGAAGCGCCTAGCGGCGCACTGAGCTCCCAAAGCTCATCGGCATCCTCGGTGGAAATATGATCCGCGCGTCAAACCTTACTGAGAGCCGACCTGAGTTCCTCTCTCAGTTCATTGTGCGCAATAGGATATGAATAGCAGCATATTCCTTCTGCTCCGTTCTGGACGGCGCTCTTCGTTGCTTCATGAATATCTTCAGGTCTCCTAAGAAACCCAAGCAGAACTCCGGCAATTATCCTCTTTCCGGTCGAGATCCCCTCCGCGACGGCTTCCCCGATCCATTCCACTGGTTTGTCATAATATTCATGGTATATCATCGGCTCTAGATGATCCAGTGGCCAAGCCGCCCAACGTTGGAAGACGTACCTGTAAGCTAAACCTGGAGTAGCAAAAACGGTAGCCGACGTTTCAATAGATCCGTCATAAGACTTGACCGTCCTGTGGAACCTTGACACGAAACTTGTCAGGCTATCGGATCTCCACCGCACCCATTGATACCAGGATTTGCTGCCAAATTCGACATCAAATGGATCCGGGCCCCGATCTCTCTTGAATCCCTCCCTGCATGTGTCACAGTAACAGAAATCAAATTCCGGTCTATATACTTCCCTTTCTCTATCGAGACCATAATTTGGTCTTAGCGCTTTCGGCAGAAACATATCGGGGAACCTAATGTAGTCAAGTTCAATGCCGTCCACATCGAAGCGCTCGAGGAATTTGTGGATTGCGCCGAGCAAATACTCAGAAGGGGCCTTTTGGCTGGGGCAGAGCCACTTGTAGTCGGGGATATATGCCGGCTTGTCGACGCAACTGTCCCCGTTCCGGTTGACGACATACCAGTCCTTGTGAGAGGAAGTAAGCACACTGCTTGGCCTCCTGAGGGACACGATCCAAGCGTGCACCTTCAGTCCATGTTTCTTCGCTTGGGCTAGAACAGGGTTGATGATGTCCCTGCTCTTTGGCTGATCTGACCCGACGGGTTGCTCGTTCGGGCATAAGGTTTCATAGGGAACAAGAATGAAAATCTCATCCGCTCCTAGATACTCCAACTCCGCGATGTGCTTTTCAGGATTCTCGAAGATGGCTGAAGTGATGACCCAGAAAGACCTGACTCGCCTTGCCATGTATTATATGTTCGGGGGGGCGTATATTAGGCTAGCAGTGCACGCGAGTCAGTCGTGCAGACAGGCTTGCGTGGGGCCAGATCTTAATGTATACGCACATAGCCTTCTGTGGTCAAACCGGCTGGAGCGATCTTACGCGCCAGAATTCTTCTCTAGCATGCTGGAGGGCAAGTTACCAACAGAAACAAGTCGTTAGAGGCAGAAGCTTCAGAGTCCAATCCTTGTTTTTCAGTGCAAGACAAGCATAGAGAGTTCCCCGCTTGATAGGTTTCCCAACCCTCTCTCTAGGCAGATATGGTTTTTCGAAGGTAAAGTTCCCTCAAGCAATACGCTGCCGTCACGGTCTCTTTTCTTCTCCAAAAGGCTTCACGCTTCCTGTAATTCAGTTGCTTCTCCTGCGCCCAATCCAGCCAGTGCGTCAAGCAGCGGGGGCAGGCCTCCGCGCGCGCGGACTCGATATCCCAGAAAATCGCCGCATGCGAGTCCAAATCAGACTTAAGAATCAATAGCACACAACTATGTTCATGGGAGACAACATAGATGGTGCATTTGACTGGCTCATACTGATCATGAGCACGATTAATGGCATTTTGATTGGTTTGCCAGAAACCTCCGAGTCGAAAAAAGCAATCGCGGGCGCCTTGATTCCACCATTTTTCGTATTGGTCGTAGTTTGGCTCTTGGGCCACTTGGTAAAGGATAGAAATTCAAAGGTGATCTTAAAGGTCTATGCGTGGCTAAATGCCCTCTTCTCGCTTGTGATGATTGGCCTCATATTCACGGATCACGCATACGGAATGATGAGATTTCTGCATGCACACGTTTTTGCTCCATACCCACCGATAGCATTGCTATGGATGGCTTTGATGCTCGGCACGCCTTTTCTGTTTTTCGACAGACTAGTCCTGCCTATATATAAAGAGATTTACAGCGATTCAAGGCTTCTATCCAGCCGCAGACAACTAGTCCTGTTGTATGTTCTCGCTTGTGCAACCTTGATCATCCTAATTCTGCCCTTCCTTAGTGCATTTGTCCCCAGGTAGGTTTTGGATCGGAGCGCATCTCATGTAATGTCGGTGATGAGGCCAACAGTTTGCTTCCACCTAGCATTGGTTGAGAAGTAGTAATCCCATTTCCTCGCTAGGCTTATGCACCTTTTCAGGCTGTCGACGGTCAGGTGAAAATGTTGGTTCTCGATGTGGTCATGTATCTCCTCCAGTTCGCCCTCTCTTAGCTCAATCATGAAGGCCTCACGTTGCTCCGCATCCACTGGCAGTTCAAATCCATAGCCTCTCATGTCCTTCCTTGAAATGGCCGGCCTGACGGTCCATCTAGCATCCCCTATTATGAGGAGCATATGGATCGTGAACGGCCCAATATTCCTCAACCATGTGCCTCCCCCACCGTAATCCCATTTCTCCTCCAATTCCCTGAGGGATTGTATGAACTCCTCGATCCTAAGGAACCTTATGAATCCCTCGAACTCTCCTTGGTCCAAGTTGTCGATTGTCGAGATGAGTTCCCTCTGTTCCTCTGGTACATAGAGGTCTGGGTGCATTCTCTTCAAGATTAATAGCTTCTCAATGTGCTTGTATCGGGTCACGTATACGTAGATGGCTATGCCCTCCCTTGGGAGATCCCTCCTCTTCATCGCAGACTTGAAGCTCCTTGTTTGGAAGTCCACATAGAACGGGGGTACCTCAAGAACTTGGCCGAGGCTACCTAGATGGAACTCGACCCTCTCAATGTTATTCAAATTCTATACCCCTACTGTCCATTGTCACCTTTCGGCTCCGACAATAGTTCTGCGCACGCGGCACTTGCATTCTGCAAGAATAACGCGTTACCCCATGCCTTTTTTCCATTGGAGTCGGTGATCTCGAGTCTGAGATATTCTTTGAATGAGGCCCCGTCCATTGCGACGTGGGTTATCTTCCTATCCTTCATAGTCAGAAAGGCTTTTCTTGTCCCCAGTTCGACCGTGATTTCTTCGCCGCCTTCTTCGTTCTCATTGACCGCGACGCTTATCAGGTCATTTCTCATGCTCTTCATTTTCTCATAGGTATCGAAGGAGGCGCTGAATCCAAGTCCATCCTCAGAGACCACATCAACTCTGCTTGCCGGTGAGAATCTTGCCTCAAATCTTCCATCGGAGTAGCAGAGGCAATCTATGGAAGGGCCCATGGTAGAATAGAATCGACCTTCTTTGATGGCATCCACTATTCCTTGCACGCTTCTTTCCTTGGCTTTGACCCATATCCAGCCGCCCGCTGAGTCGACGGGATACCAGTGTGCATCGTCCACCGCGAGACCGTGGAACCTCTTTCCTTGGGCGAGGAGATTGTCCCAATGGACTGACGAAAAGCCCCTTGCAACCAGCACATCGCACCCTGTGTTGTATACTTCGATTCCCAAGCAGTTCTGCAGATTTGACAGATCCGAGGTTGTAAGACTTGACCAGTAGGGATGGGCAATGAACGAGAATCCATCAACATCTGCAACATATTCCAAGATCGAATCGACTGACTCCAGCTTTCGCTTCTGTATGGTCTCATTATCTTCCACATTCAGAGCCATCACATGATAGCTGTCTCCAAGGGTGGCCCTCCCTGCCACGATCTCAGTCCCAGGAATCAGCAATAGGCTCTTCGAATTAGCTCTTGTTATTTTCTCGTGATCTGTCAATGAAATGAAGTCATATCCGCAATGAGAGTAGTACTCAACCACTTCCTCGGGCGTCAGACGGCCATCTGAATTCGTGCTGTGGCAATGGAGATTGCCCCTCAACCAGATCCCTGAGGACGTGAATAAATCGTCGTCCATACCCGCTTGAGAGCCCAGCATCTCTTAAAAGCTTAAACAACATCGAATTGCGCGTGGCCTTTTCAATTATCCTCTTATCACAAGTATGGCACTAGCTTCCAACTAGCTTTCTTGGGGTATTCCGCATGCTTCTTCCCAAACTTCTCAATCAGCACTCTTTCTTCTGCAGCATTCTGACCTCGCGCCATCGGTGGTCGTTCCTACAGGTTCCTCGGCTGCTGTACTTTGCTTATCATCAAGAGATTATATGAGATGTTTGCTAGGGGCGGGAGGGCGAATACCATCCACCCGATTACAGCCAACGGATAGAGGCTGAGCATACTCACTTGAACCAGAAGGAAGGATAGAAAAGACAGGGTTATTGAGAGAATCGCTAGATACGAAAGGCTCCAGTGCTTGACCTTGAATTCCTCTAAGGCCGCCCCAATGAAGAGCTCAAGCGTAAGACTGAAGAAAAATGCCACCATCATCCAATCGTGGATCTCCAGATAGACAAAAAGCACTGACAATAATGCTGCAAGGACAGCAAAGACAATCGCTACGGATGTCTTGAACTCAAGAGGTCGCAAGATCAAGCCTTTTACAGCGGCCCACAACCTTGGAAACAGAACTGCTCTCTGGCTCTTATGTCTTTCTTCTACAGAAATCATAGGATAAAGCGCGCGTGTGACTGGGTCAAACTCCTGATATATAAGCCGGAATTATTGAACCATTTCTGGCGAACTCTTCATTTCCAGAGGCCGAAGGGTGCGCTCTACTTGACCTCCATTATGCCCTCTTCTTTCAGTCGCCTGACAAAATACGCGGAGCAAGAGTCCCACCCCGATTTATACGCAACATAAGAAGCGAATGTCAAAACAAGGGCACCGAATATTTGAAGAATCACAATCTGTGCCAGGACACCCGCTAAGATCATTCCTGCCCCTGAGAAGCTCGTAATCATTGCAGGAAGCAAGTGCATAATAACCTTTGTCGTCTTCTCGCCCATCATTCTCCCGGTTCTACCGGCCAAGCGTGCTATAACTTTTTCTGGAGCCCGCGCACGCGTCAGTCTGGCATTCCAACCCGACTGATGGAATCGGCCAGAAGATGACCGGCATATCCAAGAATCCCTGTGGACAATATCAGCACATTATTTAACGCGCGCGCTTCGGCCTGTTTTTGTGGCAGATATCAGGAGCGTTGGCAACCATTCTTCTCCATACTTCTCCGTTGTCTTCAGCAGCTTATGGAATTCCTTTCTCAACTCTTCCCTTGTCGAACGAGCCGCAACCTTGTCTAGACTGGGCCCGACGCGTTCTCTTCGCCTGCTAAGGAAATCCCTTGGGAAAAGAATCTTGTGTTCAATGATATCAACTTCAGTGTCGCGCAAACGAGCTTCGTTGAACCAAGAGATGAGTTCATGTTCAAAGTAGTATCTGGAGATTTCTTTCCAGAGCGCATACTCAAGCTTCCGGGAGAACAGACGGTATTCCATGTAGGCTCTTTGAGCTACGTTCCTTGGGACAGGAAATCTAGTGCCGACGACGAGCTTTCCTCCCGATTTGATTGCTCTCGCTGACTCCTTGATATATGCTTTGACTGTATCCTCAGGATTGCCCCCGTTGCCATGCATGTTCTGCACCGTGTCAAGCGACAAAGAAGCATCCATCGAGGAATCCCTTATTGGGGTATACCTGAGGTCGGCGACCAAGAATGAAACCCTATTGGAGAGACTGCTTTTGGCTATCGCGTCCTTTATCTTGGGTATATACTCCCTTTCGCAATCTATCGCTACCACCTTGCCCTTCTCCCCCACCAGCTTAGCAAGTCTTAGCGCAAGAGACGCCGCTGGACCAGTCCCGCAGTCCAGAACTCGGTCGCCATTGCGTATTTGGGCCTTCTTTGCGGTCAGAATCTGCACATCAGCATACGTCTTCACGGACTTCGGCGCTTTTACTCCAATAGATTGCGAGTGAATTGGCAAGGCTACTGATACCTGCAGTCCTGTTTCGGTTAATGAGCATTTCCGAGGTTGCCTCCCTCACGCGCGGGTTTCATAACGCTTATACACTCACGGCCTAGGTCGAACGAGATGGAGAGGAAGATCCCAAGTGGACTGGGGACTACATTTCTTGTTCACGTCATTGTTGCCGGCGTCTTCGGACTTGTCCTTCTCCTGATCCCAGACATGTACGCGAGGTTGACAGGCTTACCCGTTATGGATTGGGCGATGAGTATTGCCCGGATGCTGGGCGCAACGCAGATTGGCCTTTCGGTGAGTTCTTGGTTAGCTTACAAGGAGACGTCATGGGACAGGATAAAGATCGTGCTTCAGATGCAGGTCGTCTGGAGCATAATTGGCACCTTTGCAGCAGCGTATGGGGTGATCTTCGGTGGTTTTCCGGCCGTGTATTGGACGGACGTCTTCATCATGGCTGCCTTTGCTGTAGCTTTCACAGTGTTCTATTATCGTGCATAGACTCATCGCCCATTTTGTCTTACGCGCGCCTACGATGTCGATGGACGTCCCGGTCTCTAGATATGTTGCAACCTTTTATACAAACACGCGTGGGCCGGTTATGAAAGCACGCGTGGGGGAATGATGAAAGATTACCAGAAAATCATCGCTGTTGGAATTGCCACACTGGCAATCGGATTGATATGGTTAGGAATATCGTCGATCAACCCTCAAGCATCCTCCACTTTGATGTTCGTGGCGATTGTCATTGGCGGAGCGCTGATTGCTGCTGGAATTGAGGAGATGAACAAGGAAAGGAAACGCTCGGTTGAAGTTCCTGAACTGGTGAAAAGGGCAGGACAACAGCACCGGTCCCTGAATCTGAAATGGCCCGACATACACGACCAAGACGCTACTCATTACTACGTTCGTCTGGGCAAATCAGAGACAGCCATTCCCCTTCGAGATCAAGGCGATCGTGTCCCGGCCTGGCGGATCAAGGACAAGCTTGTGACAGAAGATGAATTGGTCGAGATGATTCTTAGGGAGAAGGTAGAGGTTTGTTGATTGTAATCTCATTTCAGATCAGCTCAGCTAACTGTACAGAAGTGTGAACATATCAAAGGCAGTCCTTCGCGGGGATGCTTAGCGCTTCTTCTCCTCCTTCTCTTTCGCCTCAACAGCAGCCCAGTACTCCTTCCTCAATTCCGACAACTCCTTTTGTCGCTCCTTCCTGTATTCTTCAGTAAGACGCCTCGTCCCGTATGTTCGATATGCTTGATCATCAGCGCTAATTTCTGCCTCAATCTCACTCATCTTCTGAGATAAATCCTTCATCTCCTTTTCAGTCCTTCCAGGCCCTCTCGCCTTCAACCATATTGGCTTGATAAGGATGTAGTACACAAGTGCCCCAATTCCTCCCATTCCAGCGGCCCACCAAATCAAGGTAGCGCCGAGGCCAAACAACCCCACTATCCATCCGACGATGTTGATTACCCACAAGATGATCGTTTGGATTACATCGGTGATTGGATCGCTCATTCCCTATAAGTCTTAATGTGACAGGCTATAAATCTGCACGCGCGTTTCTGTTTCATGCAAAGAGACATCTCTCCCCAAAGTATCTGCTCTCTTCACTGTACTAGAGATGGCCGCGGAACGCGCAACGCGCACGAGCCTATCTCGGGAGCGCATGCGAGTGATTCAGCGCGAGCGACCAGAATGGAATCCCCTAGAGGAATACTCGCTCCGTAGTCCCGGACTTGGATGATCTCTCCGCTGCCTCCATTATTGCTATCACTCTTCTTGCCTCCTCAGGCTTCACCAAAAGCTCCTTGCCCAGCAAGAGGTGCTCAACTATGTTCGTGTAATATGGACTCCAATCGCTTCCCTTATACGGAACATTTGTCTCAAACCTATAGCCTTGAGAATACACATAGAGGATTAGCCTCCCGCCTTGATCAACAGCAATGCCTCCTTTGGAGCCCAGAATTCTCCACTTCGGCTTACCCACAATGGCTATGTTCGATAGCTGGAGATCTGCTACTGCGCCTGATTCGAATATTATGGTCGCCTCAACTTGATCCTCATTCGTAACGTCGTTCCATACCAGCTTGTGGAAATACCCGTTGACACCGACAACTCTCTCTGGAACTATGTTCAGGATCCAGTCCGTGAAGTGGGCCCCCCAGTCGTACATCGCTCCTCCAGAGATCGTTTTGTCTGATCGCCACCATTTCCCCGGATTCTCATAACTACCTCCGAAGGCTTCTACGTGGAAAACCCTACCTACCACCCCGCCTTCAATAATCCTCTTTATTGCCAAGAAATCTCCGTCCAGCCTTCTGCAATGGAAGACGGTTAGCATGAGCTGTTTCTCTCTGGCCGCATCTATCATCGCGTTTGCGTCGTTAACAGTTATGCACATGGGCTTCTCCACTATGACATGCTTCCCAGCTCTCAACGCTTTCAGGGCTAGCTCCGCGTGTGTGTTGTGAGGAGTGACGATGACGACCAGGTCTATATGTCCGTTCTCAAGCATAGACTCAATATTGCTGAAGATCTTGACCGTTGGAAAATCCTTCCTGGCAGCTTCGAGCCTGCTCTCGTCCTTGTCGCACACTGCGGCCAGCTCAAGGCCAGCAGTCTTGCTTATCACCTCTCCATGATACTTTCCCATATTGAAGGCTGGGCCATATCCGACTATGCCGCACCTAAATACTCTCTGAGTCATATTTGCCGAACCTCCACAACTAGGTCAATAAGTTTTTCTACTAACTCTTCGCGCGCGAAAGATTATCAGAAAGATTATCTCCACCCAAACAGGTCCAAGAGGCATTCCTTAGCCTCATCGATATTCGGTGAAGGATCTGGGCCAAGTAAGAAGAAGATGGGATCTGATGCCGATCCAGTGGCAAGTGTGAGCTTTGAGCAACCGTACGTGATAGGTCCGATCAGATATTTTTCAGACAAAGTGTCCCTTCATTCTTCAAGGCCACCAATCCGTTTCACAGCATAAATGATAAGGAGCGATAGAACAAGCAGGAGCAAGGCGAACACCCACATCCAAGAGCCGAAGAATTCAAAGACGGTGCTTCCAAATGCACGCGTGGTTATTTCGTTGGAGATCCAGCCAAGGGCAAGCACTATCAGAGCTACACTCAGGGTCCCACCAAAACGCACAATCATGGCGAATATTCGAAGAAGCGACTGCAGGAAATCGGCAACAGACTCACTCAAGCCCATTTTCCTCATAATATCTGCCATCATTATTCTTAAGACTTTTCATAGCACGAAGGCGCTCGCGCGCGTGACGATGGCCATTCTGCTCATCTACATTTCACTTGACCTCTATGATGTATCTGTATGCATCCGAACGCCATTGATCCTCCCTGTTAGCCCCTAATTTCGTCAAATAGAGCTCGATGTCTTTGGTTTCTCTGTCCTCAAGTAGCCCGAAGTTCGAGAGCTGAAGTGCTTCGGACTCCTTTTTTGGATCACGGTTATCTATCACGGTGTAGGTCTCCCTTTTCAGAAAGCCTGTTTGCTCATCTACCTCCGCCATCACGAGGGGATACCTGGGGCTGTTGCCATAGGCTTCAGGCCCCGTGATGTTTCCGAACCAGTAGACCTTGGCGTTCTTCGTGCTTCTCAGGAATTGTGAAATGGATGCCGGCGAGTAGAAGACCTCTCCGTTGTCATAGTGCCACGGCACTGGCTCCGTAAATGTTTTGCCCCCATCGTCGGAGAATGTGTACCACTTGTGGGCAGGGGTCCCCTTCTGTATCCTCGTATTCCAGCCCTTGGACATGACATTGGAGCCCCTGAATACCACGATGATCCTGCCGCTCTTCAATGGCATTATTGTGGGTTCATCAATACCTCTCGATGATTTCAGATCAGAGATCACAGCGGGCTTCGACGGGGCGAGATAATACTTCTCCTCCGCCTCATTCCATCTACCCCTGGAAACAATGAGTCCGTTCATTATCTGCGGACAGGACGGGAACACATCGTTTACATCTATGCCGAGGATTCTGCAGCAACTCATGACGTTTGCCCCGACGGGGAATATGATGTCTCCATTCTCCAGCACTTCCAGATTACATCCCGAATATGCTTCGTTGATGTTGACATAGCCTTCACGCCCCCAGTCGTCTTCGCTGAAATCTGTTCCATCCTCGTATTTCACTTGCTGCCATTTCCAATCTTTCAGATCCTTCGACACCCAGAGAAAGCAATGATCGGTGAAAGTTTTCTTCCCTTCCCCCCAGAATTTCTTGTAGCTTTCATGATGGTTCTCTAGAAACAGCCTCTGCATGTTCAGCGCAACGTAGTGGCCGTGCAAACGGTTGTAGACTCCACTTTCAGGTTTCGACCACAGCAGTTCCATGTCACCACGTGTTCTGTAGGCCTCTCTGTAAACATCCTGCCAAGCCGTCCAAGTCTTCCCATTGTCTTCCGAATATCGAACGTATATTTCGTTCGCATAATCGGATTCGCTCGTGACGGTTCGAGTATCGACCCTCCTGAGACCTTCACCAACATAGCTCTGGTTCCGGCTTACACATTTTGACGGACCCGGAGCCTTTTCACATACCTCTCTCGTAATTCTGATCTCTGTTATCCCCACGCTCCTTCACACCAGAAAATATATACAACTGGTTATATAAAAATGAAAGTAACCGCGAGATTTATCTGAGCTCTTTGAGTGCTCCAGCTCTCACGGATCGGGTTCAAGGCTTCTCATGCACTTGATCATGTGGGTCATGTCCGATGAAGCGAGATCCGTTGGAGTTGAGTATTTTTCGATGAAGAGCTTTAGACCTCCCCGACGCAGCGCTGGCGGTAGCGTTTTGAGTGGGATCAGAGTTTCCTCAACGAACTCGATGAACTGCATAAGTAGTAGGTCAGACAGACGAAGTACTTCACGCGCGATGGCCGAGGTCGTGCGCCATAATCAGCAGAGACATCTTCCCTACTTCTCTTTTCATGTTCTTGGGCGCAGCTGAATCAGCATCCAGCTAAGTCGCACTGCTTGCAGGATCTGTCGCAAAAAGGTAGAATACAAGAGCTGCGACGATACCTATCCCTCCAAGAACACTTCCTAAGCCCTCGTAACCAAATGAAAGAAGCATTGACCCTCCGATTGCAGTGCCAAAAGCAGATCCCACGTTCAAGGCTGCCGTGTCTAAGCACATTGTTGTTCCACGGAATTTCGGAACTTGTTCAAGGGTCAAGCTGTTGGCCGCTGAAGCCACCATGCCAAAAAA
>CAYOYV010000018.1:0-19507 GCA_964408285.1 uncultured Nitrososphaerota archaeon | reverse complement strand
TGGTAGCATTGTAGCGGTTATCGTCAACCGCAATGGCTGGATTTAATCTATTCCTCTAGTCCTCTTACAGCAACTTCGGATCTAGTTTCCACTCGCTCTACCTTTCCGTCCCTGATCCAGAAGATCCTGTCACTTACATCGATCATCT
The DNA here is from genome assembly GCA_964408285.1 of uncultured Nitrososphaerota archaeon. GTDB lineage: Archaea > Thermoproteota > EX4484-205 > EX4484-205 > JAAOZO01 > CAYOYV01. The sequence continues at coordinate 19,359 of CAYOYV010000018.1, read as the reverse complement.
TGAGGTCATGAGTCGCGGTTATTATGGTTACACCTTTCTCTGTGTTCATGGTCTTCAGCAAATTGATTATGTCCAGCCCGGTATGTAGATCCAGATTACCTGTTGGTTCATCAGCCAGCACTATGACTGGGTTGTTAGCCAAAGCTCTGGCAATGGCCACCCTTTGTTGCTGACCGCCACTGAGCTCTGCTGGTTTGTGATCAAGCCTTTCCCCAAGACCAACCCTCTCAAGTAGTTCCCTAGACCTAGTCAACCTCTCCTCTCTTCCGACACCCGCGAAAATCATAGGTAGCGACACATTCTCTATGGCAGTTAAAACTGGTATTAGATTGAAGGTTTGAAAAATGTACCCGATCTTCCTGGCGCGAAGCCAAGCCAACTCGTATGCGTCGAGCTTCGCAATGTCAACTTCATCGATGTATACTTTGCCCCTGGTCGGCCTATCCAATCCACCTATCATGTTGAAGAAAGTCGTCTTACCGGAACCGCTCGGTCCCATAACCGAAAGATATTCTCCTCGTCTGATTTTCACAGAGACTCCGTCAAGGGCCTTCACTGTAATGGGACCCATAACGTAAGTCTTTGCCAGATCCTCCGTTTCAACTGTGTACTCATACTTGAGCATCTTTGATTTCACACCTCATATCTAAGGGCCTCTACTGGATTTAGCTTAGCTGCGAGGTAGGCGGGAATTATGGAGGAGACCAACGAGAGTACCAGGCTAAGTACCATTGACACAGCCACTATATCGAGCGAAGAAAGGGCGGCTGCCGTTACTGTTGCAGGCGCACCTGATTGGAAGTAATAAATCCCAAAGGCAACCCCCCAGCCGGCAATCCCTCCAAATACGCCGCCTATTGCTCCCATTATGACGCCCTCAATCAGGAAAATCTCAAGTATGTGAATGTCCTCCGCACCCAATGTCTTTATCGTTCCGATTTCCTTGTACCTCTCAGTTACGCTCATGAGCATGCTGTTTACTATACCAACACCGCACACCAGCAGTGCTATGATAGCCATCCAGAGCTGGTAGGAAGGAAGCGCCTCAGCGCCGGCTGAGGGACCGCTGAGTGCTACTACAATTCTAGCTATCGTGAGGATCGCTGAGAGGAAGGCTATGCCGAGTATGATTGAAACTATTGTAATTAGCGCTCTGGTGAATCTTCTTCGAATGCTCTCAACGCTAAACGATATAGCCTCTGATAGGGGAAATCGCACCTTATATTCCTCACTTTTCATATCCTTGCGCCTCTCTGGCTCCGATAAGCGTCAATTCACAAGATTAAAATATTTCTTGAGCAGCGGTTGGAGACAATGACGATAGATGAGTTCTTCCAGATATTGAATCCCATGATATTACTTCTTGGACTTGTGTCGCTGGCAGTAATCGTGTTGATGATTATCGAAAGAAGGCGGGAAAGGGCCGAAAGGGAAGCACGTTAGATCGGAGGGTCTACTGCAGCGTTATTGCACCAGTTGGACAGCTTGATGCTGTGGCTTCGCAATCGCAATCTGTGCCACAACCGTTCTCATTTATCACTTTGGACTTGCCCTCCTCATCCAGTGCAAAAACGGTAGGGCAAAGACTCACGCATACACCGCATCCTATGCAGAGAGCATTATCGACTGAGACCTTCAACTTAAGATTCGCCCTCGGAGGGGCTGCCCTTCCGAAGTGTGTATTTATCTCTACCTGTCCGGACTATCTTGAAAGATTTTAAGTAGCCTTAATCTTATCGGATGCTGATTAATGGAACAGAGCCTGGTAGAGAAATACCTTTCCTTGATATTAGCCAACAGGCCGGACATAACGAGGGAGACCCTGCAAGAGATGATAGCCGAGAAAATGAAAAAGGTAAGAATTGGGGATAGCTACAAGACTATATACTCCATCTTTCTTGTCGCGCAAGAGTTGGGAGTGAGGCTTGAACATATCTCGCTGGATCAGGCCTTGAAGGTAGCTAAGATTGTTCCCGGGATGCGGGGGATTAGCATCATAGGCAGAGTAATGGGTATGTCATCGCGATCTGTGACGACGCAAGCCGGAGATGAGGTGGGCCTCGCCAAGCTTTACATTGGAGACGAAACTGGATGGTGCACGGTAATCCTCTGGAGAGATAAATCAGAGTTGCCTGAGCTATTGTCCTTGCACAATGGAGACATTGTTCAAGTACAGGGGGGATACTCTAAGGAGGGGTTGTTTAATACGACGGAAATACATGTTGGAAATCTTGGAACACTAGCTAAATTGCAGAATTTTGGTCAGTTGCCAGATATGACCTCCTTCTTCATCAATCCATCAACGCTTCCAGAGAGGCCATCGATAGTGAATGTGTCTGGCCTGATAGGACTGGTTTCCGATTCGAGGAAGTTCTCTGGGAAGAGAGGCGAAAGTGAAAGAAGGAATATAGTAATTGAGGATGACACGTCGCAGATCCCAGTTGTTCTCTGGGGAAAAATGGCGCAAAGGATAACAGAGAATGATACAGGAAAGAGAGTGTATATTGTTGGAGCTAGGACGCGTGTTGGAATAACTGGAAACATAGAGCTGTCCTTGGATGATGGAGGAGCAATAGAGCTTGGGGAGAAGATTGAGAGTGCCAAGCAATTCCTCACTGTGCATGAGCTAGAGGAGGGTGCGACGGTGAGACTTCAATGTAGAGTTGCGAAGATATTTGATGAGGGCGTGCTGAACCTCACCGAGATTGGTACGAGGAGATTCAGAGAGGTCATTATCTATGATGAGAGCGGAACCGCAAGCCTGACGATATGGGAGAGGGCAATTGACGCAATGCCAACACTGGCCGAAGGAGATCTGGTAGAGATAATAGGCGCCAAGGTCAGAAAAGCAGGTATGGCCGCCTCCCTTAGTCTAGGAACCTACGGTAGTATTAAACGCATAGAACAGACTCGACCGTCCCTTTTGGCTACCCAAGAAATTCCTGTAAAACTCACCCGAATAAAGGATATTGAGACCGAGGCGAGAAATCTATGGATAGAGGGAGTGGTTCTATCCAGCATAAGAAGACAAGAGATCACCAGTCGGAGCGGAGAGACCATCCCAAAAGGCGATTTCAATATCGCAGATGACACTGGCTTGATAAGGGTGACAGCTTGGAGAGACGATGTGCAGAAGATATCAGGTCTGACACAGAATCAGCCCATCTTAGTCAAATGGGTCGATGCCAAAAGAGACCAGTTTGCCGGAGAGATCTTCCTGTTAGTTACGCGTAAGACTGAAATCGAGAAGAGGTAGGATTATTGCGGATGGAGCCGGGGGAAGGCGAATATTTCGTGGTGAAGGTAGGGAAGAAGAAAGTCTGGCCCTATGTGACCGCATGTGTGACCTATTTCAACAAAGGAGGTAGTAAGCTCCTGCTACGAGCAAGGGGCACGAACATACCCAACGCAATAGATGTGACCAACGCTTTGAGAAAAAGCTTCTACAGCGATCTGAAGGTCGACAATGTTTCCTTAGTCGAAGAGACAATATCGGGGAATGGCAGAAGGACCATCATGGCCATAGAGATCCTGTTATCTAAGTAGATAACCCTGAAAATGAATCGTTCATGCCGGTTTGAAGAAAATTATCGCCGCTATGCTCAGCGCTATGAAAACGAGAGCAAGACCAATCACTAGCTCAGGGCGGACTTCTGGGCCGCCAGTTCTTTCATCGAGAAAGGTCGTGAGCCCGACGCCAGTTGGTGGCAGCCTCGAGCCTTTCTTTTGAGGCTTTCTCTTCTTGACCATGCGCGGACTCTTCCACGTATAATGTTATTTAAACTTGAACGGGGGAAACCTTATTTTCGGAGTCCAACTGGTTTCACGAGTATTTGCGAAGGGAAGATCGGGACAGAGACATCAAGATAATAGGCAGGATCTCGGGGGAAGGACTACTAATCAATCCAGACGCATTACAGGCCTTGAGATCAGAAAGAAACAGGAACGTTCTAGAAGAAGCAATAGAGAGAAGCATAAGGGCAGCTAAGGAGGAAGGAACGAAGATAATCGAGGAGAGGCACGTCAGACTCTCGCTATCCTTGGTCAGGAGCATTGGCAGCATGGAAATAGGTGCCACCAAGGTGGTACCCCTGGGGAAAGAATATGAATCAAATGTTGAGCTGATCTATTCACCGCCTAGCGTTTCATACGTCGACGATTCAGTCCAATCAAAGACTAGGCACTTCAGGAACAGATTCGAGAAATTGGCCGCCATCATCAGGAGGAGACCAGACTTCGCCTCTGCATATACTGTTCGAGAAATACTCCGCAGCCCTTCCCCGGGTCCCTTCAAGACCATCGTGATGGTCGCAAGGAAGGGCAGGGGCAATTTCATCGTAGAGGATCTGGAAGAAGAAATGACCTTGAATATTCCGAAGAATGCGAAGAAAATCGTCATCGATAGTTTTCATGATTTGGTAACTGATATCGTTGTCGGAATTGAGGTGACAAGGCACAGAGATGCCCTTTTTGCGACAGATATAATTCTTCCGCAGATTCCCGACACCCCTGTGAGAAAGATCCGTGAGCCTATTTCCACCCTTCTATTATCCGATTTGCACGTTGGGAGTAAGTATTTTATGGAGAAGGATTTCTTGAGGGTAATAGAATGGTTATCCAAGGTTGAGGGGGGTTCATCCATATCATCTGTGGCTGCATCGGCCAAATACCTCATAATAGCGGGGGATGTGATAGATGGCGTCTTCGTCTACCCCGGTCAGGAAAGAGAGCTCGATATAGTTGAGGTAGAAAAGCAATATAGGCGGGCTTCCCAGATTCTAGCAAAAATCCCTGAGTATATTCATGTGATTGTCGCGCCTGGAAATCATGACATTGTTAGGAAGGGGTTGCCACAGCCTCCAATTCCAACGGAATACCTGAAGGAATTAGCTGACGAGAGAGGAAATGTAACATTAGTCGGAAATCCCGCCGTGATCTCATTGCATGGGGTGCGATTCGTGGTCTATCACGGGCAGAGCTTGGAGGACGTCGCCTCATACGTCGCTAAGGTTGAATATTCAAAACCACAGGTTGGAATGGAATACCTGCTTTCGGTTCGGCATTTGGCTCCCATCTATGGCGACAACACCCAAATCGCGCTCGCCGACAATGACGATCTTGTAATAGGCGACAAACCTGACGTGTTTCATGCTGGTCACGTTCACATATTCGGCAAATCAGAGTACAGAGGAACAAGGATAGTCAACAGCGGTACTTGGCAACAACAGACCCCATACCAGAACAGCCTAAGGATCATGCCAACCCCAGGAACCTTTGCTGCTTACCTTATGAATGACGCTAGAGTGTTGCCCTTGGGTCTAAGTGATATCGAATACGCTTAAAAGGAGAGGGCGAGCTCAGCCAAGGACTGATTCCAATTTTAGCAGGAATGGGCGGCTAAGGAAGGAGGAGAGACAATGCAGAATAGAACAGTGCCGTTGATATAGGAACCGAGAAGTTATCGAACTTACCTGAAACGGTCTCAACCAGCATACCTCCTAGAACGGCTGCCAGAGCTTGCACGTTTCCTACTGCCAGCAGGACCGCGAAAGATGAGACAATGACGCCAGCCAGAAAGCCTCCAATTGTCTTGCGCTCGCTAAATGGCAAAGTGGAGGTCCTGACTCTTTCTCCTACAAGGCCGGACACACCGTCGCCCAACGACAAGGCAATCAATCCACATAAGGCTGCTTCTTTTTGGAAGAAAAGCACCGTTAGTAGAACTGCACCCAACCCGATTAAGGCCTCATAGAAAGGACCCCCTTGGGACTCCTCTTGATCTCCAAAAAACAGGAGTACTGTGGAAATGAAGAGAGGGCGTCTTAAGATATACCATCTTAGTGCCTCATAGAGGCAGAAGAGAATCAGAAGCGAGAAAACGAGGTAAAGTACCAGCGCTGAGGAATAAAGTTTCAGAAAGACTGCGAGCGACCCTCCCCCTATCATATGGAACACTTTGCGATAGACCCGCCCCTCATGCGGTGGACGTTCTGATGTCTTCCTAAGCAGTAGATAATAGAAGTACAGCAGAATGCTCACTAGACATTCAAGGACGATTGGAATCCATGGCAACGAGAGGCATACAAGCCCATACGCCAGCGAGGCATAGAAGGCGAGAACGAATATTATGTCGTACGCCGTCGGCTTCGTTATGAGCCTTTCAGACATTAGCTTCACGCAACTCCATTCTGTACCTGAGAAAGGCGACTACTCCACCGAGCGATTTCACTTTAGAACCTCCTTCATGCCGCGAGTTTATCACATAGAAATTGCCCCCAAATTCCTGAGCCGCCCTCGCCAGATTCTCAGGCCTCATGTTGTCATTCGATACCGGAAGGAACGTATCTAATATCAGCAAGGTTTCCACCGCACCGGCTCGGAGGGCTCGTATCACTTCGTCCAGACCGATCGCTACTCTTTGATCATCCTGAGCGGCAGTTCTGATGAAGTCCTCAACAAGAGAGACCTCCCGCATCGAGCGTAAGTGCTTTGCGGCTTTCTCCACGGCCCCGCTTCTAAGCGATTCATGAATGCCAGCAGGAGTCCCACTTGTTGCTGTTGATATAACTGCTACAGCTTTCCTGATGGACGGATATTTCCTTTCCAGCAACGATACAAAGTCATCCTTCATGAAACCAGGTCCAACCACCGCAATCTTCGCCTCTGAACCTCTCAAGTAGTCCCCTAATGTTTTGGCTACTTTGTCGAGGAACTTGGATTTGTCCTGTTCTCTCTGTTCAGATTTGTCTTTGCCTGCCATTGCCGAGTGTAGTTCCTCTGTCCTCATGACACCGAGATTCGTCACCGTTCCTATTGCTGCGCTATCACTTTCTATAGCAACGACAACCACCGCAGGCCCTTTAGTTTCTGCCCTTTTCTCCAGCAATTTCCAGAGAAGAGGGTTCGCCTTTGACTTGACCACTTTCAGTTGGTGCCCGACAGTTATTGATATTGTTTGAAACTTCCCCATTATCCCTTCGTGTTCTTCCGGAGCCGAGACTACTTTTCCCGAGAGATTCAGTTTCGACGAACTCAAGTCCAGGTTCTTTTCCTCGAGACGTATCTCCAACACCATCAGCACTTTTTCCTTGTCCGTTTTGTCCGCAGACCCTAACTTCATGACTCGATGAGTCTTTCCAACTATTAGATCGCCTTTCTCGACGAACATGTAAAGAGCCCAAAGGTCCTCGGGGCCAGTGGGAACTGCCACTAATGTGAGGTCAGCGAGATCCTTCCTTTTTATCCTCAAATCCCATAGAGTCCCCCAGATGGGCCGGACCGGATTTGAACCGGTGCCACCACCTCGTAAGAGTGGTATCCTAGCCAGGTTAGACTACCGGCCCGAGCTTACCGTTTCTTGGATTGATTTATCCCTTTAGCCAGTTGACTGCGAGAAAAATGGCCCTCTGTCTGATCGAATGGTGATGGCGGACCTCATGGTTCGCGAAAGAGGTGCCCGGAAGCCACGTCAACCCCATCCGATTTCCGCCTCGCCAACGCAGAAGGCCCACCTTATCGCTGCTCTCTCCCGAACCTAGCGTGTTCGATGGTACGAGTTTTCGGATCCCCTACGAGATCCTATCGTACCCTACCACTGCCCAGCGAGTAGGAGACCTTCACGGAGCTTCGATGGTTGAACCGGGTCCTCCGCCACTTTCCATGAGTTGCGAGCCCCCGCGTATCGCCGGTTTCAGGAAAGGGCACGGCGAGCACCCAAGCCCCCCGCCATCACCGTCTATAGAAAGCATTCCACAATTCTTAAACCTAAACCTCCTTGGATTGCAGCCTATCAGGAATTCCATCGCGGTTCCTCGTTTCAAGGGGTGGACTCACGAAAGAGGGTCTGGAATCCACGCCACATCAAAGGTCTAGTTAGGATCTGTAGAATATGCGCATGAGGTTTCCATTGCATTGACATGCGCTCTGGTAACCTTCGATATAGTTGCTTTTAGAGCCCTTTCGTGCTTTAGGGGTGCTAATATGCTCTTGCGAGTTAAGAAATGGATATGTTCTCCACGAAGCGCTTGTTTTTGGCCACTATTTCCGCCACCTTGCTCGTGATGCCTGTTGTCCAAGCAAGCCCGATGAATTCCACCGACGGAGTTTCGAAATTCACTGAGATCATATCAGGTCTAATCGACACGGTACAGCAAACCACGGTCCAATTTGCGAGCCTAGTGCTGCGGGCCTCTCTCTCAATAATAGGAGTACTATATGCTCCTTTGGCGGTGGTCGGGATAATCTTGTACGTTACGCGTCTGAATCGTTACCTTGGAAAAGAACTTATCGTTGGAGCCTTGATATTGGCCTTCTTCATAGAGTTCATTCTTCCCGCTTTTCTTCCTTGAAAGATTATAACCACGAACAGGAAGACCTTAGCCGACGATAGGATGCTCTCAAGCGCCATCAAGAAAATCAGGGGAAGACAGATAATCGATTCGAGAGGCAACCCAACAGTCGAAGCGGAAGTTTCGCTAGAGAGCGGTCATGTCGGAAGGGCTTCTGTCCCATCAGGAGCGTCAACCGGCAAGTGGGAAGCAATAGAATTGCGGGATGAAGACCCAACAAAGTTCCACGGCAGAGGCGTAGAGAAAGCTGTAACCAACATTAACCAAGTCCTAGCAAGAGAACTGCTAGGATTAGACGCTCTTAGCCAAAAATCGATAGACCAGAAGATGATAGAATTGGATGGAACACCACAAAAAGGGAAACTGGGAGCCAATGCCTTACTTGCTGTCTCGATAGCAAATGCAAAGGCAGCAGCACTTCACAGTGGCGTTCCTCTGTACAAATATCTGAGGGAAGGAAGTGTCGCTATAGTCCTTCCTGTCCCCTTGATGAATGTGATAAATGGCGGAAAGCACGCTGGGAATGAATTGAGCATTCAGGAATTCATAGTGATACCAGCAGGCTTTGACGAATTTCCAGAAGCACTCAGGGCTAGCGTCGAGATATACGGCCAGTTGAGATCCATTCTCAGGAAGAAGTATGGGCCAATCGCCATAAACGTAGGAGACGAGGGAGGATTTGCCCCTCCGATGAAGTTCACATCAGAAGCATTGGATGTATTAGTTCAAGCAATAGACGAATCAGGATACGATTGTCAGAGCGAGGTCGTTCTTGGCCTAGACTGTGCCTCCGGCTCATTCTTTAACGAGAAGGATAACAGGTATCATATCGATCAGAGAATTCTGGCCGGACCTGATTTGATGGATTACTATGGTCAATTACTGAAATCGTATAATCTGAGGTCGATTGAGGACCCGTTCTGCGAAGACGACCCAGACAATTTCGCACTCTTTACGGGAAAACACCGTAACGTCCAGATAATCGGAGACGATATCTTCGTAACAAACAAGAAACGCTTGGAAGCGGGGATATCCAGAGGGATAGCAAACACGCTTCTATTCAAAGTGAATCAAATAGGGACGTTAACGGAGGCCTTCGAGACTATGAGTCTGGCCCTCCAGAACAGGTATAGAGTCGTGGTGAGCCATAGGTCCGGAGAAACCGAGGATGATTATATAGCCGATATCGCTGTAGGAAAAGCCACAGGACAAATCAAGACAGGAGCACCGGCAAGGGGAGAGCGAACGGCGAAGTACAATAGGCTGCTTCGAATATATGATCATGAAAAAGAAAAAGCAACCTATCCAGGAGAAGCCCTCTTCATAGTCTGAATCGCGCGAGCCCCAAAGAAGGTTTTTGTCTTTCCTCCTTCGAATATCACGTCTGCGTACGTTTCAAATAACAGTGGCAGATTGCAGGTTATCTTACCTACGGCTAGGCAGCAACGATCTGGTAGGCCCCTCACATACGACAATAGAGATTCTGTATCCAGATCGGAAACCCTAGAGAGAAAGAATAGGTCGTTGTCATTGAAATAATTGAAAAGGAAGAGGGAATCGGCTTGTCTGTAGATGAAATTAGAAAGACTGTTTGGTTCGTTCGTGATGAAGAACATTGAAAGGCCCAAATGGCGCATGCGTGTAACGAGGTCCTCCCAGAACTTCATATCTTGATATGTGTGCGCCTCTTCTGCAAATAGGAAAAATGGTGTGATCTCGTCTTTTTCTAGGGCGGATATGATATTCTTCATCAGCAGCTCTATGATGAGCCTCCTAAGGAATGACGACCTCCCACGCAAGGCCAGTGAAATGCAGAAGCCTCCCTTACGATTCAATTGAGCAAGGGGGTCAATAGTCTCCGGATCGTCAGTTATTATGCCCGAGTTGTAGACGACATCAAGCCTTCTTGAGAGTGCCTCTTTGACCAGATCATTGATTCTGGAGGCCAGGATTTCCCGTTTGAGTCCTAAGAACGACAACCTGCCACTCGATTCCAGTCTATCCCATGTCCTCGATATTTCCAGTACAGAGGAGGGAGGCAATTCCATGAGGTCCTCCAAAAGTGCTAGGAAGATCCCCTTGGACAGGTTCTTGAATTCAAACCTCAGATTAACTCCGGGTTCCCAGACTGCAAACTCATCGGAAGGTAATCGAGAGAGGTACTCATTATTCACATCGAGAACCAGGCACTTTGCCCCGTTTGCAACTAAGGAATTTACTATACTCTTCGCAAGCATCGATTTCCCAGCCCCTTTTCTTCCTAGTATCAAAGTGAGTGCACCGTCAACATCAGTTAGGTCTAGGAGAATCGGCGCTTTCGTTCCCAAAGCGCGCCCCAATGAGACCGGAATCAATGTGTTAGCACGTAGCGACGACTTTAGGTCTTCGAACGATATCGCATATATCGACGACCGCATTCTTGAGGGGGCCCAGAGAGTATTCGTCGAGAAGCCTCCATCTTGAATCGCGCCTCGTACCTTGCATTTCAGAAGCTTGGAATCCATTATTTCGTCTTGTAATCGTTCGAAGATACCATCTGCTTGCGACTCCACCAACATGTCCGAAGCTCGCGTCACCCGAATTATCTCCTCGATTTCGCCCGGTAGCTTGAGGTATGATATATCGGAGATCTGGAGCACAAGGGTTCTGTTTGATTCCGGAGCTCTGAGTGCTAGGAAGGCCCCTATCTCCGCATCCCCCGCCGGAAGCTCCAAAATCTCATAATTGGGGCCGCTTTTTGACAGCAAGTAGAACATACCTATCCCCACAGGCACCCGAGAAGTAGCTTCCGCCCATCGATCGGATCTCTGGCCCTTATGTTGTGTTTCTCAAACAACGCCAGCCGTGCAGATATTATGTCCATAGACAGTATCTTAGAGTACATGTGAGCCAACTTCATTGTCCGCGGATATCCCATTTCTATTGAGTCGCTTCTGGACAAACAAGAGAAGAGCCAGGCCGTTGACTCAATGTCCTTGGTAGACGCTCGCGCTCTCAGTACGAAGCCGTTGGAAGATAATCTAACCAAATAACAATCCTCGTCTTTCAGTTTTGCGATGAAAGGATTCTTCGGCAGTTCCTCACTGTTGCCGATCCGCGAGACCGGAACCACCTTACTTAGGGATATCGAATTGCTCAACCCTTCAAAAGAACCGAGGGTGAGCTCTGAGTCAGTTGATTCAATCATGGTCCCATCGAACAACACGATACCGTTCTTGATCCTCCTACCTGCCATTCTCTGAGCCAGGGTCTCCAGTTCAAAGAGAAATGACGCACCATCCGAGGAAGACTTGATGATAAATGGGCCCAATTTTATCAGCCTCATTCTCCCGTTTCCTTTTTTCATTACGATTCCTGCCCTGAGCAATTCGTACGCATAGCCGCCCGAATAGCCAATCATGTTCGAGGACGCGTCGACCGCTGCTATGGGTAATGCAGGCGCTGATGGATCAAGTAACCTTAGGTCCTCCACACCCCCAATGACGCTCATATCTGTGTCTGCAAATCTGAGGCCGGGAGAGTTGAACTCTCGCTTCATTAAGGGTAAGCTTCTAATATATTCAGAGAACAGGAGTTCAATCTGGGGGTGGCGGGACATACCATGTCTACCTCCCTATTATTGCGTGGGGTCCAACCCCACAACCCGCTATATCCATCACTGCCGCGCACCTGCTTTAGATGAAATGGCGTAAGTTCCAAGCAGCCCCCTGTCGGTAATTTTGTACGTTCCCTTCGAGACGCGTTCTACCCCGCCAGTCTTGACCAGGTCCGTCAAGTTGTTGTTAATCGTCTTCTCAATTATTGATGTTATTTTTGACAACTCCTTCACGGAAAGAGCAGATGTGTCGGTGACCCCCAGTTCAAAACATATCCTCGCAGCTATAAGCACTTTTCTTATTCCTTCCGCAGCGTCTGAGGGTTTCTTCAGCAGCACGATGTCTTTTCCAGCTATCTTGACATCGTCGCCCAAGAGATCAACTAGCTGCTCTGCTGATGGGACAGTCAGAAGGATTCTGTGAACCATTGAAAATGCAGGCAAGGACTCCGATAGGAAACGGACAGCCGCCCTGAGAACCTCTTCCGCTGTTCCTGAGAATGTTGATGAAACTACGCCTGTATTCGTCTTTATTTCAATGAGCGCTTCTATGGTGTCACCAGTCATTCCTGAACAGCCTCTTTGAGTCTTTTCACCAGCTCCCTTGCCATCATCTTCCCCTTCTCCGTCAATACGTGTTCTCCTGTGGGTTTTCTCGTGATTATGCCTTCCCTCCTCATCTCCGTCAGTCTGGAGGCATAGCCTGCTGCTACGACCCCGCTTAGGCCGAGCCTCATGTTTATGTCCCCAGACCTGAGCCCTTCGTCACCTGCCGGGTAGAGCAAGAGCATAATTGCCTCTTTATCGGTCGTGCTTCCTTCCATGACCCTTAATATGGGGCCCCCATTCTCGTCTATCCTAATCAGACTACTGTAGTCCACTTCCTCTTCCTCTCGGGTTTTGGCCCTTTCCAAGGCATCGTCAATCTTCCTGAAGATCTCTGGAACGCTTTCCAGAAGCCTAGCCATCTCCTCTGGATCTTTGGCCAGTATCGAGATAACAGAACCTCTGTGCCTAAATGAAACCTTGAGTCTCCCCATCTACGTGTCTACGTTAACGTTTACGTATGTTCGTATTTAAGTCTATCCCTGAGTAGGCTGTAGAAACGCCTGCGGGGGGTCTCAGGGCGCCAAATAGGCCCTCAATCTGTTTGGGGCTTTAGGTTACTGCACGGTTCACGAATCAAAGCAAGAGGGGTGGAGATGTTCACTCAATCCGCCCAGTGGGTCACCCCCTGGAACGAGTACTGAAACTATGAGACGCGACCGTCTTTGATCGGATATCTGTCTCTGAAATCTGAATCAACTGAAAGCAGAATCATCTTCTGGAATCGCGAAACGGGATTGACGGTTCACCATCCGGGTCACCCGAAGGTCTCGCGCGTTGGACATTGTTTTTCCTGCCGCTTATAGTTCGAATTGAGGTTCCTGCCTCCGGTCACTTCTTAGGAAGCCAGGTTCAGTGAACATGTGGCGTCATGTAAGGGCCGTAGGCGTCGTTTGATCATACGAGAAGACATACCTCCCTGAAAAAGGAGCGTTCGCTGAAGATACCAAACGCAAGAGGAATAATCGGAGATTTTTTCTGCAATGATTCCCCAACTCTTAAATAACCGGACGGAAAAATCATCAACGGCGGGGCAATAGCGGGGTCTGCTCATCTCCACGGTGAGTAGCCGTAATGGGGTAGACCAAAGAAAGGCCCAACTAGGTCTAACCCGCAGGGCTCATAACCCTGAGAGCCATGGTTCAAGCGAGCTTTTTGCTCGGAACAAATCCATGCCCCGCTACTCTTTGAACAAGTTCATGCTGCATACTCTCAAAGAGCTGTAAATGAATTAACAACCTCACAGATAACTAACCTGAGTGCCGAACAACTGAGGTAAGATCAAAGCCTAAGATCTACGGCAAATGCAAAGGGAAATAACTCTCTCATACTCTTGGAGCCGATCCTCAATTATCCTGATGAGCCCTATCGGTGAGTTATAAATACGGAATTAAGCAGAGAAATACATTATTGAAAGAGATCAAGTGGATCGTGAGAGAACAGGGGAGATGCGGAATCAGATGTACGAATTGCCCTTACCTCAAGGACTTGTGCTTTGGCTGCACTGCAGGAGGTTGCCTCGTCTGGCAATGCATTAAGGGGATCTCTTATACAGGATTGACCTACCCGAAGTCGTTCTGCACGATGAGGTCGTATTGCCCAATTGGAGGCAAGACTAGGTCCCCTCCTTTGCAGGTTCCATCCATCAAGAACGAGCGCAAGGTGAAGGTAGATTTCCCTAAATTCGTGCCGGAGATCGATACCCAAGACGAAAAGTCATGGTTCTGGAACGAAGGGATCAAGCTACCAGCGATATTTGTCCCCCTGTGGCAACTGTTAGTTAACGAGAACGTTCTATCTAACGCCACGAGCAAGGGCCTACACGACTACTTGGGATTTGACGGGAAGATACTGCTATCCACCGTGATGCAGGATGAATTCATCGATAAGCTCAAGAGGCAGGACTATTTCCAGCTCATCACAGATCTCCGACCGGATGCCACGATGGTACCTGACAATTATACTTACACTGATGTCCCGCTCTACCAGTCTTGGACCCAAACAATACGCCTAGTAACCTTTGCTAATGATTTTCTTGATCTACAACTTCCCGTGATTGGTTTGGTCAAGGGGGCGGATACGCATCAGATTCGTTGGGCACTCCAGAAGCAGATTGAAATGGGGTACGTCTCCTTCGTAATGCCAGCACGAGAACTCCTCGAGCAACGCTTGTTGGAAGGCTTCGTATCCCGTACCCTCGATGTCTTAGGCGAGAACCGTAACGTCAACGGCCTAGACTGGCAACTTCTTCTCTATGGGGTCGCTTATAGAATCAGACATGAAGGGGTAAGCTATAGCAATCTCTCCTGGTTCATAGAGGCTAAGCATGAACATTACTTCAAGAACGGCAGGTTCTACGAAATGGGGGATCCAGAAATCAGGTATGAGGAATGTCATTGTGAGATCTGCAAAGGAAGGATGCCTCAGGAGCTTTTTGACACCGGATTCGAATGTGGGACATCTTATATCAGGACACTAACCACTCACAACCTGTTGGCTCTGACAAATTCTTTCGCAGGTAAATGAAATGGGCAGTGGATCAGCGATAAGACAGCATGAAAGGAGGTTCTCTCAAAGAGAGCCAGCATGGTCGGGCGAGAAGGAGGAGTGCATCTTCGATGAGATGCCCGAGCTTGTGAAGGTGTTTGGAGGATACGAGATGTATAAGTCAAAGGACGGAGGATATGAGCTGGCCAAAGGGGACCTAGCCGTCGGCACTTTTTCCGACGTGTCGATAGAGAAGGATAGGGTCGTCTTTCCTTTAAGTCACGGAATGTTATTGGAAGTATCCGAAAGGGGGAGAAGAGAGATACTTAGCCCGGCTAAAGCCTTGCTTTGCGGCTTAATAGCTTCCGATGGAGGGAATCATTTCTATTGGTATTTCGATCAGTCCAGAGGAAGATATTACGGCCAATACAAGACATATCTTAATTCGAAAGATAAGGAACCCATCGGGCTTTTCGATAGTTTGTCTAAAGAGGTCTACAATAAGACTTCGCATCACTATTTTGAAGCTGACGGAATGATAAGGGCGATGATAAACGATAAGGGGATATTCTATGACCTCAACGATATTGGTATCAAGACAGGTCCATACAGGTTTCACGTGCCAATTGAGCACCTAGATGAAGATGGATTAAGGGCATATTTGAAGGGGTTCTTTTCAGGAGATGGAAATGTGAGCAAAACTGGTGAGACATACATGATACGAGTGTACTCTAAGTATAGGGACTGCTTAGAGGAACTTAGGCAAGCCTTCATGGATCTCGGTTTCCATCCGCATGAGATTCAGGAGAAGGAGAGGCAGAGAGTGAGGAGGGGGAGGATAGAGAAATGGACTGATCGCTGGTTCACGCTTCCGGAGGAAGACCATTTGAAATTCATCGAAGAAATAGGGACCGTAAGGCTCGAACATCTGACAATATTTGAGGCCATAAAAAAGAAGAAAGAGTTGAGTTTATAAGACAAATTGTCACGTCTAACCAAAGCCATGCGAGTCACCGTTTGGACACCCGAGGACGAGCCGGGGATCATCGATCAGAACTGCAATAAGTACATTAGGAACAGATGGAAGGACGCGACCAAGGAGTGTGAAATAATAGTCGATGGCAGAGAGAGGGGCCAAGGAACCGGTTTTGAGATGGTTGCTTACACGAGCGATCCCAAAAAAGTGGGAGCTTTGGCCTTGCAGCTATTTAATGTGGCGTCGGAGGGAGACACCAAAGTCTATTCCGTGAGGATAGTGCTGTATGACGGAATTCTCTCTGTGGAAGAAAGATACAGACAGAGCATGGAGAACGTGGAAACGACCTACACAGAATGGCTGCGGACGCTGGCCGAGAAGTTCAAGGACGACTCGCGGGTCAAGCCCCTTGCGGAGGGAGGAAAAAAGGTAGCGGTTGTCATTTCTGACACGGAGTTGCTCTGCGAGGTGGAGTCAGAACAGGCAAACAAACTAATCATAGAAGCGATGGGTGTTGACCTCTCGCACGACAAAGAGCTACTAGATGTCATGATACGCTCATTGATTAAGAAGGGACTGGCGAGCAAGATTATCGGTTATCAATTAGTGGACAATACTCAGGACTTGAAAATCGAGGAGCTTAGGTCTAGTCCGGACCAAGTTACGGTAATTCTCGTTTAGGCGTTATAGGTGTTAAAATGCCTAATCGGCTACAGGAATCAAAAACGATTAAATCTCACAACCAGATGCATAACCTAACGCAAGCAAAGACCATGTCGATTCCTACCAGGTTGGATATCGGAATAGATGACACAGATTCTCTAAAGGGTGGCTGTACTACACACGTGGCCTACGAGATAGTGAAGCGCATAAGGCAGACCTTCGACATCACACCGATAGAATACCCCTACCTCGTGAGGCTCAACCCGAATTTCCCAAGGAAGACAAAGGGCAATGCTGCTATCAAAATCTCGTATCCAATTGGTGATAATCTTGACATGAACCGCTTTACAGATTTCATAGAAGACACGGTAAAAAGGAATTCACATATGCAAGAACGCGACACAAATCCTGCGGTCGCTTTATCCTACACTGGCATCCAAAATGGCGCCCTCGCTCGTTTCTATGGCCGCGCGTTGTGCGACATAATAAGCGTTCAGGAGGCTCTGGATTTCGCACAAAGTCACGGAATCAGCATACTATTCCTCAAAGACTCCAAGATTGGATCGGTTGGCGCCATCTCCGCATTGGGAGCAGACCTCAGTGGAGACTGTACATACGAGCTCTTAGCTTACCGGAGTAGCGAGATGTGTGGTAAGCCCAGAAAGGTAGATAAGCAAAGCATCATTCTGATGGACCAGAGAACTAGGTCCCTTACGTTCAATAACATCGACCTTGACAACAGGAGGATTCTGATAACCCCCCATGGCCCCGATCCTATTCTGTTTGGCATTAGAGGTGAAACTCCGGAGGCCGTGCTCAACGCACTGAGTTATCTGAAGATTAATGAGGAAATCGCCGGCTGGATGATATTCAAGACAAATCAAGGAACAGATGCCCATTTCCAAGCCTTCTACCGCATAGGAAATCAGCCCCCCGTTCCGAAACGGCCTCATATTGTCTTCTGCGCCAATGCAAACGTCTGCGCTAAACCTAGGATCATAAGAGGCGGTCACGTAGTATGCCGAGTTGATTTAGGAACGAGCAAGCTCGATGTTGTATGCTACAGGGAATCCGGGCGCCTGAGACATGTTGTTTCCGCATTGACAGTAGGGGATAAAGTCCTCGTTTGTGGTGGCACAAGACAAAGAAATGGTTCAATCTTCCTAAACCTTGAGAAGTTAGAAGTGCTCGAACTCGTCAATGTAAATGTGAAGAAAGCGCCGATCTGTCCTAACTGCAGAATAAGATGCGATAGCAAGGGGTTGAGGCAAGGGTATCGATGCAGACATTGTGATTACCGAATGGCCGTCCCCGTCATAGAGAGAACGAATAGAAGAATACTGGAGGGAACCTACCTGCCAGATCCAACCGGCCAGAGGCATTTGACAAAACCCTTTTCCCGCTATGGGGTAGAAGCCACTAGACCACCTGTAGTAGGTCTCATCCAAGATTGGTTTAGATGAGCGTCCTAAGGAATGTTAAGATCCAGTAAACGAACTAAGAGCGAGAATCCATCGTTGACTAATGATGGCGGGGCTGAACCATCCGCAGTGACCTGAAACGCCAGTTCAATGGCAGGGATCTTGTAGAACCGAGACATAGGCAATACAAGGGCAGAGATGCCCTCGATGCTGCGATGCTGTAATGGAGTCAGATTAAGTGATTCTATTGATGGAGAGAAAGCTTCGCCACTTGCCAAGTAGAAGATAACGGTCTTTTTCCCCAATACCGTACCTAGAACGGCGATCTTATTGCAAGAGAATTCCTTGGCTTTTCTCACTAGGTACTCTGCAATCCAATATGAAAAAGGAGAAGGCAGGAGGTCTATCTGGAAGTTACTTGTGACAGAAACTATCGTCGGATCTCCCTTGTTTGACCTGTAGAAATCGAGACCAGGAAGATATGGCCTTCCCTCCTCATCAGCTATCAGTATGTCCGGAAGGAAGTGTGGCACTGTTTTCAGCAATTCCGTTGACTTCGTTACTTCCAATATCTTGTCGACTACTCTTCTTCCGACGACTGATACCCCTGGGAGGCCAATTAGCATCACGTTTGCCGGCGATGGCAACTCCCCTAGGGGGAATTCCGTGAAGACGCTCATTTGTTCGGTCCCAGAACCTCTTTGAGCCTGAGTAGTTCCTTTGTAATAGGGCTTTCGGCGTTCAGCCCTATTATCTTGGCTTCTCCAGGGAACGAGATTGACTTTGCGAGCCCTATTCTCATTATAGGTTCAAGGACCCTTCCAACGCTTGACCCCGAACAACCTGCCTCTCTCGATATCTGTGATTGGCTGAATAACTTTCCGGGATGTAGCAATAGGAACTCTATTATCTTCACTTGCACCGAATCTCCAAAGAGATCTGTCAGGAGGGGCATTGATTCTCGATCGGCCAGCGGAGTTTAAAATGTTTAGGTCCGTAGCATACAGACACAACGAGGATCCATTGCAATAAACTTAATTTAGGGAGAAGTGTCTGAAATCGTGGGAGGGGGAGTAAGGCGCCAGTTGCCGAGTCAGGACAAAGGCGAGGGACTCAAGATCCCTTCTCGAAGGAGTTCGCAGGCCCGTGTTATGCGGACCCGTGACCTGAATTCGCAGGTTCGAGTCACTTTGGCGAAAATCCTGCCTGGCGCACTTAAACCCCATAGGAATTGCAGCATAGCTTCACAGAATAATCAAAACA
>CAYOYV010000017.1:0-33686 GCA_964408285.1 uncultured Nitrososphaerota archaeon | reverse complement strand
ATGCCCGGTGGTTGCCGCTTATAAGCGTTGCTTCCGAGGAAATGGCGGAAAGCGAGATTGGATTCGAAAAAGATGCTGGTTCAGCAGTATTGGATGATTGTGGCTTGTGTTTTCTTAAATTTGGAATCCCGATCACACGCGTCACACTGAGAACGAGAAGGGGGACTATGGGTCTGGAAACAATGTCTACAATTCGGGATCACAAATAAAGCATAAGAATCATAAAGCCTGCAAAATCCATGTTGAGACTTGCCGGATGCGATAGAGATTGTGGGACATGCGCGATCATCGGTATTTGCGGTGGTCGTGAAGCCTACGAGCTGGAGTCACGTGGCTACCGGTGCCCCTTCCTTGGATGCGAACTCGAAACCCCGGCCATGATTAAGATGCATGAATGTAGCCTTTGCCGTTTAGGCAGGATTACATGGGACCTGAGTCCTCAAGAGGTTTCTGATCTCGTTTCTCAAGTGGTAGATATCGAGGAATTGAGAGCTCGGCCGATCGAATTACCGAAGGTTGTTCCTATGATATCCCTAAGGAATCCATCGAGTTTTTGCTGGGATTCTCTCGACATTGGAGCTGTCATAATCGGATTCGAAGAGCTATTCGATGCAGGTTTATTGAGAAGTGTTTCTCAGGCCGGAGATATTCACTCGTACCTCAATTTTGAGGGCAATATACTTCTTTCTTCAATAATGCCAGATGAATTCCTCACGGAACCAAGTGTCTTCCATTATTTCATGAAGATGATAAAACAGGGTGGCTTTGACGGGGCCATAGCGTGGGATTCCCCTGCGTATGCTGATATCCCGTTGTATGACGCTTGGATCAATCTGATGAAAGGACTCCTACTCACCCATGAATTGATCGAGGACGAGATACCCGTAATAGGTCTGGTCAAAGGAAACGCAGAGAGGCAGATCGAATTCAGCACAAGAATACTTGCCAAGAGCGGGATAAAGTCCATGGCTCTTCATGCCTCAGAGTACATGCCTAGGATCAAGATGGATGGTGCTGCGAGGCAGATCCTCTATACATATTTCAGGCATATGCGGAAGTTAGCGGATTCTGTTCTGTTAATCGGCGTTATGAAGCCTTCCTCGCTCGCATTCGTCAGGCAGACCTTCTTTGAGCCCCCGAAACTATCCGTAGCCGGTTTCAGTTGGCACTTAGATGCCGAAGCAGGTATTCTCTACTCTAACAGGGGCAATATTGATGCCACTTCTAAGTTTGTTGAATGTAGATGCCATATTTGCACCAGCACTGGGCCTAAGGGATTAATGGCAAGTCTTGGGGCGAAGACCAAACACAATCTTAGTTATCTCGCCAATCTGTCTTCAGGCACTCTATCTCCTGATGTACAGACCTATGATCTGATCTTAGATAGGAGTGAAAGAGCCCTTTTCGTTTCTGATATTTACCTATGGACTGGCAGAGCCCTACTGGACGACCTAATGGCATTCTTAAGAGACGAGAAACCACCTTATGTTGTGTTCTTAGGAAATACGTTTGATCTCGAGAGCGGCACTCCGGATTTGGCCGAAGCCGGTATCTTGCTCAAGGTGCTGAGGGAAATAGGAGCTTCAGTCTTGGTCGTCAAAGGATGCAGCGATGGCAATCAAGAGCAGCTTCTGTCAGCCCTAGATACCTTAACGATGGGAGGCAAACCCAAGCCAATACTTTGGAACAAGCGGAACGACGAAGCCTTACAGCAAACAATCCTCGATATCTATAGGTTCTACAGGTCCGCGAAAGAAAGTCTTGTCATAAAGCTGGCCAACGGAGAGGTAGTGATTGCGGAACATGGTCATAGGATAGTCAGGGATCCTACCAAAATCACTGATGTGGAGATGGACAAGATGGAGGATGCTAGGAGAGAAGCCAACGCGAGTTGGCTAATAATGGGACATCTGCTTAGGGCGTTCATAGACAAAGACAAGTGCGTGGCTTCGACAGGTTGCTGGACTCTAGGAGGCCCTCAGGAATGGATACAAGTGAAGAAGGAGGATATTGGTACCTCAATTGTGCTCACGGGGGATGGTAGGATAGAGATAAAGCGGAGAGAGTGAGGTTGGGGCAATTCCGGCTCGCGCTCAGATGGAAACTCAGTCGTTATGGATCTAGGCAATCTAGGGCGGAATTTTTCGAAGCAATTAGACGTGAGAAGAAGGAGGTAGAATCGAGCGGATACTATCACTGGTATGACGAGCCGAAAATGACACGCATCACCATCCATTCTAGTTACGTCAGACAAAGCATAGAACGCGAGATGAAGAGATCAGGAGCTACGAGCATCAGTGATTTCTTTAGAGAGAAGGGATTGAAGAGGGGAGATCGGGTTCTTTACAAGAGATGGATCGATAAGAAGGAAAAAGCCGTAACTGTAGGCGTTCTTGGAAGGTTTTGTGAGCAACTTAACATTAGTTTGAATGAGATCGAACGACGAGGAGTTATCTCAGAACCGCATTTCTACCCAATTAACATGAGATCTAGAGGTTTCGTCAAGATGAGGACCCACATCCTCGACGAAGGAACGAACTCTTCAAAAAACAGGCTAAAATACAGCAACCAAGATCCTGTCCTGCTCAAGTATTTTGCGGATGCGGTCAGGGAAGCAGGAGGAATCATCATCACAAAACCCCGTTTGAGGCCGGGTGCAATGGAAATTGAAGCTAATAGTGCTCTCGGGAGGGCTCTGGAGGCTTCAGGTCTCCCGGGTGGTAGGAAGACCATTAGTAATCCTTCCCTTGATCCGATGGTGGAAAAAGATCCAAAGTCAAAGCGCTATCACATCCAAGCTGCCCTCACCGAGGAAGGGTGGCATTCCCTAGGTGTTCATAAGAGAAGAGCGAGGTTCGAGATAGCGTGGGGCCGAGCGGTGGACATAACTGACGAACTCTCGAGCGAACAGATTGAACAACTTCGGAAGACGGAGAAAGAACACGGAAGGAAGATACCCATCCGAAGTATAGAGGACCCTGAAATTCTGAGGATAATAAAGGAGAAACCCCCACGACCATTACACCAAGAATTGGCTCTGTTGGAAACTTCTCACCCGGAGAAGGAATGGCCTGAAGAACATCCAACGAGAGTTCATGTCAGCACGGGTCACAGAGTGACATCGTTTTGGGAGATCCATACCCTGAGGTCTGACCTGATTGACATAATTCATGATGAATATGGAATGCTCCCGGGCACTTGGAAGGCTGAAAGGTTCGAGCGGCTATATGAGGTCTACACGAAATATAGAGGCAGGAAGCTCACGGACGAGGAGATTCAGGACATCAGAAAGATTAAAGAAGAAAACCCGCCTGATATAAGTGCGGCTTGGGTAAGCGAGAAAACGCAGAAGCTCTTCCCAGGGACAGAGTGGGCAGAGGATATAGAAAGAATAAAGCGAATGCTGCAGAGGAAATGATGAGAATCAAAGCACTCGTGTCAGAGGCGTTTAACCACTATGGAAGACATAAGTTGTTTGAAAACGAGTTTATCAAGTACTTCCGAGGTAAGGGAATGAGAGATGACGAAATAGATAAACTCTGGGCCAAAGCGCAGAGTTTGAATATCATAACGATCGGGGTGAAACCCCTATGGGAACCCGGCCATCCATTGAACATTATTGGTCAGAAGACCGTGTTCAGTCTAGTGGGAAAAGGAGAGGACTAGGCAAAGTCGCCCAATTTTAGGTAAATCGTTGAGCCCAAGAATCCGCCTAAGAGCTAACTGGGATTCGGATGGATTAAAGCAAGAAACGAAGTGGACCGGAGGGGATTTTCGGGACCAACCATCTCGAACCCCTAGGCCTCCCGAGTGCAAGTCGGGTATTCTACCTTTAAACCACCGGCCCACCGCGCAACCGATGCCCTCCACCTGAGATAAAGCCTTTTCTCGAATCTGATACGCTTCATTGTCCCTCTGTGTATCAAGAAGCACGACCTAGTGTATTTCTTATCTCATCAATCCTTTTTGCAACTAGGGTTACGATCGCTTTCTTCAGCCTTATTCCCCCTATCTTCTTTGTCCGCAGTTCATGAATTTGTCGGGAAAGCAATTCATCCCCGAAAACGTCGTAGAACCATTTCTCAAAGTCGCCATTGTAGAGGTGAAACGCGATGCTATCTTCCGATACACGTTTTGCGACGTTATGGAACTCCAGATATCCCGAGGCTTTGAGATTCAGAGGCTTGCCCACATCTAAGAAGAACGAAAACGCCTTTTCCTCAGACCAGCCCTTGAGGAGTTTCCTTTCCAGAGTCTTGGGCTTTATCATTTCGTTCGATATCATTCCCTGAAAACTGACCAG
Organism: uncultured Nitrososphaerota archaeon; assembly: GCA_964408285.1. Taxonomy (GTDB): domain Archaea; phylum Thermoproteota; class EX4484-205; order EX4484-205; family JAAOZO01; genus CAYOYV01. The sequence continues at coordinate 29,383 of CAYOYV010000017.1, read as the reverse complement.
GATATTGCTGAATGCTACATACACATCCAAAGGAGAACCCACGGGTCCAGAGAAGTAGGAGTGCACATCCGCCGGACCCCCGGTCCCTGTGTACATATAGTGATAGTTGTCGCTTGTCTGCAATAAGCGCCAGATTCTGAGGAATTCCCCTCCGATTGTTCTCGCTGGTCTCGAGAGTGAAATCACCGAGCCAAATGTGGATCTTTGCATCTCGTTCCCAAGCCAAGCACTCAGGTCCCTCCTTTCGTCTGCCCAAGATATGGTCTTGCCGTGCTCATACACATCTACATCTCCCGCGGGTGGAATTGTGCCCACTATCTCGGAGGCAGTCTCCGGGACCACGTTGCGGCATCTTTCTATCTCATGTGGCAGTTGCTTCAGAAAGTCACGAATGCCGGCTTCAGGCCAGACATGTTCCCCGAATGTCTCATAGTCAACGAAAATGAGGACGAGCGGCTCTGCCACAGAGGCGACCCAGTCGATAAATTTCTCAGCAGTGAGAGAGAGCGATGAGAACCTGAACCCGATGTCGTCAGACAATCTGTAGTCTCTCGTCAAAACCCTTAGGCTCTTAGCCACTATCGGCCGATATACGAAGTGAGGAGAGGAGCCATGGAGCAATCTATCTGACCCTTCTGTAATTATGCCAGAGAATCCGAGAGCCTGAATTTCCTTCGCAATTAAGTTATTGTATATGAATTCCGTGTTCTCAAAGATTCGTGGCTCGAACCCGAATGTCCGTCTTATTGCTTTCTTGTGTTCTTTTACCTGGTCTCTGAATTCCGACATGTCGTCGTAGTATATGCTTGCCAAAGAATGATAGTAGGTCTGACACAGAAGCTCGACGTTTCCTGTCTTTGCCATCGATCGTATTGTTTCTATGAGCTCTGGGTGATTGAGGAGCAATTGCTCGAGGAAAAGGCCTGAGAAGCTGTAGCAGATCTTGAAGGGCCTCTCGGAGTCCTTCGTTCTTTCAATCGCTTCCGCAAGCATGTTGGTTGTTGGTTTGTAGCATTTCTCATAGACTCTCTCGAATATCTCTTTGTCAAGTCTCAGGTCGAAATATGAACCCTCAGCCTCGGCGATGTCCCTTGGATCGGGAGCCTGAACCCTAAAGCTCTTGTTTAGCCTCCTTGGTTGATGTACCTCGAAGCCAATGCAGAGCACGACCATTGCTGTGATGTTAGGCAAAACAGGGTAGAAAAGGATATTACGGACGGTCCTGACCATTATTAAGGCGAGACGCCAGGCGGGCATCCCTCTGGAACGCCCTCTAATCACGCGAGTGCCCTGCGGATTGGATCACGTTGGACCGTCGTTGCTTCCTCCTCAAGCGCCGAGCAAATTGGCATGCCAAGCCTACAACGGCACGAGGGCCACAAAGCTTTGGCTATGGCAAATACGGCCCCCTAGGTATCATGGGCAGCAAGCCAGCCGAGCTGACTGTTCCCCTAGTTCTCCAAGAGACGAAAATGAACGTCGTCCACAGCACGTAAGGTATGAACGCACGTTTCCACGGAACCCCGTACATATAATGAAATCCCACGGGCATTTGCAGGAGCGATGTCCAAGCAAGACCTACGGCTGCAGAGTAGGGGAGAAAGCCAAACAGCAGGGAGGGAAGGTCTCCGAAGGCCACCACTGCAACGGCATCTTTGTAGCGCCCATTTCCACGTAGAACATATTTGAAAAACAGATGGAAGATACCCGCACCAAGGAGAAGAGTCGCCAGAGAGTCTATCATGAGAAGCGGAATGCAAGCTAACCAAGTCCAGAAGTGATCACCCAAATATGAGTAGACCAGAGGATATAGATAGAGCGCCATGCTTAGATACACTTCGTTGGCGAAATGCAGATCTGGTATCTTCACGACAGAAGTTGCAATCGTCCAGTCTGTCAATGGTTTCCATAGAGGCAGAAGCATGGCAGATATAACGCAGAACAAAATGAACCAAGTCGCGATATATCGGATGCTGCGCGGTCTCGTCTCCTTGTCTTCGCTCATCGACTTGAAGAAACGGAAGGGATCGATGAGGATGGAGTAGGCATCCCTGAATGCCATTCTGAGAAACTCCATCAAGCCTCTTCATCAAGGAATCAATGGGCTGCGAGCCTAAAAGCATTTGTTGCCCCACAAGAAGGTAATCCCCTGGGTTCGTCGACAAGACGGGCGGGTTATTCCCTGTTGCGTTACGGTTACCTAATGAAACTTGAGGTCGACAGTGCGCGCGATTGATTCTAGAACGTGTTCAAACGACCTCGGGACAATCATACCATCACTCTCAAGAAGCCACCTGACTCGGGCACAATCCTTGATCTCGCAGCAACCGCTTCAGTGTGCGCGCGCACGCCCGTGGAGGATGTATTCGCGCCAGAAGGAATGCTGAAGGTCACGAATGAAAGAAATATGCTAGTAAAACCGAAGAGGAAAAGAACGAGGTAGCATTTCAGACTCCCTGTCAACACAGAGATACCTGTATTGTGCATGAATTGCAAGTGAACGTGAATTAGTGAGGATGCAGATTGATTCTCTGGAGATCTTGTTGCATGTTGAAGCGGCCAAATGAGTAAGAGATATTACTCCCGTCCTTGGTTCCAACGCGAGGCCACTGTTGGATAATTTGGTAGTCCGCAGGCCTGTGGAGCCTGGCGTCTGGGTTCAAATCCCGGCGGTGGCCCTCTCGAACCCGTTTCTCAGGATTGAAAACACCAACGTATTCCTAAGCTAAACTGGTGGATCGATAATCAGAGTCCGGACAAAATGCCGTGATGGAATCTGACCTCTGATATGCCTTTGCCAATTCTATTCAATGCCAAGCCCAAGGGCTTTTGAAACCGCGACTACGCCATCGAAGCTAGCCTTTCTTCCTTCCATAACATAATCTTTCTCTGGAATCAAAACTAGGTTCTTGTAAAGGCCAGTCTGGTTTATCACGTAGAATGCCTGAATCACAAAAACCAGGTAATTTATTTCGGTCGTCTTCAGTTTTCTCTCTATGAGGATGAGTTGCTCCTCCGAGAGGAAGGCTATTCTTTGCAGCGACTCCCTGACGGACTCCTTTTCTTCGTCCATCGCGTTTAAGAGGTCCTTCAGACTAATTCCGTATTCAGAAAGGAGATCCTCGACGGCCCGTCTCAGATGAACTCTCTCCCAAGCCATCTTGGGTCGTGCCTCAAGGAAATATTCTGGCCCGGGTCCTTGGAAATGGAATGGCCAGTCTTATGTTGGGCAGGCCCATGACATGGGCCAGTAGTCTCTCAATTCCTAGACCGAATCCGGCATGTGGGACGCTGCCATATTTTCTGAGATCAGTGTACCAAGAATAGTCCTTCGGGTCATAGCCATACCTCTGAATTCTCGCGACTAGTTCGTTGTAGTCAGAGATCCTCTCCCCGCCACCTATCACCTCCCCGACCCCTCCCACGAGGACATCGTGAGACAGAACCACACGCGGATCAGAAGGGTCAGGCTTGTGGTAGAAGGCGCGAGTTTCTATTGGATAGTGGGACAGAAAAATAGGCTTATCGAACATTGAGCAAAGGGCCTTTTCCTCGTCAGCGCCAAGGTCCTTTCCCCATTCCGTTCTTATCCCTTTTTTGTCCAGCAGTTGAAGCGCTTCTTCATATCTGATTCTTTCGAATGGAGATTCGAAGGCCTTGAGAGGTTGAGTAATCGATGGAGATCTCTTCCCCATGCTCTCTTTCAGCATCCCACTGACCTCAACAAGCATTTCTTCCTCAAACTTCATCAGATCCGCTAGGTTCATCCAAGCAGCTTCCATTTCAAGATGCCAATATTCTGTGAGATGCCTTGGTGTTTTTGATGGCTCTGCCCTGAAAGAGGGTTGAAGCGTAAAAACCTTTTCGAGAGAGAATATTGCTGCCTCAAGGTAGAACTGAGAGCTTTGGGTGAGGTACGCTTTCTTGTCGAAGTACTTCAGCTCGAAAAGAGTCGCACCGCCTTCTACGGCTGCGGTTATGATGCTCGGGCATGAGACTTCTTCGTAGCCCTTCTCGTTGAACCACTGTCTGAAGACCTTCAATAACTCGGATCTAGCCCTTAGGATCTGCGTCAGTCTTTTGCTTCTTAGGTAAAGATGCCTATAGTCGCCAAGCACTCTTGCCGAGATTCCCTTCCTTATCGGGAAATCCTTCGGGGACTCACCTATTACTTTTAGCTCTGAAGCTAAGATTTCGAATCCTCCAGGAGCTCTCTTGTCTTTCCTTATGGTTCCGGTGACTATTATAGAAGACTCCCTCCCCAAGTTCTTAAGAACGCTTGGATCGCATTTTGTTGGGGAACCGGGCTTCACGATTACCTGAGCTATTCCTGAAGAATCGCGCAGCCTGATGAAGGTGATTGTGCCGAGAGACGCAACTGTGTAAACCCAGCCTTCGACGATTACTTCTCTTCCCTCTTCAATTTCGTGAAGCTCCGAGACTCTGGTCTTCCCGATCATATCGTCCACACAGTCTCTCAAGGTCTTGTACTTATTCATTGCCTCGAATTAGAATCCAACAATGCCTTCCTGACACGACGCCTCAAATCAAGAGGCCCGCGTTCGATCAAAGTTTTCCCTGCGCTAATCTACTTCTTCTTGTAGTTACTGAATATCTTCGCCACTGCATCGGCCTGCTCGTTGGTTATGAATGGGCGCCCTCCCCCGGACATCAAAGCCTTTATCTCCGTGGCATTTGTCGGTTGGAGCGTGGCCAACATTATTGCGTCCTTCTTAGTCACGTTGGCATTTTGCATCAGTTCCTTCACAAGTTTCTTGACGGTCTCGGCATCCAATCTAGCTATGTCGTTCAAATATTCGTCAAGAGATTTTCTGAAAGGCATGTCCGCCTCACCTATCGATTTCAACACTTCCCTTGCCTCAGCGGGGGTTATATATTCCTCTGAGATTTTTCTGCGTGGCATCGTTTATTTCACCTGCCTGATGTGTTCAGGCCCAGCGATGACTACCTTTTCTTTTCCTCCATCTTTCACCCTAATGAGATAGGCCCTGCCTCTTCTGGAAAGGACCTCCCCATGGCTTCCATAGAATCTCCTGAATGGCATCCCCGAGTGAACTGAGGAGTCTATTTTTATCACCACTTTATCCCCAGGATTATATTGCTTCAACAGGTAGGACAGTGTGTGATGTCCCTTCTCTCTGGACCTTTTTGAAAGCAGGCTCCTGGTTTTTATCCGCCTGCCACTCGTTTGAGGCAAATCAATCACCCAATATATTCAATACTTCGAGCGACTCCCATTCTGCCGGCATATTTAACAATTCTCTAAGAGAGGGACTAGTTCTGCCATCGTCGCCAGTAACAAATTCCTTGATGTAAGTGCCGGCCTGCGCCTCAATAGTCACATCGAGTCTTTCGGGCGGAAGAGGTACGATTTTGATCCAGGCTATCATCCTCTTTCTAACCTTGTCGGCACGTCTCCATGATACCCTTTTTGGAGTTCTTTGACTTATGACCAGACCTTTTGTCTTTCTCTCCGTCTCCTCCAGCTCCTCCCTCGAAGGGATCCTTGGAACCTTAACCGTGATTCTATATAATTTGCTCGTCCTTTCCCCCTTAAGTTTCAACTCAACCACCTTCGCCTTGGACGAAGGCTCGAGGTCGAATATCTCCACCATTCCGCTGTACTTCTCATTGAATTGCGCCGTGAATTTCATCAGATCCGTGTTCCTCAGTTTGGGCTCCAAGATTTCGACAATGAACGGCCGGCCAGACCCTAACATTTTTGCATCGACATCTTCCCTTCCGGCTCCATGGAATTTTATGTCCTTGGCGCAGAAGATTTTGATCAGAATGGAGGCCAGCATTCCCTCTATGGATTCTGCAGCATCGGCTCCCCGTTTCCTGGTCTGCGAAATGCCGCCCTGCAATTTTCTGTACCTTCCGTAAATGTAAACCGGAGCCGGCCCTATCACCACTCTACCTGAGACTGGCTCTGCCATTATCATCAAATCAGGGTCATGGAAGGAGTGTGTTTTCCCCGTCAGTTTTGACACTGCGTTGTTGATAATGCGATTGAATTCGGTCTTTATGCTCTCACCATGAGACAGCTTGTATTCCATTTTGATCTCGTCATCCAGTCTGATCATCTTCCTTGGTAACGACGAGCCTACTTGGAACGAGTTGAAGTCATACTCCCTTGCCAAAAGAATTATTGATGAGACCGTGTTCTCGATGGTGTTGAACAAAGCATCATCACAAATATAACAGCGTTTTGGCTCCAATTCCCTTCCCGTGGCCTTCAGGAATTCTGTCGAGGCGGGACCATACCCCGAACGAGCGAGAGTTCTGAGTCCCCTCAAGGCCCAAGCCCTTCTGTTCCTTAAGGAGTCCCTGAATTCCAAGAAGAGGACATCTTTGATCGAGCTGCCCCGTGTCTCGTTGGCCTGTTCCTCATTGAGGAGGCGGAACTGTCTTCCCAAGCAGTGGTTACACAGTGGATGATTTGATATCACCTGATAGGCCTTCGATAGGACAGGATGGACTCTCTTAGAATCGAGCGACACCCGGTATCCCCCTCAGCCCTCTGAATTTCTTGACCAACTTCCTTGAGTTCTTGTATTGATCGAGGAGCTCCCTTACCTCTCTTTCGCTCCTTCCTGACCCCCTTGCTACCCTCCTTATCCTTTCTGGATTCATCACGTTCGGGGATTGCTTCTCCTCTTGGTTCATTGAATTGATAATGGCCTTCCAAGCCCTCACTTTCCCCTCGGTCAACCCTTTGATGTCCTTCGGCACCTTAGCTCCAACAGGTATTAGCCTAGATATCATTGATGAAAGATCACTACCTTTCAGTTGATCCATTTGATCCACGAAGTCCTCTAATGAATAACGGCCAAGAGCGAATGCTTTGGCCTTTTCAATAGTCATGCCCTTCATTGACCTTGAGACTCTTTCTATTATGGCCCTGAGATCTGCCACGCCAATCAACTTCGAAACATAGTCCATGGGCACAAATGGCTCCAGTTCCTCGATGTCTTCTCCAGTTCCTATGAAGGGGATATTGGCTCCAGTTGACACTACCGTGGCAAGAGCGCCTCCACCTTTTGCGGTACCATCCATTTTTGTTATGATTACATACGCTATTGGAACCACCTTGGCGAATGCCTCTGCTTGAGCCTTGGCCCTTTGGCCTATTGCCGCATCGATTACAAGGAATGAAGCGTCTGGTTTTGTAACCTCTGTTATAGCAGATAATTCCTCCATCAAGGAGGTCTCGTCCTTGTGTCTGCCAGCTGTGTCGACTAAGATCAGATCAGGAGGAGGCGAAGCCGATCTATATTTCTCCAGAGAGTTCTTAATCACATCAAGACTGCTCTCCCCGATTTTGCCTCCAAGGACGAGTACGTCCATGGGTTCTAACAGGGTTCTAAGTTGATCGAACGCACCAGGACGGAATGTGTCTGCGCAAATAACTGCCACTTTTTTTCCTGCCCTTCTGTAGAAAAGGGCGACCTTGGCGAGCGTTGTGGTTTTCCCAAACCCTTGAATCCCCACGAATAGCCAGACACTTGGCGTTTGCTTTATCTCCACTTTCGCCGGTTCCCCGCCAACTAGGTTCGTCAATTCTGAGTATACCGAGTTGACCACTAGATCCTTCCTTGACGCGCCCGGCACTTCTTTCTTGGCTGCCTCCCTCATTGCCTCTGATAGTTTGAGCACCAGCTCTACAGGCACATCGGTTTTAAGTAGCGAACGCTGAATGTCCCTGATGAGTTCTTCTATGTCGGGGTCAGTTATGTATGGTTTTCTGGTGAATCTCCTAATTGCTTCCGCGAAGGCGGACGAGATGGCCTCCAAGTCAGGACGAGTCTAGGTTAATCCAAGGCATTAAAACATATCTTATCGCGTGCGCGTGCTCCTAGCTGCAGTACGGGCGTCTCCGGCGGGAAGAATGAAACCATACTTCATGACCTAGCCTTCCGCTTTCTATGAGATAAAAGTGATACTCTGTAACAAGCGAACCCTCTAGTTTTGGCAGAATCCCAACATCGTCCTCCTTATCTATGACTATCAGAACCGCACAAAGGCATTTTCTGGAGAGACGAGAAGCATGCGCGCGAATTGAGTGTGATTTTGTGTCGATAGCGTGCGATGGAGCTTCGATAGACCTCAGGTGCAAGATGTCTTTGCAACAGATATGTCGTTCGCATGTCAGAAGCACAAAGACACCCCCCTCAAAGTCCTGTCACAAATCAACAGGCACCATCTTTCTCCTAGGCAAGCCGAAATCTGTGAATACCTTTATAAGATTTCGGGATGCACTGACCGCGCTCGTTAAACAAACGTCTAAAGAGGAAAGGAATGTCAATGATCGAAATCGGATTCTGGGTTATTGCGCCATTGTCCGCATTGATTTCTATTTTGGTCGGACTCTACTTCTATCGTTATGTGAATGAACAAGACAGCGGAACAGAGAGGATGAAGGAGATCTCAGGTGCCATAAAAGAAGGAGCCGCTGCCTTCATAAGAAGAGAATACACAGTGCTCGGAATGTTCGTAATTGTGGTGGCCATTATTATGGCAATATTCCTGCCGCAACCGCTGTGGGAACCGCATGATGTCATGCTGAATATTCAGCTCCCAATGGCCTATATTCTTGGTTCGTTTTGTTCGGCCTTGGCTGGTTATCTGGGTCTGAGCGTTGCAACAGAAGCAAACGCGAGAGTTGCGAGGGCCGCCCAGGGAGGAATAAACAAGGCTTTCCCGATCGGCTTTCGTGGTGGTGCAGTAATGGGCCTATCTGTGGTAGGCCTAGGACTATTTGGAATAAGTGTGGTCTACTGGATCGCTGGAATGTCGGCTACGCAAGCAGTCCCGGCTGTTCTAGCATACAGCTTCGGAGCAAGCTCGCTCTCGCTTTTTGCGAAGGCTGGTGGAGGCATCTACACAAAAACCGCTGACATCAGCGCAGATCTCGTTGGCAAGGTAGAACTGGAGATTCCTGAAGATGACCCAAGAAACCCAGCAGTCATAGCTGACAACGTAGGAGACAATGTGGGCGATGTAGCTGGTATGGGGGCAGATTTGTTTGACTCATATGTAGCAAGTGTGGTGGCAGTCATGATTCTCGGTGTGACCCTTGGTGTCGCTAATACCTACGTGCAGATACCGCTTGTGTTCGCTGGCTTGGGCATTCTAGCATCTATCATAGGTGCATTGACGGTAGGGCTTCGACCTAAGGGCGATCCGGGAGCGGCATTGAACGGAGGTACGTACGTCACATGTATAGTCTTTGGAATTCTAACCGCCTTAGCAACGTGGTATCTCAAATACGAATGGGCACTGTGGGGAGCAACAGCTGTGGGTCTTGCTGCTGGAATAATAATCGGAGTTACGAGCGATTACTTCACCTCAGAGGACAAGGCCCCCGTCTTGAGAACTGCAAAGGCATCGGAAACTGGACCTGCACTGAACGTCCTGACCGGGTTCTCATATGGTCTACGCAGCGTTGCCCTGCCATTGATCGGAATAGCCATAGCAGCAGCCGTCGCATACGAAATATGCCAACCACTGGGCCCAGACTATGCCGTCTATGGAATATCCCTTGCAGCTCTCGGTATGCTTTCGATTGTCGGATTAACAGTTTCGAATGATGCGTACGGCCCGATCGTGGACAACGCGAAAGGAATTGCCGAGCAATCCAGACTCAGCGAAGATGTGATCGCGGTAACAGATGAGCTTGATTCTGCAGGGAATACGGCGAAAGCCATAACCAAAGGATTTGCGATAGGAGCGGCAGGATTAACTGTAATTGCATTGCTGGCCGCATTTCAGGAGATAACTTCGAGGGTTGGTTACTCCGTCAGATTCGACATCATGGATCCGATAGTCCTGCTGGGTGCATTGATAGGCGTGGCGATTCCCGCAGTTTTCTCGGCAACGGTTATACTTGGAGTAGGCAGAAACGCTGAAAGAATGGTTGCTGAGATCAGAAGACAATTCAGAGAAATCCCAGGTCTAAGGGAGGGAAAACCAGGCGTCAGACCTGACTATGCAACGTGTGTTGACATTGCAACAGTAGGAGCGTTGCGTGAACTTATGCCGGCAAGCATCATGGTAATCTTCTCGACTTTGATCATCGGGTTCGTCGGTGGAATAAAGGCCCTTGGGGGTTTCCTTGCAGGGGCTATATTCTCCAGCTTGCTTTTGGCTTTGCTTATGGCCAACGCTGGCGGGTTATGGGACAACGCCAAGAAACTCATTGAATCTGGACAACATGGGGGAAAGGGATCAGATGCTCATAAAGCGGCTGTTGTTGGTGACACGGTTGGGGACCCCTTTAAAGACACGGCGGGGCCCTCCCTTAACACCATGATTACTGTCATGTCTTTGATTGCGTCACTTGTTGCAGTGCTAATTGCGAAATACAACCTGCTAGGGCTTTTGGGAATTGATTAGCCTTAGGATATCTATAACACGCCGCTTCTTCTGTCACACGAATCAAGCATGAATTGGAGTAGCCACCCCACTAGATCCTCCTTCTATGCAACAGAAAAGTCATGCACGAACAAGACACATATTGGGCGGCCCATCTTATATAGCGCAGCAATTAGAGATACTTCGGCTAACACAGTCTAACCTTGCCGCTTATCAATTCCTGAATCAAATTCCTGAACGCCCTCTCGGTTAGAGCCCCCTCTAGAACTCTGGAGACCTCAAGGTTGACCTCATGTTCGTTATATGGCTTTTTTGGAACCACATACGTGGCAGCAAGAGCCGGCTCATTTACTGGTTTTCCTATCTTACTCAGAAGCCAGAAGTATACCTCTTCAATGCCTTGTGCTTCACGAACTAGCAAGTCTGCTATTCTGAAGGCCATTGCGTTATATATCTTGCCAACATGACTCACCGGGTTCTTTCCCGACGGCGCCTCACTGCTTGATGGCCTATTGAGCGAGAATACCCCATTGACCCTGTTGCCACGTCCAACCTGACCACTGTCACCAGATTCGGCCGAAGTTCCAATCACCGTTAGATACAAGCCATCTATTCCCCTTCCGGGAGCGTCAAGATTGTTTATTGTGACCGTGAACTCCTTCAAGTTTCCCCTATTCACTAGGAAGTCCTGCACCGCGTTCTTTACTTCCTCCTTCTTCCTCAGGTACTCGATCTCACTTTCTATGAACCTATCAACAAAGGCTATAGAAAGGGTCAGATCGAAGGATTCTGCCACCCTTCTGGCCATGACCTTGATGTCCTCACCTGTTTCTGGATAGCTTTTCTTGAATGAAGAAGAGTTCAGGAATCGTTCCAAATCCAATACTAACATCTCCGTCTTCGTCAACGGAGCAAACCCAACACAGGCCGATGTGTCATTCGCTCCCAAGAAACCGCCCCCCCTTCGAAATATATCAGAGAGGTTGCTCGAACTTCTTCCGATTTCGTTCTTTATGATTATGTTCTTTTCTGGATCTACAAATCTCAGGTTTTCCTTCATCCACCTCTTCGTCGTTTCCTCCAGTGTCGAATCCAGATCGATACAGTCGCCATCAATACATGTCGTTGCTCTATCTCCAAAGAATATGCGCATTGGTCTCTCGATGCGCCCCCCTCTGAAAGCAGGTCTAGAAGAACCGGCTGCCAACAGCCCTTTGTCGACGTTGTAATGTGCGATCTCCTTCCACTTCCTCAAAGACTGTTTGTTTAGCTCTATCGATAACGCATCGACCAAGCTATCCATTATGGTATCTGGATGTCCTAGGCCTTTCCTCTCGACTATCTCAAGTGGTTGAGCCCCTAGAGGAACAGAATCCAGGATCTCTATTATCTTCATTATTCTACGGCAAGGTAAATGGCTAATAAAGCGTATTGCCAGTTCTGGAAGGAAATATTCTCCCGATTATCTGAAGTTCTACCAGAGAGAGTTGATAGGGAGCAGGGACAACGAATGGAAATAGGTTAAAAAGCGGTAGCACCTCCGGATAATCCGGCGGGAGATGCGGGAGTTAGGCACTTAGTATGCCTATCCGAATCGCCAAGCCAGGTCTAAGGCGCAGGACTGAGGCTCCTGTCCCGAAGGGGTTCCTGGGTTCAAAGGGGACAGCCCCTGAAATTCCCAGCTCCCGCACTTTTACCAACATATAACACGGAGATAACTCAACAGGGATAGACCGCATAAGAGAAACGATAGTTGTTGTACAATATGACCGAGTGAGTGACAGCACGCCCTTATTGGTATGCATCAACTGTGAACTTGACATTCATCAGGAATATTAACACAAGTCATACCAGATTCAGGCATAATCTCACCAATGGTAGAAATCACTAAGTCGTTGAAGGAGAACGGAGAGTGCGGAATAAGATGCCGCAGTTGTCCTTATTTTGAGAATTCGTGCTTCGGTTGTACTACCCGGAATTGTGTAGTCTCACTATGCTTGAAAGGTGCATGCTATAGCGGAATCACCTATCCTCGTTCAGTTTGCATGGTCAGGTCTTACTGTCCAAAGGTGGTAATCACATACGATGAGGCGTTAACATGCCCTCAATAAGAAAGGAGTTCATGTCCATGGTCCCGTTCTCAGGTTTTGTTCCAACGCGCGTCGAGGAAACGGACCGACTCGATGTCGTCGACTTAGATGTTGAGCGCAATACTCATAGCTCAGAAAGCTGTTCGATTCGTGATTGTTGGAGTTGGCTAAATCGACATCACCGGTACGCTTCCGAATCTGCCTAGCTTCATCCACTCCCCCGGCTTAGCATCGGCGAGTATCAGCCTAATCCCGAGAGCTTTGTTTCTTCTTTGTGCTATGGAAAAAACATCGAGTAGCAGTTCAACCAACTTCCTGTCAGGAGTGGAAAGCGGAAGCACTACCATGTCCAGCCCAGCCACACAGACTGATATGAGAGAAACCAAGAGCTTGATGTCGATCTTCCCGGTCGATGCCAACCTCTTCAGTTCATCGTCCTCAGCCAGAGGTAACATGATCTCCCTGAACCCGATGGTTCTAATTGAATTTGAAGCCTTCATGAGCGCTGAATTGAGTCTGTGTACGGCGTGATATGTTCCCACATTCCCGAATTCATCACCCATTAGTCTGCATATGACGCGTGCGATGCTCTCATCCATCCAAGGAGAGATTGAAGGGTCCAGTCCTAGGTATCTGAGGCCGGAAGAGGCCGATGCTGTTCTTGCTTCCCTTTGTAGAGCAAGTAGTATGGTTTCTATTGACTTCTTGGCGCCCTCGAAGCCGGACGAGGCCAAGCCCTCGTTCACTTCCGGAACGTAGCGTGCGCTTATGGAGAAGCCCTTTCTCTCGGAAGCGGCGTCCGGAAAATATGGGGTCTCTGGTTGATCCCCAAATGCTATGGCAAACCTCGAGCAAGCTTCCGGCCCAGCACTTTCTGTTATCTGCTTAAGAAGCCTGATTAGTGGCATTGGCTTTGAGTTCGAAAGCGCATCACCGAGGGCCCCAGCATTAATCGAGAAAAAGGTTGTTGAGGTGTGGCTTAATGCACTGGTTAATTGCGGGCCTATTTTTGCCACATCGACGTTTCCCAGCGGCAGAGCAAGGAAGTCGGCAGGAAATCGCCTTGTGATCTCGTCTGCCTTTAGTGATAGATCATATAGGTCGAAATCCTCAGCGTCTTCCGTTCTCGGCAGCACTATTCGTCTTGTCCATATCTTCGTCTTGAACGAGTCTCCGAGTTTGCGAAACGAGCAACTGAATCCAATCAGATCGTCTAGATATTTCTCCGTGAGGACGCCTTTGTGCTTCGGCGCATGGAAGGCCAGAGCCCTTATGATAGCCATTCGCGCCAGAGCTCCATTTAACGAAATATATCTCTATGTTGTTCTAGACCCTTGATTATTGAAGAAGAAAGGCCCCAGAGGCTAGAAATGGTACTTGACCGGACTCTTATTCGATTTGCGCCTTATTTCGCTGTGCTTTCTTCTCTTTTGTTTCAGTCCTCCTTGATCGTCCCAAAGCTTACGCAGGTTTCCGTCTTCTCCACGCCCTTCATCACCCTTATTCTGTCTATAACGAGTTCGCCTATGTCTTCAACTCTGGAAACTCTTACCTTCACGACTATGTCCCACTGCCCTGAGATCAAATGTACCTCTTCTGCCTCCGGCAATAGTGATATCTCCTTTGCCAATTCCCTCTGGGAAACGTTTGGAGTGGGAGTGAATGAAACCATTATGAAGGCCGCTACTGGTTTGCCCAACTTCGAGAAATCTGGGACAATAGTGAATCTCTTTATCACCCCTTCCTTTACCAGCCGCTTTACTCTATCCTGCAAGGTAGCCCTTGGAATCCCCAGCTTCGAAGACAGTTTCGTCAGAGGTTTGCTAGCATCTTCTCGAAGCGAATTTAGGATCATCTCGTCCTTGTCATCAAGGTTACTTTGCCGATTTGCCGTCTTCATCTGCATTCACGTGTTGGGTTCGTTTTTAATCATTTTCCGGATGTGCTTCATGCCATGCGTAAGCCCGCGGTGATGAAGGTGGACCGGGCGGGACTCGAACCCGCGACCTCTGGCTTTTTCTGGCAGAAATGCGAAGCCAGCGTCCGTACCAAGCTAGACTACCGGCCCAAACTATGGGCCTTCTGGCCTTTTTTAATGGTTTCCGCAACCCGTCCGTGGGCATCAAGCAAGCGTATAGCTCATGGATGTGCGGTCAGCGTTGATTGATAGTGTGATTGGTGAAGCCCGCGAGATGTATCGATTCGTTATTCAGAAAGATCCTCCACACGTTTAGACCACTCAGGAAAGGCTGTACAATCGCCATTAAGGCGCAATAAGACGTAAGACTTACAACCATCTCTAGCGACTTGCCTTGAGAGTTTCAGGATGCGATAGAGATTGCAGAGTCTGCCTCATAGCTGAGATTTGTGGCGGTCTCGAATCCTATGGAATAGAATCTCATGGCTACCGTTGTCCACTCTTGGGGTGCGAACTCAAGCCACCAGTAGTGAAGGCCATAGAAGAATGCGACATTTGCCATTTGGACAAGATGAGCCCAAATTGGCTCATGTTACGGTTGATTCTAGCTACGTACAGGGAATCATAGAACGCGGGATGAGAGAGTGCGGGTACTACGACATCAAAAGCTTCTTAAGAGAGAAAGTATCGAATAAGTCTGATCGAACTCTCTACCGGAATTTGGTTGATCGTACAAAAACAACTATGAATGTGGGCGCTCTTAAGCGGTTTTGCGACCGGTTCAAGATCAGCCCAGACGAAATCGAAAGACGAGGTGTGATCTTACAACCACATCCTTACCCGATAGACATGAAATGCAGAGGTTTTCTTAAGATGAAGACCCATGCCCTCAACGAAGGAACGATCACGCAGAAACGCTTGCTGAGCCACAGCAACCAAGATCCTGTCATGCTTAAGCATTTCGCAGACACTGTTAAGGAATCTGGGGACCGAGTCTTAAGGAAGTCATCTTAGGTCATCGCACCTTGGAAATCTTTGCCAATTCTGTTCTCGGAAGGGCCTTAGAAGCCTCGGGTCTCCCGCGTGGTAAGAAGACCGTCAGCAATCCCTCGCTTGATCCTCAGATGGCAAGGGATTCAGGGATGACCTGTTATCATGTTCAAGCTACCCTCAACGAAGAAGGGGGGTTCTATCTGACGGTCAATAAGCAGAGAAGAGCAGGACTTGGGATAGCATGGGGCCGCTCTGTCGACATAACGGACGGGCTCGCGAGTATGCAGGTAGACGAGCTTAGACGGATTGAGGAAGAACACGGAAGCAAGATACCAATTCGACGCATAACAGATCCTGAGATTCTAAGGGCGGTCAAAGGGCTTTCTCCCCGATTGCTTGATCAGGAATTAGCCCTATTGAGTAATTCTCACATGGACGCAAAATGGCCTAGGGAAACCCCCACAAAGGTTCACGTTAGTAGATACGGTAGGGTGACAACGTTTTGGGAGGTTCGAACTAGTAGGCCGCACCTGATAGATATCATTCACGATGAATATGGGTTGCTGCCTGGCACGTGGAAGGCCGAGAGATTTGAAAGGCTATATCAAGCTTACGTGAAATACAGAGGAAGGCAGCTCACCGACGAGGAAATTCAGGAGCTGAGAAAGATTAAAGAGGAAAACCCTGCAGACATAAGCATAGATTGGATAAGCCGAAAAACGCAGGAACTGTTTCCAGACATAGAGTGGGGAAAAGACGTGGACGAAATAAGAAGAAAGATAGAAAGGAAAAAATAGAAGCCCTAGTAAAAGAGCCGTTTCAACATCTTGGCAGAAACAAGTTGTTCAAAGAGGAATTTATGAAGTACTTCCAAAACAAGGGAATGAACAAGGAGAAGACAGATGAACTCTGGATTGAGGCAGATGCAATGAATATTATAACGATCGGAGTAAAGCCAATCTGGGAACCTGGTAATCCATTGAAAATAATAGGTCACAAAACTGTGTTTGAATTGGTGGGCAGGGAAGAAGATTAGACAAGCTCGCGGATTCAAAAAAACTCCGAAACAAACAAAGTCGCCAACATCTGAAGAACTAAGAAGAGATCACGAAAGACCTGAAATAAAGGTTTGAGATGCAATTTGTCAGTTCGATTTCATTATAGGGATGGTGGGCCGGGGCGGATTTCCGATGCCTTCGACGGCTTTCGAACCGCCGATCTTCTGGTCTCGGCCTTTGGTTATCAGCATCGTCCTTTGAAGCAGACGCCTTAACCACACTAGCTCATCTTTGTGAGTTGCTAGGCCACCGGCCCCGGGGATTAGAACCTCTATGAAGATTTTAATCTTTGTTAGACCTTGAGTAGTGCTCCGACTCCACCGAAGCCTTTCAAGAGCATTTGTCCCTCCTCGGTTTTCGTTGATATTATGTCAATCTCGGCACCGGATTTTTCCGCTAGGGCAAGAAAGTCGTCAAAGGCGCCACTCACTTCGCCTACCATCAGAGACTGAGAATCGCACTTCGGGCAACGTTCCGATTTGAGGTTGGTCACGAATAGGTCGAGCTGTTCTCCCGCTGTCTTCCTTTTGGCTTCATACCCGCAATTCGTACAATGGACGTTCAACGTGACTGTGTTGAGTCCTTCCGACAGCAAGAGGCGCGCTGCCTTGTGTGCGTTCAATGCCGATCTTACATCGTCTTCGCCGTAGACAGCCAAACCGGAATCCTTGGCAATCTCGGAAAGGAAGCGTTGAACTGCCCTCCTTTCCTCAACAAGTTCTATCCTCTCTAGTTTGCTCGCGGCTTTCTCGAGCGCTTCTTTCACTCCTTGTTCTTCCGTGTAAGATGTGTCAACGACTGCAGATATTTTCTCCTTTATTTGATAATTCAGATAGTCTCCTTCTATGAATTCATTCTTTGTGTTTCCCGGTCCACCAATTATGACCTTGTTCATCCTAGGTATTGCCAGAAGGGCTTCATTGGCGTGGTTGGCAATCCTACGGTAGAATTCGCCAAGATACATTTCCCTCAATCTTTGGAACCTTCTAGCCGACTGTCCACCTTTGCTGGATTTGCCAGGAATTCCAGATGTATAGTTCCCCAGTATCGTAACCTCCTTTCCCTCGACTTTTGCCACAGTTGCCTCCGAGTTGTCTACCAGAATAACTCCTAGGACTTCCTTTGGTCTGGTCAGTTCTAGCAGGGGATCCAGATAGAACTTGTCATCGCAACTATAGTACGATAAGTTAACCGGTTTAGGGGGGATTAGCTCATAGAACTCTATGATCTCGGCCCCCGGGGGTCCGGTGGGGATGGCACCACAAAATATCACAAGCCCGTTCTCCGGAGCTTTATCGTATAGCTTGAGCCTTTGCATGGTTTTTGTGATCGCCTCTTGAACGTTTTTCCTTGTGGTTCTCGATTTGATGTTTGAAGCTTTTCCATGCTCCTCCCTGAGATTCTCCGCGACTTCACTAATCTGTCTTCCTGCAGGTATGTAAAGGCTGATTAGCTCTGTTCCTCTTCCCCTCTTGTTTCTAAGCAATCTAAGTAATCTAGCGAGCTTTCGCTCGTCAAGAACCTCCATTTTGTGTGAAATAATCTGGCCTCCATTTATCTTTTAACTCACCTGTGGACACAGTGTCTTGGCTATGCTTCTCAGCGGCCTCCGTCTCTACAGGTCCTACTGCGCGCGCACGGAATCATTTTTTAAATACCGTAGTATCTTGGTGTAAGCAACGTTGAAGGTGGTCATCAAGTTCGGACACTCTTTGGTCCAGTATCCACTAGTACCCGGGAACTACGAATCTGCCGGCAGATTGGTTAAGAGCCTTGTCTCGAAACACAATAAGGTAGTGGCCGTGGTCGGAGGAGGCCCCCAAGCAAGACAATACATACAGACGGCCAAGAAACTGGGTTGCGATAATGTGTTCGCAGACATGCTAGGGATAGGGATGACGAGGTTGAATGCAAGACTGTTGATAGGCACCCTGGGTGAAATCGCCTATCCGAAACCAGCAGAGGATGTTGATCAATTGAAGGAGGCGTTTGACAATTACGATGTTGTCTGCACGGGAGGATTCACCCCTGGACATTCAACAGACGCCGTCGCCGCAATTGCAGCAGAAACAGTCAAAGCGAACCTCTTCGTCAAAAGCATGGAAGTCGACGGGATATATGATTCAGACCCCAATAAGAATCCAAGGGCGAAGTTACTTAAGGAAATCACGTTTGACAAACTATTCGACCTGATTGTCGCAACTGGAAAGTCTGAGGCAGGGGAGTACAGGCCCTTGGATTTGGTCGCATTTGAGATACTCCGCAGGGCTAGCGTGCAACTGGTGTTCGTCGGGCCTCGCTTCCAAGATATAGCAGAAGTGATCTCAGGAAAGAAAATCGGTACTTGGGTCAAGCGAAGCTAGGTCGTATCCCTGACGTGATTGTGAGGGTAGGGAGATTCGCAGTAGGCGTTTTCGAGGACATTATTAGAATTGGGAGTGCTTATATTTCAGTCCTCATTAAAGACTCTGGCATTGGTGAAAGCAAGAGACATCAAAGGGCCCTCTGATAAAGATGTCAGACAACTCTTTGAAGACTTATTCCTGCATTACAGGAAAGACTACATCAACGAAGAAGAAATGCTAAAGTTTCTCAAGGATCGCGGGATCATGATTAGGGATACTCGCGAGTTGGCATTCTTGATGTACCATGCCGAAAGAGTCATGAAGTGGGTGGTAGCCGGGAAAGATGGCAATTGGAAGCCTGCTCTGTTCGCCAAGTCTCCTCAGGATCTGGAAGAATTCTTAGAGAAGTATGACGTTAGATTGGAGCGATCTTGATCTCCCTTTGATTTCCTTTATGTCCTCTTTGGTTAGCTTCTTTTCCTTATACTCTTGATAAATCTTCCACATCGTGTTTTTGAAGGAGATATCCGAAGGCCAGTCGGCGTACGTTGGCATATCCCAAGCCACTACGTAATCGAAATTGCTCTCCGTTGAAAATCTGACGAAATCCGAGAAGTAGGCCTCGCTCACGACATAATCGTCAGGACCTATGCTCGAAAGGCCTATTGGACCCCTGAAACCCAAGAGATCGTGAATGTCCCTATGACGACTCGCGATGGCCCGAGTATTGCTATCTCCCCAAACATCATAGAACGGGACCAACAAGGAATTCGGCCTAATGTACCGGTGAATCCAGGTTCTTTGGTCACTCAGCAATACTAGGGGGATTACGGATTGACTCTCAAATGAAGGGGACATCTTTCGAATAATGCAGCAGAAGGGCAGGATTTATGTCATACAACTTACTGGCATACCATAAATCCTTTGGTGTATGTGGGGGTAGGGAGATCTTTTCCGCAGGGGCCTTTCGGACCCTATGCTTGAACTCCCTTAAATGGGTCTCACCCAGCTCCAACCTCACCTCATCCCTTTTGCAAGGTCGGAAAAACCATTTCTCTGGCTGGAGCCCTTGACGGGTCTTCTACTATCGTCTTGCCTGGTTAGACCATACCCCCACGCTTGATTTGCGCTTCTTTTGGCATTATATTTTTTTCTGTCGTCTCTCGTTTACCTGTATTGTTCCTCGAACTACATTCACAGGATCGTGCGCGGGTTGAATTCAGTGGAAATCGGTGATGTCAGCGTCATGCCCGAACTCCAGTGATCACTTCTTCCGATCGAGTAAAACCGAATTTTGCACTCGGCCCTCGAGCAATTCTTATAACCTCACGCTTAAGGCCCTATTATGGTGAAGTAATGTGGCGTTCACACATGCATACGTATTGGTAAACGTGGAGATAGGCGCCGAATCCAGAATAATAAATGACCTGAAAAAGATACCCGACATATTGGAAGCCTGGGTAGTCTATGGGGTCTATGATATAGTCGTCAAGGTGAAGGCTGACAGCCCTGAAAAGCTCAAGGAAACGGTCTCAGAAAGAATAAGGAAGATTGATGGTGTTCGAAATACCCTAACTCTTATCCCTATTGAAGGATTCCCATAGTAGCTGGGTGCTCTCTAGGTGTCTGGCCGCCGGATCTCGAGAAGGGAACAGGAAAGACTATTCAAGAGGATGGGCATCAACTTAGAGGAAATTCAAGGTGTTCAAGAGGTCAGGATAGTTACCTCAGACAAGGTGTTAATCCTCAAGAATCCATCGGTGACGATGATAAAGCAACAGGGGCAAGTAATGTATCAGATAGCCGCAGAAGAGACAGTTGAAGAGTTCAGAGAGGAAGAGGAATTTGTGCCAACAGAGGAGGACATACTTCTCGTAGCACAGCAGACAGGAAAAAGCCCGGATGAAGCGAAGAAGGCTTTGGTTACCGTGAAGGGCGATCTTGCACAGGCGATTCTACTCCTTAAGGGGTAGGCCGCCTCTGACCTTTGCGGCTACTCCCCTTCTAAGTCCTAAGGCGAGGTCTGGAGGAAGAACCAGCCGCCCATATCCAAGGAGATGATCTGACCTATCCACTATTAGTACTTCGTCCCCCGGTCTTAGGGACTTGTCCATGTTCCTAACGTGTTTGCAGAAAACCGACTTTCCCGCCCTAATGAATTCGCCGACATTGCTCTGAACGACCACGCGCAATCTCGGCGGTTTGACCTTCCTGTGAAGGCGCTTCGCGCCCTCCAGAGAAAGGACGAGGAGCCCTGTCTTTGTGCTCAAGGTTACTATCACCCCCATACTGTCGAATACTGTCTTCGGTCTATTGAGATACTTGGAGTATGTGAAATCTATGTTCCTAGGAAAGAGTGCTTTGCCAGCCCCTCTCCCGAACTGGAAATCGGCAAGGCAATACAGCAGTTGACACTCCACCTCAATAGGCAGGGATGGCAATTGATGGGTGCTTGGATATTAGAGATAAAAACTTGTTTGAGAGAAAGAGGGGACGTGAACTGTGAGATTTGCGGCAAAGAAATACCTAGTAGGCCTCTCATTGTCAGAATCGGAGGGGCCATTCTCTATGCTTGTAGGGAATGCGCAGCGACAAAGAAGCTAGTTATTCCGGTCTCCCCTACGAATAGGCAGACTGCTCTTAGACATGAGAAACAGCTTAGAAAACCAACCTACGCGCCTCCTAGGCAGAAACCCATAAAGTCGCCTTCCGAACTGTCCTTGAAGCCAGTCAACAACTATGGGACAAGAGTGCGTGAGAAGAGAGAGAGATCGGGGATGGCCATCAAGGAGGTTGCTAGGCTTGTCGGAATCAAGGAATCCCTTCTAAGAAAGATTGAAGGAGAAAGAATCGCGCCCAGCATCGCGGATTTGCGCAAGCTAGAAAATGTGATGAAGATAAGATTAGTTGAGGAAGTCACTGAAGAGGAGGGCTTTCAAGCATGAGGAGGTAATGGAACATGGAGAATACTCTGAGCGGGCCGGAGGTTCTTGTCTTAAGGTTGGGGCATAGGGCATTCCGAGACAAACGGGTCACAACGCACTTGGCTTTGGCAGCGAGGGCATTGGGAGCTCAAGGAATCTTCATCCAAGGGGATCCGGACGAGAGTCTGCTAATGAGCATTAGGGAAGTCGTCGACAAATGGGGAGGACACTTCAGGGCAGAGTTGGTAAAAGATTGGGAAACCCTGGTCAAGGGACTGAAGGGCGAGGGATGTCTGATTGTTCACCTTACGATGTATGGACTCCCATTTGAGAAATACATGGACGAGGTGAGGAGGGTCAGTTCGAAGATCCTCTTAGTCGTGGGAGGGAAGAAAGTGCCATGGGAGGCTTATCAATTGGCAGATCTCAATCTGGCCATAACGGGGCAACCCCATTCTGAAATATCGGCCCTGAGCCTATTTCTCGACAGGTTATATGAAGGCAAAGAGCTAGAACTGAGATTCGAGAATCCCAGATTTGTCATATCTCCATCCACCAGAGGCAAGGTGCTACTAAGCAGGACTGATGACGGAGAAGGCAGTCCGAAGTGAAGCTTATCTTCTACCAAGCACCATTATAGTATATGCAGGCTCCGGAGGATTATTACATCAAGATTGCAGGCGTTGTCGGCGGCGATGATGCAACAGGCGTAGTAGCCGCCCTTATGACGCTGAAATCCGCAACAGACGAACAGATTGCAAATCACGCGAATCTCAGAATTCCCAGCGTAAGGCGAACCTTGTATAAATTGCTGAATCTGGGCCTAGTGCGCTATGAGGAGAAAAGGGAACCAGAAGCACAGAAGACATACTATCTCTGGACGCCAGCCGTGGATCAATTAGAAGGATACATAACCAATATGAAGAGAGTTGTATCCGAGAAAATAAAGACCAAGCTTGACTACCTTCGCTCTCATGTCTTCTTCGAGTGTGGGGACCCAGCACACAAGAAACTCACCTTCGAGGAGGCCATGGAGTCTTTCTATAAATGCCCAATATGTGTAAAGCCGCTCCAACAAGTTGAGGTCGGTGAGCTAATTGGAAGATTTGAGAAAAGGTTATCCTTATTGGAAGGGGACGTCAAGGAAAGAGTAGAGCCAACGAAGATGCAGCCATACCCCACGGTCGAAGAGGGAAGGAGAATTCTTTCTGAGCTAGGTGCCTCAGGTGAACTCATCAGGCATTCTGAAAAAGTAGTCGAGACAACCAAGTCATTGATGGAGAAGTTGAAGACGAAGAAGATACACGTCAATGAGGAGCTGCTCTTGGCCGGAGCGATTTTCCATGATATAGGAAGAACAAAGACACATGGGGTCGAGCATGGTTTCATAGGAGCCACCTTGCTTAGGGAGAAGGGTTATCCCGAGGAACTGGCCTTGATCGCAGAAAGGCACGTTGGGGGAGGAATCGGAAAGACCGAGGCGAAGAAAATCCTAGGAGTCGAGAGAGATCTCAGCCCGAGGACCATTGAGGAGAAAGTTGTGAGCTATGCCGATAAGTTAGTCAATGGAAGCCGGCAGGTTCAGTTTTCACAGATAGTAAAACAATATAGAAAGAAATTCGGGCCAAATCATCTTGCAGCCAAACGGCTTCTAAGGTTGCAGAAAGAAGTCGAGACTCTTCTGAATAAGAAGATCTGAAGAGTGCTTGTTTGCGTAGAAACAATCCCCCCTTGCTGATTTTGATCCTTGGTCATCATGGATCTTTCATTGAGTATGAAGGAGCCATCATTGATCAGTCTGTTGGATGGATAGGGGATATTCATGTACAGATAAGGAACTGTGAGCGTCTGTCCCATGTTCTGTGAATTCATCCCTTGGATATTTGCTTAATATGATCCTGTTCACCAGTATGTAGACCAGCAGTCCCGGAAGGACCAAAGCAGTGAAAAAAGCGAAGTTGAAACCCAGCCTCAGTGTCGAAAGCTCCGACTTTTGGAAGATCGGTGCAATCCTTTGCATTTGTATTGCTCCCTCAGGGCATATGTATGAGCACTGCCCGCATCCGATGCATTTTTTCTGGTCAAATTCTGGTTCTTCAGCTAGAGTTATTGCCTGAGAGATACACCTTGATACACACAAACGGCAATTGGTGCACTGGCCAACCATAACTGGTTGGTGGGTCCTGGTCATCGCAACGCCCAGACCATAGTCCAGTCGCATTCTCATTGGGACACAACAATCCCTGCAGCAACAACAGGCCCCATAGGTATAGGGATAGACGCACCAGTCGAGACTAACCACGAGGCCCTTGTCATAGGCCCTCTTCAGGATGTCTTTTGCCTCTTCCTTAGTCAATATCTTGTTATACCTGTTTTCAACCTTAGCATGCTCCTCGGCGCCTGAATTCACGAAGAGGCATGTCCATGTATCTTGACTGCAATTATGGTAGTGAACCCTACAAATGCACCGTGAGACCGAGACTTGCTTGACAACATCGATCACTTCCATCATTTCTTCAAGGGGCAGGACTACAGTAGAATGAAGGTTCTCCGACATATATCTGCCAAGACCCTCCTTGACTACCCAATCAATTGGGCGCCAAAGGCGGCCGAGCTTGAGTAGAAATAGGTAGAAGTCCAATGTTTCAGCGTGGTTCTTGAAATATTGTCTGATGAAAAGCCTCCTTGGCCAAGAAGTGTTTTCCGGTAGTTCCATCCTAGCGTTAAGAAGCGCACTGGAAAAATAAATGCATCTTGCAGAGCAAGGCTGGGTCCAAGACTTTCGAAAGAGGCTCCGTTGTGAGTATCGATAGTAGAGCTCATTTGCTAAAGGAGCCCTGGGGGAGTCTCGATCTCCCGACCGACGGCTCTCTTATGTGGCGAGCGTACAAGGCCGTTGCTTTCGGCCCAATGATCTACCGACTGAGCTACCAGGGCTCGCTTCTTGACTGTAGTTGCCCAATTTTTAAATCATATGGACTCGTACTATCACCCAGCCCGTGGTTTCAGGCTCGCGCGACTGGAGCCCTTAAGAAAAGCAGACGCGCTATCTCATGCCTGAGTCAAGTTCAATCCATTAGAAAGTGATATAACGGCCGCTCCCGGACCCGTAAGTCAATGAGTGAAAGGCCAACTATGCGAACTAGGGCTGCCATTATGAAACGCAAGATAAGTCCGCTTAGGATCTTCAATACCATGAGTAGGAAAAAGGAAGCGGTAAGGCCTCTGAAAGACAAACGGATAAGACTCTACGCTTGTGGTCTTACGGTCTATGATTATGCTCACATAGGGAATCTGAGGACCTATGTCTCCGAAGACGTACTGAGGAGAGTTCTTGAATTGAATGGATTCAGGGTCAAACATGTAATGAACATAACGGACGTTGGGCATCTGACATCAGACGCAGATACCGGAGAGGATAAGATGGAGGTAGGGGCCAAGCGAGATAGGAGAACCGCGTGGGAGATAGCAGAATTCTACACCAGAGAGTTCTTCGAGGACTCTAAGAGGATGAACATAAAATCGCCACGTTTCACTCCGAAAGCAACGAAGCACATCAAGGATATGATTAGGCTGATTCAGAGACTGGAGAAGAGAGGATTTACCTACGTAATAGACGATGGAGTTTATTTTGATACCTCGAAGCTGAAGGATTACGGCAAGCTAGCCAGACTCAGACTAGGGGGATTAATGCCGGGGGCCCGGATAGAAGTCAATCCACAGAAGAGAAACCCATACGATTTCGCATTATGGAAGTTCTCCCCCAGAGACCAGAGGAGAGACATGGAGTGGAACTCGCCTTGGGGAGTTGGCTTCCCCGGTTGGCATATTGAATGTTCGGCTATGTCGATGAAATACCTCGGAGAAAGCTTCGATATACATTGTGGTGGCGTGGATCATATACCGATACATCACACAAATGAAATAGCGCAATCTGAGGCAGCAACTGGTAAGAAATTCGTAAAGTACTGGATACATTGTGCCCATTTGATATCAGAGGGAAAGAGAATGGCGAAGTCCCTCGGTAACTACTTCACCCTTAACGATATCGTCACAAGGGGGTATGACCCGCTGGCCCTACGGTTCTTCTACTTGCAGGCCCACTATAGAAGTCAGCTCAATTTCACATTTCCGGCTTTGGATGCGGCCCAACATGCTCTGAACTCTTTCTATGACTTCATCCGTAGACTGAATGATTTTCACGGCAACAGATCAAACCGAAAGTTCGAGGCTCTGGTTGAAAAAGAAAAAGCAGAATTCACTAACGCATTGAATGATGATCTGAATACGCCAAAGGCATTGGCTTCATTGTTCGATTTCATGAAACAAGTCAATCGTCTCATCGATGCCAAAGATATGAGTAAGAAAGATGCTAGGACGCTAGTTGCCACCATGCTGGCGTTCGATCGGGTCCTCGGCCTGGATTTGAAACGCGCGGTTAGAGAAGGTCGAATTCCACCAAACGTCAGTGCATTGATAGAAGAGAGGGAAGAGGCGAGGAAAAGAAAGGATTATCAGACTGCTGACTCAATAAGGAAACGCCTGAGGGATGAATTTGGAATAATCTTGGAGGACACAGTAGATGGTGTTAGATGGAAGAAGGTCGGTTAGAATTCTTCCGGAAGATTAGCTTGAAACTGAAGGAGAAAGAACGTCAACATTAGAGAGTTGTATTGGGTCGTCCCTCTCGAGGACGCGAGGGCCGGGATTCGAACCCGGGAGACCCGTAAGGGTCACAAGCTTAGCAGGCTTGCTCCATTGGCGCTCGGCTCTACCAGGCTAGGAGACCCTCGCACTCGTTGAAAGAATGGTTCAGTCGATTTTAAGCTTTTCATTAATAGGCTTCGTCTTAGCAGCGTTTTTGCGAAGAGTGGTTGAACATCGTCTATTATCTCAGTTGATAATTTGCACTCGCATGCCGTTTGGTAACTTCGCTTCGCGCGCGTGTGCTCATGCCTTATATGCCTCAGCTTTACATCCCACTATTATTGAAAACCCATGGAAAATGCGGTAAGAAGTGTCTTGATTGCGAGTTATTCCGTGGGTATTGTCCGGGTTGCATTACTCGCGATTGTTTGGTAGCCAAGTGCAAGCGCGGAACAACTTACGTTGGAATCACACACCCCAAGGAATTCTGTACAATACGTGAATACTGCAGTTCGTTGGGTAGGATTCATCCCAGCGTCAAGATCCAGGACATGCCTCGTCTTAGGGTGAAGTCTACGACCAATCTCCCTACCTTCGTTCCAGTAATTTCTCTGATTGATAAAAAGTCGTGGTTCTGGCAAGATATTCCTCTTCGATGGGTCGCGGTTAGATTAGCCGAGCTTGTCAAGAACAGAACTCTCCTGCAAACGGTATCCTCTGAAGGACTTCACAGCTTTCTGGGTTTTGAGGGCGATATTCTACTATCGACAGTAATGGAGGATGAACTCCTTGAGAAGCTGGCTCCCAGGGATTACCTTGAGATAATCAAAAACGTCCGACCTGACATGACCATGACTCCTGATGTCTACACTTACCTAGACGATCCCTTATGCCTATCTTGGCAACAAACAATGAGAAGTGTTGAATTTGCCACTTCTTTTTCTGAACTTGACATTCCAGTAATAGGTATGATCAAAGGAGCCCTGGAGAATCAAATAGGGTGGTCAGCTGAAAAGCAATTCCAACTGGGTTGTCGACTATTTGCCCTACCCTGCCGCGAACTCGCCAGACTTGACCTCATCGACAATGTGGTGATGACTATTATGAGGGCACTCCACAGCAGCGAGAGTGACATACGAATATTGCTCTATGGTCTTTCGTATCCTCTGATGAAATCGAAAGAAAGGTTCGTCTACTCTGGGCTATCTTGGTTCCTCAGTGCAAGGAAGGGGCTATACTTTAGGGGCGTCAATTCATTCTTTCTTACAGACACGGATGTGAGGTTCGAAGAATGCGATTGTGATGCTTGCAAGGGTAGAAGCGCTTATGAACTTAAGGAAGATAGGAAATCCCTCGCTCTTCACAACCTGCTGCAGACAATTCAGAGGTTAGATAGATGGGATCAGGAAAGAGGCTAGCTCAAGTCGAAAGCAGGTTTGGCTTAGGCGAGGAAGTTCAATCGCACGAGTTGTTATGCTCGGAGTCGATATCCGTTGAGCACGTGCGCATAGGAGACTATGATATTGAGATTGGGGACAACGGATACATATTGAGAAAAGGTAACGAGATCATAGGTACGTATAAGGAGGCAAAAACCATCTTAGAGGACCGGGCCTTATTCAAGCTAGAAAAAGGAATGCTCTTGGAGGTTTCCGCCACAGCAGTTAGAGAGATCCTCTCGCCAGCAAAAGCTGGAATGATAGCCTTCATCAGCTCGGATGGAAGCTTAATGTACAACACAAAGAGACACAAGTACCAAGTCAGATATGGCAGCAGTTCTGACGAACTTCTAGAGAAGTTCCAAGAGTTCATGAACGAAACATATAGAGTATCTATGGGCAAATACCCTCATAAAGAGAGACGGCATTTCTTCGAGCTAGTTAAAGCAAGTAAGGATATCGTCAGAGACTTGAATGAATATACTCCGAAGGCGACAGGGGACTGGAACGTCCCATTCGAATACCTCGACAAGGAGTCAGCTATGATATTCCTGAAATGCTTCATGAGTGCCGATGGCAACATAGGACTTTATCCTAGATCCGATCATTTTAGAACCCTTCCTCTTGAAGTACGTTTTTACTCAATAAACAGAAAGGGGTTAGAGGAGATTGCAACGCTCTTGAAAGAGAATTTTGACATATGCTCTTGCCTTTACGACAGCAAAGATGGAACTTTCCGATTAGCAGTGGAGACCCGGCGGGATAAGATCAGGTACATCAGAGGAATAGGGAGCTTTAAGAAGCAACATGTGGAAGCTATAAAGAGAGCGCTGGAGATTGTTAAGGAGAAGAGGCTAGATGACGAAAGTGGATCTATGGAAAGGTGATGGTTTCTTAGAAGAGGCCTCAAAAAGGGGCGAGATTGTGTCAAGGAAATCTTGGACACAAAAGACGGTAAGGGCATGTGTGGAACTACTGAGCTTCTATCTAGAAAGAGGATATCACTACCATCTATATGCCTGTTTCGATCACCCAAATCGAACGAGAGAAACCATCGATGACCTTATTGCCATATCTATTGGCAGTGTTAAGTGGATCGGCCTTCTGCTTTACGAAAAAGGAGAAAAGGGCCCCCACGACGAACCATGGGAGACATATCAACTCGAAAAACTTAGGGAGAAACTCGCGAAAAACAGTAAGAAAATCGACGGTCTTGCTCAGAAGTTGGTTTCAGATCGTTTGAAATCAAACACAAGTCCTAAGAAGGATGTAGTTATCGAATACGAGTTAGGCATCAAGTATATGATCCAGCGTAATGAGAATATGCGTATTCTTTGGGTAATAGGACAGAACTATCGTACTGATGAGATGATTGAGAATTGTCATGAGGACTTAGCCAAAATGGGAAAGATAATCAGCTTTGCGGTCCCGGAGGTCAAGGACGTCAAATTGGCCGATCTTATTGAGGAAGACGATTCCTTAGTAGCAAAAATCGAAATAGCCTCATAGCAATTGTCGAAATCGCGCCCGGCTCATTGTTAGCCCTAGAAAGTTTCAGTCCAATTGACCGG
>CAYOYV010000016.1:0-35988 GCA_964408285.1 uncultured Nitrososphaerota archaeon | reverse complement strand
GTATTCAACGAGTCAATAGCCTTCAACAACCCATACCAGAGTAAGGAGAACCCAACAAGGACCTCAGTATATCCATACGTGTTCCAGGTGAACAACTCACCAATAGAGAAGGGCGACTTCAAGGTATTCGGAATAGCAAATCTGAAGGCTCAGGTATTCTGGGCTGGTCTGAACGTAACATGGTGGCCGACATTCAGCCTGGTGACATCACCAGCTGCTCAAGAATTCTCACTCCTGAACGCAAGCAAGCTGTACAAGGGCTTCAACCTAACCGTCGTCAAGAGACTCTGGGGACCACCAGTAACGAGCCCGATAACACTCGTTGAGATACCTTGGACTCCAGTTCCGCCATTCTTCGGTTCATCGCAGTTCTTGATGGAGGGAACGACAGACACAAATGGCCAGTTCAAGGTTCTGGTACCGGTCTGGAACTACAGCAAGAGCGCCAACTTGTTCACTTACATGGACGCAGATCAGTATCTCGATGGTCCACTGCCCGGTACTGCCTATATAGGGCAGTTCAAGGAGGGACCGCAAAAACCATGGATAAAGGATCTCGGACCATTAGGCATCAACCTATACACGTGGAACAGATGGCAGCTATCTGGTGATCTGTTCGGAACACCACTATACGCCAACTTCACCACAATACCAGGAACCACCGTTGGAATACCTTCCGGTGATACACCGAAGCTTGCAGCCACAATCCACCAAATCAACTTCACTTCAGAAGCGACAACCCTTGGACTTAAGACTCCGTGGATGTTGACGGAAATCTGGTCACTGAACGCAACTGGTCTATACAACTCCGCAACTCACAAGGCTGCTCTCTGGAAGTCACTCACGACAAACTCAGCCGCAAGGCTGAAGGGCACGGGCATATTGTCTGGAGGCCTCTTCCAAGGAAGGAAGGTGGGTCCAGCGACCGTGACGAGCTACTCTGACTTCTTCGCATACGTAACGATGAAGACAATAGCAAACGATCTGGCAATAGAGGTCGACGACGTATTCCTGAATGACCTGGGAGACCAACTCGTTCAGGTGTTCAGGGAGGCGATAAAAGATGGCTCTGGCGCAACTCTAGTGCCGAGGACCAAGCTGATGGAGAAATACACACCTCTCTATCGCGTGACAGGCTTCGACAGAAGGGTTTTGGTTCTAAGGTCGACGCCGACAGAAATCCTCTGGGGCTTCTACGAGCTCGATATAGGAACCACGAACCTGACCCAGAAGCCAGCGAAGGACTTGGTCAAGGACTGGCAACTAAGGCTACAGTTCCTGAACATGACGCTTGAGGGCGGAGCTGTTGATTGGGCATCCGGCTGGTTCGTGATGCGGTGGCCAGCAAAGCTACAGCTGACGATCCACGCTGGAGACAAAGTGACGTTCCTCAAGAACGCCTGGGTATTCATCTTCGATGCCACGAACAACTATAACATAACTGCTGCGCTGACGGATGAGTTCGGATATCCTGGAAGTGTGGCTCTGCCAACTCCAGTCATATTCCCAGCTGATCCGCTGGCGTCCGCGGAAGGCACGAAGCTGAACCTAGGATTCAACATGCTCAGGGGCAAGTACATAGTCAGGATATACTTCAAGTCAGACGGAACGAAGGGAATCGCACAACCATTCGGCAAGGTTGACGGCACAGTCGTATGGGACACATTCAGGGATGAGCCACAGCACAAGTTCATCTACTTGCTGACCGATGTGACCGACCCTGGTATTCCAATACCAGTGGGTGGAGGTCAGACATCCACACCAGTTGAGAGCCCATATCTGTGGGCGATGATGGTTGCAGAGGCAACCAGCTCTGGAGTGGACAAGGCAGCATCACAGGCAAGAACCTACAACACTAAGGTATTCAGTCTCACCATCAACCTGGCAGATCAGTCACCGTCGAAGAGAGCCGTGGTTGGAACGATCACAATCACACCATCACTCGGATTTGCTCCAGCCGCGATAACAGGCTCTTCGGCAACACTGCCTCTCGTGCCAGCAGGAAAGTACAAAGTCGACGCCACAGCAACTACGGCATACGGAACTGCAAAGTTGGCCGCTCCGATCTGGTTCGAAGTAACTGAAGAGCCACTGACGGTCAGCATAGCATTGCCGATATACGATGCCACTGTGAAGCTGGTGACTCCATCAGGAAAGCCAATAGTTGGAGCTGACATCAAGGTAGGACCGGTAGGCGTTGGCAAGACCGGTGCTGAGGGATCCGTTGAGGTGACCCAGATACCGGCAGGTAGCTACGCAGTCTCAGCGACTTGGTTCGGAAAGGACGTAAGTCCAGCGGCACCACTCTCGGTATCTGTGTCAAGGACATACCTAATGACAGCGAGCAAGGTAGCAATCCTCCAGATACAAGTGGTAGGTGCACAGAACCAGGGACTGGGTGGTTCCTCCGTGACCATAACTCCAACAGGAACGACAACGCCAGTATTCACAGGTGTCACGAATCCTGACGGAATGGCTGCAGTAGAAGTACCATACGGCAGCTACGAGGTCAGGGTATCGAGCAGAGGAGTCGAGGCAACCGCAACTGTCAACGTGACAGCCGACACACTACAGAAGATAACGACAGGAGTCTTCATAGAAGTCTTCGGACAAGGTCTAACATTCGCAGGATTCGCACTCTGGCTGATCGCCATAATCATAGTGCTGCTGATACTCATCATAGCTGCACAGGAATACAACATATACAGAAGGAAGAGTCTACCTCAGCTTTTCGGCGCACCCGGAAAGTAGGAAAAACGAAGGGGGGCAACCCCCTAATATTTTATTTTTTATCTTCAAATTCCAAAACCAATTCACTCATTGGGGGTTAGATAGTCTTCAGCCCAGAAATTGAAGTGGTAGTTCTAATCGTGCCAACGGAGTTCTATAACGGATCCGTGTGAAGCTCGAACCCTATTTTATTGAGTGAAATAATCCCTTTTTCTCTGGGCCGGAGTGCAAAACTTTAAAGAGCACACTCCAACTACGTCCGGCAGCAATGTTTGATTTCGGTCGCAGGACGAGAAAATGTCCCAAATGCGGTTCAGATGTTCCCGTGGGGATGGGCTTCTGTCCGAATTGCGGGACGAAGATCGTCGAACCTGAAGCCAGGAAGGAGCAGCCGAAACAACCCGCTCCAGGTCCTGCGGCTCCGAGACAGGCCCAAGCTGCACCCGGCGAAGTTCCACCGCCACCTCAGATCATGAAGTGTCCGAACTGTGGAACTGAGTTGGGTCAAGGGGAAAAGTACTGCACGAATTGTGGTTTCAACATAGAGGTATGGAAGAGAAGGAGAACTGCCCAAAGGGCCGACACAGGTTACTATGTAACGAGGAAAAGATTCTTCTCGTTTGAAGGTTACTCGCTGGAAGGGGTGACTCCAGCTGCCGCGATGTATCTCATATGGGGCGCGTGGAACATAGTTCTAGCCGGACTGAGTCTCTTCGGTCAAGTGGAGGTCTTCTATCCGAGTCCCTTCGATTCTGTCCTCGCATCTAGAATCATCCTCATCGGACTTGGGATTGCACTCTTCGTCGCTGCCTTCGGGCTCATGAGGGTGAATTCTCCCCTCTACCTTCTCGGCATACTCGCCCTGATCATATCAGTCCCTTTGTCCGTCTATCAGATCTTCTACTCGCTGAATGCGGAGTTCGTGCCAACCCCCTCCGGAACACATCAGCTGGAGAATCTCCTAACCGGCTTTCTTGGAATACTCGTGTCGGCCATTGGCTTACTACAAACCCTCAGGGTGAGGAAGTACTTCTTCCCGAGCGAGGAATAGGAACGTCGTCCCTTCTGCAGTCGTCCTCCTAATCGAACCTATCGTAGGAGATTATTTCCTCCAGCGATCTCCTCTCACTTGTCTCCATGAATGCTTGGCCGGTGGGATATCCGACGGGTGTCACTGCAACCACATTCCAAGCCCTAGGAACATGAAGCATTTGCTTCAAAGGCTCGTTCTCGAACATTCCTATCCAGCAGGTCCCGAGTCCTTCCTCCCTTGCCGCCAATATCAGCTGGGTCATGGCAATCGACACGTCGACCAGCATGCTGAAGTCTCCCATATAGCCCCCTCTATTGTATTCTATGTTCTTCCCACAAGCAACTATGACGACGGGAGCGTCAGCAATGAAGGCTTGCTGACCACAGGCGGTCGCAATCCTAGCCTTTGCATCGGCATCCCTGACTATGATGAACTTCCACGGTTGTCTATTCGAGCCTGAGGGAGCTATCCTCGCAGCATCGAGTATCCTCCGCAATACTTCGTCTTGGATTTCGTCGGGCTCATAGGAACGTATGCTTCTCCTTGTCCTGATCACTTCATAGAATTCCAACGTGCATTCCACTACGAATCAGATTGGGCTCTTAATACGTCATTCGAACAACGGCCAAGCTTTCGGCGAAGATTATCCACCAACGAAGATTGGCCTCATGCTCAGAAGAGTGGGCAGGTATGACCTCCTGAAAGGCATACCTTCAGTCTCTCGCTTTATTTCATCCATCAATTGCCTGACGGTCATCTTCTTCCTCAAGTCCTCGTCCAACTTTGCATCCTTCCTGACCGTGACGGGTAGTTCGTCCGACTTCATCTCAGTTTCGCCGATGACAACGAGGTAGGGTATCCAATGTCTCTTTGCCTCCATAACTCTCTTCGACAGGCTCATGTCCCTGTCATCCACTCCGACCCGGATTTCATTCTCCTCCAGCTGTTGTGCTATCTCAACAGACTTCGCCAGTTGGATTCCGGGGTTCAAAGGTATTATCCTGACCTGTTCTGGCGAGAGCCAGACTGGAAGCATCGGTTGCTTACCTTCGACCTTCATCCACTCAGCATTCTCCAGAAGACTCGCCATTGATCTTTCAATGCTTCCAAAGGAAGAGGCATGTATGATGAAGGGAACGCTCCTCCTCCTCCCCTCCTTGTCCACATATCCTATGCCAAACCTCTCACCGTTTTTGACATCCCATTGTACTGTCGATACCTGCACGTTGTTCCCATCTGAGAAGATGCATTGTCCCTCGTTCTTGAAGGCGTAGTAGTGCGTCATTTCCTTCATCAGTTTGAAGAAGGCTGGTACATTGATCTCATGCATGAGTTCTGAGAAGAATCCCCTATACTTCTCGTAGAAATCCTCAACTATCTCGAAGCCGAGCACCCAGTGTTCGCCTGCCACAGTATCCCTCATCAATCTTGCAAAGAGAACGCTTAGCTTCCTGTATTCTTCGAGTGCTTGCTCCTCGGAGGTACAGAAGGCATGTTGGTCCGTCATCCAGAAATTCCTGACCCTGATCAGACCGGTCAGTTCTCCTCTCTGCTCCTTCCTGAAGCATATCGCCTCCTCGTATACCCTGAAGGGCATCTGCCTGTATGTCAGCATGGTCCTCTGGACGAATGGAAAAGCGCCGGGATCACTTGCGAATCTGAGGACGAATTCCTTTCCCTCCTCTTCAAGGATGTAGTCCCTTTCATGGAACTCCCCCTGGAGTTTCTTTATGGATTCCACATCGGTCCTATATATGATGGGGTTCTGCATCTTCACCGCCCCCCAAGGCAATGCGATCTTCTTGAGGGCATAGTCTGTGATCAGATCCTTTATCAGGACTCCACCTGGATACCATTTCATGTGCCCTACATCACTCTCCGGAGCGTAATCAAGTAGCTCAAGTCTCCTCATGTACTCGATGTGCTTTGGACTCTCCCCTGAAGGAGGCCTTCCTTCCAATTCATTCCTCACGAACGTCCAGAGCAGCTTGTAGACACCACCTTTGTCCCATATCTCTGTCTTCGATTTCCAATTGTCAGGCGTTATCTCGTGTTCTCTTCCCTCTGCGTCAATTATGTAGAATTTGATGAACTTGTCCTTGCCCTCTGGCTGCACCAGTGGCCCTTCCTTTCCAACATAAGTCCTTGAGAGCTCAGCCAACGGGTGTCCTCTGTTCACTAGGTTGAAGGCCTTGTACCATCCAAATGGGGCTCTGTGGACCTCAAATCCTTGCGCTGCCAATTTCGAGGCCACCTCTTCAAGGACTTTCTTCGCGGGCTCTGCTGTGGCCAAGCTGCTCGAAAGATGAGCATAGGGATAGACAACGATCGTGTTGGTCTTCACCATTCTGGCATGCTCCCCTATAGAGTCTGCAGCTTCAGAGCCTATGCCTCCTGGATCTCTTAGGTCCCCACCTTCCACAGTTATGAAGCTCACGAGACAGTCTCCAAATGACCTCCTTCCCTTCACTTCAATCTCCTCCGCCCCTTCGACCGCCCTCGATAGGGGTTCATACTCGAACTTGGAGCAATGTATCTGCAGACTCCTCATTTTCGTGCTCTACCTTGATCAAAGAAGTCCAAGACTCTGGGTTTTAATCTCTTATGCCCGGTTGGAGACTCAGCTTGCTAGCAGATAAATCGTCGGTCAGGTTCTGAACCTCAATATCTTTTGTTTGCGTGTACTCTATTGTCATTCTGCCAAACAGCGAACAACCGTTGAAGTGCCGTTATGTGTCCTAGGATCACGACAAGCATGAATCCATAGCTGAGTGAATTCGGATCAAGAGCAAGGAAAAGGGAGGCCAATGCTATGAACAAGATCTTCTCCGGTCTTTCAAGCACGCCAACGGAACAATCCCTCATGCCTCCTGTGGATTCAGCCCTCGCCCGAACATAGCTTGGAAGAATCATGCTGAATATGGTCAAGGCGGAGAGTTCCCAAGACACATAGCCTCCAAACGCAGCGCCGATTCCCACAAGGAATTCGCCATACCTATCGGAAACTGCATCAAGAGTCCCACCGAATCTGGAGCGCAGTCCAGACGATCTCGCGAAAAATCCGTCAAGCAGGTCAAAAGCGCCTGAGATGAGGAGGAGAACAGTGGCATATATTGGCTGCTTCAAGAAAAGGAAATACCCAGAGAGAATCGCAAAGATGAATCCAACAATGGTGATTAGATTTGGGTGAAGTCCCAGTGATCTTGCTGCCTTGGCGAACGGCCTCATCATCCTCTGAAGCAGCTTCTTGAGGGTGCCGAGCAATTGGGTCAGACACCGCCTATGCTGCTCAGGGTATCGCGGAGTAACGCAATACCAGCGCTGATGGCTTCATTTCCCTTCTCGGTTATCCCATAATAGATTTTCCTCAGGTTCAGCGCGCCACCGGACTTCCTGATTATCAATCCTTCCCTTTCCATCTTGTACAGGACTGTGTATACTGTTATGATGGCCACATTCACCCTCTTTTCCTTCCTGAGCAGGTTGGCAATCTCATAACCGTACATGTCCCTCTCTTTGAGGGATGAAAGGATGTGTATCCAAAGGTTCTCGGTGGTCAGCTTTCTCCTGAGCCTTTCCACAGCCATCTAGGCCAGTTCACCCGGCCTGAATCTCCGCTCCTCCCTGGCCCTAACCTTCACCGCTCCCGTGTGAACTCCACATGAGACGCACATGTATTTGATCGTCGAGATCCTGGGGATGAACGTTCCAGACTTGCGGAGCTCCCTTGCGAGAGAAGCATCAACTAGGGAAACTGGTTTGGAGACCTTGATCGCCTTGTCCCTTGGAACGAGGGCCCCGCAATTCGCACACTGGACCAAGCCGGAGCGTCCCTTGCCACCTCCTCCCCTTCCGCCAGATTTCCTCTTCTTTGCCATTTTGGAACTATTATACCGTCGGAAAAATTACTGATATAAAGGTTAGTAGGACTCAGCGACATATACGAAGGCTCGTGCCTGGTTGCCACATACGAAGCACCTTTCGCCCTGCTTTGGCTTCTCCGCATCAAGTTCTTCCCCCAGAATATCCAGGCCCAAATCTGTCTCAACTTTGCCAGCACATTTCTCACCATCCATCTCAATCGAACAGAATGGAACCACGAACACCCTTTTTCCCTCTGACATTCTCCGCTTGGCCTCAGAAACATCCGAAGCCGTTGATGTGAATTCATCCGCTTTCTCCTTGGCCCTCTGGAGCAATGCCTCTGATTGCGCCTCTTGGAATCCCTTCAGGAATTGTCCAAGGTCTTCGAGATCCAACTGCTCTTTCTTCTTGGTCAACCTATCGACCACGGTGACACTAGATGCAGAAGCTTCCCTTGGTCCAACTTCTATTCTGAGGGGAACCCCCAAGAATTCCCACTTGTAGAATTTGGAGCCTGGAGTCTGCTCGCCTTCGTCCAGCTCAACTCTGTAGTTCATGTCCGATATCGTCCTCTTCAGGACCCCAGCGTATTCATCGACGCCCTCTCCAGGTATCGGAATAATCACAATCTGCACCGGCGCTATGGACATTGGCAGTATGAGTCCGGAGTCGTCTCCGTGTATCGAGATCACCGCAGCAAGGATCCTGCTGACTCCAGGACCGAAGCAAGTCTGTTCTGCATAGTGCGTTCCGTCCTTGTCATCGTAGGTCACGTTGAAGGCCCTGCTGAATTTCTGCCCCAGGTAGTGAGTGGAACCAGTCTGAAGCGTGACTCCGTCAGGCATAACGGCATCTGCGGCGTATGTGTCAACCGCTCCTTTGAACTTGTCCCATTGGGGTCTTCTTATGAAATGAACTGGAATTGACAGGAGATCCTTCACCACCTCCTTCATTGTCGTCTCGTCGGTCCTCACCTGATCGAGCGCTTCCTCACTTGAGGCGAAAACATCATGAGCCTCAATCCACAGGAACTCCCTACCCCTGATCAGTGGCTTGGTTGCCCTGGTCTCGTGTCTATATACCGCAACACTTTGGTAGAGCTTCACCGGAAGATCAGAAATACTCCTTATCCAAATCGAATACATCTCATAGAAGGCGGTCTCGGAGGTGGGCCTCAGCGCATATTTCTTCGCCAGCTGCTCATCACCGCCCATTGTCACCCAGAAGGTCTCCGCCTTGAACCCAACATGCTCTGCCTCCTTCTGAAGATTCTCCTCGGGAATCAGTAACGGAAGAAGAACCGGGGAATGGCCGCTTGCCTCGAGCCTCTGCTCAAGGAACTCGTAGATTCCCCTTATCATCCTCATCGCATAGGGTCTGTAGACGACAAAACCCTTGATGTTGTATCTGTCGTCTATGAGTTCCGCCTTCCTGACTATGGTGTTGTACCATTCTGAGAAGTCCTCCTTCTTGCTGATATTGAACGTGACTTTCTCGGAATCCCTGCTCATGACAGTGCGATTGGCATGCACGAAATACTTTATTTATCATTTGTGCTCGGTATGACCGTTGGCTTCCCTTAAGGAGGAAGAGATCGAGTTAAGGCTTAGAGGAAAGTCATGGGCCGTCTATTGGTACGTGCTTGGGAAAGGCGCACCAGTCACCGTGAGGGAGGTTCAGAGATCGCTCAACCTCTCAAGCCCAAGCATATCCCTCCATCACCTGGAGGTTCTCAGGGACGTTGGACTCATAGATAGGATGGGTGACACAACGACCTACTTCCTGAAGAAGGCAGCAAGGATTGGGCCCCTTAGGAATTTCGTCTACATAGGCGGGCGTCCACTGCCCAGATTCCTCTTCTATGCCTTTTTCCTCACGGTACTCCTCGCAGTGTATCTGGTTTTCTTCTTCAGGGCAGTAACCAGGGAAAGCGCACTCTTCCTTGCCTTTGGCGGGCTGTCCTTGATCTTCACTTGGTATGAAGTCTACAGAGCATATAAATCCCTGCCATTCTAGATGTTCTAGAAACTAGATTTATTCGTAACAGCACCAACTTCTCAATATCGTTGTCAAGGAAGGAAATCCTCTACAGCATCGCCGGTGTCCTCATGGCCACAATCGTTTCGGCCGCAGTCTTCTTCGTTGTTCCCGGGGGCTTTAGGATTGCCTTGGGCAAGGAGGCAACAACCTTGGACAAGGGACGCGAGGGCTGGTTCGGCATTCAGCTTGCGCCCGGTGCTGCCCAATACCAAGTCAATCTGGTTGCGGATTCACTATCCCGCCTCTACATCCCAAAGGCAGAGGCCCAGTTTCTGAACGAGAGTTCGCTCGACAGGTCACAGGAGATATCAGTCATAACGTGGGACATGATGTTGCATCTGTCGGCCTCGAACATCCTGACGGCCCTGTCGTGGACAGAAGAGGACATAGTTGTCCCGGTCTACGAGAAGGCAATGGAATCCGCTCTCAAGAAGTCAGAGGAAGTAATGAAGGATTCCGCCTACTTCAGAGATCAGGCAACGAAGAGTCACGCCATCCTGAGGATTTCAATCGGTCTGCTGCGAGGCTCAAGGGATTATGCTTCTTGCGGAATCTGCACAAGCTATCTTGCCTCTCTGAAAGTGGCCGACCCAGCTATGGTCCAAGGCGGGCCCGTTGGCAGATTTCGCTACTCGGAAAAACTGAGGAGATTCTTCAGCTCCGTCAGCTGGCTCCAGTATTCGACCTCCGTTGAGAGGTCCAGGGACCCTCACCTGCTTGTGATGCTTGGTTTCATCACGGCCACCGATTTCGGTTCCTGGTCTGCTCTCTCACAATTCTACAACGGATTGAACAACGCCACCGGAATCGATGCCCTTAGGCTATCCACCGCAAGTGCGTCCTGCTTCGGGGGAGTATTGGATGAGGACAATCTCCGGGATCAGAGCAAGCTTGATCTTTTCGTGAAAGCGACTTCAGGAGACTGGCATTTCCCATTCCAGACTCAGTTGTTCTCGGAAAGGCCATCACTCTCCAATCTTGTGCCTGATGGCAAATCGGTCTCAATGTCGGAGAAATTTGCCGCATTGATATCGGAAATGAAGCAGCCGAGCTTGCCTCAAGCCGATGCTCTTTCCTTGGACAAAAGATGGCTCCAACTTATCTCAACGATTGGTCCGACGAGGATTGCCACAGAAGGAGAGGGCGAATTAAGGGCTTCATCCAGTCCCGCACTGCCTTCCTATCTTCTTCTGCTCTACTCCTATCCGAGAGGCCTAATCCTCACTTTGCCATCAAAGGGAAATGTATTCATTGAGGCTGATCCTCAGACCTATAGGTCTCTCAAAGCCGTGTTGGACACAGTGACTCAATATCTGAACTCGACGTCAGGGTCCTCGAAAAGAGTCGGAGATCTCCTCACTGAGTCAAAGCATCTCCTCTCTCTAGCAGGTGAGCTTTCGGGAAAAGGTTTTGTGCCCATTGGCCAAGAACTGAAGCAGAGCATAATTTCACTGATGAAGCAAAGCTCAATCGAAGTGCCCTTCTTTTCCAAGACTCAGTTGGATGCCTCTACATACGAGGGGTGGTCCGTAGCCTGGAGGACTGTTCATCTTGACGCGGGAATTGGATTAGAATACCAAATCATAGAGGCACGGTCAGGAGATTAGAGACAAGTCATACCAATCTTTGCCAGGTTTTCCAACTCCATCTCAGATGCTGAGCAATCCCAGAATCCCTGGTTACAGATTGAAGAAAAGCCCTCGTTCTCACATCTGAAGGATACCCGCTCCCGAAGTCTCCAAATGCCCGTTTCAGGTCAGCTATCGCTTTGTCCCTGCTCACCTTCGCCAGTATGGATGCACATGATACCTCAATTCTATTCTCATCTGCCTTGTTCTCAGACATTATCTGGACCCTCATGTGTTTCGGCAATCCGGATCGGACCATCCTTGCAAACACCCTAGGATCTGGATACGGAGAATCCAAATATGCCCTCCTCGGCCTGAGGGCGGCGAGATGAGAGGCTATGACCTCTGCCTCAAGCTTGTTCAAAGTCTTGAATTTCTGCGATCTCAGAACATACTTGTCTATCAGAGCAGGAGCAACCAGGGTCAATCGGAAGGATCGAGAGAGGTGCTTCACAATGGGAGCTAGCTCGCCCCTTCTCCTCGGCGACAATTTCTTGGAATCCTTTGCGCCAAGGGCTCTCAACTTCCTCGCAGATTTCCTGCTGAGGACGACAGTGGCAATTGCGAGGGGGCCTATCACGCAACCCCTCCCGGCCTCATCAGTTCCGGATATCCTCAGTCTGTCCATTCTCCCAATATCATCTGATGTGCCCTATCAAAGGGATCGAGATCGAGTCTCTGAATCACGCCAATCGCGGAGTCCTCAAGCTTCCGGACCTCTTGCTCATAGATCTGTCCAGGTGGTTTAACTGAATCGATGCTACTAGCCTTTATTGCCATCATGATGTGGCCTCTCGGTCTGATGAATGCCTTAGCATTCGCGAGTAGGATTTCTGTTTGATCCGGTTGCGCAACGTCAGAATAGACACAATCGACTTCCTCCATGAACTTCGTGTAGCTGAAATTGTCTCTGGCGTCTGCCAGAATCGGAACCACATTATGCCTCTTTGTCGCAACCTTCTCGAGCAGGGATCTCATTGGCCTGAATGCGACCTCCACGGCGAATACGATCCCCTCCTTTCCAATGATGTCCGAAACATGGCTAACCGTTGTTCCACTCGCAGCACCCAGATAGAGCACTTTGGATCCTCCTGTGATCGGAAGATCGGCCAGCCCCTTCATTATGGATGCCGAGAGTTTGCTCCTGAAAGGGTCCCAAACTCTGTACTCGACTCCTTCGAGCTCAACGAGCTCCTCCCCATAGACCGATGCGCCCTTGGCCAGATTCCTGGTCAAGAGCCTTTTTGCTTCATCCTCAAAAACTGACGGGAAGATCTCTCTCACTTCACTTCTGCCTCCTTGACAATGCTTCCAGTCTTTTCTTGATTGACGCGTTCAGCTCCTCGCCCCGCTCAATACCTGAGAATACATCGAGCTTTATGGCAATGGAGATCTTACTGGCTACTATCCTGGCGGACTTCCCCCTCAGTTTCCTAGGG
This sequence comes from uncultured Nitrososphaerota archaeon, assembly GCA_964408285.1. Classification (GTDB taxonomy): domain Archaea; phylum Thermoproteota; class EX4484-205; order EX4484-205; family JAAOZO01; genus CAYOYV01. The sequence continues at coordinate 23,254 of CAYOYV010000016.1, read as the reverse complement.
GCTCCATGGATCGAGGGGTGTTGGAATATTAAGCCATGTTTGGGCGGCCGAGTACCCTCCTTCATTGACCTGAAAAGGGCCTTCTCAGCTCCCATGACCTGTATCGATGAAGCAGGCAACTTGACCAAGTTCATCATGCTTCCTGCCTTTGCAATCAGCTTGGATCCAAGAAGCGGACCAGCTACCGCTACGAGATTAGGTGCCTCACTCTCCATTATCTCCGTTATCCTGCGGTTCAGCGTTTCCCTCATGGACACGAGTTGTATTATTGAGGACGCGAATTGGCTCATCACGTTCGCTGTCTGCGAGGAGGGAAGGGCATAAGGAGACCTCTCGGCAGCCTCTATCAACTCTTGAGGAACCTTGCCACCAGCGATCCCGGAAGAGATGAGTTCTCTAGATGGATATTCCTTGAGTATCTGGGCGGCCTTTTCAACGGATCTCACGTTTCTCTTCAGTTCGGGAAAAAAGAGGTCGTTCAATTCGAGCAACTTCTCTCCCAACTCGTTTATCGATTTCGTCAAAGTATCATATGCCGACACCGCACTTATCAGTTCCTGTTCCAAACTCGAAGAGGCTTTCGTCACGGACCTCGTTGACTCCTCAACCGCAATCGATGCAATCAGTTCTTCCGGATTCCGCACATTGAGTGCCGCCGAAAGCTCGCTAAGATGAGTTCGTGCCCACTTTCCTCCCACCGATGGTTGTTCTAGTCTTACGTTCAAGCCGACCTCCCTCACCTGAGCCATGAGGCCAGATTCCTCCACGATGATCATTCCGGGACTCCTTCTCTTGATCTCCTGCAATTGATTCTCGAGAAGCCTGTCTCCTCGCAGGGGTGCCGCCATCTCGATCTCCATATTCTCGCCAAGCAGGAATATGCCAAATGCGGTTCTGGTCAAGTATGCGGATTCCATTCGGTTGGAATCGGGTGTTCTTGCAGGTTATAATGTTATAACGATTCGCCGCTTTCTCATTGCGATAGGCGTTGCTATCCTCACGCTCCTGTAAACCAACAATGATTTTCCACTGAAGATTCGCAAGGCCTTTCAACGAACAAGGGATAGCCAAGGCATCGCCTCAAGAAAGGCAGGAAGAATAAAACGGAATGGGTCAGGAGCGGACGAGTCAAGAACAGAGCCGACGAAAGATCTCAGGTCTAGGCGGAAACCTTAAAAGCCTCTGATAAAAATCATGTTCAATCGAAATTGGTCACCCACGGTTCCGTAACGCTTGCTGGAAAGGTTAGATCAGTGACCCCTAAGTTGCCCAAGGCCGAACGAAGGAGTCTCATTCCGAGGATTCGACTTAAGGCAATCTACAGGAACAGAATCGTTCTGAAAAGAGAAGAAGCCCGCACAAGAGGCTATAGAAGATAGCCGAATAGGTCTGGGCCTCCACTAGGTCATTTCAGACAGATTGCTTCGCGGTCGAGCTGACCAAACGGTTAAAAGGAAGTTAGATTTGTTTCGATTTTGGGAACGACTGGTTCATTGTCGAATCTCTATGAAAGAGCCAAGCAAGAAATAGCCCAAGAACTTAGGAAGAACCGGTCGTTGGGAAAGGATGATTTCGAGGGCATAAAGAGGAGTATTGCATCGAAGTACAAGCTCAAGAGAGTCCCCTCGAATCCAGAGATAATGTCAGCGCTCGATGAGGAGACAAAAGCTATTGTTGAGGAAAAATTGTCAATAAAAAGGACAAGGTCCGCATCTGGCGTCGTAGTCGTCGCCGCGATGACCGCCCCTTTTGGATGTCCGCACGGAACCTGCCTCTATTGCCCCGGCGGACCTAGTTTCAATACTCCGCAGAGCTATACAGGCCATGAGCCTGCAGCAATGAGAGCAATTCAAAATGGCTTCGATCCGCACAGACAGGTTGCGCAAAGGCTACATCAGCTTGGGGAAATGGGCCACAGCACTCAGAAGGTTGAGTTGGTAATAATGGGCGGAACCTTTACCTGTCTTCCAATTGAATACCAGCGTTGGTTCATCAAGTCGTGTTTCGATGCTTTAAATGGGATCCAATCGAAATCAATCGAGGAGGCCCATTCGTTCGCGGAGAAGGCAATCAAGAGGAACGTCGGTCTCACCATTGAGACGAGGCCGGACTACTGCAGAGCAGAGCATGTCGCCACGATGCTGAACCTAGGGGCAACAAGGGTGGAACTAGGACTTCAATCTCTTTCCGACGACGTGCTTCGCCTCATCAAAAGGGGACACACTGTTGAGGACTCGATCAGAGCGATCAGGCTGTGCAAGGATAGCGGGCTGAAGGTCTGCGTACATATGATGCCTGGATTGCCCGGCTCGGACTATGAAAGGGACATTAAGGGATTCGAGACCCTATTCCAGGATACTAGGTTCAAGCCAGACATGATGAAGATCTATCCAACGCTTGTTATTGAGGGAACAGGCCTATACTCACTCTACAAGTCCGGGGAGTACACCCCTCTTACGGATGAACGCGCCGCCATACTTGTCGCGGAGGTCATGTCGAAGGCTCCGAGATGGCTTAGGCTAATGAGGGTGCAGCGGGACATCCCCGCGCAATACATCATAGAGGGACCTAAACATGGTAATCTGAGGGAGTCTGCCATGCAATACCTGAGGCAGACAGGCTCGTCGACGCTTGAGATGAGAAGCAGGGAATTCGGCATTCGAGGAGGCATTAATGACGATGATGAGATCTCACTGAGGAGGACTGACTACGACGCGTCGGGTGGACGAGAGGTCTTCCTTGAATACTTGGGTTCGATGTCGGACACCTTGATCGCGTACCTCAGACTGAGATTGCCTTCGGATGATTGTTCCATGAAGCAATTCAGGAATGGAGATTCGGCAATCGTCAGGGAGTTGAAGGTCGTTGGCCGATCCACCCCTCTTGGAATGGTATATGAACGCTCTGGCCAACATAGAGGATTTGGCTCCCTATTGATGCACGAAGCAGAGAGAGTTTGTGCGGAGGAGTGGGGATTGAAGAAGCTCTACGTAATGGCTGCAATAGGAACAAGGGAGTATTACCATCGGATCGGGTACATGACGGAACCCCCGTATGTTTACAAGAACCTTCCTACCCGGATATGAGGCGGTCCTTGTCTATGATCCGAATAGTCTTCCAGGGAAGATCGAGATCACTCGGTCAGTCTATCTGACTGGCCCCACACTTCGAGCATTTTGAAGCGTCTATTGTATCCAGAGGGGCCCCGCAGTACCCGCAATATGCTCTAGGTTTGCTCGGGTGAATCCTCCCCTTCCTTCTCATGAAGAGAATGATTCCACAGACTCCCAGGAGAAGCACAGGCACACCAAACAGAAACAGGGGATTAGAGAAAATGCTCGGCAGCCCGTTAAGATAAAGGACCAACTCGTGCTGGCCAAATCCCCGACCTACCTGCAATAGGTACGCGTCCTTCAGTTCGATTGATGAGAAAGCCGTTTCTTGGCCTCCCTCATATATCTTCATCTTTGATATCGAAGAACCCACTGCATTCAGCAGGTCCCTTGTAATGACAAATGAAAGTGCCCCGGAGCTCTGAGCGCCTCTGTTACATACGAATCGTATGGCTTGCTCCGATTCCCTATATTCTATTGAGGTCAATTCCATATCCGTGAACAACGTGACGAGCTTTGTGCTGACTTGAGTCTTCACCGGCAATGTAATTCCTGTCAGTTTTTCCAGTCCTGCTATGATTCGCCCGACCCCGGTCTCTATCCTAACGAGTCCATTTTCTATACTTATTGATCTCGCCTTTAGGTCTGCCAATTCCGCGTGCACGACTCCAAGGTCTGTCTGCAATGTCAGGACATTCCCCGATATGGAGGAGATCTTAGGGTTCAGATTTGTCAGCGAAACATTGAGGGAGCCCACCGTGCTCCTCACCAAGGCCATATCGCCTTTGAGCGAATCTATCCTTGCGTTTATTGCCGTGAGTTCCACTTGGACAGTTCCAAAGGAAGTGGAGATTGTAGCCATCCCGTTCTGTATTGAGCTGAGTGATGCACTGATGAGGTCGAGCTTCGAGGTCATAATGCCTGCAGTGCTGGATATCTGGGCCAGGACCTCTCCCTTTGAGGTCGTAATGAGCGATGATATTGATGCATTGACCTCATCCAGTTTCAGAAGGACTGGCCCTATGTCAATGGATATCGTGGCCAGCCTATTGTTGATGGCTGTTATTGTGGCATTCATCCTTCCGAACGTGTCACTTATCTCAAATGCCCTTAGATCTGATCCGAAAGAAGACACCCCACTGATTGTCTTGCTCACATTGACTACGAGTGCATATGTGCCTGGCGCCGCTCCGCCTGGCACCGTATAATCGATCCTGTAAGTCCCGGTGTCAACCCTGACCACGGCTCCAGAGAGATCCTGGATTGCACCGCCTGGTCTGAAGAGCTTCGCGGTCACAGTTGACGCGTCGAATGGCTTGCCGTTCTGAGTAACAAGGGCATAGAACTCAACAACCTCTCCCCTGAAGTAAATTGCCCCGACGTCCATCTCGACGGATATCGCTGAGGTGGAGGATATTGTATAGGAGGATGAGGACCAGTTTCCAGATTGGTCAACAGCAACGACCCTATGAGTACCGAAGCGACTAGGTGGAATCAGGAAAGAGGCAGTGAAACCTCCAATGGAATCCGTCGAAATCGATGGAGGTTCTGTCGAAACCTGAATGCCGTCCCAAGTAATCGACATCGTAGAAGAGCCTGAGAATCCGATGCCGCTCACCCAAAGCTCGTCACCAACACTAAGCCCGCTTGGAGTAACCGAAATCGATGCAGATATTGTGTAAGTGTCAGACGCAGTGTTGCCTACTCCGTCAGTCGCTACTACAGTATGCTTTCCCGCTGTATCCAGAGGCACAGTCAAGATGACAAGAAAATAACCTGTTGCGTTCGTTGTAATTGGAGAGGGCAGAGCTGTCAGCGGGCCTCCATCCCATGTCAAGGTGATCCCACTCAATCCTGCGAATCCAACTCCCGTGATAGTGATTCCCACAAGAGGTGCTCCGCTGCGAGATGAAAGCGTGATTTTTCTGATTACGGTGAACGTTGCCGTTGCGGTGTTGCCGAACAAGTCCGTGGCTCTCACCGTATGGGTTCCAGCACTGCTTGCAACGGCGGCGAATGAAGCAGAGAAGCTCCCCAACGAATTCGTCTCAACAGACCCAGGCACAGTTACAACAGATGATCCATCATAGGATATGGTGACCAGTGAATTCTGTGCGAATCCCCTTCCCACGACTACAATGGTATCGCCGACGTTCCCACTAGTCGGGCTTATGGTTATTGAGTTGCTAATCGTGAAGGTTGTTGAAGCAATGCCTCCGGAGAGGTCATCCACCACGATCGTATGGGTTCCTTGGATTGACTCTGGCACAGCAAAGCTCGCGTTGAACCTTCCGTTGGAGTCTGAGGTGACTGGAGACGGCGTCGTGGCCAGAGGGGCACCATCAAACGTAAATACTATCTGGGTGCTTGGAGCGAATCCCGTTCCCCTCACGATTATCGTTGCCTCAACGATTCCTGATGTTGCCGAAAGGGACAACCTGCGCGTTATCGTGAATGTCGCGGCAGCTCTGAACCCAGATCCATCAACGGCTAAGACACTCCATCCTGACGCAGGAGCCAATGGTGCAGTGAAAGAGGCAATGAATCCACCAAAAGCATCAGTCAAGATAGGAGTCGGGGTCGTAACAACGGGATTTCCGGCAAATAGCAATGTGACTGTGGAACTTCCAGCAAAGCCAACCCCAGTGACAGTCACAATCGTTCCAACTGCTCCGTTGGCAGGGGAAAGCGAAATCGATGGGGTGACTGAGAAGGAGGCAGATGCCGTTGAACCAAGACCATCAGTCGCCGAAATCACGTGACCGCCGGCAGGGGCCAGCGGGATTGTCACAGTCGCGCTGAATCCCCCAGATAGGTCAGTCGGAAAATTAAGCAACAGATTCCCATCGAACCTAATCGCCACTGTGTTCGATGAAGCAAATCCTGTGCCAGTGACTGTTATCGAAGTGCCACCCCTTCCGGAAGATGAGGAGAGTGAGATCGAAGGAGTCACTGTGAAAGTGGCGGTCGCAGACCCACCCACGTTGTCAATTCCCCTCACCGTGTGGGCTCCTGGTGAAACCGATGGAACATTGAACGATGCCACAAATCCACCGTAGAAATCACTGATGACGGTGGCTGGAGTCGTTGGAACCGCGGAACCATCGAATGTTATGATTATCGTGTTAGAGGCCAGATAACCTGAGCCCGTCACTAATGCTAGAGTGCCGACCGGCCCGAGACTGGGAGATAGGGCAATGCTCCTTGAAATGGTGAAAGTGACTGTGACGGATCCCCCGGAATCACTTGCTACAATGCTATGGGAGACTGGCTCACATGGAGGGGCAAGAACTGTTGCGACGAACGCACCTGCGCTGTCCGTTACAACTGTGGACGGAGAGGTGGCGAGAACGGTTCCGTCCCATTTTATGGTAATAACGCCAGAGGCCGAGTATCCATATCCGGTGAGAGTGATTGTCGTGCCTACAATGCCACTTGTCGGAGATCTCGACAGAGAGTTTGTGACCGTGAAGGTTGCACTCGCGGAAGAGATTCCGTCATCTGCTGATACCGTGTGTGGTCCCCGGCTGCTTGAGGGGACGGCGAAAGCAAGGCTGAAGCTCCCCGTGCTTGAGGTAGTCCCATTTCCAACACGTGCTCCATCAAACGACACGGATACCTGTCTGTTCGCCCCGAAGCTCAGTCCATTCACAGTAACAGAAGCCCCAACGTTGCCGCTATTGGGAGCCAGAGTAATCGTCTGACCAAAAGCCACCTTCGATTCAACCAAAAACGAGAGGATGAGTATGGCTACAAATAGCCCGCCAAAGCTCCTCTCCGGCTTCATCCACAGTGTTCTCCGGGCCGGAGAGTTTATAAAATTTCAAATCGTACAGAATTAGGAGCAAGATTCAGAATAGTTGTCCCAGATCTGTGGCGAGCTGAGGATGAGGGCTCTCCGGCAATCTGCCGGCGTTTTTTCGCATCTTTGAAAATCTTCGTGGAATTCGACAAATCGCGAGATTGTGTTTCAGAATAGATTCAAGTTCCGTGAGTAAATTCGGAATTCATAGTCTCCGTTCGGTTTCGGACAAAGCCAACCCCTGTCCTTCACAGTCAAAGCTTAAAGTCTGGACCTGAAATCAACCGCTGAATTGGGAGTTCCCAAGATAACCGTAGGACTGGAATGGCATCAGAGGCTTAGGACGCACAAGCTCTTCTGCAATTGTCCATCTGAGGTGGGCGTCAAGCCAGACAGCTACGAAACTCGCTATCTCAGGATCTCCTCAAGTGAATTGGGAGAACATGACCCCGCGGCCTTGTTGGAGGCCCATAGGGCCAGAGCCTTTCAATATGGATATTCGCCGTCCTCGGCATGCCTAGTGGAACTGGATGAATCCCCGCCGCATCTGGTGAACGAAGAGGCACTCAGAATCGCTTTGAAAATCGCACTCATGTTCAAGATGCAAGTACTGGACGAAGTCAGGGTAATGAGAAAGGTGGTGTTGGATGGTAGCAACACCTCTGGTTTCCAGAGAACAATGCTAATCGCCCTAGGAACAGACGATTCAATCATAGAGACCTCAAATGGACCAGTCAGACTAGCGACCCTTTGTCTCGAGGAGGAATCAGCATACATAGAGAAGAGCGAGGCACGAGAGGCGTTCTATAGGCTTGACAGGCTTGGAATACCCCTTGTTGAGGTGGCTACAGAACCCGACATCCATTCCCCAGAACAGGCCTTGGAAGTTGCAGAAGAGGTCGGACTGATGCTGAGGCTGACAGGAGATGTCCAAAGGGGAATAGGCACGATTAGGCAGGACCTGAACGTAAGTGTGGAAGGGGGAAGCAGACAGGAAATAAAGGGCGTTCAGGAATTGGAGCTCCTTGGAGACATCGTTCGCCTCGAGGCCCAAAGACAGCTCAACCTTCTTGAGATAAGGAATGAGCTCGGGAAGAGGAAGGCGAAGACCACTGGATTCAATCCCATTGACGTTACAACTGCCTTCTCCGAGACGAATTCCTCACTGGCCAAGTCTGCGATCTCAAATGGCCACAGAATCATGTGTCTCTTAGTCCCTGGATTTGAGGGCTTGCTTGGAAGGGCGCTTCAGCCGAACAGGAGGCTAGGCACTGAACTCGCCGATTACGCTCAGGTCTGGGCTGGCCTCGGAGGAATAATACATTCAGACGAACTACCTGCATACGGCATCTCCGAGACTGAGGTCTCTGAAATAAGGAAACTGTATTGCGAAGCCAAGCCCACTGCCTTCATTCTCGTGCTGGGAGAAGAGCACAGGGCGAGGAGAGCCTTGACCGCAATCCATGACAGGCTGGAAACGGCATTGAAGGGGGTTCCATCAGAAACGCGCAAGGTAAACGAGGATGGCACTACCTCCTACCAAAGGCCACTCCCAGGTTCTGCCAGGATGTACCCCGAGACTGATCTGCCTCCAATCGCAATCAAAGACGAAATGCTCAGTGAATTGAAGGAGAAGTTGCCTCCAAAGCCTTCGGTGTACTTAAAGAAACTAATGTCCCTCGGTCTCACTGAGCACATGGCAAATCAGATGCTGCGCTCGCAGACGCTTCAGGTCTTCGAAGACGCAGTGAAATCAGGAGTTGAACCGTTGTTCGCTGCCTCCTGCTTGCTGAACACGCTGCCCATGTTAAGAAGGGAAGGCGCAAACGTGGATTCGATTGAGGATTCAGTCCTAATAAGAGGACTGTCAATGATGACGGAGAAAAGAGTGCCAAAGGACTTGTTGTCTCAATTCATACGGAGGTTGGCGGAAGGTGGCGATGTGGACAGCTCCTTGGCGTCGATATATGCAGGTTCAGTTGGAGAGGAGGAGATAAGAAGCGTAATCAGGGAAATTGTGAATCAGAGGATAGACTTCGTGAGGAAAAAAGGAAAGGAATCGGTCAAGCCCCTGATGGGGATTGCGATGGAAAAGCTCAGGGGTAAGGCGCCTGGGAGCAAGATCAATGAGATCTTGGAAGAGGAGGTAAGCAAGGTGGCATAGCATGCCATACTCACAGAACGTCCAGGACTTTCTGAAAAGGAGCCAGATTTCGATCGGAGATGAGGTCGAGTTCACAGTTGGACATAGGAAATTCAAGGGCTTTCTACTGCCAAGGGAGGAAACGGATTTCGGAAATCCAGATGTTCTTCTGATCAAACTTCCCAATGGCTACAACATTGGATTCGAGCTGAGCAAAATAGAGGGCTTGAGGAGGCTGAGTGGGAAGACGGAGTTCGAGAGATTCCCCTCCCTTGAGACCAGGGAGCAGAGGAAGGATCTTCCGCCCATCACAATCCTCTCCACGGGGGGAACCATAAGCGCTAGGGTGGACTATGTCACGGGAGGAGTCGCAATGCTCTTCTCACCAGAGGAGATCTTATTCGGCGTCCCGGAGTTGGGCGATATCGTCAGGATAAGGAAGGCAGAGAGGATCTTCTCGCTGGCTTCAGAGGACTTGGCGCCGAGCCAATGGGCCCAGGTTGCCTCCAAGGTCATAGCCTCTCTCTCTGAGGGGGATGCAGGCGTGATCGTCCTTCATGGAACTGATACGATGCACTTCACATCCGCTGCCCTCTCATTCATGATCAGAGGCCTGAATGCGCCCGTGATTCTGACAGGTGCGCAACGATCGCCTGACAGAGGCTCCAGGGATGCGGATCTTAATCTCCTAGCCTCTGCTTACGCTGCCTCAAAACTACCGTGTTCAATAGTTGCGATATGCTTCCATGGTTCCTCCTCAGATGATTATGCCCTGGTCCTGAGGGGCACCAAGGTGAGAAAGATGCACACCTCCGTGAGGAACGCATTCCGGCCAATAAATGACCTTCCGGTAGCCAGAATCTTCAAGGATGGACGCCTTGAGATGCTACAGCAGGCAGTCAAACCGAGGGCCCAAGAGAATCCTTGGCTCGATGGATCCTTTGAGGAGAAAACCGCGATGCTGTATGCCTACCCGAACTCAAACCCGGAGCTCTTGGATTTCTTGCTGGACAAGGGCTATAGGGGGTTCATAATACTGGGCTCTGGTTTGGGTCATGTTCCGACCCAGACGGTGGATGAGAAAGCATCTTGGCTGAAATCAATAGAACGTGCACTAGCTGAAGGTGCATTCGTAGGAATGGCCTCCCAATGCATCTATGGCCGTGTTGACCCGTATGTGTACAGGAATGCCAGGATCATCCTGAAGTTGGGGGTAGTCTACTTGGAGGATATGCTTGCCGAGACGGCATACGTGAAGCTCGGCTGGCTTCTTGGACATAACTTCGCCCTTGAGGATGTCAGGAGGCTTATGCTTCACAACTTCGCCGGCGAACTGGGCGGCAGAGAGAATGCCAAGACCTTCCTATTCTGATCTCATGGCTCAGACTGCCGGCTTCCTAATCTCCAATCTTCTTCAGGACTATCTCGTCCTTGGACAGAATTCTCTGTAACTTCACCTGCCTCACTTTCTTTGCGGAAAACCATCTGACTGCATCTACCACATCGCCGCGTTTCACGCTATTTGGGAACTCAAACACCTTGTCACTTCTGCTCAGGTCCTTGCTCACCTTCCTCCTTAGAAATGATTCCAGTTCATCCAAGAGTTCCGACTTGGCTCCTTCGACCCTAAGCTTGATTGAGACCATATCCGCCCTTCCCCATCATCCTCTAAAAACATTCCGCAATACCTTCATTTCGCGGCTATATCGCTATAGTCGCGCGTACAGTCTGGATTTCGCCTTCCTTCCCACCATCCCGATGACACCCATGCCACGAAGGCAGTAGACCATCTTCTGAGCGAGTCCGACTGGAAGATTCAGCGCCCTCGCGAGATCCCGCGTTATGAAGGGCGATTTGATTGTCTGAGGGAGCAAGGATAGGAAGTCCTCAGGAGATCTGAACAAGATCCGATCTGAAATTCCAATCAGACGGCGGTCAAGCGTGCTCCAGCTCTTCCGGAATCTTCCCCTGGGTGGAGTCCTATATCGAAGCTCCTCCTCTCTTATCATAACAAGCTCTAATGAAAATCTCGGATTGCGGACCAGTTCAGGGAAACTCACCAACTCGCGAAAGACATCCTCTTTCCTTCCTCGCTTCGGAGACCTTCGCTTGCGGATGAACGTACGCTTGTCAATCGCCAACATGATGATCCATTTCTCGATGGATATTGGCAAGACAACCCGCACTTCATGATTCCTCAGTAGGCTGACGAGCTTCTCCTTCAATGCAGCGAAGTTTTGTGTCTGGATTTCGATGAGCAATTCGCCCCGGGCGATGTCAACCAAGTAGCCCTCAACCATTGCCTCAAGCCTGTCTCCTGGAGCGCTATATGCGGTCTTCAGAGCCGAATGTAGAGATCGCCCTTGGACCCTTCCTGTATCCCCTTTCGCATCATCTTGGGGCATGCGAATGCAACTCATGGTTCTAGCTATCTGTCGCTGGAGAACCCCATCTCCTGATCTTCATCGCCGAACATACAGCCTTCTGCAAGAAATAGCCAAGTGGTATGGTGTACAGCGCAAGCGTTGCGTTGAATAGACCTATGAGGGGCATGATCGCGATGACGGCGGCCATTGGCATATCAAATCCAATTGGAGGTGGGAAGGGTAAGAAGATGGCATTCACGACCGTCATTATTCCCACTCGTGACACAATCCCAAGGAGGGACGAGAAAGCCATCTGGATTCTCTCTCCGTTTCCCTTCATACGATTGATGACCCATTTCTCTGAAATGTAGATTCCAGATAGCATGCTCAGGACAGCTGCGAGATTGTAGAATGGACCGGTTGGCAGCGCCCCGGGGAAAACGACCAGAAGGGCCATTGTGTTTATGATTGATATCATGACTCCGACGATGGGACCATGGATCAAGAAGGCAGTGACTATTGGCACCTCCCATATCTGATATATTAGAAACGGAGCGAAGGGGGCTGGGAATTTTACGGGGGAGAGATTCAGCGCCACGGTCAACGCTGCAAAGACAGCGATGATCGCTACAGTCTTCGGTCTCGCCAGCGCCGCCACCTCCGAACGTAATTCGCCCCTCGAGAACTCAAAGCCTCAATAAATCCTTATCGTCTCTCAAGATCAACCGTGGCTAGCCGATAAGTCAGCACGCGGAATGCCTCACTATGGTGTCCTAGTCTTCACAGGCTTCAGTGCAAGAAAAGCGATAATCATCCCGGCAACGGTCAACGCCATTACGACTGGAAAAACAGTCAAGTATGTTCCAGTAATGTCTCTCAGCGTCCCAGAAGCGGAAGTACCCACGATCGCTCCGACCCCGTAGGCCGTAAACACGAGCCCGTAGTTTTGCGAGTAGTATTTCATCCCGAAGAGTATTCTGGTCGCGGTCGGAGCCAACGCCAGCCATCCACCAAGGTTCAACCAAAAAATGCTGAAAGCGACGAAGTACACAGTGGAACTACCCTCGCCTGCAAAGTAGAGCGCAACAGATGCGCCAAGTACAAGCGCGAAGGAGAGCATGCTGGCATATCTTGGGCCTGTCCTATCTGTGATCATTCCGAATATGGGCCTCCCTATGCCATTGAATACTGCGAAAAGTGAAACCGCAAAGGCAGCTGTTGTGGCATCAAGTCTCGCGACTTCTGTTCCAAATGGAGATGCTATCCCGATGGCCATCAGGCCGGCCAAGCATCCTATTGCATAGGTGGACCATAGCGCATAGAATGCGGTCGTCTTGGTCATTTCTCCTCTGCTGATGTCAATCTCCCCGAGTGGGGCAGTTGTTTTGGCAGGCTTTGGTTCCAATCCAGAGGTCCATCCCGTTGGCGGAAAGCTAAGCGGAAGAGACAGGAGAACCACCGCCACCAGAAACACTATGCCGAGATAGAGAAAGGCCTGCAATGGTCCAACTGCTCCTATCAATGCATTCATTATCGGCGCCATGACCAGTGCGGATATCCCAAAACCCATGACAGTCAAACCAATGGGTAGACCACCCTTGTGAGGGAACCATCTGGCCGTGACGGCAATCGGGCAGCCATAGGTGATCCCGACGCCAGCTCCACCGATAATTCCATAGAGTATTGCCAAGACCTCTATACTTGGGGAAAAACTTGCTCCCATCCATCCCATCCCAACGAGCAGGCCTCCAAGCATGCTTGTCTTCTTAGGGCCCCATTTTACCATCCAACTCCCCGCAATGGGCATGACGAAGGCGAATGTGGCGAGAAAGACCATGAACGGCAGTCCGCTCTGGGCCGCGCTTATTGCCCACAATCCTTCCAAAGGTTTTCTGAACACGCTAAACGCATAGATGGCTCCTAGACACATGTTCATCAGGAATCCGACTAGGACAAGTAGCCATCTTCCTCTCTGCGCATCTATGCCCATTACTCTAGCGATTGCCATTGGATTGCTGCCTTCTGTATGTCCCCCTTCCTATCGTTGTCCTATCGGGTCTTTTCTTCAACTACCTTCTTCAGAGTGACATAGGCTTCCGAGACCTCTTTAACGGCAGCCTCGTCCTCTAAAGTTGTGACATCCCCAAGCGGTCTATCGCTGACCACCGCTCTCAGAAGTCTTCTCATGATCTTGCCGCTTCTGGTTTTCGGAACTGCATTGATGAAGATTATTGTGGCATCAGATGACACAAGGGGCCCGATTGTTTTCCTCAAGTGCATTTTCAACTCATTTTCAAGTTCTGGAGTGCCATCGTAACCTTGCTTGAGCACCGCGAATATCTGTGGGACTTCTCCCTTTATTTCATCAGGTTTTCCAACACAAGCCGATTCCGCAATGGTTGGATGCAGGATCATTGCCGATTCGATTTCGGCAGTTCCTATTCTGTGTCCTGCGACTTTGAGAACATCATCAGCTCTTCCCAAGACCCAGAAGTATCCATCTGGATCCTTGACTGCATAATCGCCTGTCCAGAAGTAACCGGGCCATCTCCTCCAATATATGTTGGTGTATCTTTCTGGATCCTTGTATAGAGTCATGAACATTCCCGGCCAAGGTGTCCCTATCACGAAATACCCCCTGACTCCTGAGGGGCAAGGCTTTCCGTCTTCGTCAACGACCTCCGCACGAACGCCGGGGATAATGTAGCCGTTAGTTCCTGGTTTGAGTGGGAAGATCTTGCCTAGCCCTGGGAAATGACCCGTCAGCATTTGGCCCGTCTCCGTCATCCACCATGTACTTGTGGAGACCGCATCGTTCCTGCAGACATGCGCATAGAGCCATCTGAAGGCCTCTGGATTGATTGGTTCTCCCACTGAATGTGCGATTCTTATCGTTGAGAAGTCATGCTTCTTCACAAGTTCCTCTGGGAACTTCATCAACATCCTTATGGCTGTAGGCGTCGTGTAGAACACACTGACTCCATATCTCTCGATGATGCTCCACCACCTGTCCGGACTGGGGTAATCGGGTGCCCCTTCATACATAACGGACGTGGTTCCTGTCATGAACGGCCCATACACTATATAGGAATGTCCAGTAACCCATCCAATGTCTGCGGTGCACCAATAGATATCTTCATCCCTAATATCAAATATCATCCTCATCGTGGCATATAATCCGACCGCGTAACCACCGACAGGAATCTGAGATCCCTTTGGAGCGCCAGTTGTTCCAGATGTGTAGAGTATATATGAAAAGTCCTCCGATGAAGCGCCTACCCCTTCGATCCTTGTGTTCTCAGAGACATCTCTTATCAGCTCGTGATGCCAAACATCTTTTTTCTCGTTCCAAGGTATGTCTGATCTGTCGGTTCTTCTGACTACGATGACTTTCTCTATTGTATGTCCCCTCTCATCAAGTATTTTCACGGCCTCATCAATTACCTCTTTGAGTTTCAATATCTTGCCCCTTCTATACAGGCCATCAGCTGTGACGATTACCCTTGAGCCAGCTGCTTGGGCTCTATCGGCGATCGCAACAGCACTGAATCCACTATAAACGATACTGTGGTTCGCTCCTAGTCTCTGGACAGCGAGCATGTAAAAGGGAAGCTCTGGAATCATGGGCAGATAGAAGGTCAGTATTTCTCCCTCCTTCACATTGAGTTTCTCCTTGAGGGCGGAAGCGATTCTATTTGACGTTCTGTACAGATCATTATAGGTGAATTTTCTGATCTCCTTCGGCTCTCCAGTATCCTGATCGACTGGTTCTCCTTCCCAGACCAGAGCTAACTTGTTCTTCCTTCCCTTCTCAACCTGCCAATCTGCACATAGATATGCAAGGTTTGTTTCGCCCCCAACGAACCATCGGTAGAATGGCGGGTTGCTGTCGTCAAGAACCCTTTCCCATCGCTTGAACCAAGCAAGTTCGTTTGCCCATTTTCCCCACCATTTCTCAATCGCCTCTTTGTCCTTTACGGTATCGTTGTAGAACTTCTTGAATTCATCAGGAGTCCAAGTCTTGTCTTTCCACGAAGGCGGTATGATGCGCTCTCCAAATTCTCTGTAGAGTTCCACTTTTTCTTCCATAGTTTCTGCGCCTTGACGTAGCGGGTCTGATATAACGTTTTTAAGCGTTTCGTCAATAAATTAGATTGTGCGAGTCAGAATTAGAATCCGGCTCGTTTCCTTGCTCATATTGTTCAAATTTCGCACGGCTGCCTTCGGATGTCCTGACCTAATTCGACAAGCATCTCAGTGTGCCCAGTAGCTAATTGTTGATTCAAAGAAATGCCGACCCGATGAGCATTGATATTCTTGGCCGCAATGGTGCATTCTCGGGCCGTGGAACATTGCCTCCTGTCAACAGGCTCCGATCACACAACTCGTCTTGCTGTCTTTTACCTCCATGAGAATTGGTTGCATAATCGAAAAATACTCCATCTTCTTCCTCAAATACGGATGAAGGAGGTAATACCGATTCCGTATCTTGAACTTGACTCTTCAGAGAGTCCAGATTGGGATTTCGCTAGGAATAGGAGGATTTTGCTTCGCACACCGATTTCAGAGTATTCGTCCAGCGTTTTCAGCGCGAAGGTTGAGTTGCCGAACGGGGACGAATTCATAGTTCCCAATAGGGATTTCGGCAGCGAGGGTCTTAGCTTCCTGAATCGTGGCGACCCTTGGAAGGTTCTGGATGGTGTTGGCATAGCTTTGACCTCCGGCGGAGAGAACTGGAAATTGCTCCCTGCGAAGGTGGTTGTCAGTCCGATTCGGGCATCATATCAATACATGAGTAAAAAGCAAGAAGTAATGGTGAGATATTCGCTTGGAGATGTCGGGGCCGTCGATGTTTCTTCTTTGTGCCTTGAAATAGGACTTCCAGACAGGACCAGCGAGACCGTGTTTCGGATCTATCTGCTTCTAGACCTCAGGCCCCTACGAAGAGAATCAGCTCCTCCAATCATAGATCCCTTGATGACCAACAATTTCGTTTGCAGGAACGAGAACATATATGTATCGATTGCTTCTGATATGAAGACGGATTCCAGTCATGCCGTTCTTACGAGGTTGGATTGGATATATAAGAAGGGGTTCGGATCTAGGCGGCAGACTCCTGACGGTGTGAAGTCTGTCCCCTATAGCTCAACGTTGTCCGTAGTCGGTCCATATGAATTGAAGCCAATTGGTAGCAACTCGGTCCTTCAGTTATTAGTGACAACAGGATTTCCAGTGGGCAAAGACGCCCCGAGAAAGATTCTGGACTCAATTGAGTTATTCGAATCAAACTTGCGTGGATTGCTTTCACTACTACCATTTGAGACAGTAAATGAAAGTGTGAGAAACGCCCTATACGGCAGAATCTGTTCGATGTTGCTCTTCGGAATCAGGGTTGATCTCGGGGACAGGCAATTGATAGCTGGAGAGGCGGGGGCTTGGTGGTTCAGGCGAAGTTGGCTGAGGGATGTGTACGAGGGCCTTCTTTGGAATCGGAATGTCCTATCAATACTGGGGCTTCAGCACTATATGGCCTCGCAACTTGAGATAGGATTGAGGCATGTCAACGAGTTCGGGCTTCTTCCGAATCTGATAGACTGGAGATCAGATGGCCCGCTGGTCCTATACAACTCGCTTGACTCTACCCTATTGTTTCACCAATTTCTCATGGAGTATTGTAGATCGATTGGCAATCTCCGAGGCCTTAGGTCAGGGGTCTCACTCCTAATCCGGTTCATTCAATCTCTCGAGAAAAAAGAGATACCAGAAATCAAAGAAAGCGACGGCGCCCTGTTGTGCCCCGCAAGCTACAGCTGGACTGATTCGAAGGTCGATATCGAAATCGGGGGGGAGAAACTCAGGCATGTTTCCACAAGAATGCCACCGAGCTTCTATGATTGGATTCTCACCCAGGAATCAGATCTCAACAAGGCTATCGGCCTAATCGAAGGCCCGAATTTCGTGCTCCCTGAAATACAGGCAAGATGGATTCTGGTCCTGGACAAAGCATCAAGGGTTTCGGCGGACTTGGGATTGGATCCGGGCCCCTTCAAGATTGCTCTGGAAAAGGCAACGAGGGCATTTGAAAGGCAGTTTCTTTGCGATTCCGAAGACCTCCCTGCGAACTGCCTGTTCATTCACAACGACATTGAATGGAAGGACCAGACTCTTTCCTCGCCGTCCTTCATATCGATGACGCTATTGAAGGACCTCCTGCCAAGACAGAGTCTAAAGAGGGCCTATGACAAAGCAAGATCTGAACTCGTAGTCAGTAGAAGGATAATGAAACTCAATCCAAGAAAAGAGGCACCTTTTGGTCTCCTGACTCAGAAGAGACAATGCGGGCCTTATCTTGATGACGAGCAGTACCACGGCTGTGTCGTATGGCCCAGGGACACTCCCTATCTCTTGGACGCAATGACCTATCTAGGACTAGAGGAGGACTCGAATCTACTTCTACTGAATAATCTTGATGTGTCATTGTCCGAGTGTGTCCCCTTCTATTCAAACGAGTTGTACGGTCTGCCACTGGGCAAGAATCCATCTCCCGAGGAAGAGACCAAGCTACAACCCATACCATTGAAGAATCCAGCTCAGTGGTGGTCTAACTGGGTAGATCCCTATCTAAGCTGGGCTCTTGCTTGAGACGATTCTATTCGGATTTCACGATCTTTACTGAACCTGTCCTGAGTTTCTTGACGACCCTATACCCGCAGTATGGGCACCTTATCTCCCTGGTGGACAACGTTTCAGGGGAGAACCTCTCGTTACAGGAAAGACACCGGTATAGTATGTTCTGCTTCTCCATTTTGAAGGGCTTCGTCGAGACAACTAATAAATATTGTGTTCTCCTATTCTTGGCAATTGGCGAGGAATCTCCTCATACTATCATCGAACTCTGGCTCAGGCGAAGCAGCCAAGACCGAGGTAGTAGATGCGTTGTTTTTCCATGATATCGATCTCGAGGTGACGAATACGAAGCATAGGGATCTATACCTCGTGAGAACTGATCTTGACCCAATTCAGGCACATTCTATGGTGATGGACTCCCTCCCGACCCATATCTCTAAGCTCATCCCCGTTCAGAAGACTTGTGCTCTGGATCTGGATCAGATAAAGAAAGCCTGCCTCGATCTCGTTCACGGGCAGGAATCGACCAGCTTCGCAGTCAGGGCCAAGGTGCGGGGGTCCAAAATATCAAGCACTCTCCTCGAGAGGGAAATCGGAGCCTCAATCAAAGAGAGACATCCGCTATCGGTAGACCTGAAGAATCCTGGTTTCGTGATCTATGTTGAGGTCATAGATGGCCTGGCTGCAGTTTCGGTCTTGCCAGCGGAGTTTCCAATTTCAGCGAAGTCTCTCCGTGAGAAGATCATCTCCAGCATCGATTATATGAAGGAAGGATCAAAGTCAGAAGAAGAGAAGGAACACTGAGATGGGAAGCATAATCGTAGACAGAACGCCCTTCGATCCCGCATATCTGCCCAAGAGGCCATTCCATCGAGATGAACAGCTGAAGCAACTCCTCCGTTCCTTCTCTCCAATTCTAGATGCACAACCCTCTGGCGTGAGGACGATACTGGTCGGACCTACAGGAAGTGGAAAGACGTTGCTTTCCAATATGCTGGCTCAGTGGTATCACTCAAAAAAGGGAGATGGCCTTGGTTTCATTGTGAACTGCAGAATAGAGGGCTCTGAGTACAACATCCTCATGAGAACCCTGATCATGGCGAGGCTGGCACAGGGATTCCTCAGAGGAATATCAATAGAGGAGGCACTGATTTTCCTCATCGATTCTCTAGAGAAGGCAAAGCAACCTCTCTTGGTCGTTCTCGACAACGCAGACTCTCTGTTGATCAGGGAACACACCTATCTGCTCTATGCCATCCTGAGAATGCACGAGAGATCTGTGAAGGCCTCAAACAACTTGGGGGTTCTTCTGACCATGAGGAGAATTCCGGCCTCCATGGGGGACGAAAGGCTACCTGATATGGCTTTTCTTCCCGCGATAAGATTGAGCGGATATTCCGAGGAAGAGCTTGCCAACATAATCGAGGACAGAGCCAAAATGGGTTTGAGCCCTGGATCCTATGACAGATCCCTTATGTTGCTCATATCCCGTTCAGCAATGCCGTCGGGGGATGCGAGGTATGCGATAGAGATATTGGCCAGGGCTGCAGCGCTTTCAGAATCCGATGGTTGCGATAGGATCCTCCCGGAGGCCGTGAGGAAAGCGCTTTCGATATTGCCGTCTTTCCCATCAGAATCAGATTTGGCGTCGTTGGGTGAAACGCAGAGGGACATCCTAGCTTCTCTGGCTATTTCCTTCTCCGAGGGCAACGAGGCATACACAACGATGGGGAGATTCGAGGATGATTACAGGAGGTACATGGAAGAGCGAGGGAAGGAGCCAGTTTCCCATACGAGACTATGGGAGATGCTGTCGGACCTTGAGAAGATCGGGTTCGTGAAGAGAAGCGTAAAGAGCTTCGGCAAGAGAGGCAGGACAACAATTCTGTTCTTGGTCCCACCGGCTGTAGCCCTTCGCCGGATGCTTGAGAAGGATGAACAGGATTCAACCAGCTAAGCAACGAAGTGGGTTCCTTGACGCCCCATACATGAGATTGATCAGAATCCTAGCTGATTCTGAGATAGAGCTTACGATGTCTGCCCTCTCAAGAAGGGCTAACCTGAACCATACTAGTGCATCTAGGATGGTCAACGAATTGATGGAATTGGGATTAGTGCACTGCAGGCAATTCGGAAGAATGCGTCTTTTCAAGCTGAATCCGCTGGACCGAAGAGCCCAACTCCTCAGGGAGCTACTTGCGCACGGATTCAGATAGATGTCTGGCCCTCATTTCCTCCTCGCCGTTTCGCTCTTGGTTCGGAGATAGTTGAGAAGGGGCAGAACCTGTGTCATCATAATGGAAGTCCTCTCATGGATGTCCTTTCTGAGTTGACTTGCCATTTCCACGTTCTTCCTTAGCTTACTGAGTCTTACCCACCTCTGTGATATCCTCTTCGGCATTGAGAGCCTCACCCATCCCCTCCTCCTTGAGGCAGAAGCGAGGCCCAATGATAGCACGTCATATATGTACGGAATGAGGACCCAATTCCTTTTCTTCCACATTATTGCATTCAAGTAATTGGCCTCCGCGACCGCTTTCATCAGCACAGCTAAGGATTTCGGATCAGAACAGATGCTAGGTGCATTGCCGTATATCCAGTCAGTTAGTGCGTCAGGGAGCACATCAATGTCGCGGAGGTGTTGTCTGATTTCCGTCGGGTCGTCAGCGAGTATGGCGCTCCTGATGCCCTGGAAAACGTTCTCCTCCCTTATTCTATCCTGAAGTAGCTCTTGCACAGTGGCCTTCTTTAGAACCTTTGTCTCAGATACAAGCGAATGCAGATCCATCAAAGCACCTCTTATGTCTCCATCTGCCTTTTCCGATATGAGCTCGAGCGCACCCTTTTCAATCATTGCTCCCCTCCGATCCGCGATCTCGTGAAGCTTCCTCAGAATGCTTTCCTTCTTCAACCTTCTGAGTTCGAAGAGCTCACATCTTTCCCTGATCTCTCTTAGGGAGGGCTTCCAGGGATTGTTTGCGGTCATGACCATTGGCGTGGCCGTGTCCGTTATCATCTCTGATATGGCCGCAATGCCCCCGGTATCCTTCCTCTGATTCAGGCCGTCAATCTCATCCAGCAGGATTAGGTTTCTCTTCCCCGTCAGGGGGATGCTTCTCATGGCTGGAAAAAGACTCTCGACCAGTCTTTCCCCTGTTCTGACATCGCTTGCGTTGAGCTCAATGAGATTGTAGTTCAGTTTCTTTGCTGCCAACTCTGCCGTTATTGTCTTACCAACTCCAGCTGGTCCAAAGAGGATGGCCGCTTTTTTCTCCTGCCTTGGATTCCATTTCTGAAGCCACATGAGGAATCCCTGTCTTACTTCATTGTTCCCAACTATCTCGGACCAATCTGAAGGCTTAAGTTCCTCGAACCATGCCAATGAAGAGCCTACCTCTTCGGCGTCTCAGAGAGTTTTGCCAGGAAGAGGGAGAACTGTATTTCCGGATCTGCTCCGACAGTCAACCTATATTCCACCTCTGCCAATACTGAAAGTAGATCCATCTTCCTCTCAGGGCTGGCATTCAAATCGTAGGTTCTCTTCTGGATCTTCCTAGCTATCTCCCTTGGCGGAACACCTGAATCATAAAGCAATTTGTCAAGGATACCGATTGCTCCATTGAAATCACCGGAGACGGCCTTCTCGAACATATCGTCTATCCTGTCCAGGCCATATGCTCCGAGGAATTGCCTGACATTCTTCAGGTCTATCTTCTTGTTCTCAGCAGCCGCTCCTTGGGCCAAGTTAATTGCCATCCTCATATCTCCATAAGCCCTGTCGACCATCAGATTCATTGCTTCTTCCTCATACTGAACGCCCTCCTTCTTCGCAATCTCCTTTATCCTGTCTGCTATTATTCTGTCAGGCAATGGACCAAATCTGAACACCGAGCAACGTGATTGGATTGGTTCTATTATCTTGTAGAGTTCGTTTGCTATCAAGATGAATCTGGTGTTTACAGAGAATCTCTCCATCGTTCTCCTGAGGGCCTGTTGGGCCTCGTCAGTGTTATGAGTTATTATTCCGTTGCCTAGAATAAAGCAGGGATTCTTCCTCATCCTTACGTTCCACGCCTTGCCTCTTCCTACATATTCAATTTCAGTGACCTTTACGGGGTCGATGATCGGAGCACCTAACTTGAATGGAAGCTCTAATCTCTTTCGTTCACTATATCTGTGTTTCAGTTCGTCACTCCATTCACGCCTCCTTTCATCTGACCAACTTCTTGTAGCAACATCATGTAGGATATTATGACATCTTGGACAAATCAACACGATGTTCTCTATTTTGTTATTAAGGGGGTTTCCATCTATATGATGGACATAGATCCCGTCAGAACCATGGGTTTCAGTTTTCTTGTCGCAAACTTGGCATTTCGTCCATTTAGTTTTCGGCACATATCTCCTGTAACGGCTATCCAGAAAAATCCCGTTTTCTCGATAGGTAGAACTCGCTAACAGCCTTTTCCTTTCCGCCCTTTCAAAACCCATTATTTGCATATCTGATTTTCCTTTGTATTTTGTCTTCATGATTGTGCTACCTTTCAGCAGTCTATTCCTTACAGTCGGGTCTTCCCACAATCTTTTCATTATGAGACTCTTTTTCGTTCTCACTTCTGGTTTTAGATTAGGATTTTTGAGAATTCCGAGACGGATGGCTCTTCTTATGCCTTTAGAGAGTTTTAGTCTATGTTCAAGGCCAAATCTCTTTCCAAACATAGGATTGCGCTTTTCTTCCATATCTAAGGAATGCCCCTTATTCGCACATGCTCTCGAACAAAATCTTTCGTTTAGAGTTCGTTTAGAACAGATTTCACACTTTCTCATAATCTTGTCAGAATAGTCTACGATTTCGTCTCCGACCTTTAGCTCCTTGAGTCTCACTGCATTTAGCTCTGCGTTCTTCATCACAAAAAACGGGTGTTCAGGACTAGCCACAACACTCTCGGCGTTTTCTAGAGTAATCTTGTAGAACTCCGCATAGCCCGAATCGACAAGCAAACCGTGATCATCTTCGATTTCACCCGTTTCTAGGTTAACGGATGGCATCACCCTCCAACGGTTTTCATTAAGCCGTTCAATAGGAGTCGTTGCTATCCGATTGCTCTTCGGACTTCCAATTATCACCTGTGTTCCTGGAGGCAAACACATCGAGTCACATTCATCCAGCACAATTATCTTGAAAGGGACCTCAGCCATCGGG
>CAYOYV010000015.1:0-42442 GCA_964408285.1 uncultured Nitrososphaerota archaeon | reverse complement strand
ATCCAGAGACCAGAAAAGAGGGTGAGGATGAAAATCGCGATGATTATGCCCATCTGAGCCAAGTCCAGCCCGAGAGGATTCAGTGCAGCAGTGAAAAGACCAGCGACTATCGTAACGACTACAGTGTACAAAGGCACTGCACCTAGGAATTCGCCGAGCAAAACATCACTTGGCCTTACTGGAGCAGAAACGAGGATCTGAATCCGACCCATCTCCGTCTGTCTCAATGCACCCGCAATCGGGAGCACGATGAAGTAGGAGAATATCGTGAACAACAGGATCTGAACGACCGCAACCGCCACTTGGGATAGGAACAACGCGAGTAACTCATCGATGAGGAGATTGACCATTGCCGGGGCGATGAATGCCACATAGACCGCTAGGGTCGGTATGACGATGAACGGAAGATAGCGCCGAATCGACCTGAATGTGCTGGTACGCACAAGGTACTCGTTCTTAGCGATCACGAACCATTTAGGGACTGGCACGTCTATGCTCCCTCCACGCCAATAGTTCCTTCTCTTCGATGCCGCCGGTTATGGCAATATACGCTTGCTCCAAGGTACCCGTTTTCGTTTGAGCGATGATCTCATGTACGGTACCCAAGGCGACGAGTTTCCCCTGATTGATAATGCCGATCCTATCACAAAGCTCCTCTACGGTCGGTAGCATATGGCTGCAAATGAAGATGGTCTTGCCCGCACTCTCCGAGAGTTCCTTGACCAGATCCTTTACTACGTGAGCGGCACTGGGATCCAAGTTCGACGTTGGCTCGTCAAGGAATAAGATGGGAGGATCATGGACCAGCGCAGCTGCGATCAACACCTTCTGTTTCATACCTGTGCTGTAGCCCTCGAGTAGGTAATCACGCCTGTCAAAGAGCCCGAAAAGCTTCAGTAGGTCATCTATCCTTGCCGGCAGAATATCACTTGGGACATCATAGAGGGCGCCCATGAACTCAAGAAACTCACTGGCGCTGAGTTTGTCATATGATCCCGGGGACTCTGCGAGCAGACCTGTGGCGCGCTTCACCTTGTCTTCATCTTTGAGAATGCTGTAGCCATTCACTGTAGCTGTGCCATTAGTTGGCTTTATCAGACAATTCAATAATCGAACGGTCGTTGTCTTGCCCGCTCCATTGGGACCGAGGAGGCCAAAGGTTTCTCCATCGTAGACCTCAAGGTCGAGTTCATTCAGGGCCTTGATTTCTCCCTTGTTGCCATAATACTTCGATAGCTTTTCGGTTCGAATCACCGCGTTCATCGTGTTAGTCAGCCTCCTTCTTCCGAAGAATTCTAGACAGCTCGTCCTCGTTCAGGTCGATTCTGAGCACACCATTTACTCCCTTGACTTCCATCAGTTCGCCCTCGACAAGGGAGAGTTCTTCCAGTTCACCTAGGAATCCCTCGAGGAGGACGTGATCAGGAGCCGCATTTGAGATCGACACTTCCCTCAAATATTCCTTGGAATTCAACTCTACGCTGAATGCATGCTTCATTTCTTCGCCGTTCATCCTCAACAGTGGGTGATAAGAGTTCCTGAATCTAATTACGCAGAGAAGAGACGGCAGAAACGAACATCTGGAATTGTGTCACAAGCAACTGGTTATCGCGCCCGCGCTGGTTGAGGGATGGCACGCCCCAGCTGGCAGCAAGCATCTCTGTTGCTTGACTCGCGCCCTTCCTCTTTTTTCCCGCTCTCGTATCATACATCGCCTTGGCATAACCCCGTCTGGAAATCGTATAAAAGACGTCCGCAAGTGCAATCAGGAAACTTTAATATTGATTTAGAGGGCTTAGGATGGATCAGTATCCGGTGTTTGCATTGGAGAGCCTCGGCAATACGTTTTTCGAGCTTTCAAACGAGGATCGACTCAGAATCCTATATGTGATGGACAAGAAGGCCGCGAACCTCACGGGCCTATCAAAGGAGCTGGATCTCAGCATCCAAGAGTGCGGCAGGCATCTTTCCAGATTGGTCAGAACGAAGCTGGCCGAGAAGGATGCGCAGGGCTTCTATCATCTGACTCTTTACGGAAAGACAACACTGAAGCAGCTAGACGGGTTGCGATATACCTCTCAGAACAGGGAATATTTCGTCTCCCACTCCATAGTCGATTTGCCTACAGAGTTCGTAGCCAGGATTGGAGATCTGGTAGATTCCCAATATGTCGGCAGTGTCATGGCAGCTTTCTACAACGTTGACAGGGTGTTCAGCGAGGCGGAGGAATTTATTTGCGTGATCACGGATCAATATCATGACGGTTGGTATCCCTTAACAACAAAAGCTCTCGAACGAGGGGTAAGGGTGAGACACATAGAAACGAAATACTGGGTCGTTCCTCCCATTATAAAACGGGGCTACCGTACCGAGGATCTGGAGGCCGCAGACCGGGCGAGGATCAAGGGCCTCCTAGAGGAAAGGGTACTCGATGAGCTTAAGGTATGCATGT
Source organism: uncultured Nitrososphaerota archaeon (assembly GCA_964408285.1). Taxonomy (GTDB): domain Archaea; phylum Thermoproteota; class EX4484-205; order EX4484-205; family JAAOZO01; genus CAYOYV01. The sequence continues at coordinate 39,990 of CAYOYV010000015.1, read as the reverse complement.
ACACGTCCGAGAAGGAAATTGGCGCAGTCGCCTTCCCCATGCTCGATTCTAGATTTGACTACTTGGGATTCACGGCGAAAGACGAAAGAGCCCATAAATGGTGTCAGGATTTGTTCCAGTATTATTGGGAGAGAGCCCACAATCGCACGAAGCTGGCAGAAGAGCTCTTCAATTGGGTCACACAGAGGCCCAAGGCCACCCATGCTTTCAGGAAAATTGCTGCAGGAGAGAGTATTGAAGAGGGAGAAGAGTTTATTTCACAATTCGAAGGTTTGGGCCTGTTGAAGCAAGGACAATTAACGAAGTTAGGCGATATCGTCTACACACGACTCATGCGCTAACGGATAGTCCCCAAGTTCACAACGCGTGAGTTGATTCGAACTCTTGCCTTTTCACTATTAACAATGGCGGCTTCAAGTTTGCTCTGAGGATTTCTTGGCTTTGCACAACCTGGTTGGATTGAAGATGCGCACCAGACTGATTTCTACCCCTCCTAGGTGGTTGCTATGCCTGTGGCATTCTCTCCAAGAATATGTCCGTCTGTCATCAGGAATATCGCTGCCGTTATTACGAAGGACAAGGAGAGGATACGCGTGCCATCATTTGTCAGAGTAGAGGCACATCTTGTTCCCCTCAGGATCCAGAAAAAGCGCGTAATAGCCTTGTTCACCCTTATCGTCAATCCGAGATTTGCCTCTTAGTTTCCTTCCTCCCGATTCCTCGATAAGCTCAAGCTTTCCTTCTATGTCAGTCGTGTAAATGGATGGGACTATGGTTTCTTCTTCAGGATTCAGTTCTGCACTTATTCCTTTTCCTGAGGGAGGCAGGACATCCAGCGAATTCGTCCCTGGTGCCGCCTCTACTTTCCATCCGAACACTCTTTCAAAGAAAATCCGTGATGTCGTTAGATTTCTAGATGGGATTATTATATGACAGAAATAGCTTCCCTCCTCCCTCTGTGTCATTGAGACAAAGTTAAGTGGATCTTTATACAAAAGCATATCGGGAATAACATTCGTGATATGGTCAGTTTCCGAGATCCTTGCTAAAGCCATTATTACTCCTTGGCTTCAAAATCTTCGGACAATTTTTCCGCTAGGCTCTTTGCTTTTCCGTGTTCCACGAACTTCACCTCGGTCTTGACATGGAGATTGAGACCCAAGCTTCTGAACAGCAGCAGAAGGGTCCCACCATCTATCACATATTCCAGCTTGCCATCCTTTATCATCTTGTGCAGTCCTTGTTTGATAGTCTTCGTTTCAATAGGGAACTGTGATTCGGCAGCCCGCATCACGTCCACAGCTCTGGCATCAAGATAGCGAGAAACGACCCGTTCAGTATCCTCTTCCTGACTTTCTGACTTCTTGGGAGGCTCTGGCTTGTTCAATCTGTCGAGGTACCGTTGTAACTTAGCGCGTTTTATCCTGTCAAGTTCACGATCCTCTTCCATATGCTATGATGGTTGAACTTGAGAACCCCATAAAAAGCTTCGCGAGGATAGGACCCCGAGAACTTCTGCATTACCACAAACAACGGAAGAATAAAGATGCCGTGACGTTGACCTCTTTGAGTCGAACACTAAGGCTTAATAGCTCTTTACGGAAAGTCCAAAATGCCCGGATGGCAGAACCTGGTTATTGCGCAGGCCTTGAGCCTTGAGAAAGCCTGTGGCCCCTTGCGGGCCGTAGGAGTTCGAATCTCCTTCCGGGCGCCTAATCCCAATAGAAGGTCCATGCAATTAGGAGAGCCATGAAACGCCCCTTTGTTCCCTAACTCTACCTCTTGGCCACTTCGGACAAAAGCAATAAACGATGCCTTACCGATCATATGCGAAACAACTTGCGGGGCTTTGAGTTTCTCGAGCACATATCAGACATATATGTGAGAGGACACGGTAATGATCTCAAACAAGCTCTCGTTAGCTGCGCTAGGGGGCTGACGGCGGTGCTGGTTAGAAATCCTGAGGTCATCCGACAATCTCAAAGCAGGAGTGTCAAGATAAAGGCGAAACATCTGCAGGAATTGATCTATCTGTGGCTAGAGGAGTTCATCTTCCTATTTGATAGTGAGGGCTTTCTGTTCAAGCGGTTCAATGGCAAGATCCGAAGAGATCACACTACCTACCTTCTTACTGGGATATTGAAAGGAGAGAAATTCGACCCTAGGAGACATAGGCCTGGGATTCATATAAAAGGAGTAACCTATCACGATCTGACCGTGAAGATCAGCAGAAACAGGACTACGATTACCGTACTGCTTGATATCTAGTCTATTCAAGATATGGCTTCGCGGCTATCTGGATATCCGCTGCCTTGACCGTCTTCCTTCCAGCATGGGCCGCTAATTCGACTGCTTGTTTTGATATCTTGAAGCCGATACTGTCCAGAACTTTCGATAGCTCTGTGGCCGCATCCTCTCCTACTCTTTCAGCTCCTGCCCTTCTAAGCAATCTATGCATTGCCGAGAATGGAAATTCTTCAGACATTTCAACCCTCTCTAGTCGCTATGCACCCTTGGCAAACAGGCAATATATTACACTTTCCCGCTAATAGCATGTCGAACATAATACGCATTAGTCCACAGATAACGGAAATCCTACGCAGAATCAACTCCCGAGGTTTTCCGCTCAGATAAGCGTGAAAGCTTAATTACTTTCATAATCACACATGAGGCATGCTCTTTGTAACCCTACTTCAACCAAAGGGAAAGGGAGAGGAGGCCGTCAAATACCTGAAGACTCTGAAACCACCCAAGGGAATTAAGATCCATGATATGGTCTTCACATTCGGAAGATATGATGCGGTAATCGTATTCGAATCGCCAGATGTCAAGACTGCAATGAATTTCGTGATGCAGGTAGCCTTCACAACTGGCTACATGGCTGAGACGCTAACAGGCATAGCGGCCAACGAAGTCTAACCCGAACCCTACATAATCGAAGGCGAAGGCTCGTAGTTACTTTCGTTCGCATATGAACATGAGGATTACAAGAAATAACATCGACGCAGGGCTGGACTATGACACGTATGTTCCAAGTCTCCTTTTGTCGCTACAGGTTGATATTACCTAGCGTTTCCGGCCCCGCCTTCTTGGATCAACCAATCTCATTCGTGCGATTTGGTGCTGCTATGACGTTTACTGATCTACGTACCCGGCGGCATGGATGTTGTCCGAGCGTCGATGTTCTAACGGAACTCTATTCTTATGCTAGCGACAAGGAGTTTTGGCACAACCTTCTTTCCGCTCTTCTCGAGCGTTATGAAACCAGCTTTTCTCAGAATCTGTAGGTCACTGTGAACGTTCTTGATGTCTCTTGAGCCCGCCCTTCTGGCCAGTTCGGTCACTGAGTCAACACCCCGGCTGACGTGATCGAGTAGGTTCAAGCGCTTTGGGGTAAGGGTCTTCCTTAGTAGCTCCATAGAGGGCAGTCTTTCATCGGTCAGGATTTCTGCTCCTTCTCCCTCCTCGTAAGCCTTGATCGTGTCTAGCATTGAAGTGGCCTTGTCCATATCCCCTGAGCCAAGCCTCCGGCTGCCGCCGCCCCTGAACTCCCGAATTCTTCTTAGGGCTTCATCCCTCGTAAGGTACCTGCTTACTGTCACCTTCATCTATATTGGTATGAAACCACCAAAACTTATAATAGTTTTTGGTCTGAGACACCAAAAACGCTTAAATCGAAAATTCGGAACGATTAGGCAGACAAGCGATGTTCAGAGGTAATCTGAATAAAGTGAGTGATTACATCTGGGAGATCCCGAGGACTTACAGGAGCGGCATGAGGGTAAACGCCAGAATATACGCGGATGAGAATCTCCTGCAGAAAATGAAGGAGGACAAGACATTGGAGCAAGCGGCAAATGTCTCGTTCCTGCCTGGCATACAAAGATACTCCATCACGCTCCCTGATGGGCATGAAGGGTATGGTTTCCCCATCGGCGGAGTAGCTGGAACCGCATATGATGGGGGTGTTGTGTCACCGGGAGGCGTTGGCTACGACATCAACTGTGGAGTACGTCTGCTCACCACAAACCTTGATGAAAAGGACTTGAGACCTAAGCTCACGGATTTGCTGAAGGCTTTTTTCACAAATGTGCCGTCAGGTCTTGGCTCTGAGGGAAAAGTTAGGCTCACCGTTGATGAATTGAACAGAGCCGTTGAGGAGGGAGTAGACTGGGCCATAAAGAGGGGCTACGGTTGGGATGAGGATAAGGAGTACATCGAGGAAAACGGAAGAATGCCTGATGCTGACAGCAGCAAGGTCAGCGAGAGGGCCCGAAGCCGAGGCAAGCCGCAACTGGGTTCGCTGGGAAGCGGAAACCATTTCTTGGAGATAGATGTAGTTGATAGCATCTTCGATCAGAAAACTGCAGAAGCCTATGGCTTGACGCATCACGGCCAAGCGGTTGTCTTCGTTCACACTGGGAGCAGGGGATATGGGCATCAGGTCTGCAGTGACTACCTCAGAGCGATGGAGAGGGGATCTGAGAAATACCATATTTCTCTGCCGGATAGGGAACTTGCGGCGGTACCGATCGGAACACCTGAGGCCCGAGACTACCTTGCAGCTATGGCTTCGGCGGTCAATTACGCATTTTTGAACAGGCAAATGATAACTCATTGGGTCAGGGAATCCTTCGGCTCGGTCTTTGGAGTAAGCCCGGATAAGCTGGGCTTGAGGCCCGTGTACGATGTCGCGCACAATATTGCAAAGATTGAGGAGCATTCCGTCGATGGGAAGAGATTGAAGCTCGTGGTTCACAGGAAGGGCGCTACGAGGGCATTCCCTCCCGGAAGTGATATGGTGCCTAAGAAATACCGGGAAAGTGGCCAGCCTGTTCTCATACCTGGCTCTATGGGAACATCAAGTTGGGTCCTCAAAGGAACCGAATCATCTATGGAACTGAGTTTCGGCTCTACGGCGCACGGGGCTGGGAGGTTTCTCAGTAGAGCTGCAGCCCTTAGGAAGCATAGGGGCTCTGAGGTGAAAAGCGAACTTCAAACGCGAGGCATAATCCTAATGGCGGCCGACATGGGAGTCGTGGCTGAGGAGGCTCCAGATGCGTACAAGTCGGTTGATGCGGTAGCTGATGTATCTGACAAAGTAGGACTGGCAAGGAAAGTGGTGCGTCTAGTTCCGATTGGAGTAGTCAAGGGTTGAGACGATCCTCAACAGCGTGCCTAGTTTGACGTTCGGTCAAAGGGATTCCAGTCTACGAATCAATACACCGAGGGTCAGCAGGAAAAGAAAGAAGATGAATGAAGTCCACAAACCATTGACCAATCTGAAGGCCTCCCAGATTATCATTTCTGCCCTCGCTGGATCAACGAATACAGTCTGGTTATATGCCGCATATATCGAAGGCGCAATCAAGGGAGCTATCACTAGCTCGGAGAATGAGGCCGGGGTTATGCCGTTTGCCGTTATGTTTGCATAATGCATTCTGAATGGGTCGACCCTTAATCCAAAAGGGCTGAGAGCACGGTATGATAGTGCAGACATATTCGCAGAAATGAAGGCCAGTGTCGCTAGCCGATCCGTAGTATCCAACCTAGAACCTGATTTTCTGAGATTATCGAAGAGCGAGGACAGGAATATTTGACCAGGAATAACCTCATCCTTGGGAGAGGCTAGGGTTTGGGATATGTTGGCCACTATGTAGTAGGATGCTGCATAATGCTGAAAGGTCGTGTACCCTGGAACCTCGTAGTCAGGCCTCCAGCGGTATACGAAGGTGAGCCCTTGTTTTGCGATACTCCTTGCCTCATTCACCAGATCCTCCCCCGTTGAGACGCCTCCTTGGCCCGCTGATCTTGAGACGCCTATGCCAACGTAATTTGCCAGTCCCTCGTGGAACCAAAGCAGATTAGTCGAGACCCCTGCGGAAAAGAGATAGTGGTGGACAAGCTCATGGGCTGCTATCGATTCGAAATAGCCCTCTTTCGTTCTGACCCAGAAGAGATTGAGGAAAACGCTTCCAAGCCTGTGGGCAGAACCTATTGGAACAAATCCACCTACAGAGATTTCATCCAGCGTCTTGGGGACGAAAAATTCGACCTTGATGCCAGATAAGCTGGTTCTAAAAATGCTGTCTAGGGAAGGAGTTACGTTTTCGTAGAAGGAGACTATCCTCTTGCCGAGCGTTGTGTATCTGGCCGGAGATTTCAAGGAGAAACGGGAGGAATTGAGAACGACCATGCTCGGCGTCCCTTTGACCTGAAAAGCCACCGCGATCCTCGAATCTTGCGTGGCCCTAAACGTGTAGTTGAGGCCCCTCCTTTGGATTGGACTTAGGGAGAACTCGGTGACCCTGGTAGTCGAGTTCGGGAGATGAATCGTGAAGGTGGGTTGCAGCGCTGGCGAGAAGTCTATAGCAGGAGAAAATGTAAGTGCATCGGGTTCGAAGATCAGCGCCGCATATGACATATTCCATTTGAAATCGATAGAGAACGGAGATTCATACCAAATCGTTACGTTATCGTAGAATACGTAGCTTGTGCCAACTTGGGACCCTTCAATTGGCTTTGATTTGTTCAGAAATCTCCCGCTCCACGAGCTCTTGGCGAAATCTAGGTCCTTCGGTAGAAGGAGCCAGAAGTTTCTGATTCCAGATTGACGGGGATCAATGAAACTGATCGTTATCAAGCCTATGCCCTCGGTATCTATTAGCATGTCATAGCTTAGGCTGGGTTGCGGCTCCCCGTAAACAGGCGATACGAACGGCAACAATACCAGCAACGAGATCACTAGGCCGGCAACCCAACGGATCATCGCTCGTCGCTGGAGGGAATCAAAATAAAGTTTTCCTCACTTTTTGGACCTAAGGGCTTCTTCGAGTTGGGTTTTGTTGCGTATCTCGCTTCTGAATAGCTCAGATCTTGGTGGAATCTCTAGACCGGGCCATATCTTTGTCGATACCAAATGACATCCTTCTCCTACCCTTACATCGTCACCTACTATGGAATTCGCCGTTAGTCTACTGGGTTCAGTCTTTGACGAGTTGACGTACGAGTGCCTGGAGATTATGCTATCTTGGATGAAGGCTCCATCACCAACGTATGCCCTGTCCAATATAGCGGATCGCTCTACATGCACGCCTTCCCCAAGTATGACAAAATTGTCCACGTTTGCGTCAATCAACCTTGAGCCCAATCCCACGCTCGTGTGTCTACCAACCAAAACGGCGCCGTCAAAGTTGATGGCTTTCTGCCTCAATCTTTCGGTCAGTTCCTTCTTCCTTGCGAGTGCCTCAATACTGGTTCCCTGAAGGAATATGTTTTTGGTTTGGTCTATCCTTCCTTCGAATTCCGAGATCGTTCTAAGTTGCCCGTGAAGGATCTTGACCATTGCATCCAGATATCTTTCAGGGGTGCCCACGTCGAACCACGTTCCACTCATCGGATATCCACACACTGGATATTGTTGCTCCACCAGATATGGTATCATATCCATTCCGAAATCCAAACGCCCTCTCCTTATCATTTCCCTGACTTTGGGTTCATCATAGACCTCCCGTATTTTTGGGGAAATCAGATATAGCCCTGTGTTCGCCAATTTGGTTGGTGCTTTGTCAGTTGGAGGTTTTTCAACGAAGCGTTTCACCCGAAAATCTGAATCAATATCAGCGACCCCATACTCCTCAGTTCTGTCGACGGGGGCTAGGCCAATTGTCATGAGCGCGTCCTTTTCTTCATGAAATTTCAGGACGCTAGCCAAATCTATGTCGAAGATATTGTCACCTTGAACGACGAAAATGGCATCTTTGATATCGTAGTAGTCTAGGTTTATTCTCACAGAGTCGGCGCTGCCAACATCCTCTATGTTGGGCTGGTACTTTACGTGAGCTCTTGGTTGTAGATTATGTCTAACTGAAAAGCCGACGCCTTCTTTGAAGTAATCAAAGAGAGACCTGTAGTTCAAATATCCCTTGACGCCGAATATGAAATTCCTGACCCCTTGGCGGGAAAGGCTTTCCATTGAGAATTCTATCATGGGTCGATTTAGCATTCTTACGCATGACTTCGAGATCGTTGCGGCAAGAGGCTGAAATCTCTTCGCTTCGCCGCCAATAGGGAATATGACCCGCAATAACGAAGCGTCTGTCATGAGGTCAGACTAATTATTCTTAGCAGCCAATATAAGCGTTCGGCATCAAATCGAGAGTTCTCTTAGGATTTCCCGATTTCTAGAATAGATCCAGTGAGACCTTCGCGTCTTCAGGCAGTTTGACCCTGAGCAACATCCGCAGTGCCTTCTCGTTCGCGTCGAGATAGAAGACCCTTCTGTGTATTCTCATTTCGAATTTGTCCCAAGTCACCGTGCCTTCGCCGCTCGGATTCTTCATCGTTGTCACCTTTAGTGTTCTTGTCGGTAGTGGGATCGGACCTGAATAGCTGACGTTCGACTCCTTGACGAGATCGAGGATACTCTTCTCTAACGCCTTAATGCTGTCAAGATTCTGGCTTGAGATTTTGATCCTTGCTTTCTGTGGCATTTGTCAAGTGACCTCATGTCGCTAGACCATGTACGGGGCTAAGATCTCCTCCAATCTAACTTGATCTACGGCCCCCACTATTCTATCTCTTTCGCCGCCTCCTTGGAAGAGTATGAAGGTAGGTATGCCAAAAACCTCATATCTGCTGGCAGTGGAGGGGTTTTCATCTACGTTCAGCTTGGCGAAAACAATCCTTTCTCCATATTTAGACTCCACATGCTCCAATATCGGGTCCATAGCCCTGCAGGGCATACACCATTCCGCCCAGAAATCTACGAGAACCGGAGATTCGGAAGAGAGCACTACAGAGTCAAAATCAGAATCTGTGACGACAATCTGACCGACCTTCTGTTTGAGTGAACCTGCACTTCTTACCTCCTCAAATTCTCTCTTCAATCTCTCAGCTTTGTTCTGCATTATCCTCTCCAGGTCCAGATCATCGGCCATTTTTGTAGGCTTGGAGGAAAGAGGAATAAAAACTTATCATCCGATTTTTCCGCGTGTATGAAGGCCTAGATAATCGATTTACACGTTTCCAACAAGTACCGAAGCGTGCTGAGGATCCTTCCACTCTTTTCCTCCTTTACTTAGAGATTTCCTCCAGTCTCAGTCCCTTTGTCTCAGGTCCGATCAGAGCTACTGCTAGAGTTGCGGTGAAATGAGCTATTGAGAAGGCGGTAAAGGCATATGGTAGATTTCCTACACTCATTAGATATCCTGTTACTGTCGGAGCTGCTATCCCAGCTATCCTGCCGATGCTCGCTGCAACTCCAGAACCGAACCCTCTGATGTCAGTTGGATACAACTCAGGGGTATATGTGTAGAGCCCAGACCACGCCCCAAGGTTGAAGAACGAAATTACAAGGCTCCAAAGCAGAACCAGTTCTACGTTTGGGCTGATGCTCAGCAGTACACACCCTAGGCCGGCCATGGCCAGGTAGAACGCAGTCACAGGTTTCCTTCCGAACCTGTCCAAGAGGAAGGCCGCGCTGTAGTACCCTGGAACTTGGGCCAGCGTGATTATGAACGACCATTCAAGAGATCTGACTATCGTAAATCCCATTTTTGAGTATATAGTGGGTAACCATAGGAAGATGCCATGGTATGTGTAAACTAGCACGGCCCAAGTTATCCAGAGCACGGTCGTACGTTTGAGATATTCCTTCGAAAAAAGGTCACTTATGCCATGTTTTGATTTCTCCATGGTCGTGGTGACTACATCGTTTTCCTTCATGAAATCCAGACCTACTACTATACCCTTCGCTTCCTCGAATCTTCCCTTCTCTTCCAAGTATCTTATCGACTCAGGTATCTTAAAAGCGACAAGCGGAACTAGGGCAAGCGGAAGCAAGGCCACTAGAAAGGTGTTCTGCCAACCATAAAGAGGAATGAGAAAGTAGGAGAAGACGAGCGATAGTAGGGAACCATAAACCCAAGCAGTCTCCACTAGCCCAACGAAGCGCCCCCTGTATTTCGCCGGCGGGTATTCTGACATATACACTCCAGGAATTGGCAGACTTCCTCCTAGACCTATCCCAGCCAAGAATCTAAGCAGTGACATCGAGTAGACATCGCGCGCGAAAGCGCACATAGCCGTAAGTATTGACATTATTGCCAACATTGCCATCAGTGTCTTTTTCCGCCCTATACGATCTGAGAGTAACCCGCTGGAGACTGCGCCGATTGCCATTCCAGCATAGCCGGCACTCAGAAGTAGCCCCGACGAAACGTCGTCGAGTTTCCATTCCAGCTTTATCGATGGCAACACAGCCCCTATCAACAGAACGTTCATTCCCGTCAGGGCATATGACAGGCTCAGGATTATCAAGAACACATAGTGAAACCTAGTAAGAGGCGCCCGCTCCAGGTATTCAGTCAATCTTGCCATACCCTTATTGCTCGAGGCATTCCTTTTATTGATTTGCTGGATGCTTGTCTTTTCTCGATCGAATCCGCCCAGCAAAGTAAAAATATTGGACCTCTTGTTTCTAGGAAGAGGGGCCGGTATCTCAGTTGGTAGAGAGCCCGCTTGGCGTTCCAGAGGCCCAAATTGCGGGAGGTCCGGGGTTCGAATCCCTGCCGGTCCACTTCTCTTCTTGCTTTCACGCACAGGTTAGTTGAAGCCCCGGCAGCAGAATCGATCTCGCATCCAATACGAGACGTCAATCCTAACCATCTTTGTCATTCCTTTCCTCATGTTTCCTTGATGCCAAATAAGCGTGAGCGTGAAAAGAGGAGTACATTCTCATGGTGAGACCTACATTAAGCTTGGACGTTTTCGGTTCGGATCTTCTGCGTCAGTCCGATAGTCGAGGCCTACCCGGTCCTAAGAGGGATGCCGGGGGAGGGGACCCTGGTTGCGTTTTGGAACCCTGAGTAAGACATACGCAAAAAAGAAAAGAAGAGGGACCCGGAGGCGATCCGATTCCCAATCACGATAATCAGCAGAGGCCACTGCGGGCTTCGTGATGAACGCGCTTGATTCTATCGAAGCACGGGAGTGTTTGTCAGTCTTGTCTATTTTCCTTTTACAGCTATGAATGTGTTCGACATCTGTCTGCGTCCAATACGATAGGGATTTAAGACTGACGAATTCGTCTAGGCTGTGAACAAGAGTTCTCGAATTGTTGGGTTCTACAACTTGTCAATTGAAGAAAGGCTTAGCCTGGTCAAGGATTTCGCGGGATTGGCAGATGAGGAAGTTGAGTTGGTGAAGAAAGTCGGAAATCTTGACTTGGAAACCGCGAATAGGATGATCGAGAATGTCATAGGAACTATGTCCTATCCATTTGCAGTTGCGGCCAACTTTCTGATCGATGGGAAGGATTGCCTAGTGCCAATGGTGCTGGAAGAGCCATCCGTTGTGGCAGCAGCAAGTAACGCGGCAAAGATCATGAGGGAAAGCGGAGGGATTCTCACTACTTGCACTCAACCGATAATGATAGGACAGATTCAGATGACAGATGTTAAGGATGCTTGGACTGCAAAGATGAGAATCCTAGAGCATGAGCAGGAGATACTTAGAATGGCCAATGAACAAGACCCCGTCTTGGTGAAACTCGGAGGCGGGGCAAGGGAAGTGAACGTGAGAGTTCTTGATTCGAAAGTCGGACCGCTGGTGATAGTTCATCTGTTGATAGACGTAAGAGACGCGATGGGAGCCAACGCGGTGAATACAATGTGCGAGGGAGTGGCACCTTACTTGGAGCAGTTGACAGGAGGCAAAGCATTGCTCAGGATAGTATCGAACCTTGCCGATCAAAGAATAGTGAGAGCGAGAGCTATTGTGAGCAAGTCAGAGATAGGAGGAGAAGGTGCAGTGGATGCCATAGTCAAAGCATGGGCGTTTGCTGCCGCAGATCCTTACAGGGCGGCTACCCACAACAAAGGCGTAATGAATGGGGTGATTGCCGTTGCACTCGCTACCGGTCAAGATCATAGAGCTTTGGAAGCCGGGGCTCACGCCTATGCGGCAACAAGTGGAGACTACGTTCCACTCAGCACTTGGGAGAAGAACGAAAACGGAGATCTGACTGGAACAATAGAAATGCCCATGGCAGTAGGCTTGGTTGGTGGAGCGACCAAGGTCCATCCCGTCGCGCGAGTAGCCCTCAAGATTCTTGGCGTGAAAACTGCAACCGAGTTGGCTAGGATAATGGCGGCTGTCGGACTTGCTCAGAATTTTGCCGCGCTAAGGGCACTGGCGTTGGAAGGGATACAACGAGGCCACATGAGATTGCACGCCAGGAATGTCGCGGTCATGGCAGGAGCTAAAGGCGATCTGATAGAAAAAGTCTCAGACATCATGGTCAAGGAGGGAAAGGTTAGATTCGACAGAGCTCAGGAACTCGTAAAGGAACTCGGAGCCGAAGTCTAGCCTCCGAAAATCACCTTGGAACCATGGTGCCATATGAGCTGGATTTCCGGAATCTTTATTTTCTCCGCGATCGGCAGAGAGCGAGAGACACAATACCAGTGATGAGAGGATTTGGACATCGAGACTAGAATCGATTTGATAACTAGGTCTCCGACGGAGGAGACAGTTAAGCTTGAGGAGCTCAAGCAGCTGCTGGAAACCAATGACCATCCTGTGGCCTATGATGGTTGGGAACCAAGCGGGCTTGTGCACTTGGGAACTGGCCTCATATGCGGATACAAGATGATGGACCTGATCCAAGCTGGCATCAAATTCAAGGCGTTCTTGGCAACGTGGCACGGCTGGATAAATAACAAGCTGGGGGGAGATCGTGACGCCATCAAAAAGGCTGCCAATCACTTCGTCAGTTCATGGAAGGCGCTTGGAGTTCCTGTTGATCAAATTGAGATAGTATGGCCCGAGGAGATCTATGATGACATCGATTACTGGAACAAGGTAGTAATGGTCTCGAGGGAGATGACCATAATGCGAGGAAGGAGGACCATGGAGATAATGGGCAGGACGGAGATGGAAGCGAGGAAGATATCTGACCTTCTTTACACGCCCATGCAGGTGGCTGACATCTTCCAAATGAAAGTCGATATATGCCAACTTGGATTGGACCAAAGGAAAGCAAATATGGTGGCTAGGGAAGTCGGGCCCAAATTGGGTCTTTGGAAACCGGTTTGTGTGCATCATCATATACTGAAGGGTCTGATAAGGCCCCCTGTTTGGCCTTTTCCTGAATCATCCGAAGATAAGAAGAAAGCAATACTGGAGGTGAAGATGAGCAAGTCAAGACCGGAGGGGGCCATTTTCGTCTATGATTCTCCCGAGGAAATCGCCCAGAAAATCAAGAACTCGTTTGCACCTCCCAAGGTCGTGGAATACAATCCCCTGTTGGACATAGTTAAGTACATAGTATTCAGGGAACAGAAGGAATTCACAGTCCATAGATCATCGAAATTCGGCGGCGACATCACTTACGCATCACACCAAGATTTGGCCAGGGATTATGGGAAGGGATCGCTTCACCCGGCAGATCTCAAGGAAGAGCTGGCCTCCTTTCTCATAAAGAGACTGAAACCTGCTAGGGAGGCCCTGCAGAGGGATCCAGAGGCAAGAGAGATAGTGGAGTTCCTGAAATCCAGGATGGAATCCTAGTAGCCCTAAATTTAAAATAAACGCGTCGTTGGGGCAAATTGGGGCCGGTCGTCTAGGCGGTTAGGACAGGAGGAGCTTGCCTCTAAGATCTGCCTGACACGCAGAAGGTCGCCGGTTCGAGCCCGGCCCGGCCCACTTAGTTCCGGATGGCTTTTGGCAGCTCGAAATAAGAACTTAAATACAAAACCACCATACTACATGCCGATTAAGTTGAGCTATGAGTTTCTCTCCGACGACGAACTTCACCACGAACTCGACCTAACTTCAAAGCAATTTCAGAAGCTGAGGCAGCAGTTGGAAAGGCTAGTCCAACTGAGGAGCGAGGGCAAAGTGAGCGATGTCGTATTCAGGGAGGTCTTGGACGACATATCGAACAGGTTCGAGGCATATGTGCCAAAGCACACAGATCTCAAGAAGTCGGCTGAAGAAAGATTGGGGAGGATGACAGAGGAGCAGAAGCAATCGAGACATGACTTGGAAAGTCTTGAGGTTAGATATACGATAGGCTCTACTCCAGAGGATCAGTACAAAGTCAGCAGGGCCACATACTTGATGAGGCTTCAGGCGATAGAGGAATTCAGTGGTTCGATTAATTCATTAATCTCCAGTATGGATGACGACATGGAGAGGGTTTCGTCTATGATTGCTCAGCACAGGCCCGCAGGACCTGCGGAGGTTCGTGCCCCTCGTCCTCCAGTTGCTGAGGTAGTTCCAGCGAAGCAACCCCAACAATCCGTTACCACCCCGTCTAAGACGCCACCTGCTGAGCCAAAGAAGGAACCGAAAACTAGAATGTGCCCTAGATGTGGAGCCGAAAATCCAGAAACGAGTCTATATTGCTACAATTGTGGGGCGAAGTTATCCTAGTCCTACTGGAATAACGCTCCCAGTCCTGCCATTTCCTCCTTCTTCTCCTCTTTGGGTTCCTCGGCAGGTTTCTTTTCTGCCTTAGAGGGTGTCGCTTGCCCTCCTATTGCGGGTGCCACCAAGGGTGCAGAAGTTGCGGTGGACAGAATCTTGTCTATGTCAACACTAGAAAGTGCGGAGACAAGCATCTTGACTCTCTGAGGATCAGGTTCCACCCCTGCCGCCTTTACCACTTTCTTCAGATTTTCCTCGCTTATCTCCTTCTTGGCAGCATGTAATAGCAACGCCGCGTGCAAATATTCAGACATGGTTATCTTTTCCGACGATGGGGTTCACCCCTATTTAAATCCTAATCTCAAGCAGCCCCTATTGAGGATTCGAGTGATTTCACTTCTGCTTGGGCCTTTTTGATTAATGGTTCGATCGTCTCTGTCAATGAATAGTCAGTTGCAATGGCCAAGCTCATGGCGACCGTGACTGCCTTTGACAGAAGTATCGGAAGTGTCTTATCTGAGAAAAAGATGATATCCAGTGACACCAGAAGGGCATCACGGGTAGCTAGGCTTAGGCCTTCATAGACTTCCGAAGGTTCGATCTTCAGAATGCTTCCTGCTATTTCGATCTTGTCCGAGAAGGCGGCTTTCGGCGATAGATAGAGTCTAATTGGTTTAATTCCTATCTTAGAAAGTGCCGCAGCCTTACGGGGAGAGATTACTTCTCCCGCCTTTGCCACCGTAGTTCTCTTTGTAATCCAAACACTTCCAGTTTCGATGCGCGTTGGCAGCCCAGCTTCGTTCAACTCCGAGATCACCGGACCAGGAGGAAGACCTGTATTCATTGGTTCGACCACAATATCGGATTGTGCAATGTCTCCTGATTTCGCCCTCAGTTGCATCGAGTTCCTCCTGAATTCATCAGTCACCTTGAATGGATCCTCGTTTGTAAGCGCCAAAATCAATGTTCCATACGAATGTTTGCTTGCGAATTCTGTAAGTGACGCTTCCCCGATTTGAGTTGTTGCCTTCTTAAGCACATTAGGTTTTACGTATCTGAATAGCACCCGCCCATCGAACGTCAACCTCATATCGTTTATTAGATAGGTCCTGACTCTCGATGAATCTATTACTAATATGGTCTTGTAGGCCTTCAGGATGGCCGCCAGCTCCTCCATCTGTTTCACCTTCTTCGCAAGCGCTGGTCTCCGCTCGGTCATTTCTCCTTCACCCACAGCCTAGAGGATACTGGATTGCCCATTGTCGTCTTGATCGTAATGGAATCGACAGCTCTGAGTCCATTTGGTACCTTTTGCTCGACCGCCGAGACGATCCTCATCCCGTTCTCCCTTAATTCCTCTAGAGTCATGTCCTCCGTTCCTATTGAAGCCGAAAGCGCCTTCTGTGTTTTGAGCCTTATCAAAACGCTCTTCTTCAGTCTTGATACAACCGGCCCAATATCTGCATTTGGCGGAATCGGCACAGGCATCTTGTCCTTCGGTCCTAAGAAGGGGCCGAAGACTCTACCCACTAGCCCCATCAATGGAGCTTCTGATATAAGAAAGTCGTATGGCTCAATCATTTTTCTAGCAGCGTTCTTGTTCCCGGACACCGCCTCTATCTGTTCACGAGTTATCACGTCAACTCCCAGAGTTCTAGCCGCCGGTGCAAGCGGCCCCCCGGTGATGATTGCCACTTTGTTCTCCTTACCTTGAGGGAATCTTGAGAGCTCTACGATTGACGCGAACTTATTCTCTGGTTTCTTTAGGTCGAGTTCTCTGAATCTTAGATAGAGGTCTACCGATTGCCTGAACTTCTTTGTCTTCTGATTCTCAGGGGCTAATGCTTTCTTCAATAACTCCTGGATGATTTCCTCGACCGAGGCCATTTCACTATTTCCCCCTCGCGGCCTTTAGTTCTCCCGATTTCACTCGCTCCATGATCTCCTTAGGGGGCTTCCCGTCTACAGTCACGCCGACGCTCAAGCAGGTGCCAAGGACTTGTAACACATGGTTCTTCAGATTCTTCGATTTTGACACCGACATTTTCTTTTCTGCTACTGAGACTATCTTGTCGAAGGGGATGTCCCCCACTGGCTGTTTCCAAGCATTTGACGAACCCTTCTGAGCACCTGCCTCCTTCAGTATCAATGCAATGGTGGGTGGCATGCCAACGGTCACCTCGAATTTCTTTGTTTCCGAATCAACCGTGACTGTAACAGGCACCTTCATGCCTGAGAAATCAGTCGTTGCTCTGTTAATCTCCGCGATCACCGCCCCCACATTGACTCCTAAAGGACCCAAGGATGGCCCTAGGGGCGGTCCGGGATTCGCTTGCCCGCCTGTCACAATTGCAGAGATTGAGACTTTCTCCGGCAAATTCAGCGTCCGATTTTCGATTTTCGATGAGGATTTAAACTATTTCCCGGTTTCCTCGCCTTCTTTGCTCTTGCCAAGATACTTGACCAAGTCCGCGGAGAGTGTTATCGGGAACGGAGTTGCTCCTTCCTGTAGTTCTATCGTGATCTCGTTCCTAGTGGTGTCCACTTCCAGTATTTTGGCTTTCATCCTCTTGAACACCCCCGATTTAACTTCGACTATGTCTCCGACCGAAAGGGCCTCGATGATGGGTTTCTCTCCGAAGTATTTAGTGACCTCTTCTTGGGTAAGAACCCCCGGGAGTCTGCCCCTTGCGTTTTTCACGTCCTGTATTACGAGGTCAACTGGGTATGAGGTCTGGCATTCTACGATTATGTAGCCTCTGAGATCATCCGGAGAAAGGAGCGATGAAACTGGGATCTTCTCGGCGACTGCTCTATACATTATTGATTCTGCTACAGCCCTTTCCCTTCCAGGAGTAGTCTTGACCAGAAAGAACAAAGCAGATCACCTCGGGCCGAATTGAAAGATCAACGAAAGCAGGTGAACTAGGAAGGTCAAAAGGCCCACGGCTCCTATTCCTATGAGAGTTATCCTGAGCGACTCCAAGAAGGAGGATCTGTCGGGCTTGGTCGACACAGATAATGCCTTCCTAATCTTCCTCAATATGGTGAATTCGGGCAATCCTGTGGCGTTAACCGATTGCCCCATTTTTATTCTTTCCCTTTTCGAAGCCTAGACCAATTATGAAAAATGAAGCAGAACGAGCGCTGAGTGGAGAAATCGGTTTGGCCTGGTCCCGGTTTCCTAAGGGCAGAATCCTCCTCTTATCGTAATATTCCGAAACTCACGGAATTCTGGAGCTGTCGATTAGGTCATGTTGAACTCCTTTGGTTGTAGGGTTCGCTAGACCTTGTTCCATGGATGGATTGAGAAGATTACATCAGCCTGGACAGAATTGCCTCAATGTAATCCAGCATCGAAAATCTGCGTAGGTCGGTGTACCTTTGGCCTACTCCGACATATGAAATCGGCCTTCTGGCAGAATAAGCAACAGATAGTGCGGCGCCTCCCTTCACGTCCGCATCGAACTTCGCCAAGACAGCTGAATCGAAACCAACGGATTCCTCGAATAGCTTCGCTTGGTCCCAGGCATCGTTCCCTATAAGGGCATCCACCACCAATATCGTATGAGATGGTTCGACTACCCTCTTTATCTTCCTCAGTTCATTCGTTAGATTGATGTCCGTCTGAAGTCGACCTGCTGTATCGATTAGGAGAACGTTTGAAGAGCTGCTCGCTGCATCCTGTAATGCCTTGAAGGACACGGCGGCAGGATCGTCCCCACGCTTGCCTCCTATCAAAGGAAGCCCCAGTCTGTTTGAGTGAATCTGAAGCTGTTCGAGCGCACCAGCCCTGTAAGTGTCAGAGCAAACCAAAATTGGCCGAAGATCTGCCGTCGCATACATGTGCCCGAATTTCGCTAGAGTCGTTGACTTGCCGGAACCATTTGTCCCGATGAACATGATCACAAAGGGAGTTCCCTTCTCGATCACTTTCCTAGCCTCCAATAGCAAATCTAGCTCTTGTGTCGGCAGTTCTGAAATGAGATATGATTTCAATTCACTGACTACCGTGGTTCTGATAGTAGTCTCCGTCCACTTTGCCTTCTGTCCTACGAGGACCCTTTTCAGATGCTCAGTCGTTTTTTCCGCAAGCTCGTAGGCCACATCGTTATCGACCAATCTCAGCCTAAGATCCTGGAGTGGTATCTCCAGTTCCTTCTCCGTCAGCTCCCTTTTTCCAATTTGGTCTAAGAAGCGCTTGAAGGAAGAGAGAACGCCTAGACTCATTTCTTAGTTGCCAACTTCTCGGTCAGTTCGGACAGTTTCGTCTGTCTTTGGGCATATTGGGTTTGCGCCCTCGTCAGCTCTTGTAACACTGTCTCCTTTGCTTTTCGCACTGATTCCAGTCTTTCGTCCAAAAGCTTCGAGGCGCCCTCGGTTGTCTTGCTGAGATACACCCCTTCTCCTACTGTTATCAAGACTTCCTTGTTGTCGCCAAGCGATGCGTTTACGAAGATTCCTCCACCCACATCAACCAGTATGTGTTGCCCCTCCGTGGCATCGACGATCGACCTTAGCGCCTCCTTCGCATTCCCTAGGCTCAATTCAGAGGCATCGAGAAGTTGGTACCTGGACCTGAGAGCCTGCATGTATTCCTCTATCGCCTTGCTTTCGAGGTAAGCGCGCCTTACTTCCTCCTCGGCCATTTGTGTTCCTAGTGAGTTGGATGGATTAAACTCTTTACGTCCGTTCAGGAAAATAAAGACTGTATCGCCATCAGTTCCGCCCCCGTTGTGGTCCGACCGACTATAATGCCTCTTTCATTCAACACTACCCCAAGACGTACTAGTCTTTCTCCATCATTCACCGTACAAGAGCTCAGCCTTATTCTAAGCACGCTTTCTGCCAGCTCATAGACATTGGTCTTGACTAGCGGAGAAACCAGACCGAAATCGTTTGATATGGCAAATAAGGATCCAACAGTCCTGAAGCCTCCAATTGAGACGGGTACGCATTCAATGCCAAGGAAATCCGCTATCTCCCTTTTAACAGCTTCTGGAACTATGTTGGAGATAATGGCGCCTTTGTTGTTGAGCGTGACCAGATTCCCCCAGGCAAGAAGCTTACTATTCACGATCAGGGCATCAGAGCCAGTCTGCATTATCGCTGACAATTCGTCCTCCTGAATCGTCCTCGGAAGTATCATCTTATCCTTATTCATAGCAACCATTGAACCAATGGTCGAAACTCCCCCGAGGGTAGTCACGACATACTTGGCGCCGAGGTGATTCTCGAGGCGGCCGAGGAAGCCATTGGGCGCTATGGGTGGAACTATTGCCCTTTCTCCGAATAGGGATATGTAAGCACCTACAAAGGGGCTCTTCTTTATCGTGGCCCTGAATACGGGCAGGCCTCGAATCTTCCTAACCGAGTTCGGCATGCGCCACCTCATCCACAATTGACACTTTGATTTTAATATGCCTAGGGGGCTTCGATCTAGAACGAGCCCATAATTTCGAATTGATGTCTGGATCTATCCTCACTTCTGATGCGTCGAACCTTTTCTTGACCGCTCTTCTTACCAGTGAAATGGATGTCTGGACTCTCTTCCCGAGCGGAGAGGAGAATGCTGGGGAAAGATCAACCACAAACGATTCGCTTTCCTTCTCCTTTTTTGCCAACAATCAGTCACCTTAGATCTTTATTTTGGACCTTCTCCAGTTTCTCCTTCTTCTGCCAATCCTGACTCGCCCCTCTGTCCTGAGCATTACCCACGCAGGTATCGCAGACGCTCTCTTTGACTCAGCGGTCAGCCTGCTTTTCCTGAATTTCGTCTTTCTTCTGCTCATGTTCCAAGCCTCGAAATCTTTGTTTCCCTCTTCTGTTCCTGTATTTTCTGTAGGATTTTTTTCAATGTCTGATCGTCTACTGGGGTTGATATCTGGCCTTGCTGCGCTAGGCTCATGAGATACTCCTCCAGTTGATTCGCCAAAGCCGGTCTCACAAGCCTTATGTTCGCGAGCCTTTGCCTGGCCTCCGGAGAGAAGACAAGGCGAGCGAGTGCCTTCTTCTTGGCCTCGTGCTCTGCTCTTTTGGCCGCTTGATCCCGTCTCGAGCGACCGACGATCTCTGTTTCACGCTCTCGCAGCAATTCTCGTAATTCCTCCTCACCCTCGTCTTCTGAGCTCATGTACCCGTTGCACCTTTGAGCATTCTGCCTGCAATAGAGTCAAGCACCGCTCGTCCTTTTGAGGTAATAGCCCTGCCCTTCCCAGATTTCGTGACAAGATTCTCCTGCTCCAATTGCCCCAGGATTTTCCGAATTGATGAACCACCTGACTTCATCTGGTGAGCTTTTCTCATTGGCGTGTCTTTCCTTCCACCATACTTCGATCTCAATCTCGAGACTCCGACCGGTCCCTTGATGTACAGAAACCTAAGAATCGATGCTGCCCTCTTGTACCACCACTTTGGATCCGAAGGCGGCCTTGCCTTGAAGGGTGCCGTCTTAGCAAGAAGGCTCCATGGCGGCGGCTGTATTGCTAGATGATCTCGTTCTAGCACTTCGGCTAGTGCCTTGACCATTTCTTGTCCCGGAATATCGTATACAGAGGGCAACTTGCAAAGACATCGCGTGTAATAGTTAATAATAAGCGTTATCGCCAGAAGACCGATTTAGCTACCAGATTATTTCCTTTCTGAGCGGATCCCTGAACTCCTTGGCATAGATTTCAGTTTCGTCCCTCTCACTCACTATTATCCTTCCTGCTATGATTGCGCGCGTGATAGGCCGATACAAACGAATAAGGCTTTTATCGGAACTTTGATATTCTCGGCACGCAGGCTGACGTTATCCCATAATGATAGATAACAATAAGATAATCTCCTCTGGAATTATCGTCTTGGCACTTGGCTTGATTTGGCTGGGAATATCAATGACCAACCCTCAAGCGTCGTCCATTTTGATGTTCGCCACAATTGGCATTGGTCTGTTCTTGGTTGTTGTTGGAGTTGGCGAAGCTAGAACGAAAGGAAGCGCCCCCGGGAAGTTCCTGAATTAGTGAAAAGGGCAAGACAAGAGAAGCGTTCTCCAAGGCTGAAATGGCCCCGACATTCACGACCGTGAGGGCGAATACTGGGTCGCTTCATTTGGGGAATCTAGCGTGGCGATTCTTCGTGAGGATCTAGATGGATCTGGTCACGTCTGGCAGATCAAAGGGCGGCTCTTGACTGATGACGAATTGTCTCAGATGATTCTGAGGGACAACATAGAGGTCCAATGACAGCAATCTAGGATCGATTCGCATGCTGGAATAATCCCTATCCCGTGCATGACAAAAAGAAGTGAGAGGAGGGGCTTGGCTTATCCGTCCAGAAATTCACTTAAATAACAAACCTGACTCTGAGTTTGTCCATGCGTAGGGCTCCCGTATCATTCCTCTTCTTCGATTCAAACATAGAGACGATTCCTTCTTCCTATTCAGAAATGCCTCAGCTAAAGAGGTTGGCAACACGTTATCGAAAGAAGGCCGAGAAGATGCTTCTGGACAGAGCAATACACCACCCCATTCTGAAGTCAATGGCAGACGGAGATAGAAGGGGAAGGCCCGACATAGTTCACCTTTCGGTTCTTAGTTTGACTGACACCCCCCTGTATCAAAGCGGCCTCGCGAATTTTGCATTGCACACTGTCAGGGACATGGTCATAGTGCCTAAGAGTATCTGGAGGCCTCCCAGGAACTACAATAACTTCTTGAGTCTTATCGAACAGCTACTGGAGAACAAGAGGGTCCCACCTGATCGTGAGCCAATTCTGACCGCGGCGAAGGGAGATCTGGCCGAGGCTCTGAATATATTTCGACCCGAGAAAGTGGTGTTGTTCAGCAGTAGGGGCAGACTTGTGGATTTGAGGCGATTCTTTGAGACAGGTGACCACGAACGATGTGTCTATCTGATAGGAGCATACGCTAAAGGACCGCCGAGAAAGAGGGTTCTTGAGTTGAGCGATGAGGTGATCTCCATATATCCGAAGATGCTCGCTGCATGGGTCGTCGCTTCTAGAGCCATCTACGAATTGGAAAGGTCCATGAAGTTAGGCCTTCTCAATTAGCTTCTCGAAATCTTCGTCATCCTCAACGAATTCTCTGTAGTCTCCAGTAGCATCTGCGAGTCGTTGCGCGAGAATATGAGCGCAGATTGGCTTTTCTCCTTTCATGAAAGAATAATAGAAGTCATCGCAAGAGCAATATGAAGCGGAGGACAGGACGAGATATTCTCTCTCCCGGCCAACGACAACCCATTTCACTACGTCTGAAGGTAGAAACCTGTACTTCTTCACTCTAGCTGATGAGACGAGTTCTAATGCCTTCGCAGCTTTGTCTCCGAATAGGTGTTTGACCTCGTCCAAGTCCTCACTTACCACAAAGCCTCGCTTTCTTATCCTGTCGCAGATCTCCCCGAATCTCTTAATATTCTCCTCGATGGCCAACAGACTGTCAGAATGGATTATCCAATTAAGGTTTTGGGCCATCCCGCCATTATGCTGGATGAAGAGACCCTAGCCGTAGCGGATGTTCACCTTGGTTTTGAACAGGAACTTGCCAACAGGGGAATCAACATACCGATGAAGACAGACGAACTGATTGCGAGACTGACCGGAATCCTACAAGAGAGTGGAGCGAAGAGGTTGGTCATACTCGGAGACATAAAGCATCATATAGCGGTGCCCAAGGGACCCGAGGTATTTGCTGTCCCGAGATTTCTGTCAGCGATGGAAAGCAAAGTCGAAGACATTCATGTCGTGCCTGGAAACCACGATGGAGGGTTAGAGGCGTTCACATCGAGACGTATAGTGATGCATGAGACCTCTGGGTTCGATTTTGGACAGTCTTGGGTTGCACACGGATCAGCCAATCTTCATCCCGAGGCTAAAAACAAGAAACAGGTCATCATAGGGCATGTCCATCCTTCAGTTAGGTTAAGAGATTCCAAGGGCTATGGCTATGTTTTTCAGGTTTGGCTATCTGGCAAAATGAAGTTGCCATGGAGCCCAACGCTCATAGTCATGCCCTCTTTTAACAACTACATAGGACAGCTGCTGGTTAACGAGAGAACTGGCCCAGAACTCAGAGGACCTTTGTTGTCCAAGAAATATATCGAAATGGAGGAGATGGACGTAGAAACGATGGAAGGAGTCTATGTTGGCAAGCTAAGGGGTCTTATTAAGACCCATTGAACGTAGCATGCTGTCCGCGGCCGATAGTCCTGAAGCGGCAGCTTGGCTGAGACCCCTTGTTATGCCCGCACCATCACCAGCCACAAATAGATCCTTTACCGATGTCTGAAGACCGTGATCGGTCTGAACTCTCAACGAATAGAATTTCGCCTCCACTCCATATAGTAGGGTGTTCTGTGACATTACCCCGGGCACCATCTTATCCAAGGCCTTTAACATCTCGACTATGTCGGTCATTATCCTGTGAGGCATCACGAAACTGATGTCGCCCGGCGTCGCCCCCTTCAAGGTTGGGACCGTAATGCTTCTACCTATTCTTTGGCTGGT
Organism: uncultured Nitrososphaerota archaeon; assembly: GCA_964408285.1. Classification (GTDB taxonomy): domain Archaea; phylum Thermoproteota; class EX4484-205; order EX4484-205; family JAAOZO01; genus CAYOYV01. The sequence continues at coordinate 16,052 of CAYOYV010000015.1, read as the reverse complement.
GGACCTTTGCCCCTGTAGGAGATCCCAGAGCCTCTGTACTATTATTCCATCTGAGATTATATTCGCAAGCCTCGCTATGTATTTTCCGTACGATATCGGGTCCTTAAAGGGTTCAGTGAAGAAACTACTGACGAGAATGGCGAAGTTTGTGCTCGGAGACGAGCCATTCCTTAGGCTGTGTCCGTTCACAGTAACTACGTCATCATAATATTCAGTTATGACTTGACCGCAAGGATTCACGCAGAATGTTCTTGCTGTATCATCGAACGTCTTCGAGACATATTTCAATTTTGGCTCGTATAACTCGTCGGTGAGAGGAGCCAATATTTCAGATGGCAGTTCGGCGCGTATCCCCAGATCAACCGGATTTGTCTCCAAACCTAAACCAAGTCTACTGGCCTCTGAAGAAAGCCAAGTGGCGCCATACCTGCCGGGGGCAGCCAAGATTGTCCTCGAAGCTATCGATTCTCCACTTGAGAGCGAAATCCCCCTGACCTTGCTATTCTCCGCATTGATGCTTTGTACCCGTTCACCGAGACGGATCTCGATATGTTTTGACAGATATCTTTTCATCTCCGTTAGTATGTCCTTACAAAGATCCGTTCCCAAGTGTCTTAGTACGTTTCTTTCCAGTTTCAAGTCTGCAAGGGCTGCTCTCCTTGACCAGATGTGGAACTGTTCATCGTCTACCCCGTATAGCTTATCCGGAGCCCCGAATCTCAGGAAGTATCGATCTACATCGCTCAGAAGATCCACAACCTTGTTACTCCCAAGGAACTCAGATAGCCACCCTCCCACGCTAGGAGTCAGCGTGATTTTCCCGTCGCTGAAAGTCCCTGCGCCACCCCATCCGGTTTGGAGAGCGCAGTTGGAGCACTTCGTGCATATGCTAGATGTTTCCCGAGCCGGACAATATCTCCCCGGTACATCAGGGCCTCTGTCCAAGATCAGAACTGATAGATCAGCACCGTTTTCAATCGCTTCAAGAAATCGTATGCCAGCAAAGATGCCCGCTGGCCCAGCTCCTATGATTAGAGCGTCATACAATGTTTTTACCGTTGAGTCCAATCCCTAGGCGATAAAAACGTTATTGAATGTAATGGGGGTGCCCAGATTTTCGCCTTCTTGGTTTCGAACTGGAGTCTCATGGGATCTTGGCCAAGCGCTCCCTAGCCCCTTTTTCGGTCGAGCCATGAAGCCTAGACCAAGTTGGCCCACTCAACGAGTGCCTAGCCGACACCCCCATAGGGCGACTTCGAAATAATAAAGCATTAGAAAAGCGTTATCTTGGTTCGTTGGGGTGCAACACTCATGCGATTGCTTCAGCTTCCCCATCATTTTCTTGGTAGACGGGCATTTTGGGCTCACGTCTAACATACTTTTGGCAAGGGCAGGAATCTCCTAATTCCCAACACTTCTAGCGCTTGGGAAATCCACGAGATCTGATCCAATGGCCACTCGTCGTGAACCTAGTCCTCGATGGCGATTATCGTCGGCTCAATGGACAGTCACTCAGGCTTCATTTGGCCGAGAGGAAAAAAGGTAATAATGCTCCTCTAGGTGCATTTCGCAAATGGAAGAGGAGGGAGAGGAAGATTCCGTTCTGATACTCCAAGCAGTGAGCTCCTCCATAAGATTGAAGGTCCTGGAGCTTTTGGAAGACGGAGGATTAAGGTACAACGACTTAATGCGAAAACTGGGTCTTGATCAAAAGACCGATGCAGGGAAATTCTCCTTCCACATTAAGAAATTGATGAGAGCAGAGTTGATTACATTGAACCAAGCGGAAAAGAAATATCAGTTGACAAAATTGGGTGACAGCCTTCTCAGACACGTACACGAAATTAAGGGCGAAATAATAGAGGAAGAGAGACTGCCGAAGGTTAGAACTTCAAAGTTGAAGATAGAGCCATTTGACAGAATGAGAATCGTGAGTTCTCTCGAAAAGGAGGCAAAAATGGAAGACGATGAAGCAAACGAGATAGCGCTCGAAGTCCAAGACAGAATAGTGAGATTGAAGGTGAAATATCTCACTGCCCCCCTGATAAGGGAGCTCACAATCGCTGTGTTAATGGAACGAGGATATGAGAAGGCGAGGCACAAGTTGACCAGATTAGGTATGCCAGTCTATGATGTAGGAAATATCATAAGCCAATACAATGAAGGGTTCCCCCTCTCAAAAGCTGCAAAGGAGGTATTTCTGCAATATGTTCTACTTGAAATGCTCCCAAAGAGCCTTGCGGACATTCATCTATCCGGTCAGATGCAACTTAATCATCTTCCAGAGTGGGCCCTCCGCCCGGAACAGATCATTCACATTCCCGAGGTGGACCTCAAATGGTACAATCTGCTTCCCAGCTCCCCTATTAGACTAAAGATGGAGGATGGCATTCCCATCCCCGCAAGCTTGGACTATTTTGTAATGGCGCTCTCTAAGGAAATATGCAGTGGTCAGACTTTGTTGCTCACGACAGAGACGCAGAAACCCGAAGAGTTAGCGAGCAAGGTCAGGTTTTCGCTGGCATTGGGAAGCAAGTTGAGCATTTCCATGAAGGGCAGTGAGAGGAATGTGGAAGGAATAGAAAAGATGTTGGAGGCGTTCTCTGAACGTGGAAGGATATCACCCCTAGATAACCTCAGGATTTCGATAATCGCAGATAAGATGGATAACGAAGAACTTAGACGAATTACAAGGGCGGCGCTTTCCACATCCGCCTTCGGAGCCACCGTCACAATATTGAAGGACAGGGCCGATCTGGTGTCCTACGAGCGGATACTTGTAGGCGACTTGGCAACTGAAATCATGGATTACCATGGACTAACGGTTCTAGGATCGGTAAGGGTTGATCTCCCCATAATACTGGCTGACTCCAAGAAGAAGGAGTCGATATTCTTCGACAAACTCAAAGGATTGATATCGAGAGCTAAGGAAGCCTTCCAAATCAGAAATGATTACCTTGTGAAAAGAATCAACAACCGGGTTCTACCTATTCTCTCGTCCATTCACGATGGGCGTAGATACATGCGAGATAAGCAATTGATAGCATCGATACAATTCGATGGGATACACGCTATGGCGATGAGCCTCTCGGGGGATCCCGATCCATATTCAAAGGGCACTCTGGGGCTGATAGAAAAGGTAGTGAATAGCGTCAGAGCCACGGTCCAGAGGGAATCAGATGAGAAGATCATCATGCGTTCCGGTCTTTCTTGGGATGGCCTGTACCCTCCAAAGGCACAGATTCTGCCCCCGAACATGAGTGATTTGAAGACATGGATGGAGAGGGAAGCAGAATTTCAGGCAGTGCTAACAGGTTCCAGCCTAATGGCATTTGATATTGACGACAGCGAACTGGGCATCATAAAGCCAGAGGACATCATTCAAGGAAGAATGGGTGGAGTAACACTCTACTCCCAAAGGCAGATGTGTTCAGTCTGTGGTGAGATTGTCTCCAAGAGGGTCCCAATATGTCCCTATTGCGGTTCCCGGGTCTTCGTCTCAAGAGAAGAAACTCCTTAGGAAATTCTTAATAGCCCAATTGTGAACACATTTTGGGTGGCCGGCCATAGGACTGTGGAACTACCCGTACAGGCTAACGCCGCGGAGCCATTCCGAACACGGAAGTAAAAAGCAGTTCCGTTCTGGGTTGTAGTGCGATCCGCGAGGTCACGCGAAGCCCAGGAAGCCGGCGCCCAGTCTTCATTCAATAACGCTTATATCAGCCTAATAAGCGTCCGAGAATTGCCAAGGATGTTTCCACAGTCTGGTTTCCCAATTCCAGTCTCTCAGTTTGACATCAGCACGTTGCTGAACATATTGATGGTGGTATTGTTCTTCGTATACATCGTATGGGGACAGAGAATACAGAGCTATGTCATAATGCGGGAAATAGAGTTCGCCTTGGGCAGGTTGCTATTGATGAAGGAAGAGGCGAAAAAGATAACGCTGGAGAGATTCAAGAAATACAACCCTCAAACAGATCCAACTCCGTTCATAGAGAGAATGATGGATTACTTCACCTTAGATCCCGTCTCATTGGATCCTGCTGGCATAGTGCAGAAATGGGATCACCTAGTGAAGATAACAGACAACAGGATGAGATCTGAGGTCGAGGCCGCAGTTGCGACAGCACCGGTACAAAACAGGCGTAATCTCGCCATGGTACTTGAAATCTCCTCAGAGCTCAATTTTTGGTACAAGATGATAAAACACTACCATATTCTAGGCAAGAAGACCGGAAACCCTATACTCATCTTTCAGCTGCAGGCCATATTGCCCGATGTACTGATGCAGGCCGACGCTCGAATGGGGGGCCTATATGCGTTCGCATATGGCCATCCAATAGGAGATGGAATTGGAGAACTTGTTGCGGCCCAACTCATCTACCCCGACGAGGCTTACAATATAGCTCAAGATATGGTGTGTGTAGAAAAGGAGATTCAATCGAGAAAAGTCACGATATTGAAGTGCGAAGGCCCTGGCGGAACAGTTGGCTATCCTGGAGACGCTGTTCAGGCAGTGATGAACCAGAAGAATTTCGACTTGGTCGTGACGATTGATGCGTTGGTCAAGCTGGAAGGAGAAAAAAGTGGAACAATGATAGAAGCCACCGGTGCGGCAATTGGCGGAATAGGAACTGAGAGATACAAGATAGAAGAAATTGTATCGAAGAAACAGGTAACCATGTATGCCGTTTTCATAGAGATGTCCTACAAGGAGTGCATCACTCCACTTACAGAAACCCTGTTCAAGAGCGCCGAGAAGGCTACTGAGAGGGTGAAACAGATAATCTCTGAAAAGGTCCCAGTCGGAGGTAACGCCCTAGTTGTCGGCGTGGGCAATACAGTTGGTGTGAAGTGATCCAAATGAGCGAAGACACTCAAAGATATAGCATAAACGTCTCTCTTTTGCTATTTCTGCTTGGCTCCCTCCTAATGTTATCAATAATGTTGATCTTCGATGGTCTGATGGCCTATCAGGCGGATACTCTTAGATCCATCATGGAGATGGTCGCAGGAATCGCTGGTATAGGCTTTGTAGGATACAACATTAGAAAGGTGCAGCTTCGGTTCTCTTCCCTCGGTAAGCCTCCGAGCGCCCCAAGAGTTCTGACTTCAGAGTCGTGTACTAAGTGCGATTACTCGAACGTTAGACCATTCAAGGAAGGAGATTACATGTACGAGAAGAGCGGTCCCTGTCCAAAGTGCAATACACAGGATTCCATAGTCATAAAGGCGATATTCCTTCAGAGCCCTCCTAAGGGATAAGATCAATCGTCCTATCCTCCAACAGGATCAAGGTAGTTTCCGCCTGTGCCACAGGCGCTCCATTTGCCTCAGCCAACACGGGGTATCTGTGCGTCCTGCCTTCAATGCTCGGGGGAATTGATAATGATAGCCTCCTCAGCCAACGATTACAGAATGGAAGATAATCGAAAGCCCTTGAAAGCTCTCTTGGCACTGCTTTCGAGTCGGCCGGCAGTTGAAGGATATTGACCGTCGATGTTTCATCAACGCGACCAGCTCCGAAGCCATATGTTAGGAATGGCTCTATCGCCACTATGCTGTTCTCCTGTAATCTCCTCATGTCATAATTCGGCACATTGGGGATTGAAATACCGGAATGGAGCCTATACCTATCTATTCCGTGTCCCTGCAGGTTTTCTATTATCTTGAAGGAGTTACGTCCTGCAATCGGTCCAACGATTCCTCCTACTTTTGAAATCTTGTCTCCTGCCCTTAGGGCACTCACCACTTCCCTTAGAGCCAGATCGGCCGTCCCCACCAATTTCGAATCTGCGGTCGACAGAGGTACGGTGAAAGCAGCGTCAGCTATACAGCCATCTATATGTAGCCCGTAGTCCACTTTGACCAGATCCATTGGTCCGAATGCCATTTCATCGGAGAAATCAGGGGTGAAGTGGGCGGCCACTTGATTAATCCCGATATTACATGGAAATGCCAAGGAGGCCCCAGATGATAGAACGCTCGTTTCAAGCTCCTCACAATATTCCAAGATCTTCTTGCCATCTTTGATCCTCCCCTTGAACTCCTCCCGAATCCTTTGCGCTATTCTTCCTGCCTGCATGTAGTGATCCAGTTCCTCTGACGTAAGCCTTTTAGTAGTCAATTGCTATCCTAGCATGAAGCGCGATTCAAATGATGGATTTAAGTTTGAAAGAGGGGTTCGTGAAGAAATATCCCAAAGGAGCGCTTGGGGGCACATTTGACAGGCTCCATACCGGCCATAAAAGATTGATAGAAATGGCCTTAGGGATGTGTGACCGGTTAGTCATAGGGCTTACGAGTGACGAATTCGTGAAAAGGACCAAATCACATGGATGCATGCCGTTCGAAAGCAGAGCGAATGACGTTTTATCATTTGTTGAATCGCTAGGGGCGTCAGATAGAATACAACTAGTCAAGATAGATGACTTCCTCGGGCCTGCTGGAGGCGATCCAGAGATTGAAGCTCTATTCGTCACCGTGAATACAATGGGGAATGGATTCAAGATAAACGATCAGAGGAGGATTTCTGGCTTGCCACCGGTCGAGATAATCGTAATCCCATTGGCGATTGCAGAGGGCGGCGGATTCATATCTTCTTCAAGGATAAGAGCTAGCGAAATCGATACTGAGGGAAGAATGCTCAGGAAGGAGATATCTGATTCATAGCTTCCCTCGCTTAGCACGTCAGATCTTGCCAAGGGTCAGAAGGCTTTTGAGCATTTGGTTCACATCCAGCTCAAATGCTGCAACTGGAGCCTCTATCCTCCAGCTTTCAAGAACCTGTGGATTGATTTCACCGATGAAACCTATCTCCTCGCCCAGAGACCTCACGGCGGCGGCTCTTCCCTCGATGAAGCTTGGGTGCTCCTTTGGTGTCAACTCATATTTCATCCCAAGGGCGCTGAAGAGCGCATCAAGGATTGGCGAAATCTCCTCATAGCTCACCGAGGAGTTGCTTAAGGCACAAACCATCTTCCTAAGATCCCTTGCCCTCGTCTCGACACTCTCGTCAGATATTACAACATCTCCGATTTCGAACACCCTTTGGGGATATTCCACGTGAAGGTTGTTTGAGAGAAACTCCATGACACATGGTAGAAGCCAGCTTCTGAAAACATTCCAATTTGAGGAAGCCGGATTCTCCAGCTCAATTGCATCGCCCTCCTTGAGATTCATCTTCTCGAACTGATTCGACTTGTTTGTCAATATGTAAGACATAGTCTCCTGGAAGCCCAATCCAATAAGAATTCGGGAGCACAGATTCGAGACATCCTCTATTTCGCTTCCCTTTCCCACTGTCGGCAATTTTGGCCGCACTGGTGGAATCTTGTCGTACCCATAGGAGATCAGTAGATCCTCGATTAGGTCCCTCTCATGCATGATATCCTGTCTGTATGAAGGATAAAGAACTCTTATTCTTTGCCCTGTGTGTGAGACATCATATCCAGATTTTCTGAGCAATCTGCAAGCTTGTGGCATGCTGAGTTGGAGGCCTGAGAGTCGGTTGAGATACTGAAGCTTAAGGTACGCAGTCTTAGGAGATAGGTCTGGAGTCACGATTCTCGTGTTTGGATATTGAACCGTGATCTTTTCTATGACGGCGCCTCTTTCGGCTAGGGCAGTGCTCACGACATTCAATGCTGTGGAAAGCGTCCTCAAGGCGAATCCGCTGCATTCGATGAATACGTTCCTCGTGTCCTCGGTCACTTTCCCGGTGTAATCTGAGTTGATTATCGGAGGTATGGACAGGACTTCCCCGGCAGAATCGATGAACATCGGATATCTATCTGCCCCAGCAAGCAGTTGGCCGAATTCTCTGCCTTTGGGGTGTTTTTCCAATATCTCCCTTGGGGTGAGCTTTTCCTTGAAATCCAAGGGGACGAACTGAATTCCATCCGGGTCGACTGTCGTGTATTTTATCGGGGCTTTTATCTTATCGAGATCATACACTCCGATAGCTATCTCCCTCCTATTCTTGCCGAAGCTCACCGCAACTTTCTCCTGAAGTTGTATCATTTGAGATAGACTGAACTGATCTAGCTCCAGGTCAGTCACCGAAGTGCAGACCGTGTAGGGCCTAACCCTGTGCACACTCCTATCAACATTGACTCTTACGCTTGAATTCCGAAACCTGTATCTTGGAAGCCCTGGCTTTCTTGTTCTGAACCTTATCTCCCTCGCGATTCCCTCTGCAGACCATAGATCTGGCCTATTGGTATCCTTGACTGCAAGCTTCAGAGTATCCCCGTTCACCGCATCTATCGTGCACTTAGCATATGCCACTAGATCGCTCAACTCGTCTATAGTCAGCTTGGAGTCCAATAGTCTTTGCATATCCTCGCTGGAGACTTCAATTGATGGCATCTAGACCAACCCTTTTTGTCTCATCCAATCTAGATCTTTTGAAAACAGATCGCGTATGTCATTTATGCCAAGTTTGAACATCGCCAACCTGTCCACGCCGAGCCCCCAAGCGATAACTGGAGCGTCCACATGTAATGGTATGGTAAGTTCCTCCCTGAATATCCCAGCTCCTCCGATTTCTATCCAGCCCAATTCTGGATGTAAAGCGTTCATCTCAACGGAAGGCTCTGTAAACGGATAGTAGTCCGGAACGAATCTTATGCGTTCAGCTCCAGCAACTTCCTTCGAGAACATCTCAAGAATTCCCAGCAGGTTTTTGAACGTCAGTGTATTGTCCACTATTATCCCCTCTACCTGGTTGAACTCAACCCCATGGAAAGCATCTATCACATCCGGCCTGAAGCATCTCGAAATCGCGAAGTACTTTCCAGGCATCTCAGGACCCTTTGCCAGTGTCCTTGCTGAAAGGGCAGTGCCATGCGCCCTTGGCATTAGACGGACAGCCTTTAATGGATCCCACTTGTATCCCCATCCCGAACTGCCGGCGATTCCCTTCTCATGTGCCTTTCTCACTTCCCCTGCAACTCTCGGTAATTCTCCTTTTAACGTAGTTTTTATATAAAACGTGTTAAACCAGTCCCTCGCCGGATGATTCTGAGGCTGGTATAGGGCATCATAGTTCCAGAATTCGGTTTCTATAATTGTCCCAGACATTTCCTTGAATCCTAGTTCTACCAATTTCTGTCTAAGATTCGAGAGGAATTCGTTGTAAGGCTGTCTTTTTCCTGGATACACCTTCTTCCCAGGCACCTCTACATTGTATGGCCTGAACCTGACATTTCTCCAGAAACCCGTTCTTATCAAATCTGGAGTGAGGTTTGTCACTTCCTTTCCATCAAGCTCCTTCAACTTCCTGAGAAGATCGCTTTGCTTTACGACCAATTTCCTTTCTGCGAGGGTCCTTGCCATGGATTCGTCAACTGATTCCCCCCTCGCAATCTTGCTCAGTGCCTCCTCCTCCGGCACCTCTTCAGGAGGAGTTACCAGAGAGATTCTGCCACCTTTGATTTCTATCCAGCCCCTCTTCTTGCCCCATTGCAGTGCTATGTCCAGATTTTTCACCCTCCTGGAGGCCTCTCCAATAGTGAGAGGCCCTGTTTTCAATGCCTCCGCGAGGTTTTTCTCTGGCAGACCATACCTGAGGTAGCCCCTAGCTTCCTCAGTCAGCATCAGTTTTTCGGGCAAGCTTCATTACCCCACACACAGCACAGGCGATTTGACCGGAATCACATTAATGAAAGTTGCCCCATGTGTCCTTTCTCTTCGAAAAGCTAATAATTCACGTTGTGACTTCTAGTAAAGGCGGAAGGCGAATATCCCGCCATATAAGCGGACTTGACCGAGGTCGGAGCTGCAAGCTCCTGCTATGAGGGAAGGGTACCCAGGGCGGGGAAAGTAGCCGCCGCCGGCTCGACTTTAGAGTCTGGTGAGGAAGGGCTTTGCCCCCTATGAAACCTGTTCGTCAGGGTCGAGCCACATTCCTCCTCTTATGAGTCCAAACCTAACTGCGAGTGCTGAGAGCCCTTCGACACCCCCTGCTCCCCCTTTGGTCACATGCAGGAGCTTTCTCCAGACTGAATCGTCCACTTTGGCGGTCCGCTGTAGGGCTTTCTGCCACTTACGCATGTTTTGCCTTCCTTTTTTGTCAAAGTCCGGTAGGAGGATTATCCGCTGGTTCCTAGTCTGTGAGGGAGGACTGATGCTTCTGCCCCTTCTCAGTTCGCTCTCGGTTATGATCTTGGACTCCACTCCAATGCGTCTCAGACTTCTAAGGTCGTTCTTGCCCTCCACAAGGATCAGGTCGTCTCTGCCAAGGGATTTTATATCTCGAAATATCCTCGTCAGCAGCTCAAGCCTGGCTTCGTTCCAGCCCGGAGCCAAATCAATTCGCGGGCGGATCCTCTTCGCTTTCACGTCAAAAATCAAATGACTAAGATTTATATAAAAGCTGTTTATCGATTCGAATAGTCAAGTTTTATGGAGGTGTTATGTGACAAGATGAATGAGGAGCAAGTTGGTCCTTATTTCAAGTACTTGGTTAAGCTCAAATTCGAAGCCGAGGGGGTTGTGGACAGGGCCTAACGGCCCCCGCAAAAGCATGATGTCATCGGCGCTGTCTTCGGCCAGACCGAAGGGCTCTTCGATGATACCCTCGACCTAAAGAAATTGCAGAAGGGCACCCGAATAGGAAGGATAGATGTAGATGCAAAGGAGCAGGAGGGTAGAACAGTCGGGTTTGTTTCGGTGCCTTCTTCCATGGATCAACCTACTACGGCACTCCTAGCTGCATCCTTGGAGAGCATAGAGAAGGTCGGACCATATAATGCCAAGTTCACGCTACTTGGAATAGAGGACTTCAGGGAAAGAAAGAGAAAAGAGATAGTGAATAGAGCGCAAGAGATAATGCAAAGATGGAAAGCATTGAGGCGCACCGAAGACACCAAGGCAATAGCGAATGTGGTCGAGATAACTGAGCTATCGAAGCCGATAAATTGGGGACCGGACCAGTTGCCAGCAGGTCCGGAGGCCGAAACTGCTGAAGATCTTACGATAGTCGAAGGCAGGGCAGACGTCTCAATACTGATAGCTGCCGGAATCAAGAATTCTGTGGCAACAAATGGTGTGAACGTGCCTCAGTCCCTCGTGAATCTAACCAAGAACAAGAGACGAGTAATGGCTTTCTTGGATGGTGACAGGGTTGGAGAGATGATATTGAGGGAACTATTGAGATCCGGTGCAAAATTGGACTCAATAGTGAGAGCTCCTGTTGGTAAAGAAGTGGAGGAATTGAGTCCAGCAGAGATACTAGATCTAGCAGGAAAAGCCACTCCGGTGCAGGAATATCTGACGACTTTAGAAGCTCAAAAGAGGGGTCAATTAGATGAGAAACAGCTGAATGCTCTCAAGGAGGGAGCAAATCACGTGAAGGGAAAGCTCTTGTCCGTTATACTATCAAACGATGGCGGACAGATCGCCGAGATTCCTGTCGGAGAGTTGTTCGAATCTCTGGACCAACACAGAGAGGAATTCGCTATAATATTCGATGGTGTCATCACACAAAGGATCGTGGACAAAGCGGAGTCGTTAGGGTATAGAGTCATAGTTGGAGAGAGAATAGGAAAGGTCGAGAAAAAGCCGTCTGAAACGATGGTGCTAAGGATAGAGGATCTTCAAAGGTAAACGAGTTCATTTTTGCCCGTGCGCGTCAGTGACTCGTTCAGCCTCAGGAATTCCATTCCCCATTTGAATCCGGAGAGAATCCTAATCGCCTCATCCCTCATCCCGAATATCGATAGCCCAGCAGCAAGTGCCTCTGCTGAAGATAATTCGTATGGCTTACCATAATTCGTCGGGTTTGCAGCGATCAGACTTGGCAACTTCCTGTGGATACCTCTCTTCAGTTTCAAAAATATTTCAGTTCCAGTCTTCCACGAAGTATCGATTACTACCAAGCCGTGCTTTTCGGCCAATCCCAAGTCCCTCTCGGAGAGCGTTTCCTTCGCCTCTGGGTTCAGCACTATCGAATTCCTTGGTATCAGATACGAGCTCCTAATTACATATACCAGCCCTGCCCTAGCAAGCTTTCTACTCGTACACTTCTTCGGATCATCCTTGTCTAGAAGTAGGGCCATCAACTTCATTCGTGTTTTGACCTAGATTCCCGGGATGTCTTGGCCGTAACTCCTTTTCTGTTTTAGGCGGAATTCGACTAGGCGGCCTACCTAGCCATCAAGCGGGTCGATCATCTGGCTTACTTGGCCTTGCTCTTCATGAGGCGAGATTTTCAACCCCTTTGCCACCTTTGTCCGGGGGTTCCCATCATACACACGCGGTGGGAGGGGGGAATTTCTGTCCCGTTGCTAGGGGTCTCCCCCTGCGTCTTTCGACGCCTCGAGACCCGCGCAGAGAAGGAAGTTTCCTCAGGCTCCCATGAGCCCGACATCCGCCCACCAACTCATCCCGGGTAGATTAGTTGGATTGAAGTGAAATATATCCTTAATCAAGAAGGCGAACAAGTGCCAACATGGTAGATTCTGACGCTCTCTAGGTGAACGCAGAGACAACTCAACACCTCGAGCGATTAGTGACGGCGGGCTGAGCGTCTCGGCCGAAGCCTAAACGCTTACACCCCCGCTCTATCAACGGAGTCTTTTACCCCAGCCCTCGTCCGAGACCGACGCTCTTTGGGAGCGTTGGGGGTCTCGGAATGGCCGCCTATTTTCGGGAGTGGCTTCGAGCTTAGATGCTTTCAGCTCTTATCCACGACGGCGCGGCTGCTCGGCAATGCCCTGCCGGACAACCGATGAACTGGCGGCCGCGACACCCAGTTCCTCTCGTACTATGGATATCTTCCCCTCAGGCGACCAGCACTCCCAACAGATAAAGTCCGACCTGTCTCGCGACGGTCTAAACCCAGCTCACGTTCCCCTTTAACGGGCGAGCAGCCCTACCCTTGGCGGCTTATGCACCGCCAGGATGGGAAGAGCCGACATCGAGGTACCAAACCGCGGGGTCGATGGGAACTTTCACCCGCGACGAGCCTGTTATCCCTGGGGTAACTTTTCTGTCAGCTCCGGCCCCTATCTCTAGGGACACGGAGGTTCGCTAGGCCAGGCTTTCGCCCCCGGGATCTTCGACGTTTAGATCCCGATCAAGCCGGCTTTTGGCCTTGCCCTCTACGGTGGATTTCTGACCCACCTGAGCCGACCTTTGGGCCCCCTCGATACCTTTTCAAGGGGGGACCGCCCCAGCCAAACTGCCCACCAATCGATGTCCTCAGGTTTCCCTGAGTTAGGATCGAGGTCGTCGATGAGTGGTGTTTCATTGTCGCCTCACTTCCCCCCGAGAGAGGAAGCTGGTAATGGCTCCCACTTACACTATGCATCAATAACCGCGACTCAACGACAGGCTGCAGTAAAGCTCCTAGGGACTTCTTTTCCCGTTGGGAGTTCGTGGACTGTTCGTCCACGTTACGTGGGTTCACCGGGCTCCGGGCGGGGACAGTAGGGCCCTCGTTGCTCCATTCATGCACGTCGGAACTTACCCGACAAGGCATTTGGCTACCTTTCTCCCGGAACGTCGCCGCTTCGAAACTCTACACAAAGAATCTAAAAGAACAGGCACATCTCGAATAGAACCTTTCCTTTTGATTTGGAATTGAGTTCAGATGTTCTCTAAGTTGAAATCACGAAAGTCCTGAGATAACTGCGATTCAACTTCTAATGTTTCTCGTGAGCAGCGAACCGTCCCGTTAAGAGAGTCAGAGTTACTCCCGGCGTTTAGCGGCCCTTGGCCCAGTTGTACCCAGGTTTCAGGTACCGCCACTGGCCAGGATTCAGGAACCGTGCACATCCTTTCGGACTAGCGGTTCCCTGTGTTTTTAGTAAACAGTCGGGACCCCCTTGTCACTGCGACCTGAAGCTGGCCCACGAGGAGTCAGCCTCAGGCACCTCTTATACCGAAGGTATGAGGCTAATTTGCCGAGTTCCCTCGCCACGGAGTGACCCGACACGCCTTGGGCTTCTCACCCAGGAACACCTGTGTCAGTTCTCGGTACGATTAAGTGGGATCCTTCCCCCTCACCTTTTCCTTGTGTCCAAGGTTCGGACAAACACACCTAACGGCATGCCATTCCCATCTTCACCTGGATCTCGCCCTTACGGCAACTCCCCAGGTTTGAATGGTTAGACGAGGCGACAACCTCGCTTGACCTACCTCGAACCGTCGATGAAGAGGCCTAGCGTTGCCGCACGTACCCACTTAGTGCCGGAATATTAACCGGCTTTCCCGCTTCTCCCAACCGTGTTAAGGTTGTAGATTAGGATCGACTTACCCCCGGCTGACGACGCATCGCCGGGGAACCCTAGTCCTTTCGGCGGTCGGGATTCCCACCCGACTTAGCTGTTACTACCACCGGGATCTGCACTCCAGGTCGGTCCACCGGATTTCACAACCCGACTTCGGCCCGACCAGGACGCCCCCCTACCGAGTGTGATAGAAATCACACTCCCAAGGTATCGGCGATTGACTTGAGCCCCGTCCATTTTCAGGGCCACCTTTCTCGGCGGGTAAGCTGTTACGCACTTTTTGAGGGATGGCTGCTTCTAAGCCTACCCCCCCGCTGTCTGAGAAAGATGACGCCTTTTTGTTTGACACTTAGCCAATACTTAGGGGCCTTAACCTTGGTCTGGGTTGTCCCCCTCTCGGTCTTCGAGCTTACCCCGAAGAACCCGTATACGTCCATCTAAAGCGCAGATGTATTCGGAGTTCGAAAGACAAGTGGGCCCTTTCGGGCCCTTGCTCATCAATCGGTGCTCTACCCCACCTGCAACCTCCGGACGCGCTGGGTTGCGGCCCACTTCGGGGGGAACTAGCTATCACCGGACTAGATTGGTTTTTGTCCCCTAGCCCCAGGTCAGAGGAACAAATTGCACGTTAGCACCCCTTCAGACCTCCATCAGGCTTTCGCCTGACTTCGCCTTGCCCAGGGCTAGATCGTCCGGTTTCTAGTCCCATAGCCATGACTAGAGACGAGCGCATCCTGTCCCTCGCCACCAAAGGTGGTTGCGGACAATCGGTTTCCCTCAGCTTTCAGAGAATTCTCCTTAAGCTTGCCATGGCCATGGACTCCCCGGCCCGTGTTTCTAGACGGATCGCGCGATCCTGGTACCCTCCATCGTTGCCTTCTGGAGGGATTAGCCCTTTGGGACCGCGCACGTCTTTAACCACTTGGTTTCAGGCGCTTTTCACCTCCCTTCCGGGATACTTTTCAGCTTTCCGTCACCGTACTGGTGCGCTATCGGTCTTGGGACGTATTTAGCCTTGGAAGGAGATACCTCCCATATTCCCCGGCCATATCCGAGGCAGGGTACTCTGGTGCTGAGCCCAACTCTCGCCCGACTTCCCCTACGGGGCTATCACCCTCTGGGGCAGGTTATTCCAAACCTCTTCGGGTCGTCAAGCAGGGAGGCGGCCCAGTCCAAACACCACATCCGAAGATGAGTTTCCTCATCCCGTTCGGTTTGGGCTTCTCCCTTTTCACTCGCCGTTACTAAGGGAATCTCGTTTGATTTCTTTTCCTTGACCTACTCGGATGTTTCCTTCCGGTCAGTTCCCTCACCCTTTTGGGGTGCGTCCTCCTCAGCGGAGGATAGGATCTCCTATTCGGGAATCCCCGGATCAATTGACGCGTGCTCATCCCCGGGGCTTTTCGCAGCTTGCCACGCCCTTCTTCGGCGCCCAAGCCAAGCCATTCACCAAGTGGCGTATCATGTCGAGTGGTCCCCACGATCACTTTGAGAATTGCGCATCCACCATGCCGGCGTTCATCTCCCCCATCTCATCAGACGGGAGATAGCGCCTTTCACCCAAGGACTACAGTAATCCAAGGGCTCATGAAGGCAACGGACATCAATTCCCATTTAACCCGCGACGAGCAGTGTCTCGTATGTGGAGGTGATCCGGCCGCACGTTCCCGTACGGCCACCTTGTTACGACTTCTCCCCCCTCACGAAGTTTGGACTTGTTCCGACCCCAACGGACCGGACCTCATCCGAACCTCATTTGGATGGAGCGACGGGCGGTGTGTGCAAGGAGCAGGGACGTATTCACCGCGCGAT
>CAYOYV010000014.1:0-45765 GCA_964408285.1 uncultured Nitrososphaerota archaeon | reverse complement strand
TGGGTTATGCGAATGGAACTGGATATAGCTGGTATCAGGGAGGCATGAATGAAAAGGGTTTAGCTTTTGACTCGACCTCTGTTCCTTATACGGAACCAAATCTTCATAATGAGAGGCCTCGTTATTTGGTTCCAGAGATATTCAGTTGCGAAACAATTAGCGAAGTTATTGAGTATAAAAGAACGCATAACGTCTATCAACAAGAGGGAAGCGTCCAATCGTTCTACGTAGATAAATCAGGGGAATCAGTAGTATTTCACATCGGGGAAGATGGAGAATTCAGTTTCTTTCGCAATGACGGAAGGTTCCAACTAGCAACCAATTTTTATGTGGATGACCCTTCACGCGGCAATCCAGGATCAAACGCGATTAGAAGATATAGCGTTGCGGAGCAAAAACTGAATAATATTGTTACAAATGATAACATGTCGATAGAATCCATTGCATCTATTTTAGATGCAGTTCATTTTGAAGGGCCGTATGTTAATACCGTGTATTCCAACATTTTCGACGTGACGAATGGGGATATCTATCTGTATCACTTCCACCAGTTTCAAGAGGTCGTTAAAATCAATCTAAAAGAGGAATTAGCTAAAGGCCCCCATACATATCGGATTTCTGATCTGTTTAAGCAAGAAACTGTAGATAGTGCATCTAACGAATATTATGAATATCCGGTCGTGATCCGGACAGCGGGCGATCTCTTACTTCTTTTTGCAACAATGGGTCTCGATGTGGTTCTTGTTTTGGCGTCAACGTATGTAGTAGGTAAGACATTATTGCGGAGAATCAACATATCGAAAAACGAACATCTAGGCGGAAATATAACGGATAGGGAACCAAATAAGGTTGGAACGAAAGCGGTTACCACTAAAGGATTACTTGTTCAGATAATCCTCTCTTTAGCAATGATTTGGTCTTTGTTGAGCTTCCCGATGATCTATTGGAATCATAAAGGAGAATGGTGGCCCTTTTTTGATAATATCCCGGTTCTAAATTGGCCTCTTCAGCCATTCTATGCTTTCTATAATGTCTTTCTCTTAATAAGCTTGTTAGGCCTTGTTGCAATCGCCTTCGTATTGACTTCGTTGACCAACAGAGGGGAGGCGGTTCGATTAGTAAAGAGGGGGCTAGATCTTGGAAAGGAGAAAAGACGGAGAAATTTGGTCCTTATCAGTATTCCCCTTGTGATTGATGTCCTCTATCTTTTCTTGGAAACGCTCGGAATTATCCCTAAGGTAGACTGGCTAATGCTTGTGATCATGTACCCCCTAATAGTAACTATGCTCGTGATACTCACTCCATATGCCGAAAACGAAGGTATTAAAAAACAAGGCGTTTCTCAGGGTAAATCAAGGATAAATCTTGTAAGAGCAGGTATTCTTCTAATATTAATCTGGGGCCTTTGGTTTTTGCCGTTGCTTTTGACAGGAATAATAGATCACATGTATGTCTTGTTACTAGCGAACCTATCAATATCTATGGTCGTTTTCGCCTTTTTTGAGGGCTTCTAGGAAAACTTCACCGTTACAAAGCCTAGGCCTACCCCCGGTTTCAAGGTTGTGCCATAATGAACACGCTCTTTCTATGGGGCCGAGGCACATCTTTTTGATACTCGTGCGCTCAAAAGGGGTTTATTGCTTTCCAAAGGCATTGTTTGTCTCGATCGCCATATTCTCTTCGACGCTTTGCAGAATTTGGCGTAATCTATCACGTTCGATATGTGACTCCCTCTGCGTTGCCTCTTTGAGGAGGAAACCGGTTCTGATTAGATTGTCTATGGCCCTCTCGTCTATCATTTCGTAGAACGACAACAGCAAGATCGTATACAACGCTCTTCTCACGTTTGCCTTAGCTTGACCCAGGACCCTGAAGAAGGTCCCTTTGCTCACGGCTCTTGAGCCCTCTCTTATCCGATATTTTCTTGTCCTGCCTTCCTTTGACACGAGGTACTTGCGTTCCGTGAAGGACCTCGCGACGGCGACTTGCGCATCTGTTAGGTTCGACCTGCTTATCAAGAACTCCTCAACGGTTCCAAGATCATCCTGTCTTTTACTTTCCTTGGGCATGTCAATAATGTTTTCCTACGGCACGCTAAAAAGTTAATCGCCGTAGGAAGAAGCAAACATATGACTTTTTAACTCGAGGCGTCCTAATTACATGGACAATGGAAGACTGGGCCAAGAAAATGTTTGTTGACCGGGCGGACCTGTTTCTTAAGATAATGAATCCGAGATGGGCAAGAACCGAGCTCCTGGTAGATGGGATGGTGAAGATACTGAAGGATTACGGGATTGAAAAGGGAAGGATCCTCGATCTGTTCTGCGGGAACGGACGGGTCTCGGTAACATTCGCAAGAAAGGGGTTCTCGGCTGTTGGCGTAGATGTCTCACCAATTTTCATAGACGACGCCATATCCAGAGCGAAGGCTCTCGGAGTCTCTGAGAGCGTAAAATTCGTACAGGGAGACGCCAGAAAACTCCTCGAACTCCTTCCTGAAGCCGGATATTTCGATGCCGTAGTGAATGCTTGGACCTCAATCGGATTCTTCGGTAGAAACGACGATTTGAGCATATTCAGGCAGGCAAGGCGACTAACAAGGGAGGGAGGCCTCCTTTTCATCGCCGAAGCATCCCACAGGGACTATGCGAATCTGAGATTTGGCCCCTCTCTATTCACACAATACGAAGACACAGTCGTACTCGAGAACCCGGTATGGAACACGCTTACATCAAGACTGAAGAATGTTTGGTCGTTCTACGCAAAGGAAGGGGACGACTTAAAGTTCATCGACAGGATAGGTTTCGACATATATATTTACAGTGCAAGCGAGCTAGCCTCTCTATTACAGGAGGCTGGTTGGGAAACGCTCGCAGCATACGGAAGCCTAGCAACTCAACAGCCCTTCACCCCTCTCACGGCGATGAATCTGGTGGCAAGAGCCATCGAGGAACAATAATAGATGTGGGCCTCGCAGTTCAAGAGAGCGCTAATCACTTAATGAGCGGGATCGCATGTCTTTGAGTAGTGGGAGGACCAAGAATCGGTTGCCGTACCTCCGTTGTATTCGGTTTAGATAGCGATTACTCCTCAACGAGACCGATTGCACATCTCTCAAAGAAGCTATCCAGCAACTAAATTGGGCGGACTGGAATTGGACGATTTCACTTAGTTAGAACTGATTATTGCCAAGATGCCTAGGGGCTGAAAGCTTTTTTAAACAAAGGGACTATGTCCCACCAAATGGGAAGGAAGCGGCGAAAGGAAATCAAAATCGTCAGGAAGAAGATTCCAACCATCTTCAACTGCCCCAAATGCGGATCTACATCGGTTTCGGTTCAACCGGACAAAGAGGCCAACAAATCGTTCGTAAAGTGCGGAAGCTGTGGTCTCTCGGGGACGTACGAGGTAAAGTCGATAATGAAGGCCGTTGATGCATATAACATGTTTGTCGATGACTTCTTCAAGCAGACGCAAAGCGTGGGGACGACGAGTTAGGATGGCAACGCCTCAAACCGGTATCAGCATCGGCAAAACGGAGAAGTACTTACAAGACAAGCTTCTGTCTGAAGGGGTCTGTTACTTTATCTTGATTGATCCGGAAAAACCGGGGGACGTTTCGACTCTGTCTCGAGTTGCTTCCGAGGAAGGGGCTACTGCTATAATGATTGGTGGCACCACAGCACAGATGGCTTCCGATTACGAGGCCGTCATATCCGAAGTAAAGAGGAATGGCAAACTGCCTGTTTTGATATTCCCGAGCAATACGGCTTCCGTTGCGCGCGGTGCAGACGCCATTTGGTTTATGAGTCTTCTTAACTCTGACGATCCGTATTATATAATCGGCGCGCAGATGCTGGGAATACCCGGCATTAAGAAGTTTCACCTAGAGCCGATTCCTCTTGCGTATATAATCGTGGGTTACGGAGGGACCGTGGGCTATGTGGGTCGTGCAAGGCCGATTCCCTATGAACGACAGGAAATCGGTGCAGCCTATGCAATGGCTGCGGAAGCCCTGGGAATGAGATTCGTCTATTTCGAGGGAGGCTCTGGTGCACCAACGCACATACCCCCAGAGTTCATAGCATATTCTCGCAGGTTTGTGAAGTCTACGATAATGGTCGGGGGTGGAATAACTAACGGAAAGATCGCAGAATCTTTAGTAGAGGCAGGCGCAGACGCCATAGTTACCGGGAATGTCCTAGAAGGAGAGGCAGAGATGAGAGCCAAGATAAAGGAGATACTCGCTGGGTGTAAAGAGGGAGTAGAAAGAAGGCGGGCTAAAGCCTGAGGAGTTCATAAATGGTAGCGAACAGGAACCAGCCCCATCCCTCTGATAAGTACGAACAGGATCTACTTGGAGAAATCAATACCCTGTATGATCTGGCTTCCAAGGCCAAGGAGAAATCAGAAGATCCAATTCCCATGGTGGAATCGAAAATAGTATTCTCTCATGGAGAAACGCTGGAATATCTGCTGGGCCTCGAAGGGCTAGCGAACAGATTCGAGGAGCTGTGCAAACAACTGCCCAGAAGCCAAGTCCCGTTCAAGATAGCCGAGGATGTAATATATGGCAGATTCGGGTCCTTCGAAGACGAGGCAAGAGCCCTTCTGGCAATACGGGCCGGGCTGGGTTGTATCACTCCTCCTGGATCAACCGCTGCCCCGTTGGAGGGAATAACAAGCGCAAGGCTAAAACAAAATCCGGACAGGTCAAATTATCTTGCTATATATTTCGCTGGGCCTATGAGGTCTGCCGGCGGAACGGAACAGGCCCTCTCTATCCTGATAGGCGACTTCGTTCGCTCGGCTCTTCACCTCTCAAACTACATACCGTCTCCTGAGGAAATTGCAAGGTTCATAGAAGAATACAAGATATGTGAGAGGAAGGTCAGCAGATTCCAATATAGGACCTCGGAAGAGCAACTCCTTTTCGTCCTCCAGAGGATGCCAATAGAGGTCACCGGAGTTGGGACAGATCCGTTTGAGGTCCTTACGCACAAGAACCTTCCCAGGATAGAGACGAACTTCATTCGCGGGGGTGCCCTCAGGGTACTCATAGACGGTTTCATAGGAAGGGCAGAGAAGGTCCTGAAGTTCGTGAGGGAACTGAATCTGTCGGGTTGGGACTGGTTGAGCGAGGTAAAAGCCACGAGAACCGAATCCTCTCACATGAACGAGGTTTTGATTGGCCGACCAGTCTTATCCTCGGTGAATTCATTTGGTGGGTTCAGGATCCGTTATGGACGTGCCAGGAACACCGGCCTAGCAGCCATAGGCGTGCATCCTAACACAATGGGCGTAGTGGATTCATTCGTAGCAGTTGGTTCTCAATTAAGGATCGATAGGCCTGGAAAGTCCAGCGTTGTTGTTCCAGTTGATTCAATCGAGCCCCCAGTGGTGAAGTTGAAGGACGGTTCAGTGGTTAAGCTAGAGGGGGCAGTAGACTGGGCCGAAATCGATCCACAAATAAAGGAGGTGCTGTTTCTCGGAGATATCCTGATCTCCGTTGGGGACTATATAGAAAACAACAAGAGGCTAGATGTCTCCGCCTTTACAGGCGAGTGGTGGGCGGCGAGCCTTGCGCAGAAAGCCTCTGAACTCCCCGATGGTATAAAGTCAGCTGCTCAACTTCTCGAAACGGACGAGGAAAGACTCGCCCTCTTCTTGTCCGCGCCCCCTAAGTCCTATCCCGACTTCAAGGAGGCACTCAAGATAGCAACTAGGTTCGGTATACCGCTCCATCCCCGCTATGTGAATTTCTGGGAACGCTGCACCGGGGACGAAGTCCTCGAGCTGTGCAAGTTCCTCAAGCAGAAGGCACAATTCATGGATAACGGAATAGTATTCCACAGCGATAGTTCGATAGATGAGATCCTAAACAAGGCAGTCATGCTTCACAGGACTGATGGAGGGACGACCACGGTGATTGATTCGTCTGTCCCGTTGATTCACCTACTATGCACGACTGCCTCGCTTGTGCTTCCCCAATCAAAGGAGAGTGGCCTATCGTACATAGCTCGGGCCCTGAACATACCACTGAAGGAAACAATAGGCTCTACGATATCGGCAAGATTTGGTCGTCCTGAGGCAGCGAAACCGCGCTTGATGAAACCTCCCGTTAATCTGCTTTTTCCTGTCGGGAACGCCGGCGGGCCCTCTAGAGATCTAAGGAAGGCAGAAGGGAAAGGATCAATAAAAGTCGAAATCATAAACAGAAGATGTCCCTCGTGTAACATAAGGACCTTTCACACAAAATGCCCTGAATGTTCGAAGGACACAATTGAACAGAGAACGTGTCCAAAATGTGGTTCGCCATGTGAGAACTTCACTTGCAAGAAGTGTGGTTCGGAGGGAAGGCCCTTTGGGCAGATGACCGTTAACCTCCAGCAAGAGATTCGAAGAGCCCAAGAAGCGATCGGCTTGCATAGCCTTCCAAATAGAATAAAGGGAGTGAAGTCTTTGATGAACGATGAGAGGATAGCAGAGCCCCTTGAGAAGGGAATACTGAGAGCCGCCTTCAATCTATTCGTGTACAGGGACGGAACGTGTAGATTTGACGCTTCTAACGCCCCATTGACAGCGTTCAAACCAAAAGAGACAGGCACCGGACTCCATAGGCTGTTGGAATTAGGATATGACCGAGATGTCGAAGGGAAACCTCTTTCCTCAGAGGATCAACTTGTCTTTCTCAAACCACAGGATGTTCTAATGCCAAGGAAAGCAATCTCTTTCTTGGTCGGATTGTCTAAATTCCTAGATCGGTCGCTACAAACGCACGGGCTGGAACCCTGCTACCGCGCGTCAAATGAGGGGGATCTGATTGGCAAGCACATAATCTCCATCTCTCCTCATACGGTAGGTGGAATAGTCGGTAGGATAATCGGGTTCACAGGCGCAGAGGTCCTCTATGCACATCCATATTATCACCAAGCGAAAAGAAGAGATTGTGACGGCGACGCCGATTCCTTCACTCTCGCCCTGGATGTCTTCATGAATTTCAGCAAGAGGTATACCCCAAGTAGACCTGGCGGGAAGATGGATTCGCCCCTTGTTGTTTTTCCGATAATCAATCCTAGGGAAATCGACGATCAGATCTACAATATGGAGAACTCAGCATCCCTGCCGTTAGCCTTCTACACGATTTCAGAGCAGAGGAGTTCGCCCTCGGAACTACGCGACATTGTGAACCTAGTAGGGCCAGAAGCACCAGCTGTTCTTGCTTGCACCCATGCAACGCAGGACGTGACAGCGGGTCCCTTGATTTCGAAATATAGGACGATAAAGACCGCATCGGAGAAGTTTCTAGCGCAATTGAATCTGCTCGATCGCCTCTCTTCTTTGAACAAGAAAAAGATCCTTCAAAACATACTCGATACCCACTTGATCCGTGATTTCTCTGGCAACGTGAAGGCACTCTATTCGTCGGGTTTCAGATGTACGAAATGCGGTGAAAGGTATAGGAGACCGCCACTGTCAGGCCATTGCAGGAGATGCGGTTATGTGGTCCAGCCAAACGTATTCGTGTCAAACGTAGTGAAATACTTCAATATGATCGAATTGCTCACGAGCAAATACGAACTGGATCCATACTACTTGGAGGCCCTGAAATCGCTTGGGCAAGAACTTAAGCATCTGCCAAGCCGCACAGAAAAGAAAGAGGACCTACCAGGCACGAAGGTCGAGTCGAAGCGAAGGAGCGAATCCCTGAGCAAATTCCTTGGAGAATCAGCTTAGCGCCTCCTTCCTTATCGCCTTCCGCAAAAGGACTGCCCCGCAGACGGGGCAATTCATTCGCTCTGATTTGTAGATTCTCTTACAGGCCCTGCAAACGAGAACATACTCGAACCTTCTTTTTATGCCCCTCAAGCCTACTCTCATGAAACCGATCTTCATCTTGCTCAGTAGGTTCTGCAAAGAGTAATCGTCTGTCAACACTATC
Source organism: uncultured Nitrososphaerota archaeon (assembly GCA_964408285.1). Taxonomy (GTDB): domain Archaea; phylum Thermoproteota; class EX4484-205; order EX4484-205; family JAAOZO01; genus CAYOYV01. Next base: position 37,823 of record CAYOYV010000014.1, on the reverse strand, counting down.
GGCTCTCTCCTCTTGGATTGGAGGGCCAAAGCCAATGCCGCCACCTCAAGATCCGTTCTGGAGAGCACGCGTCCTTCTCCTATCTCTTTGGCTTGACCGAGTGCCTTTGACACTGCTCTCTTAGGGGGCCGTATTATGTGAAGCCTCCGTGACAAGACGTAGGCACCTAATCTCGTTCTAGCCACTCGATTCTTCAGTTCCCTCGCCACGGAAGGGGTCGTATAGGCCTCCCCGGCAAAGCCCAGTGTAAGTCCCCTGAGAAGCGCGTTGGTGTCCAAAACGTAGACGCCCATCAGCGGGCTCACTCTTTCAATGCCCTTTCAACCCTTCTGATAAGATAAGAGGAACCAAAGCGAATGAGATTGGCGAAATTGTTACTCTTCCTAACGGTCACCTGAGCTCCTTCAGCCAATTCGCGTTCAACCAATCCATCTAATATCAACGATGCTCGCTCCTTCCCCCCCGTTTTCCTTATCCCAATGATTCTATCATCGGATACGACTATGGGTATCCAAGGCCGCTTTGCGAGGACTGGCGTAATCACAAAGGCCTTTACTCGATTATCTAAGGCCGGTCCCCCGGCACTCATCGAGAACGCCGTTGAACCCAATGGGCTAGCGATCAGAACGCCACTCCCCAACATATTAACGGATCCAAATCCGCCTATCTCAATACCTACCTCCAGTACTCCCTTGAAAGTTTCGGCTGTGAAGACGACCTCGTTGACGGCCTCTCCGACTAAGTCTCTGCCAATTGAAGCCGATATCTTGCTGATCCTCTCCAAAAGGAACTTGCCAGCAAGTATGTCCTGAACTCTTCGCTTGAGATTTCTTAATTCCAGTTCGGCCAAGAAACCCCTTCTTCCCAGATTAACATGAAGAACATGTGATGAGGTGCGGAGACCCATCAAACCGTAGAAAAGCGTGCCGTCTCCTCCAGCCGCGATCAACAGATCGCATGGAAACTCAGGGGGCTTCTTACCATGCTCAAAAACGTGATAACTTACCAGAGATCCCTTGAAGGACCTTTCTAAGTCCATCCGACGCATTTTGCTCGCGGTTGCTCGGTCCCTAGTGACAACGCATATTTTTTTATAATGGACCATTGGGTAACGAAAAGGGTGTGAGGCTTTAATTAAATCCTTTCGTGTGTATTGAAACGAGGCGTCTGCATGAGGTCCATCCTCACTGCGAAATGGTCTAAGGTTAACGCATGCGATAGGCCATGCAAGAACTGCCCAATATTCGAATTATGCAGGGGACCAGAAACAGAAGGATACAACTGCCCATTCTTAAGGTGCGAGGTCGAAGCACCAACCTTGAGGCCGATGCAAGTTTGCCCGATTTGCCATTTCGGACCCATAAGTTGGGACTTAAGCCAGAAAGAACTATCAAGATCAATCTTCGAGATCTCAAACGTTGGGAACGCTGGAGTTCGCTCTCCGAAAATACCGGACATCGTACCAATTGTCTGTCCGTTGGATCTTGAAAATCGTGTCCGGATGGCCAACAAGACGAACACAATACAAAAAGCTTATTGATATGTAGTTCATCAAGCGACCCGGCGAAGTAAAATGAGCAGGGTTGTGGAGCTCGGGTCAATAAAGGAGGGCTCTTGGCTGACTATCGATGGTGAGCCGTGCCAGGTTGTTGAGGTTGCACACTCGAAACCGGGTAAAGCGCTCAGGCGCGCCTAGACATGGCTCGGCAAAAGCCAGAGTAGTTGGCATGGGCCTATTTGATCGAGCAAAACACACGTTGTTGAGCCCCGTGGACGAGAAAGTCGAAGTGCCAATGCTCGATAAACGAATTGGGCAAGTTCTCTCGGACACGCAGGACACACTTCAATTGATGGACATGGAAACCTACGAAACTTTCGAATTACCAAAGCTCAAGGAAGAACCTCTCGCTTCGACGGTCAGGCCAGGCGTGACAGTGGAATATTGGCGAGTAGGCAGCAAAAACAAGATAATGAGACTGAAAAGCGAATAGCAATGGGCAAGCCCCTTCTGGGCGCCTCGACCCTCTATGCCTGGAGGGATGGAAAATCGCCTAGACTGTTCGAGCAGATAATTCGCAGGAGCAATCTGCTTTGGGAAATCATCGACGATGAGGATCTGGCCATCAATGAGGACGACGCGCTAAAACTACATGCTATAAAGAGAGATCACCAGACTGTGTTCGCGGTTCATGTTCCCTTTCTTAGGAAAGACATCTTCTCCAGCGATCTTATCCATAGGATCGCGTGCATAAAACTCGTCAAGAGGTCAATTGAATTGGCGAATAGATACGAGGCGAAGTTCGCCGTGATACATCCAGGATATAGGAACGACGAAATCATGCCAGAAGAGATAGCGGGAATACTCAACGAGCTGTTTGACTTTGCCACCAATCTGGGGATGGTCCCGCTTCTGGAGAACCTATCGAGGAGAACGGCCTTCTATAAGCCGGAGGAGATGAAACAGTTTCAGAAGCTTCTGCTCAAGCCAAACTTCGCCTTGGATGTTGGTCATGCGAACATGGAAAGCTGCCTTGAGGAATTCATGAGAGTAAACAGATCGTTCTGCTACTTTCACATTCACGACAACCTAGGCGTCAAGGATGACCATCTGCCCCTTGGGAAAGGCAACATAGACTGGGGGCGTTTCTTTTCCGAAATAGTGAGAACAGATCCGGCGAGGCCACTAGTTGTAGAGAACCTGAGCCTAGACGATTTGGAGGTAAGTTTAGATTTCGCCTTGAAAATGCTGGGCTGAGATGAATAAGGAACGGCACAAGCGCAACAGGGATGAGGTGAAGGATTACTCAGCCAACCTCTCGTCCTTCAGTGATCTGATTGACAAACTCGGGCGGGGAGGAGGGTTCCAAGCGAGAGAAGTTTCGAAGGGGTTGGATATATTGATTGGAATGGAGGGAGATCAGCGTTGTACTAAGTTTCTATCGTTCACCGCGAACTTGGTCGCAACTGGGCTCAGGGGGGTCATAGCCGAGGCAATAAGAAATAATCTGGTGAACGTAGTTATAACGACCGGCGGGACTGCGGATCATGATATTGCTCGTGCGTTGGGAGGGAAGTACCACTTGGGCACCTTCTTCGATGATGATGCCCGGCTTCGTGAGAGAGACCTACATCGACTTGGGAACATTGTGGTTCCTCTGGTTTCCTACGGTCCGATTATAGAGAAATTCGTCAGGAAAATGGTAGATGAGTTAGGAAACGGGAAATCGTTCTCTCCTTCTGAATTGCTTGCAGAGGCAGGCAGGCGGCTAGACGACGAGAATTCAATCCTGCGCGTAGCCTATCTCAAAGGCGTACCTGTCATCTCCCCAGGGATCGTGGACTCGGCCTTCGGCACGGCATTAATGTATGGATACCAGAAGGGAAAATTACATCTCGACGTTTTGAAGGACATGAAGCTCATGTCAGATAAAATATTCGAGAGGAAAAGAACTGGCGCGATTATCTTAGGAGGAGGAATAAGCAAGCACCATGTTCTATGGTGGAATCAATTCAAGGAGGGATTGGACTACGTCGTTGCAATAACAACTGGCACGGAATTTGACGGCTCGTTGACTGGTGCAAGGATAAGCGAGGCTATATCTTGGGGCAAGGTGAAACCAGGCGCATCCATCTCGAACATAATAGGGGACGCAACCGTGATCTTCCCGCTACTTCTTGCAGCCTACTACGAGAAAAATATTCAGGGCAAGTAGGCATAGAGCAGATTCCTTGTGAGCCCTATTGTCCTTCACTTGGGTGCCTGCGTCTCACCGGATTCTGGCTTCAGCTCCTGCGCCAACATTTGGTTGATTTCCTTTTCGTAGTAGTGGTTGGTGACCCTCACGGATGCCCTTTCAACGCCCTGAACCCTTAGGAGCTTCTTCTTTATCTCATTGCCGATGTATAGTGCCATTACCGGGGGGCACATTGGGACGGTCAGATGGTATGTGATTCTTGCCTCGGTTCCTTCAACGGATATCTCGTCGACGAGCCCCATATCTATTATGGAGGCTCCGAGTTCTGGATCTGCGACCTCTTTGAGTTCGTTGTAGATGGCAAGCTCTTTTTCGTTCAGTTTCTGGGGATCTATGGCCATTTGGTATAACACCGTTTTAACGTCGGATAAAAACGTTCTGCGACGCGGCATGCGCCTGTTCCAAATTGGGGTTTCTCATCAGAGGCTGCCCCATAACTGGAGACACACAAGCCACCAGAACGTTCCTTCAAGTACTTTCATGTGCTGCAGTTGACTCTGGGAGGAGTCGAGAAGGTAACTCTTCGAATGCGGCCCGAGGGGAGCAAGCAACATAACTTGGTACTAGCCTCAAGTAACAGCCTAGCTTTGGGCGCTTCGTGGAAAACATATTGGTGACGCAAATATCTACTGCATCTCGCGACGAATCTGAATCAAAGGAACCGAGGACAGACATGTCCTCGGCTTGCTGGGTCCAAGACCTTCTAGGGATCCCCATAAGCTTGGCCCACTACCCGACTCAATATTGAATAGAGAAGGGCGGAGCTTTGCTCTATGATTGGTCCAGAGTCTCGATCACATGGCCGACATCTCGGGAAAAACTGTCATGGCGTCGATTCGGCATTCTTACCTTCCTATCAGAACCGGCACTTCACATAGATTCTTAAAACACCAGACCGATTTCTGCGGAACAGTCTTGCGCGTGTGAAGGACTGAATGGTGCTGATCCTTGTTTCCAGAAACATGTACTTAGCCAAGGCAATTGCTTGCTAGGAGCTTAAACCAGAGGCCGCGGATTTGATTCTGGATTCATCAGAATGGCAATACTCTCCATCCCAGAAGATATCTGGGTAGTCATGGTCTCGCCTATCTGGGGTGTAGCGGACGCAATCGAATTTGGCATCTTCGGCTTCGTGCCCGTTGGTTGACGTAGAGCGCTGGTGGAAGGGCGGCCGAATGGACCTCCGTTTCTATGCCGGATTGCTGAAGCGTTCTGTGGTTTCTCAGCGCTGTTTTTGGGGCAGTTGTGAGGGGCCGTTTGCTTACCTCTGTAGGGCGTGGCCGCGGGCAACTTTGGAACGGCTTAGAAGCTTGCGTCCTTCGCGACTTATGTGCAACGAATTAATGCTGATAGAACTGAATGCGGGGGCTTGTAAAATACGTTGCTGATCTGACAGGGAGTTCATGGGAGCACATAGACTGGTAATCTTGTCATGAATCGTTGATTCACAAATTTGATATAATATTGGGGTGCAGATTGGGGGGCGTAAAGATGAAGCTAGTGAGGAGCAGAGCCACCCTTTTTTACGTTGTTGTCGGAATGATGTTATTACTGATTCCAGCTTCGTCTCTAAGGGCCTTCGCTAACGGCCCTCTAGTTCCTTCCACGCAGGTTACGGTGACTTTGAGCAACTGGTGGCACAACAGCTATGTGGACGCAACTTTTGCGAATGTCCCTGCTGGCTACGTTCTGCAAAACGGCGTTGGGTATCTGGCCTGGTGCATCGATCTCGACCACACTGTCAGGCTGAACCAACCCTATTCGGCTAGGCTGTACATAATCGACAACCCAACCTGGAGAAAGGCCAATTGGGTAATCAATAACAAGGGAGCTCATACGAAATACTTTATACAAGCGGCACTCTGGAGAATCTTTGGGTGGGGCTGGACCAAAATAGACGCAGAGCTGTCGCGCAAGAGCGTGACTGTGGACCATACGGCCGTTGATACTTTCGTCGGACAGGCGAATGAGAATTTCTGGCCTACTGGTTGCCAAATGATAGCAGTTGAGATCTACATAGACGATTGTACCCAACTGCTGTTTTTCGAGCTTCACATACCGCTAGACGTTCCTGAATTCGGAGACAGCATCCCAATAGTGACTTCGGTGGCCGGAACTCTTCTCCTTCTCGTAAAGGATCGGGTCAAGAGGAAATAACCCTTCTTTCCAACAGCCTACAGGGAATTATGTGACAAGGCATATGATCTAAATCGACTAAGGCGTGCGTATGTTTAACCAAGCGTTCTCTCTGCCCTCAAGGGTGGCGACCCTAGCAAAAATTATTTAACGAGAGAGCGTGGGAAACACAAACTAAAATGGACGGAATTTTGATTGTGGATTTCGGGGGCCAGTACTGCCACCTGATAGGGAGAAGGATAAGGCAACTCGGAGTCTATTCGGAAATAATCCCCTATGACCTTGCCGGTGAACAGACTGTTTCTTCCAAAAGGAAACTCAAGGTAAAGGGAACGATCCTCTCTGGAGGGCCCTCAAGAGTCTATGACGACGGCGCTCCCAAAAGCTCGGTTGACGTACTCGCTCTTGGTATGCCAATTATGGGCTTATGCTATGGTCATCAGCTGATCGCATTCCTCTCAGGAGGAAGGGTGGGAGTCGGGCAGAAGAAGGAATACGGGACGACTCGGGCAACCATAACCAAACCAATTGGCGTCCTAAGGGGGATGAGGAAACACGAGAAAGTCTGGATGAGTCACGGAGATGTGGTTCTTGAGATTCCTCAGGAATACGAGGTGCTCGCATATACGGAGAACTGCCCAGTGGCTGCCTTCAAACACAGGGATAAACCGATATATGGACTTCAGTGGCATCCAGAGGTCATCCACACCGAAAGGGGAATGGAAACACTACGCAACTTTGTCTTCTACGTGTGCAAGTGCAAGGCAAACTACAGGCCGACGGACTTCCTAACCAACGCATCACGAAGAATAAGACAAATCGTAGGGTGCAAGAAGGCCATAATAGCCTTGAGTGGAGGCATCGACTCAAGCACCGCCGCGGTTCTTGCTGCCAAAGCCATAGGAGCGAATCTAACTGCAGTATTCGTTGACCACGGGTTAATGAGGGCGGGAGAGCCGGAATCTATCCCCACGACGCTACAAGAACTGAAGGTGAAATTAATCGTAATGGATGCGAAAAAAAGGTTCTTGAAGAGATTAAGGGGGATCTCTGATCCAGAGCAGAAAAGGAGGATCGTAGGAAAGGAGTTCATCAAGGTGTTCGAAGGAGTTGCTGAAGATATAGGCGCCGAATATCTCATACAGGGGACCATCTATCCGGATAGAATCGAATCTGGGGCCCGGAAGCATTCCGAGAAGATAAAGACGCATCATAACGTTGGTGGCCTGCCAACCAAGGTGAAATTCAAGGCCATACTTGAACCATTAAGCGATCTCTATAAAGACGAGGTGAGGAAGGTTGCGGATCGATTGGGAATACCGAAGGAAGTGATCCAGAGGCAGCCGTTCCCTGGACCGGGTCTGAGCGTCAGAGTTATGGGTTCTGTGACACAAGAAAAAATAGACGTCGTAAGGAAAGCGGACGAAATAGTGACTGGGGAGATAGAGAAAAGCGGCTTACGAGGGAAACTATGGCAATATTTCGCGGTGCTTACGGATACTAAGAGTACAGGTATCAAAGGAGATTCTAGGGCCTATGGTTATACAGTTGCAATCAGAGCCGTGGAAAGTCTAGAGGCCATGACGGCAAAATACACAAACATGCCCTACAGAATTCTGGAGAGAATATCAACAAGAATAACGAATGAAATCCCTCAGGTGACAAGGGTCGTCTATGATGTCACGAACAAACCGCCGGCCACGATAGAATGGGAGTAATGGGGTTTCGAGACCGTCATTCCTGCACTAAGAAACTTCCTGAACCTAGAATCGGTTCCCAAGGCTTAGGTGGTGCGGAGGGTGGGACTCGAACCCACGAACCCCTTCGGGACAGGGTCCTAAGCCTTGCGCGAACAGACGTTCTCTGCGCGTTCAAAGACTCCGATGGCTTCTTTGACCAGGCTCGGCAACCTCCGCGTGACTTGCTTGTGTCTGTCTCCCTTCATAACTTTTTCACCAAATACGGCTAACTCTATCTGGGCGATTATCAGCGAGCACTCAGCTCGCTTTCAGGTGAATACGATCTCACTGTAATAATGACGCGGGGCATCTCATAGCGGTGCTCTGAGGAGGACATCAACTGAACAACAGAACGCCTCTTCGGCGAACGCTGGCTACTAAATTGCTATCCCTATTCGCTCTGGATCCTTCGGACCGATAGCTGGTGCCTTGCAGGCGGAATGAAGCCTCCTAACATCTTACCCGTTGTAAGGGCTAAACGAGCGTGGACTATGTTTATTTGCTTCTGAGGACTATATGTCTGTCGACGTTCATGGCAAGCATGGAGCGAGTGTTCAATCCGAGAGCGGTCGCGTTGATTGGTGCCACCGAGCGAGAAGGCTCTGTGGGTCAAGCAATAATGAAGAACCTACTGCTTGGCAAGGACAAGCGATTGATCTATCCTGTGAACCCCAACAGAGACAGCGTGATGGGTATCAAATGCTATCCGAACGTTGCAGCGGTTCCTGGGCACATAGACCTTGCCATAATAGCCACACCATCAAAGACGGTTCCTGCTCTTGTTGAAGAATGTGGGCAAGCAGAGGTAGATGGGGTGGTCATAATCTCAGCCGGGTTTCGTGAAATCGGTGAGGAAGGTTTGAAGTTGGAGCAAGAAATCGTTCGCCTTCAAGAAAAATACGGTATTCGCGTCCTAGGTCCGAACTGTGTGGGTTTCATCAGACCTCGCGTAGCTCTAAACACTTCTTTTCTGAGAGATAATCCTGAGGCCGGTGAAGTGGCCTTTCTCTCCCAGAGCGGCGCGCTTGGCTCAGCGCTGCTGAACTGGGCTTTGCATGCTCACATCGGCTTCAGCACCTTCATCTCTTTGGGATCGATGATCGACGTAGACTACGGCGATATGATCGATTATCTTGGAGAAGACCCAGCCACAAGAAGCATAATAATCTATATGGAGAACGTGCGCAATGCCAAAAAGTTCATGAGTGCCGCGAGAGGCTTCGCCAGAACTAAGCCTATAGTGGTCATAAAGGCCGGCAAACATGCTTCTGGTGCTAGAGCTGCTTCCTCCCATACAGGTGCCCTTGCAGGCGACTTCGAAGTCTATGACGCCGCTTTCAAAAGAGTGGGCGTGGTAAGGGTTGACGAGATTGGCGATCTCTTCAATTGTGCGGCCGTTCTTGATTCAAGGCATCTTCCTGGAGGCCCAAGGCTAGCTATAGTTACGAATGCCGGAGGACCCGCTGTTATGGCAGCTGACTCAATTATAGATTACGGGGGAGAGCTCACTAAATTATCAGAGGAATCGATACGCGTTTTGAGCGAGCATCTGCCCCAATACTGGAGCCATGGTAATCCGGTTGACATACTGGGTGACGCCGATATTAACAGGTATGAAGTAGCGATAAGAGCGTGTCTGACAGATTCTAACGTGGATGGTCTTCTGGTCATATATACTCCACAAGGGGCAGCTCCACCAACGGAAATAGCGGAGCTAACGGCGAAGATAGCTTCTGATAGACGTAAGCCTGTCCTAACTGTGTGGATGGGAGAGGAGAGCGTTGGGGGCGCCAGAGAAGTATTTCGGCGGAACGACATCCCCACATATGCAACTCCTGAACAAGCCATCAAGACATACATGTATATGTATAAATACAAGAGAAACTTGGATCTGCTATACCAAACTCCAGAGGAATTACCTGTAGATCTCTCGCCCCCGAAGGGTCACCTTTCAGTGATGATCCGTAAGGCAGCAAAAGAAGGCAGAACCCTTCTCAGTGAGGGCGAAGCAAAACGCTTTCTCGAAGTATATGGCATCGCCGGATTGGCGGGAGAACTCGCTAAAAACGCCGACGAGGCGTCCATCATTGCTTCGAATATGAGGTATCCCGTTGTCCTCAAAATAGCGTCACAGGACATCGTTCACAAAACTGATGTTGCTGGTGTTGTTACCGGAATAGAGTCAGACGAGGAACTTAGGAAGGCGTTCGCTACCATGATGGACAACGTACGAAGAACTCAACCTAATGTCAAAATAGATGGGATTTACGTTCAGAAGATGCTGAAGAACATCGAGTATGAATTGATACTGGGCTGCAAGAAAGATAGAGACTTTGGTGCAATCATTCTATTTGGCCTTGGAGGGATAGGCGTTGAACTCTTCAAAGATTTCTCTATAGGCCTGCCCCCACTGAACCAGATTCTCGCCAGGCGAGTCACAGAGGAAACTAGGGTCTATGAAGCCTTGTCAAAAGGCCTTAGGAATAGGCCACCGATCGATTTGAGGTTATTGGAGGAGGTTATGGTTCGCTTCTCAAACATGGTCATAGATTTCCCGGAAATCGCTGAAATGGACATAAACCCCCTAGCCGTTTCAGACGGCAAGATCTACGCCATAGATACAAGGATAATCATAGACCCCAAAGCGCTTGAGTACACGGAACCATACCCTCACCTCGTTATTGTACCATACCCCACCAAATATATCACGCCTTGGAGACTCAAAGATGGCTCAGAGGTAATTCTTAGACCCATCAGACCCGAAGACGAAACGAGAGAATCGGAATTCATCAGAGGGCTGTCGGAAGAGACCAGCCGCTTCAGATTCTTCAAGATCATAAAGGATCTTTCCCATGAATCTCTCGTACGCTTCTGCAACATAGATTACGATAGGGAGATGGCCTTTGTGGCCGAGATCCAAGAAGATGGGCGGAAAGCTCAGATTGGAGTGGCCCGGCTTGTCTTGGAACCCACTGAGAAAAAGGGAGAATTCGCTGTAGTCGTTGCAGACAGATATCAAGGCAAAGGCTTGGGAACCAAACTTGTAGACATGCTAATCAGTGTAGCTGAAGAGAAGGGGCTTGAGAGCATCTACGGGATAATCCTACCTGACAATACGAGCATGATACGCTTGTGTGAAAGCCTAGGGTTCAGGATCGACAGAAGACAGGATGAAGTATTCGCCGAGCTTAAGCTGAAATAAACACTAAACAGAAGTCGAAGGATTGCCGAAAAACAATGTTTGGTTCGGGTTTAGTGAGAAGAAAAGATCCAAGAATACCTCTTATGAGGAATCCGGCTAGGGCAGCCTATGCATACCTTTACCTAGTCCGATTTCCGATTGTGCTGTCCACATATTCCGCGTTGCTGCTCCTATTCCGCAGACCGCCCGTAACATTTTTTAGCACCGAATCGCAATACGATGAAAATGGAGGACTCCGGACTAACTAATCTCAGGACTTACTACTCGTTTGATGATTTGCTGCTTTTACCAGGGCCTTCGATTGTTGAGCCGGCCTGCATAGACGTTTCCTCAAGATTCACGCGAAATATAGAGCTCAGATTACCCATGATTGCCTCCCCAATGGACACCGTTACTGAATCCTCGATGGCAATTGCACTTGCCAAGCTCGGGGCGATAGGCGTGATTCATAGGAACATGCGCCTAGACAAGGAGATAGCAGAGTGCAGGAAAGTCAAAGCGCAACAAGCAAGCGGTACTTCAACAGCAGATCACAATGGCAAACTAAGGGTTGCTGCAGCGGTGGGGCCATTTGATGTCGAGAGGGCGAAGGCGCTTGATCACGCTAAGGTGGACGCTATAGTAATCGACTGCGCTCATGGTCACAGTCTAAGCGTCATAAAGTCGGCCGCGAAAATCAGAAAGAACATCTCGTGTGATCTTGTTGTGGGGAACGTAGCGACGCCTCAGGCCGTGGACGATTATGCGGACATCAATCCCGATGCATTTAGAGTCGGCTTGGGCGCTGGTTCCGCATGTAAGACTAGAATCGTGACAGGGGTCGGAGTGCCTCAAGCTTCGGCTGTTTACGAGACCTGCGTTAGTTCTAAGAGGGAAGGCATACCGATCATATCGGATGGTGGCATAAGGTCTGGAGGTGACACACTCAAAGCGTTGGCCCTCGGCGCTGATTCAGTGATGCTTGGCGGTCTCTTGGCAGGGTGTATTGAATCTTCAGGAAAGACGATTAGTGGATCTAGATTGGGCCTCAAAGGAAAATACAAACTCTTCAGAGGGATGGGATCAAAGAGCATATTGTCAGGTGTAGACCGATACCTTAATTCACGCAAGGGCTCGCCAGAAGGAGTAGAAGCACTGGTCCCATTGAAGGGAAATGCGAGCGAAGTCGTGAATGAGCTGGTGGGGGGCCTCCGACAGGGCATGGGCTATGTTGGCGCAAAGGACCTGAGAGAACTCAGGCAGAAAGCACGTTTCGTGATCGTAACCAAAGCCGGAAAAAGGGAGGGTAGTTCTCACAATGTTATCCCGTTGGAGCATAAACTTTGGGAAGAGCTATATGGGTCCTAAGTACTTTACCACAAGAAGACCATATTTCGTATTCAGACCGAACCATTTCCATATATGAGTTCAGTCGAGCGCAGGCCTCTCTGTTTCAACAAACCAAGGCGCGAGAACACAGACGTCTTACTCGGGTTCCTGAGACATTACGCGTTGGGCCACGGATCTGGATAATAGTGCTCCGGGCGGGAGTTCCAGCAGCCAACGCATTTGGACCCGCGCTCCTCGGCTCGAAAGGCCGATATGTTTAACCGGGCTACACCACCGGAGCTATTTCTTCTCTCAGAATCCGCTCTAATTAGCTTTTGGGTTTGGTGTGTTCCGGGTTGGTTGTGACATCGGCGAATTCCCGAGGTCGCAGCGTGAAGACTAAGATAATACTTATATTGCCCTATTCGACGGCAGTGATTCAAGATGAATGGTGGTCACCAAATTCGTCGCTAGCCCTTTCGTAAGCTTTGACCACCCAGAAATATCCAAAGAATCCTCTCGGTTTCCGTTTACCACATATGACTCAATGGAGCATGTGAGTTGTGATGTCTGAGCAAGCTGACATGGTTCTGGATTTCCCAAAACTTGAACATCGGATACTTGCATTCTGGAGCAAGAGTAACGCATTCAGAAAACGGGCTGCGTTGAACAAGGGCAGAACAAAATGGTCATTCATGGATGGCCCTATAACAGCGAATAACCCAATGGGCGTTCACCACGCTTGGGGGCGGACCTACAAGGATCTATTCCAAAGATACAGGGCAATGAGAGGATACGACCAAAGATATCAAAACGGATTCGATTGCCAAGGCCTTTGGATAGAGGTTGAAGTCGAGAAGGAACTGAAATTCAGATCGAAAGGCGATATAGAGAGATATGGAATAGCCGAATTCGTCAAAAGGTGCAAGGAGAGAGCATTGAGATTTGCTGCCCTTCAGGTCGAGCAATCGGTACGTCTGGGTTACTGGATGGACTGGGACGATCCAAAAACTCTAAGGCAATTAGCTGATGAACTCAAAGACCCAAATGAGGTAACGACAATACAGGGAAGCAAAGGCCCAGTTGCAGGCACGGTTGAAGGACTCATAGGTTCCTTGGGCTCCAGAGAGACAGGAGGATCATATTTCACGCTCTCTGATGAGAACAACTACATGATCTGGGCAGTTTTGAAGAAGTGTCACGAAAACGGTTGGATATACAAGGGGACGGACGTGATGCCATGGTGCCCAAGATGTTCAACGGCCCTATCTCAGCACGAAATTGTAACCGAAGGGTACAGGGATCTCACGCACCCGGCACTTACATTGAAGTTCCCATTACGGGAGAGAGAAAAGGAGTTCTTGCTGGTTTGGACAACCACTCCTTGGACGCTAACATCAAACGTCGCGGTAGCAGTGCATCCAGACATAACCTATGCAAAGATCAGGCACAAGGACGAGATCCTATATCTGGCGAAGGCAACACTGAAGATCTCATTTCCTGACGGAGGTTATGAGACTATTGAAGAAGTACCTGGACAGGAGATGAACGGGTGGAGCTATCTAGGTCCCTATGATGAGTTGCCCCTACCAAAGGATGCTGGGGCACTCGAAGCCCATCGTGTCATTCTATGGGAGGAGGTAAGTGAGGATGAGGGAACGGGAATAGTCCACATAGCTCCTGGCTGCGGAAAAGAAGACTTTGAGCTCGGGAAGAAACAAAAATTGCCTGTCGTAGCACCCTTGAACGAGTTTGGCGTATTCATACAAGGCCTCGATTGGCTCACGGGAACCCATGTCTATGAATCGGTCGAACCAATAGTAAACAATCTTGCGAAGAAAGGGTTTCTCTTCAAGGTGGAGGATTATACTCATCGGTATCCCGTTTGCTGGCGATGTGATAGCGAACTCGTGTTCAGGCTAGTAGACGAGTGGTTCATCTCAATGGGAAAGAAACTCGACAAACCGTTGGAGGAACTGACGAAAAACGAGAAGAAGGAAAATCTCAGGTACCAAGTCATGGAGTCAGCTAAGCAGGTCAGGTGGATCCCTGACTACGGCCTTCAGCAAGAGCTGGATTGGCTTCAGAACATGGACGATTGGATGATATCCAAAAAAAGATACTGGGGGCTAGCGCTCCCACTCTGGGAATGCTCCAAGTGTGGGAATTTTGAGGTAGTAGGGAGCAAGGAGGAACTCAAGTCAAGGGCAATTGAGGGATGGAAGACATTCGATGGTCACAGCCCACATAGACCCTGGATAGAGTCAATCAAGTTGAGATGTTCAAGATGCGGGGCAACGACCTCCAGAATTCCAGATGTAGGCAACCCGTGGTTGGATGCAGGCATAGTATCCTACTCTACCCTGAACTACCGTCATGATAGAGAATACTGGGAACAGTGGTTCCCTGCTGCTCTTATCTGCGAATCCTTGCCCGGGCAGTTTCGAAACTGGTTCTATTCAATGTTAGTCATGAGCACTATCCTTGAGGGGCGTACTCCGTTCCTCTCATGCTTCGGCTATGGTCTAGTATTGGGTGAGGATGGAAGAGAGATGCACAAATCTTGGGGAAACGCTGTTTGGTTCGACGAAGCCGTAGAAAGAATGGGCGCCGATGTCATGAGGTGGATGTTTTGCACAACCAGACCCGAGACCAATCTGATCTGGAATTGGGGAGACGAAGTTAAACGGACATTTCTCATTCCCCTGTGGAACGTATACAGTTTCTTTGTGACATACGCCCCTCTGGACAAATGGACGCCAAAGGATTCGTCAAAGGAATTCTCCGTTCTTGACAAATGGATCCTATCAAGGCTTCAAGTCCTCATCGCCGACGTAACTGGATGTTTAGAGAACTATGACCCATTCAACGCTGCGAAAGCCCTGGGATTGTTTGTGGACATGCTATCGACATGGTATATACGACGCTCGAGAAGAAGATTTTGGAAAAGCGAGGCGGATTCCGACAAGAGAGCTGGTTACACAACACTCTATGCCTGCCTGACAACACTGGTCAAGCTCCTAGCACCATTCATTCCATTCGTAACAGAGGAAATATACCAAGATCTGGTGCGAGGCATGAACCCCAACGCGCCTGAAAGCGTACATCACGAGGATTGGCCGGAGTCCGACAAAGCGCTTCTCGAAGAGGACCTGATGAAAAGCATGCAGATTGCAATTACGATTTGTGAACTAGGTCGTTCGGCGCGCAGCAAGGCAGGAACAAAATTGAGGCAGCCTCTTTCAGAGGTTAAAGTTGTGGCAAGTGAGAACGTTCTGGCGAGCATGGCCCCTCTACAGGACTTGATCAAGGAAGAGCTTAACGTGAAAAAACTTGACCTAACGAGCCGAATGGAGGATTTGATGGATTACAAAGTTAAAGCGTTGCCGGAAATCCTTGGGAAAAAACACGGACGGCTGTTTCCGAAGATAAGTTCAACTGTGGCTAGCATGGACACCAATGCCCTTGCATCAAGGCTGCAGAGCGGTCTCAGCATTGATTTGCAGGTCGATGGGCAAACCATTAAATTATTACCCGAGGAGGTCGAGATCTCGTCAGTGCCCAAGCAGGGGTACTTCGTGGTGCAGGGCGACCAAATTTCCGTAGGATTAAACATCACCGTTACTGAACAACTCAAGAAAGAAGGCCTCGCCAGAGACATCGTAAGGCGCGTGCAGAACCAGCGAAAAAAGGCCGGATTCAACATAGCGGACCACATAGAACTGTATTACGAAGCAGAATCCAGTCTCGCTGAGGCATTGGACGCTTTTGTGGACTACGTTGAAACGGAAACACTGTCGGTCGAAATCCACAAGGCAAAACCTCCAGAGGGCGCGCACGTGGAGGAATACAAAATCGAAGGCGAATCCCTGAAAATAGGAATTGTCAGAGTCTCATCGTAGTTGCGTTTACTTTCAGAGATTGCAGAGACAACGAGCCGTGCATCTATCGGTAGGAAGTCGCAACACGGATTTGGAAAGCTCAGGCCTTAACGTCAGGAAACGTTTATCTAATTCAGTCTCCATTTAACGAATTGCGCGGGCCCGTAGCTTAGGCAAGAGCTGTATTGTTCAGCTCTTGGGGCAACACGGTTAGAGCACCGGGCTCATAGGAAAGGGGGAATCGGAGACACCCGGGTGTCGTCGGTTCGAATCCGGCCGGGCCCACCTAATGGATCTTCTTCGCTAGGGGCAAATTGCTTTGTCAACGTGGGCTTCTCTTCACGGGCTTGTTGGTATCACTTGCCCTTAGCGAATTCGGTGTCAGATAGCGTGGGGAGGATCAACATCAAGATGCCGTCACAGAAATACTCTCCAGTCATGGCTACGACGTAGATTAGGCTTAGACTACTATCAGGTATATATCCTGCGACTTGAAGTAGTATCAAGAGGATCAAGTAAAGGACCATGATGACAAAATCAGTTCTGGCGGTCAACAGCCCGTAATTCTTGCCTCTGACGTCCCTCGCATTGACGAGAAATAATCCTGAGATGAAAAACATCGCGGCTATGAGTAACGAGAGGATTCCGGAAATGGAGTACACTGCAAATACCGGCCCGAAGTCTCGATTAAGAGTGAGAACGGGAACTGATGAAGAAAGGACAATCAGGCCCCTCGATAGACTTAGAAACGAAGAAAGGAAGCAGGCCAAGGCACAACCAAAGAACACATTTGCCTCGGAGGTTCGTTCAGCGACATAATTCCTTAGACAATGTGAGCAATAGTATTTACCGCCGATGAGGGCGGCTTCTGACTTTAATATTCTGTCTCCGCAATGGCTACAGCTCACTTTCTCCGATTCCATTACACCCAACGCGAACAAGCCATCCCGCAGTCGTAATGTATAAAAACCTTATTCGAAACGAATCCCGCGAGAAACGCAAATCAATCGTCTTGTATGATTTTCAGTCGCTGCAATATGCTGAGGCTATCACGTTGCCACGACAGGCTAACAAGCCATGGTATGAGCAATTCGATATCCGCAACACAAGTGCGCCCTAGGACACGGGAAAGAAGGCAAATAGGCAAAGGATTTAAATCAAGTGGAGTCGATTCGATGATTGTGCCGCCGTAGCTCAGACAACCGTGGCGGGATTGGAGCAATTTGGTAGAGCAGCGGTCTCGGTGAGGTCGCACTCGCTGGGGCTGATGCTGTTAACCCGTTGGCCGAAGGTCCGAGTCCTTCCGGCGGCGCTTTCTTTATTGATCTAGTTGGGCCCTTTCTTGATGTTCTGTTCGTCCCTTAACTCAGGATACTTACGAAATGTGTATCGTTTTACTTTGTTTTATGTCTGCTTGGCAATTCCTCAGCATGCCTTCTCTCGTATTCTCTAAGTTCCTTATAGGCTACGTCTATGATGCCTAGGCGTTTCTTGATTTCCTCAATTTTCTGATCGTCGCTAATCCGCTTTGAATCGAATTCCGTGTAGAAGAGAGCGCCGTTCCAAGGCGGCTCGGGAACATGATGCTTCACTTCGATTTCAGCATCCGCCACAATATTTATCTTACATGCCCCGCAGTACCGTGACTCTCTTTAATCTAATCCTTTGTCTGCTACTCTTTTGGTTATGTGGGAGCCTTTCGTGTGAGCTTTGCTACTAGGCCCACTAATCCTATTAAGCCAAAGAACGCTCCAAGCCCTGCGAAATAGATCCAAAACTGTCCAAGATCAGGTTGAGACGTGAATGACATGTAGACCAATACCACCCCCGCCGCTAACAGAACGACAGAGTAGACCTTGGCCGTCACATGCATCCAGTCCATGCTCGTGGGCGGTGCAGAGGCACAGCGCTTAAAAACGTTCTTATCAGGCGCCCAACTCATCAAGCCTAGTCTTCAGATATTTATCGACTATGAAACTGAGGCCATATTTGCTGAATGCCTCCTGTTCGGCCTTTCGCTTAGTTTCAAAGAAGTGCCCTATCTCCTTTTTCCATCTTCCCCTTTGGTATCGTATGTCCTTACTAATCTCGTTTAAGCGCCTTATGTCCATGTCATTTAGCTTGGTGCTGGGTAAATCATACTTAGTTATGTCTGTAGCATAAACGCCAGCCCATTTCGCGTTCGGCGTGACAAGATCAGCTATGTGCGCAGCGTTCGCCGAGCCGGACATTATCACCTGACAAATATGCAATCCCCACGGATCCGCATCAGCAAAGAGATATACGGGTAGCCTCAGATTGACGCTGAGTCTCCTTATCAGTCTCCTAGTTGATCTTGGAGCTTGGCCGGCCGTATGTATCAAGATCGCATGAAATCTCTTCCACGCCCTCTCTTCAACAAATCTTGAGAACATCGCGCCCTTCTCTATCGCTATCACTTTGTCCGCGCTTGTGTCCAGTAACTCGGCCGTTGCCAGAGCAGGTCCTATCATTACGCCGTCAGGATGTATGGTCAGATTCAGCTTCTTTCCCTCGTATCCCTTTACCGTATATTCTATATCCAGATCCCCAAATATTGCGCTTCTTTCCTCTGGATAGACGTTAAAATCCTCCCTTGAGCATGAAAGGACTGATTCCACATCCGTTATTATTCTGTCCGATTCCGCCTGATCTTCGAAGGATATGCCCTCTGATCCCTCCGCCATATAGAAGACATCCCTCAACGTTGAAGTCTTCTGGGTCTCGATCAGATCAGTTGATACGCTCAACAGCCAAGCCATTTGAGTAAGTGGCTTTAGGTGCCGTATGTTGCTAGCACTTCTGGTTACAGTTTTATTTCCCAGTTTGTATCTTCCTGTCTTCTCATCGAATATTATGTTGTCGGTGGTGCGAGAAGGCATCGCTATCCTTGGAAAGCTGTCTTTTCTAATGTCCGATATCAGGCCCGTTGCTAGCTCGCGCATGGTGCCTAGGGCCTTTTCCTTGGTTGCCGCCTCTATTATAGCTCTTACTCCTTTCTTCTTACCAACCAATCTATGCCGTTTCTTCAGCAAACAAGGGTAGCTTTTTTGCTTTTTTCACTAGGTTCTCAACGCTCGGAGCTTCCTTGACTTTGGCGACCCTACTAGCATATCTGGCGATTATCGGCAGGTATTTCTCAAAGAGATCTATCCTTTTCTTCTCATAAGTCATCCTTTGTCTTCTTGAAAGGTAGATAGCAAGATCCCTAGCAACGTTCCTAATTCCGTTTATTACCTCATGCTCAATCTCCGGTCTATCAGCAATATACTCCTTGCCAACTGTCTTATACGGCACTTTTGTCGAGCAAATGTGCACAAAAAGGGCGAGGGGGTCGCTCTCGGGAGCCAACCCATATCTCCTCCAATTGATCTCAGTGCTGGCTATCTTCCATGAGACGTCTGAATACTCATCATATAGCAGGGGTATCCTGTTAGCGAATCTATACAATCTCATCTTCCCCTCTGGGACTATGGCTCCACCATAGGCAATTCCGACCTCAACGATGAATGGATGACCGGAATAGGACGAGGGCCTTCTTGACTCCACGGAGACGAACTCGGGATTCAATTCCTTCGTTATGCCCTCCTGAAAAAGCTCCTTGCCGAGAGGTGAAAGGGACGACGGATCAGGCGGCAGGAACGCATCATATGACAGAAGATACTTAGTCAATCGTACCTGCTCTTCATGTGTTAGTGTCTTGGGATCCTTGTTCTTGAGATTGAAGAGTTTGGTGAATTTCGTTGCTGTTTGTTTACCCACTCTCTCGAACTCCGCGGAGAGGAAGGTTGTCAAATCCCTTCGGCGCGTTGTTGCTATGATCCTCTGAAGCGTCTCGACATCTACGCCCTTCGGATGTGGTAGTGTTTCTTTAGGCGGGCGAGGCATCTTGGGTGTCGTGCGAGCGAACCTATACATTTTATTGTCAGGATCAACGAAGGTTATGTTAGCATAGGGTGCGACCATTGCAGTTTCGGAAACATATTCTATTATCTTAGGTGCGGCTCTGATGTAATTGCCTTCCAATGAGAACGTTACTCCTGTTCCTCGCCATTTTCTTCCTGGCCTGGTTCGTTTTCTTGACACAACAATCGGCTCGTTCTTGCCGATATCAATCATCAACTTGAATTCATGTGCGGTTCTTCCGTTTCCTGTGACTACCCTTAGTGCCTCGTTAGTAGTTATTTGTCCGTATAGATATGCCATCTTTCCACCAAGCCCGAACGTCCCCCTGCTCTGTTTCAATATGTACTTTGATCCAAAAAGAACTTGGCCAAAGGCGTTAGGTACTATTTCTGGAGGGATTCCCTTGCCATTGTCGGAGACGGAAAGCTCAATGGTTTCTCTCTCATTTTCCCTCTTTGTGATTTTTACCTTGACATAAATGTCAGGGAGTATTCCCGCTTCTTCGCAGGCATCAAGCGAATTCTCTATCAATTCCCTTATTGCCATGTATGTCGAGCGGACAGGGTTCGAGAAACCAGCTATGTCCCTGTTCCTGTAGAAGAAATCTGCAGGGCTTATTTCCTTGAAATCAGAAACCCGTGTCTCCATCAGGCTTCTCCCTCCTTCCAGAGTTTGAGTTCCGCCTTAATCCTCCTTAGCCTCGATTCCATAAATCTGTACACCGTCTGGTGCTCAAACCCTTTAGCAAGCTTGATCACCGCCTCTCTCGCCATTTCTATGTTCTCTTCAGGTCCTAATATACCGACAAGATTTCCGTAGATAGACAACGTACACCTCGAATAGTTCTCTATTTTCAATTTTGCTCTGCCCCCCTGCCCTATTATCCTACTCTTGACTCTGGAAAGGTGTGTGTTGCTGTTGGTGTATTCTTCCAAGTCCACGACAGCCAGTGCGTAGTCCCTTTCCATCATTTCACGTATATGCTCATCAGAAAACCCAGTCGAGACGCAATCCATGATCTTTTTCAAGAGGAAGTAGTTCTCTGCAGCTTGAGGGGGGTATCTAATTGAAATGCCCCCGGTTTCTCCGTCGACCTCGAAATTCACTCCGAATCTTCTCTCAAGAAGGGCCTTGATCCTACCATTCTTTCCAAGTAAGGCCCCAACTCTTTCGGGGGGGATCTTGAAGAACCACGCGTGGTAGGCCATTCTATTTTAGCTCCGCCTTTATCTGTTCGCTGCTAAAAACTTTAACTCCGATTTTAGAGAAATACTCATTCACTCGTTCTATGTCTCTTTCCAAAAGCTCAGCGGCGATGGGGTGCCTTATGGATATCGCTTGTGACACATCAAAAACACACGCACTTCCATCCATGATCATGACATTGTACTCGCTGAGATCGCCATGGATTATCCCTCCCTTGAGATACGCCTTTACAATGAAGTCAACCAATTCAGCGTAGATCTTCTTTGGGTCTTGTAGCGAAGTCTCTTTGAGCAGTGGAGCTCTCAAGCCGTTTCTTCCTATGAATTGCATCACAAGGACATTCCTTCGCACAACTATGGGTCTGGGGACATTAAGTCCCGCTTCGGCTAGTGTCTTGAGATTGGTATATTCCTTGAGAGCCCATGTGCCTATCAGCCCAGCACTGGTTCTCCTTATTTTCGCGAACCTCGGATCCCCGACTATGTAACGGGATATGGATTTGCGGAATTCGAGATTCCCCGTGTTGAAGATCTTTATGGCACGTTCCTCGTTGTGCGGGGCCACGGCATAATAGACCTGAGACTCCTTGCCCGTGCTTATTGATCCATCAAACTCGGAAATAATCCTGTCGTTTAAGAGCTTGTATATACATAGGAGCGTTGGTTTGTCGAATACTCCCTCTAGATAGTCGTATTCTTCAGTTCTCTTTATCCTAATTCTTCTTTCTCTTTCTCTCTTGGCGTTTTCGAGAGCGAACTTATCTAGAACCTTTCTTCTCATTTGTTGCTAAGCTGGTCCCCCTGTTGCTATAATCGAAGCAAAGCTAGCCGGAACTATTTCCTTTGATAGCAGGTATTCGACCTGTCCGCCAGTGTACCTGAAAAGTATATCCCCATGGTCGTCTTGGAATTGCCAAGGCTCAAGTAGCACTATGTCATTTATTTTAACCCAGATTCTTCTCCTTAGCTTCCCCCTGACCCTGCATCTTCTCGTCTTTTCATCCTGACACAGGACGACGGCCCAACCCGAACCAAGGAGCGCTATTACCTTTCCGATTAACTGATTTTGACCCGGGGTCACTAACGTCTTAGAAATCTCCTCTTCGGTGAACACCTTCCTCTTCCCCAATCTGATTCTACGTTCTAAAGAGCGAGTGCACTCAAAAATAAGCTTTTGGTATAAAACACCCTTTATTGAGCTCAGTTTCTGCTGAAGGGCTGAGCGACATTGCTTTTGGTGATATTGTTGGTGGCAATTTGCATAGCGAGTTTTCTAAGACTTCATAAAGATCAAATGAGGAACATCCCCCATCATAATAACACTTCTTTGCGATCCGTAACCGTTATTTACGAGGAACTCAACGCTTTTGCTTCCGATGGCATTTATGCTGGTGGCTTTCTTGAGCCATTGCATCAGCTCATCGCACGGAATTGTTTGATTGCCGTAGAATTCCTCCTTGGCGACGATCTTGATGCCACGAGGGCCCGTCAATGTCCTGTTTACTAATTCTGGATCGCAAATAGCAACAACTACCGTTTCCCCGACCGTATGAATCTTCGAAACTAAGCTGAAATCGCTGGCCAACTCATATCTTCCTTACTGATTCCCTAGCTCCACATGACGAGCAAAGTAGATAACTTATGCCCTTCTCCTTCACTAGAGAGGTATCCGGTCTCTTGCAGACTGGGCAGACGACGTATTCGTCCATGTACTCGCTGACTATTGAATTCAATTGGTTGCGTTGGAATTTCCCCTTCAGGAGCATCTTGTCCCCGACCGGAAAACCGGATGTCGCAAGCCTCTTTACAATGTACTTCAGGACATGTTTCTGGTCCCGCATTAACACCTGCGAGATCTTGTCAAGATTGCTTATGATCGTTTTCATGCCTTCCGTATTCGAAACTACTGGGGGAATCTCTAGCCTGCTCTGAGCCTTCCTCAAGGAGGTTTTCGATAAGGCTCTGTCAAGCATTTCTTCATAGGCCGAGGGTTTCATTTTCCTTCTGTCACCTAACGTCATTGCTCTCCGATATAATGCTATCCTATTGCGCTTCCGGTTTGTTATTTTTTCTCTCCTCCCGGGCTCGCATTAATAAGTCGGTAAGCAGGTCATAAATTGAAGCGATGATTCCTTCAAGGGGTAAGCCAGAAACAGGGAGATCGAAAATAGAATGGGCGTCAAGATTCATGCCTGTCTTGTCGAGCATAAGGACAGAATTCTTAGAGCAGAAGCCATTGTCCGGCAAGAGAATATCAGCAACGCTTCACGTGACAAAGGAAACGGCTGTTCTGATTGAGACACTGATTATGGGAGGGGCGGACGTGTTCCTTACGCCTTCGAATCCTCTATCAACTGACAATGATGTAGCGGTTGCGCTTGAATCCAGCGGCGTTCCAGTCAGGGCTTGGAGAGGCATGGGCGAAAGGGAATACCTCGAAGCATTAGATTGGGCGCATTCTCACGACCCAAACATCATAATAGACGATGGTGCCGATTCCATAGTAAGGGCGCATGTGAATGGCCTCGCAGATAGACGGACGGTATTCGGTGCGCTTGAAGAAACGACAACTGGAGTCGTAAGAGTAAAAGCCCTAGAAGCAGAGGCGAGATTGAGATTTCCAGTAATTGCCGTAAATGAAGCGCGCACGAAGAACTTATTCGACAACAGGTATGGAACTGGCCAATCAACAATAGACGGCATAATCCGGGCTACCTCACTCATGATAGCCGGCAAGAATATCGTGATCTGCGGATATGGCCTAGTAGGCCGTGGTATAGCAATGCGAGCGAGAGGCTTAGGCGGGAGAGTGATCATCACGGAAGTCTCTCCCCTTCGTGCGCTTGAGGCCACAATGGAAGGATACAATGTCATGCAAATTCAAAAAGCAGCAGAAATCGGGGACCTTTTCATTACTGCCACTGGCAACAAGAAAGTCATAACACCAGAGAACATACTAAGAATGAAGGGTGGAGCGATTTTAGCTAACAGTGGGCATTTTGATGTGGAGGTCGATGTGAAAGGGCTCTATGCATTGGCGACCTCGATAAGGGAAATCAAACAAGAGGTAGAGGAACTGTCGTTGCCAAACGGGAGGAAAGTCATTCTTCTTGCCCATGGGCGGTTAGTGAACTTAGTATGTGCAGAGGGACATCCGCCCGACGTGATGGACATGAGTTTCTCGAACCAAGCTCTGTGTGCCAAATTCATAGTCAAGAATAGACCCCAGAAGGTTGAATTGATGCAGGTACCACAAGAGATAGACGATAAGGTGGCCTCATTGAAATTGGCGTCCATGGAGATCCAGATAGATAAGTTAAGCAAGGAACAGGAGGACTACCTGAAGTCCTGGAAAGTCTAAGATTTATAGAACCCCTCCATCGTCCTCTAGGCAGGTGATTTTCTAACTGGACAGCACTTCAGGAAAAAGGAGAATCATAACTGCTGCCCTACCTTATGCGAACGGAGAACCACACTTAGGGCACGCCACGTCGACTTATCTTCCAGCCGACATATTGGCTAGGTTCAGTAGACAAAAAGGGTACGAGACGGTTTACTCCTGCGGAACCGATGATCACGGTACGCCAATTCAGATAAGCGCTGAAGCCGAAGGCAAAAACCCAAAGGAATACGTCGATTATTGGAGGAAAAGATGGGTAGAGGACTTGAAGGGATTGGGGATATCGTTCGACGTCTTCACGGGAACGGACACTAAAGAGAATACGGAACTTGCGACTGAGTTTTTCGTTAGATTACGGGAAAAGGGGTTCATATATGAACAAAATGTAATTCAATACTATTGCGAGAAGGACAATAGGTCTCTCCCAGACAGGTATGTCAAGGGGACATGTCCTCACTGTGGTGCGCAGGAGCAATATGCTGATGTGTGTGAAAGCTGCGGGAGATTCTTAAAGCCGGGGGATCTCAAAGAAGCACGCTGTTCGGTCTGTGGAACTCAGGCCGTGCTGAAGCCATCTCATCATTATGTCTTTGCACTTTCCAAGCTTGGAAAGTCGCTGAAAGAATGGTTAGAGGGAAATCAAAGACTACAATCTGATGTGAAAAACTACGTGTTCGACTGGTTGAAAGAGGGTTTACAGGATTGGGACATAACTCGAGACATAAGCTGGGGCATCCAGATTCCAGGAACTGGAGGCGCTCAAACCTTGTATGGGTGGTTTGAGAATCACCTCGGATATATTTCCATAACTTCCTCTTACTTGAGGACAAAAGGAATATCCAATCCCCTAGATTATTGGAACCAATCGGAGATAATCCACTTCATTGGAAAAGATATAGTATACCACCATTACCTGTTTCTGCCGGCTGAAAGAATTGCAGATGGAAGGTACAAATTACCTGATCAAATACCGACTAGGGGGCACCTTCTACTTCAAGCGAAGAAATTCTCAAAGAGCAGGGGGTGGTACATAAGCCTAAGAGATTTCCTAGCCGCCTTTCCCGCGGATTATCTCAGGTTCTACCTTTCGTCAATAACGTCATACAATCAATCTGATATAAATTTCGACTGGAACCAATTTGCGGACAGAATCAACAATGAGCTGATTGCGTCGGCGGGGAATCTTTTCTTCAGGGTTACGAAATTCATAGAAGACAACTACTCCTCACAAGTACCTGAAGCGAAAGGCTGGGGGGCGCCTGAAGACGCATTGGTGACAAAAATCGGCAAGGCAGTGGACAACTATGAACAGCTGATCGAAAAGGGCGAGTACTCGGAAGCGCTTAAGGGGATAGTGAACGTTGCTCACACTCTGAATCAATACTTCCAATCGAATGAGCCATGGAAGAACAAGGAGGCGGCAAGCAAGGTCGTATATGCCGAGGTCAATGCTTTGAGGACCCTTCTCATCCTCCTATATCCGTTCACCCCATTCTCCTCCAAAAGACTGTGGGGCGTCCTGAATCTCGATGAGGACCTGGAAAGTGGCTCATTTGAATCGGCCAAGGACTTCGTTATAAAACCCGGTCACAGAATCGATAAAACGGTGCTACCATTCGAGAAGATTGAGAAAGGCAAGATAGAAGAACAACTGAACAGACTCGCGGCCGCAAATACATGAAATTCTTCGTGGAGTCCTATGGGTGCGCGCAGAACATAGCCTTGGGTAGGGGCGTGGAAGAGCAACTCAAAGGAAAGGGCCTCTTCCAAGCCGGCTCATCGGGTGAGGCAGACCTCGTGGTAGTAAACACATGCACAGTGAAGCGCGTCACGGAAACGCGGATGTTGCATAGGATAGCGTGGTGGCGCTCCAAAGGGAAAAGGTTGTTGATAACAGGCTGCATGGCAACAGCCCAGCCGGGCATTCTTCTGAACTTTGTGAACAAGGATCAGATAATCCCTCTGGAGTCACTCAAATCTTGGGGTGTAACACAATTTACCATCGAGAAAGATTGCCGAGCGGAATGGTCGAAGAAACTTCCTGAGCTCCCATCAACGCCAATTGGAGGTAGAGCGATACTGCCGATCTCAAGAGGCTGCTTAGGAACATGTTCCTATTGTATAGTAAGACGTGCGGTTGGCCCTCTGAGGAGTTATGAAAAGGGAGAAGTAGTTTCGAAAGCAGAAGCGATATTGAGGAAAGGAGCGCACGAACTGTATCTAACCGCACAGGACTGCGCTGTCTATGGGAAAGACCGCGAGGGAGATCTCCTCGATCTTCTTGTCTCTCTATCGGAACTTAAGGGAAACTTTAGGATAAGGGTAGGAATGATGACGCCCAATAGAGCTATTCCTATCATTCACGAGCTGTTAGCTCTGATGAACAAGAGCGAAAAACTTTACCGCTTTCTGCACCTTCCCGTTCAAAGCGGGGATGACAAGATTCTAAAACTCATGAATAGGGACTATGTCTCCAGAGATTTCAAGAACTTGGTCAAAACTGGTAGGGCCTCCTTTCATGACTTGAATGTAACGACGGACTTGATCGTAGGGTTTCCTTGTGAGACTGAAGAGGCCTTTCAGAACTCCATGAACCTTATACTTGAAACAAGTCCCAACAAGGTGAATCTTTCAAAGTTCGCTGCTAGGCCACACACAATGGCCTCAATGCTTCCCCTCGTCCCCGCATCCGTCATTGATAGAAGGGCTAGGGCCGCGCATATGACGTGTAAGGCCGTTTCAACCAAATTGAACTGCTCTTTGGTCGGATCTGAAATTGAATTCAATATTTTGAAAGAAGTCACAGGAGGATACTTTGGCAGGACTCTCAACTATCTGCCAGTCAAGATTATCTCATCGAGGAGGCTAGAACTTGGTGAAACCGTGATAGCCAATGTTACTAGCGCTTCGTCTTCGGGGCTAACCACGAATCTGAGCTAAATCCCCAACTGCTGGTATGCCTTCCTCTTCCTATCATAATCGTCTCTTGTACCCGCTTCTTTTGCGGGAACGCCTGCAACAACAGTGTTAGCTCTAACATCTCTCGTCACGACTGCTCCCGCAGCAACAACCCCGCCTTCTCTGATCGTAATGCCGGCCAGCAATGTTGCATTTGCTCCTATGACCGCGTCATCTTCCACGGTAACGCCAACAAGTTTTGAAGACGGCGGATACCTGTCGTTAGTTACAACGGCGTTTGGACCGATGAATACTCGATTTCGAATTGTCGTTAGTGGCGGAAGATACACTCCAGACTGAATGCTCGCGTTTTCGCCAATGACCACGTTACCATCAATGAGAGTGCCGCTTCCAATCAGACTGTTCTTCGCTATGGTGGTGTTCTCCCTCAGCATTACGTTGTGGCCAGTGGATACGGCTGATTCAATGACGACTCTTTCATAAATGATAGTATTGGATCTCAGGACACAGGACTCGCCTATGAGTGCGCCCTCTGAGATGCGATCCATCTGCTCCGGCCCAAACTCAATCCCAAAGACCAGACCCTTCCATTTCTCTCTAGACGGATATCCAATCAGTACATTAAGGCCTATTCGAGTTCGCTCTCCAATCGTTGAGCTACCCAATATAACTGCCTCTCCTTCGAAAGCAACACGGGAGAATGGAACCTTTGCGTTTGGAGAGATATAGTTGACCATGCGAGCATGAGGATAGAAAACATAATATAACTTTTCTGGATCCGAATGAAAATGAACGCTTTCCGCACCCAAGGGCGCGCACTTCGAAAATCCGATTGGTAGGTTGCCTCTAAGAAGTGCCGGATTTCTTCCGGGTCTCACTCTTGGCGCGGCTTACGTTTTGGTGCGTCGTAGGTCCTAATTCTAAGCGCTGGGTGATAATGAGCCTCCGCATCTCTAGTGGTGAATGTCTCTTAGCATCTCTCTCGAAAGTCTGGATCCCTAAAGGATGGTTCGCGCGTAATAGGCAAGACATTTTTCAATTTTCTCTAATCTCCTTTTTCCAAGCGCATGTGCAAGACGGAGTTGCTGCATCCAGCTAAGAATTCCTTGTCTTTCCCATGATTCCGCTAACCTGCCACGAACAATGCGGTAGATGCCGATTGCAACGCCCTCGTTACCCTGCGTCCAAGACCAAGCCTTTCTCTACTAGGTGCATTTAATGTTGAAGATGAAGAAAATTTATTAGCACTACACGAATCACAGCCTTTCTACTATTGAAGAAAACACTATGTTTATTCATGTCGGTTTTCATCGTCGTCTCGGTTTTGGAGTTTCACCAAGTCCTGGCAGCAAGGAACGCGATTAGCCCGCTTACCGTAAAGTTCAATGCTATGGCTGATTCGTACGTCAATTCGAGTTATCCGTCAAGGAATTACGGATCCCTGGGTTCAATGAGCGTGGAAGGCGGAACGCTTGCATACATCATGTTCGATCTTTCATCGCTTCCCACTAATGCGACAATAGCCAAGGCAGCGATGAAGCTCTTTTGCTATTCAGGCACTTGGATGATGATTGGAAGCGGATACATTTCTGCTCACTATTGCAAGGACAACTCTTGGACAGAGGACACGATAACTTGGGAGAATAAGCCTGCCTACGAGTCAAACGCGACAGATAGAGAGACTCATGGCATGTATGTTGGTTGGGATGTTTGGGATGTGACAAAAGACGCGCAAACGACTGTGATGAATGAAGACAGGAAATTGACGATGGTTCTCAGTAGATACAATATAAGGGGAAGCTATTACTCGAGGGAGAGGGGCCCCAACAATGTCGTATTAGAGGTGGAGTACCTTATTCCGCCCGCCTATGTCATAGTGCTTAATTCGGCCCAGGACACGGGCGGAACCAGAGACATAGGCATCACTAAGGTCGAAGCCGAGATCTTCTCCCTGCCTTCAGAATTCCTCGCGAACCCTCGCGACTACTCTATAGAATATGGAAGTGAACTGGAATCACTGCTAGAAAGCGGTTGGCAATCGGATTTTCTCGACGTATATATCGAAGAATATGAATTCGTGAGGTGGGAGACCACCGGCGGGGTCAAGGTCTCGGACAAATCTGCTCGAAATACGACCCTCTTGATAACCGGCGCAGGAGGACTAACGGCCATTGGTAAAGCAGGGAAGCTGAGACTGGAGTCGAAACATGAAAAAGGAGTTTCCTCTGATATCGGTTATGTGATTATCGATGACATATTCGCTAGCACATTACCGATGGATCTTCCCGTTGTAAAGCCCGGGATTCACACTGTATCCTACCAAGGCGGTTACAGGTTCATCAGATGGGAAGCCTCAGGTGCTGTGAGCGTGTCCGATGCCCACTCTTCTACGACGACGATTCTTGTCTCCGCTGGTGAGGGAACACTTAGAGCGATAGGTGCCGCCGACATCATGGAATATGGCTACGACGACGGAAGAACGGACA
Organism: uncultured Nitrososphaerota archaeon; assembly: GCA_964408285.1. Taxonomy (GTDB): domain Archaea; phylum Thermoproteota; class EX4484-205; order EX4484-205; family JAAOZO01; genus CAYOYV01. The sequence continues at coordinate 7,868 of CAYOYV010000014.1, read as the reverse complement.
CGTCTTACTACCGATCAGAGACGGCTGGGAAGATGTGGGCAGTCAAGTTCACGCCTCTTTTCTCAGGTAAAGTGCTGAAGGCCCGCTTCTACATCTTGGACCAACCAACCACATTTAATGTCCACGTAATGGATCAAAACATGAATGACATCATAAGACCCTTCCCGGAGACACCCGTTTCAAGCGGATGGTTCGATATTGACCTCTCAAGGTTCGACATACAGGCAAAGGCAAAGAGGGATTTCTATATCGGCATCGAATGGACTACGAAATACAAGCCATACTTGGGGTACGATCGGAACGAACCAATAGACAGGAGAAGTTGGCAATGGAATGGCACCAAATGGGACACGTTTCCGTATTATTCTGGGGACATGATGATCAGGGCAATTGTCGAGACCAAAATGATCCCCAGCCAAATCACGTGTAATGTGCAACCAGCTTCGATCCAGTACAAGGGAACTACGAAGGTTTCGGGCTCCATCTCTCCTTCAGATCCGGAAACTAGCAGCGCACCAGTTACGATACAATTCAGTAACGACAAGGTTTCTTGGTCTAATGTCGCCAATATATCTTGCATTTCATCCAACTATTTGTATTCGTGGACACTTGAGTTGCCAGCCGCGAACTATTTCGTCAGAGCCATTTGGAAGGGATCTGATACATACTTCGAAGCGGAAAGTGGCCCTCAAAGCTTGACAGTAATGAGGGTTCAGACGACTCTGGTGTGCAAATTCGATGCGGAAACGGGCATGACGGATCAGACACTTAGTGTCTCTGGATCTATCAGCCCTGCTGTCCACAATGCAGAGATAATTCTAATGTGGACTCTTCCAAACGGGTACAGGTTTAATCAGACCGTCAGGACATCTCCCGATGGGAGATTCAGTTTCGCCAGAAAGGCGTCTGAGGAAGGAATTTGGAAGGTCAAAGCTTATTGGCCCGGAGACGAGAACCATTTCGGCTCTGAGAGCGGAGTTTCCCAATTCAAAGCGGAGTCCCTCAACCTATACCTCATTGTAGGTATACCAGTAGTCGTACTAGTAATTGGACTAGCTACCTATTTCGTTCTCCGACGGAGAAAAGCAAAGCCGAGAGAAGTCCCTACCTTTGCACCTCCTCCTCCACCTCCCTGAGCTTCGTGCATATGACAACCCGATCCAACGCACGTGAGACACTCGTTCTGCGTTCTCACGCTCATAGGAAGTGCTTCTCGTGCCTTCAGCATGCTACGTCAATGCGGCGTACGAACCAGCATATCACTTGGGCTTCATTCTCAAACGCGGCCTCCACTCCGCTTAGTACCTCGTCCTCCGCCTTCCTGAAATCCAGGAGTATGCCCGCATTATCTTCTTCCCAGCTGACACGCCCTCAAGCACCGTCTCTCCGATCCACGCGGGCGCAGGGCGGAAGGAAAACATAATATATTCTTTTTATGATGGAGAGGCGCGATGCCATACGCGAGATATCTCAGTCCTGGCAGGATCCTCGTAACCTTTCTAGCCTTGTCCATCGCCATGCCTTTGGCTCAGTCGCAACGTTCTACAACAATATCAACCCTTGATCGCGTAATTAGCGTCGAAATCAATACCCAAGGCGCCGTAGCCACGTACACTGATCATTATTCGATATCCAAATTCTCCCTTGTGGAAGAGGTGCAGCAGAGCGTGCTCTACGTCAGATTGCCGAATCCGTACGCGCGCCAGATCCTTGAGTATCCTTCTTCTTTTGAATTCAAAGAACTGCCGAAGGCTCAACAAAATCCCTTCAATATAACCAAAGAAGCAGGGGGGATAAAGCTCGCGGCTTCTAGGGACTCTCTTGTCCTTGGTGCAGAAGGGGCGTATGTGAATTTCTCGATCAGTTATAGAATGTTCCTGAGGTCTGAAGTTGTTGGCAGCAACCTTAGGAATATAACCTTGCCCATGACCCTCGAAGGCAATTTCCCAATAGAGATTTTTTCGGTAAGTATTACACTTCCAGCTAATATGTTGGTGGGGAATACGAACGCCAGTTGGAACTTCTTTGAACGTCTTGATGTCGCTAACTATACCTTGATCTGGCAAAAACCATCATTTCATAATGCATCCGAGCTACTGACTACCTCGTTACAATTGCAGGCACAAAGCTCAAACATAGTAATCCCGGCCATCATAAAGAATCTGAAATTCGATCCGTTCACTGGTTTGCATGTCGAAGAGGGGTACTACGTGAACACTGACAAGTACGCATCGGTCAGCGACTTACCGTCAATACTGTTACCTGTTGGCGCCTATGATGTCGGCTCAAGAGACCTCATTGGAGCGTTGAAAGATACGGGAATCGTCCCTGTGGCAAATACGAGCCGTTCATACGCTAAAGTCAGCCCACGGATCAGGCTGTTCTATGGCACGAACTACACTTTCTTTGTGTCATATAGATTGCCGCTAGCAAACTATACCACAAGGGTTGACGACATCGTGACCGTGACGATCCCCCTTGCCTCAAACTACACGGATTTTGCGGAACACTACTCGCTGAAAGTTGAGCTTCCAATCGGCGCTAAATTGATGTCGGTCGAGTTCATGGATAAGAAACTCAACGCAGTCGTTCAGCAGGGAGACACATACTCTAGTGAACTGAGCTACATAACGAGGAACATCATGGATATGCCTCTGAAGGTGACATTCAGTTACTCTCCTCTTTGGGCCGGTTATACACCATCAATGATTCTATTCGCATCAGGCCTCGTGCTATTGGGGGCTTATTACGCCAGGAGCAAAAGACTCGAGCCGCTCGTTGCCGAAGGGGCCGAACCGAGGACAACACTGGCTGACGATCTAGTACATGTCGCTAAGAAGCAACTTGCCCTCCAATCACAGATAGAGGAACTTGAACTGAGATACTTTGAAGGGCAAGTGAGTCGGCGCGAGTTCAGGAGTATGTATGAGAATCTGAAAGGTGACTTGGACAGGAGAACGGCCGAGATGGCAGCCATGTCAAAGAAACTACGAGAGAGATCGCCTCAATATAATGCAAAAATGAGTGCATTCGAGGGACTACAAACGGATCTCAGAGCTAGGCACGCATCATTGAGGGAGATTGGTTTTAACTATCTGAACAAGAAAATCCCGCGCAGCACCTACGAGGAGTTGTCATCCAAATATTCTGAGGAAATCACCGGTGTTGTCTCCAAGATTCGAGCCTTCTTAGAGGAACTCTAGGCAACTCTTATTCGGGATGGTACCGAAAACGTGATGACAAAGTAAGGCTTGAGCATCGGATCCGAGGAAGGCCTGTGAAAAGTTCGATCCTAAGTCGCTTGCGGTCTCTCTCAGGTGACTTGTTATCCCCACTGGCAGATGAGAGGTTTATTAGTTGGTCAAGGCGCTCTTGAACTAGCCCGGAAGCCCGGTGGGAGAGGAAGCATCCCTCTGCCGAATGTAGCGGTCAAGCATCGGGGGCTTTGGACCCCTTGACGAGAGTTCGAATCTCTCCCGGGCTATGTCAAAACGATCTTACACAGAGCCAACAGCAGATAGATTGAATGGCTTTCCTCCGTCCACGATCTCCCTCGGCAGCTTTGTCACGTATTTCTGAAGGAATTTGAGGTCCTCCTCCTTTTTCCTAAGCTCGTCGGGATATAGTATTGGAATCTCTTCTATTATTGGATACCATCTGTAGCATTTCTTGCATAAAAGGGCGCCGGTGTTTATCTCGATCCATCTAACGACGTCTCCCTTCTTAGTCTTGGTCTCTTCCCATTTCTGTTCAATCACGATCAACTCAAGCGGGTAGTGCTTGTCCATTGGGCACGCTAAGATGTCCAGAAGCTCATACTTCATATCCTGAAAGCTCCTCCTTCGCTTGTATAAAAGCTAGTTCCCTCGCCAGAGAAACAAATTCCGGCAATCGTCACGAGGTTGACGGCGGCCTCTTTACGTTTAATTCTTGGCGTGTTCTATGTCTGGGGGATGAAGGCGGTAATTGACATTCTTACTCCTAAGCAGGCCCGCTTTTTCTCTATTCTTGGAGATAGGCTGAAAGAGCGAGGAATAGACGTTGTCTACACAACCCGCAGATATTATGAATCTGATAGGGCGCTCAGTCTATTGAACATAAGGGCCATAAGCTTGGGTAGGTTTGGGCAAACCCTATATGAAAAAGTGCTTTTCTCAAGCCAACGACTTGAATTATACATCAGATTATTGGGAAGGATGAAGCCAGACTTAGTGATCTCGATAGGATCTCCAGAAGCGGCGCGTGCAGCATTTGGACTGGCGATTCCTCATTTTATGGTAAGCGATAGCCCACATGCTGAAGCAGTAGCCAAGCTTACCGTTCCGTTGTCGAAGAAGCTATTCACCCCTTGGATAATTCCGAAATTGGATTGGGCGAAGTTTGGGATAAGAGAGAAGGAAATCATCCAATACAGGGCCATAGATCAGGCTGCATGGATTAAGCCGTATAGGGTGGCTAGAAAATCGTGCAAAAGACCGCCTTCGCCAGTCTTGATCTATCGGCCAGAAGAGTTCAAGGCGGCGCACGCGTTCGTTGAAAAACCCGTCTCAGTGGATATCGTTTCAAGGCTATTAGCATCGATTAAACAAAGGTTTGGCATAGAGCCCGACGTAGTAATATTGGGCAGATACGGAATATCTGAGATGCTCAAGAGGAAGCTACGAGCGCGTGTGAGCGTGCCCAAACGAGTGGTAGACGGCGCTCTGTTGCTGTCTGCGGCTTCCCTATTCATAAGTGGGGGGGGCGGCACTATGCTGGGAGAAGCCGCACTGTTGGGCGTCCCAACTATCTCTGCGTCGCAGTTCGAAAACCATGTCGAAAGATACCTAATACGGAGGCGCCTCGTCTTCAAGTCGGATTCACTTCGTGAGAACTTAGAGTTCGCTAGGATGGCCTTGACTTTTGACCAAGGATTGATTACGAGACTAGAGAAAAGATCAGCAGCCTTGCTTGGTGAGATGACAGACCCAACAAGGGAGATAGCGACAAAAATAATCAGGAGTGTGTCGTAGCCTTGCTCTTCTGTCGAAGCAATATCTCAAAGAGCATCATGAAAGCTTTCCTCCAGAAGTAGATCCAAGTCAAAACGGTTGCTATCGAGAAAATAGCCTGTGCGATCGTAGTGAACAGTCTTCCTATGTAAGGGGCCAGTAACCTATAGAGTTCGACATCAATGGAGTACAACACGAATGGCCCAATCACGAGTATGAGAACGTTTGCAAGAAGCATACACACAAGGAGCCTGCTTCTATACAATCCCATTGAGCCGATCATCCCATTAGGAAAGTAGAAACTGTTAGGCCGGCAAGAGCAGTCAGCAACACTATGCTCATGTAGGTTTCGATGAGTTCTCGTTCATGGCTATGGCCCAAAAGCAGCATCATTCTTGTGAACGTTATCGGTGCCCTTCTGTCCAGACTAGGCTCGAGCACTCCTCCTTCTCTAACAATTATGGGCCTGGCTTCCAATTCGGATCTCTCAAACAACCTTCCGAGGGAGAAAAGGGAGAAGAAAGCATTCGTTATTGGAAGCATCAGGGTGATAACCCCCATGACCTCCAGACCGAAAACCATGCATAAAGCACCAATTGCAGCCCCCATGGAGAGGGTCCCAGTGTCCCCTACAAACACGCGTGAAGGGAACCTGTTGAAGTAATAGACGACCAATAACCCAGGAATAAGCATAAAGTTGGCCCTAGCGAAAACAGACAAGTCGATATTTCCGGTGGTTATGAATCTTGCCACTCCAGCCAAAGCAAGAAACGATATGGAGATGAGGGAGGTTCCCGTTGCAACTCCGTTCATTGGATCGAACATGTTGATGGCATTACATGTAACTGCCAAAGCTATCGGAGCAATCAGCTTGTACAAAGTCGGTACGTGAAAAGATATCCCTAGGGGCAGCATCAGATATTCCTGCGTCGTGCCCAAAAGTATCAGCGGAATACCGGAGAGCATGGTCAGCAAGGGCTTCGTTCTCTTACCCAAATTCCAGAAGTCGTCTATGATGCCGACCAAACCCGCTATCATTATCGTAAGTGCTATTGATGTGATCTCAGGCGTCAAGAGCCCCAAAATAGATAAAATTATGACGTAAACAATGACACCAAATAGGAAGGCCGCCCCACCCATCTCTGGGAGACTTGGAGTGTTGGGCTTGTGCACATCGTTGCCTACTATCCCGAATTTTGGGAAACGCTTGACGACGATCTCCTTGAGGAAGAGATATGTCGCAATAAGACTGAGAAAAGCCGTCACGGCAAGGTCGAGCATTTCTTATACCCACTATTCTGAGTTATTTAAGAATTGGACCCGTTTTGTCGGTTATGGCTTTCTGATTTGGCAAGGTGGGTCTATGGCCTCCGATCTATTGGGTTTGCGGGAACTAGGTATAGTAGCCACATAACGGACTTTCGAGAAGTGCTGCCAACCCCTCGACTTAATTCTCACAGTGCGTTTGCGTTCATCTATCATCCAGACTCCCTTTTGGGGTATCACCCGACCTATCCTGATGATGTTGAATTGGTTGTTACGGGATACTTCTAATGCTCTTTGCCACAGCTCCCTTCGTATCGAGAGTATTAAGTGGTATTCCTCCCCACCATTCAAAGCAAGCTGTATCGCATCCAGTTTGTTGAGTGTCGCGAACGCTTGAACACCCTCAAGCAAGGGGATTTCATCTATGAAGGCGCCATGATTCGAGTTAATCGCCATATTGCAGAGGCTAGTTGACATCCCGTCGCTTGAATCAGTGCAACCGGATAGGACTCCCTCTTCCGCCAATAGAACGCCAGCCGAAAGCTGAGCTCTTGGCATCATAACTGACTCGTAAATGCTACGCCAACCCGTTGGAGGTCTTTTTGCTTTCCCGAGTAGGACCAAGAGTCCGGAAGGAGGCCCTCCAAATCCTCCGGTAGTAGCTATGATATCGCCGATTTTCCCGAATCTTCTCGAGACAGGGGCGTTCCTACCAGCTCCTACGGTCGTTATGTTGGCTATAAACTGGTCAGCCTCATTGGTATCTCCTCCCACCAATTGCCCACCGTATTCCCTGATTGCCTTGTGCACCCCCCTCAATGCCTCACGTAAAGCCAGCTCCGTCATGTCCGGCCTCAAACCAAGGGATATGAGATAGTAAGACGGTCTATGTCCCTTCGACACAATATCGCTTATGCCCATAACGACCGCTTTTCTAATTGCTTGGCCCACTGTCATCCCGGGGGGAACGTCAGTTCCAGAAACCAACATATCAGTCGAAATTGTCACATAGTATCCGTTCGAACGAAAGCACCAAGCGTCATCATAATTCTCTAGGATATGTCTCCCTCTTGGGAACAACGTCTTGAATAGTCGTATCACGCCCTCCTCTCCAATACTCGAAATCGTTCTAGGCAATATTCCCTCCTTCCTCTAGATGTATACCTCGATTGCTTCAGATAAAAACAATCACCGAGAGTCAAAACTCCGAATGACCCATCACGAATCTGTCGATGCAAACGCGGCTTGTAGCTTACGAGATCGGACGAGTTTGCATTTCGTTGAATGAACAGAATCTTCGCGCAACCAATGCCTTTCCAGATCAACCTTCGCTTGTCGGGCAGATACTGTCTTATTCGGGCATCCAAAAGGGAGTCCTTCGTGACCGGCAATCTTGGGTCAAGCCCCGGGCGAGGATCGAATTCGCGGGTCGAGACCACTCGCGACCTGCAGCTTACGAGGTTCGGCTATTCCTGCCGCCCCACCACTGGGCTACCGGGGCCTGCGAGTACTGATTTCGCAGACGTATTTATTATTGTGCTAGTTCAGGTCTACCTTGTTTTGATTATTCTGTGAAGCTATGCTGCAATTCCTATGGGGTTTAAGTGCGCC
>CAYOYV010000013.1:11616-46497 GCA_964408285.1 uncultured Nitrososphaerota archaeon | reverse complement strand
TAACACGTAATGTGAAGAGCTGCAATAGCCCGCCTACTCTTGGGCAGCTCATTGAATCTTCTGACGACTTCAGTGGTCTTCTCTACAATGACCTCTATTCCCTGAGCTCCAATGGCATAGATGACTTGATCTGGGACCTTCATCAAGCCATTGTAACCGTTTCCTATAAGGACTATATCCGGACTCTCCCGAAGCGCCTCTCTCAGATCTTCGATTTCCAGTAAATGGCTTTGTCTTCTTGTCCACCTCAGCACTGTGCCCTCGAATATTATTATGTCGTAGTCGTATGCCCTACCATCCACTACTATGTGCCCGAAGTCATAGAAATCAATGGCCATTTTCTGATAACGCGCAAGGGGATGCCAAGATAAATGATACGCGAGTGCCGGAAAAGACCGTTAGGACTCGGGAATTCATGCAACGCTGGGAAGAGGCAATCGCAGAATACTAGCGAGTTGCCACGAGTTTTCTGAGTCTATCAGTATCCTCCCGCAGGGCCTCCTCTAGCTCCACTTGTCTCATTTCCCTCATGCCCTTGAATTCGAATTCTGGTGAGAGTGCTCCTTTGTAGCCCTGTCTCATAAGATTCGACACGAAGCGACCAATATCTATGTCCCCGTCCCATAGCCTTACGGTTTCTGTCTCTCCGATCGATCTGGGTTTTGTCCTGTCAATCGCCTTTGCATTCTTCAGGTGAGTGTGAACAGCAAGGCTTGAGAGAGAATCCAGAATGTTTTCAGTTTCCTCAAGGCTGTACCCGAACCAATAGAAATTGCCCGTATCGATGTTCAGGTTCAGAATCGGAGAATTCACCCTGGCCAATACTGCATTGATCACTTTCACGTCATTGCTATATCTGCCGTGATTCTCAAGGGCAAGCAAGACATTGGTCTTCTCTGCGTATTTGCAGACCTCCGCTAAGGCCTGGTGTGCCAGTTCGAAATATCCCTCGGTGGACATTCCTTCCTTGGGTTCTCCTATGAAAACCCTGACCAATGGAACTCCTAGGGCCTGAGCAGTGTCGATGCAGACCTTGGTCTTCTCTATCTCTTTCCTAAATGACAGATCATCTGGCTTCAGAAAATCATTGCCTGCGTTTACGGTGACGATCTTGATATCAGTTGATGACAACACAGAAGTCTCCTCGAGCAAGTCCTTCAGGGACGGAGAGATGCTGAACGAGAATATTCCGGTGTAGAATATCGGGTGCGGCAACTCAAACGCTTCTACTCCTATTGTCTTGAAGGCACGCAAAGCCTCTTCAAACCTCAAGTTCGCGAACACCAATCCGTTAGTGGCAATCATCGTCACCTGAGTTAGGCGGATGGGTAAAAAGCCTTTGGCATGCAAGACAGAACGGCCGACAGTATGATCCTAGATCAACTCTTAATCTGAGTCTTCAATCATATTGCCTGACCGGGGCCGAGGCATAGACCAGCGGGCGTTCGGCTAGAGCAATTCTGAAACGTTGTCCTTTACCTTTAGGATGGCGTCTGCGATATCATCCATGTCCTTCTTGCTGCCTAGCAAGACGGTTTGACCGAGCCACATGCCCTCTTCGTTACAGGCGCGTTCGCATACTGGTTGGAAAGTCCTAGAGTAGTCGAGAACTAATCCCGGGATTCGGTATTCAGCAATGGCCCTCATTCTGTATAGGGGTCCAGTCGCATAGCCCGGACTAACAGGAATGCCCTCTGCGTTCAAGGCCGCTATGAATTTCTGACGTGGAAGTCCACCGAACTGGGCGCTATCATACCTCATAAGGAACAGATGATAGGCATGTCTGGTCGTCTCCGGATAGGATCCAACGTGCTCGATGCCCTGTATCTGACCGATCCTCTTGGCCAAATACTCAGCATTTCTCTCCCTGATTCTCATGAACCTCTCCATCCTGGTGAGCTGGGCAATCAGAAGGCCCCCTTGGAACTCAGACATCCTGTAGTTCCATCCCAACACGGCATGCTCATACCACTCTCCTTTTCTAGATCTGCCGACATTCATATAGGACCAGACCTTCTCCGCAAGATCTTCGTCGTTGCTGAGAACAATCCCGCCTTCTCCTGCGTTTATGTTCTTGCTCGATTGAAAGCTGAAGACCCCCATGTGACCTATAGCTCCCACCTTTCGACCTTTCCATTCTGCACCATGGGCTTGGCATGCGTCCTCAATGACGAACAGGTTGTGATTGGTCGCCACATTCATGATCTTGTCCATATGAGCCGGTCCTCCTCCTATGTGAACGGGGATTATCGCTTTCGTCTTCGGGGTGATTGCTTGTTCTAGAAGGTCAGCATCTAAGTTGTATGTCCTGGCATCTATATCAACGAATACGGGGATGGCATCGACAGACAGTGCTGCAGTCGCCGTCGCAATGAAGGTGTAGGGAGGGACTATGACCTCATCGCCGTAGCCTATACCTGCCGCCTTCAGTGCAAGGATCAGGCCTGTCGTTCCGCTAGTACAAGTCACACCGAATTTCGCTTGATGAGATGCGGCAAACTTCGCCGCGAACTCCTCGTTCCTCTTTCCACCTATCCCCCATTTCCCGCTGTTCAGAACATCCAGTAGAGCCTTCTTCTCCCTTCCATCGAAAATCGGCCAAGAAGGGAAAGCCTTCTTCCTGACTGGCTTACCTCCTTTTACAGCCAACTTAGCCATGGATGATTCGCAAGCCAGTAGCGATTTATACTTTAGCTCATCTGAAGCATCTCCTGACCCAATCCCCTGCAAGGGAGCAAGATAGTAGCCGCTACGTTCCATCCGTGACTTGCTCTAAGCCACTGATATGCTCTCGCCAGTCTTGCTTGATTCATATATACTAGTTATTATCTCCAGCGATTTCCTTCCTTCCACTCCGTCAATCATGGGCTTCCGGTCTTCCAATATAGCGGAGAAGAAGTCTTTCAAGACCCTTGAGTGATTGAGCGCTGGAACGGCCTCTGGCCTTGCCCATGAAGCTAGTTCGCTCTCCTTTTGCTGAACGGGCTCTTCCTTTCGGTCAAGCATGAGGTATTTGAGCGAAGCGCCCTCGATCTTAGCGCAACCGTCAGTGCCATATATCTCAAGCGCAGTGGGGAATCCCGGATAGGTAGCCGTGCTTGCCTGAATAACGCCAAGGGCTCCGTTCCTGAACCTTAGACATCCTACTGCCAGATCCTCGACCTCTATCTTGTGAGCCAAGGTGTTTATCCTTCCCCAAATCTCGTCAAGAGGCCCCATTATCCAGGCCAAGAGATCTATGGTGTGAATCCCCTGATTTATGAGAACTCCTCCGCCTTCTGTGGCCCATTTCCCTCTCCATTCGCTCTTGTCGTAATACTCCTGATCCCTATACCAGTGTATCTGAGCTGCACCGAGAAGAAGTTTTCCCATCCGTCCATTTTCTGCCGCCCTTTTGACTCTTATTGCTGAATCGTCAAATCTGTTCTGGAAGTTTACGCCCAGCTTCAGCCCCCTCTTCTGCGCAAAGGCGATCATCTCGTCTGCCTCCCTGAGAGCGATCGAGATCGGCTTGTCCACTAATACGTGGATTCCTCTTTGCATAGCCTTGATGGCCATCTGATAATGGAGGAAGTGCGGCGTGGAGATGACAATCGCGTCGATATCTTGGGTCTCAATCATCCTATCGTAGTCGTCGTACCAAGAGGGGATGCCATAGCGAGATGCGAAGTCGCTTGCAAGTTGCGATGGCACGCCGAAGACGGTCACAAGCTGAGCTCTGCCATCCTTCTCAATCATCTCATATGCCTTGGCCACGAATTCAGCCCCTACCCCTGTTCCTGCCAAGCCGAATCTAATCGAGGTCTTCAATCAATACTGTTTGTCGATAGAAGATGAAAAAGCTTTCTTGGAGGTGACTGAACAGACTCATCTGAGGCTTGGGCCCCGGCGACGATACAGCTAGGCTGCATCGATGCTACGCACTTCGTAGCCAAATCCTTAAACGGTAAGGTCCGCTGTGCCTACTGGAGCCTAGTGTCCATGGATTCGGGACCGGCGCATTACAAGACATCGGTCATAGCTGTCATTCCAGCTGCTGGCTTCGGCACAAGAATCAATCCGGATTGGAATATTGACGATCCCCTTCTTGACTATCTAGCGAAGCCATGTCTCAGGGATTTTCAGTCCGGAAAGACTCTGCTTGAACTCGTAATTGAAAACGTGGAGCCGTTGTCGTCAAGAATACTTGTGAGGATCGGAGATAGGATTGATTTCAACGATCCAAGAGCTCTGGACCGCATTGCCAAGATGAAATTCAGAATACAGCATGACATAAAGGAGGTTCTAGCCTCCCGGGAGGATGTTAGGATATTCTACAACAACCTAGAAGGAAAGGATGCCGGCACAGGTGCCACTATTGTCGCAGAAGAAGCTAAACAGATATTGGCCTCTGACCCGTCAGCCAAGGCTGTACTGATAATTGGATCGGACCTGCCCACCATAGGTTCTGATGAGCTCAGTCAGATAATCTCGTATCACTTCAGTTCCAACAACGATGTGACTCTGGTCTCAGTAACAGAGGATAGTGCATTTGAGCATGGTCGGATTGTCAGGATGCCTTACATGATCGAACGCATCATAAGGGCAGGGCCGAATGCTAACGAAGTCACTGATATTCAGCGATTGCTAAATGACAAGATCAGAACTGGAGAGTTGATTGCCTTGGAACTACCCCGAGTAGCTCAATCGAAGCCGGGATGGACGCGATATCTCCTTCTCGAGAAGGATGATCTCGATCTGATTCGGCGCGAGGGAAAAATGAACATCCATCACCCGGTGGTTGGCTCCATCGAACAGGACTGTATTGAGTTGACGACGGAAGCCATTGAGAGACTCAAACTAAGATTGAATCCGGATGAATATGTGTTTTTTGGAGAGGAAAGTGGAACCTTTCTCGGAATAATCGAGCAAGGCCAGATCGGGCTCTCCAAGGAAGATCGCTTGAGAAAAAGTGAGATAGATGTTGGTGGTTTTCGATTCAGTGCAGAGTATCTGAATTCGATACGAGAAAGGAATGTTCTCTGCATGGTTGTCTCGAGGGAGGTGTTTCTGAAAACAATAAGGGACCTAGACAGCCGGAACTATGGAAGAGTCCTCGAATCTGGCGGTATCCGGACTGTCGTGCCCAATGTGAAGTTCATGGCAATGGGGCATGGCGAAACCCTTGAGATATCCGGGCTTAAATTCTCGAGAGGTGACCTGACGAGGATCACTAGGTGCGAACGGGTTGCCTCGGAGCGCGAAGACGCATACGTGCTTGAGAGACATGAAAAGGACGAATACTACCTCCCGGAAGTTGCGAACGTGGTAAAGAGAAACAGCGGTAGGGTGGGCGTATTTAGACTGCAGAGGGGCTCGGCCAAAGGCATGGACTCCAGAACAGATCTTAGGCAATTCTCTTTTCAGAAGAATCACCAAGTCATAGATTCCCTACGTAAGAGAGGTGTGATTGTGAGAGATGGTTCATGGATCGGGTTCGGCAAAGGATTCGATATCGATGGAATCCAACCGGGTGTGTCCCTTTCAGGAGACATCCATCTGAAGGGAAGGATCTTTTTGGAATCAGGTGCCTCTCTGGTTGACTCTATCATCATTGCGAGCCCCGACAATTCCTTGAGAATAGGCAGAGATTCGTTTGTCTCTAGGGCGATCATACGAGATTCGAGCGTCGGAGAAGGCGCCAAGGTTCAGGATTGCGCCTTGGTCTGCAAGGATGTAGCGAGGTATAGCACAGCTACAGGGGCCATTCCCAAAGGCTCGGAGTTCTCGCAAGAAACGATGAAGCTTGTGCCCTTGGACGAAGTCGGAATCCAGGCCCTTGAGAAGATATTCGGAGTATCGGTTCACCCAAATGCAATCATTCGGTCGACTGCCGAGGTCTCATCTTTCCTCAATTCACTGATGAGATTGACAAATGAATTGGGTGGCATCAAGCGATTCGTATCGGTATTGGGGGACGAGTTGAAAAGAAGGCGCCTTTCTGATATAGATAGCCTGGCGGAATATTCGGATCTGGTCTTCGAGCCGAAGCCGAATTCAGTCTTGAGAGGGAGAGTTGCACTGATCCCCCCACTCAGATTGGAGTCATTCTCCGACCTACTGGATTGCACCATCGCCCGATCGAATCTGGGACCCTTCGCTGTTGTTGAAAGATCTGTCGTCACCAACTGCATAGTCCAGAGTCAGGAATCAGAGATCTCGCGAATAAGCTATGAGGAGCTGAACGGGGAGCTGATTGAATCTGGCTACCCGAACCTAGAGTCAGTCGATGTGCCGGCGGAATCCAAGATATCGAGTTGGATCGAGACCTTCGAGGACAAGGGAAAGGGTCAAACGTTGATGGAGGAAATATATGGAGAGACTGAGATTGCAGCTGAACGCAGGAAGATCTATCTTTCAGTCCTCAGAAAATCGAAAAAGATCCTCGGAGGGGATGCGAGCGTCTATCTAATCAGGACTCCTGGCAGAGTCAACTTGATGGGGCGACATGTGGACCATAGAGGTTGTCATGTGAATCCAATCGCAATCCCTCGAGAGATCATTATGATAGCTGAGCCAAGAAGGGACTCAACAGTTCGAGCTTGGGATGTCGACATGTCGTATTCTCCCGGCGAATTCAGGATCGGCGAGGAGCTTCCTTCAAGGAAACTGACTGAGGAGGAGTGGAGAACTTTGACAGGGGAGCTCTCGGAGAAAAGAAAGACGAGGACATGGATGGACTACCTCAGGACCATAGGATTCGCTGTGAATATGTATAAAACCGAAGCCGGCATTCTCAGGAAGGACCTCAGGGGAGCGAATGTCGTAGTGTTCGGAGATATTCTAAAGGCGGCCGGATTATCCTCATCGTCAGCTCTTGTCGTGGCAATTTGGTTGACCCTTGTTGCCGTCAATCGACTCAGAATCAGTAAGAGAAGGCTAGTAGAGTGGGCCGGGATTTCTGAGTGGTATGTCGGAACAAGAGGCGGCATGGGGGATCACGCTGCAATGATGTTTGGAAAGAAGGGGCATATATCACAAATAGGATTCTTCCCGCTCAGTGTATCCCATTACAAGTTTCCTGATGGGTACAAGATAGTTGTCTGTGACAGTCTAGTCAAAGCGGCCAAGATGGTAGGCGCCAAGGACACGTTCAATCAGAGGGTAGCTTGCTATGAGATAGCTCTAATGCTGATCAGGAAAATGTATCCCTTGTTGGCCGATCGGATCAAATACTTCAGGGATCTGGATCCAACCAGCCTCGGAATATCTCTGAAGCAGCTATACGGGATCCTCTTGAGTCTACCAGAAAGCATGACAAGGGAAGAGCTGTATCTGGAATTGCCGGAGGAGCACGCAAGACTTGAGAGACTTTTCAAGGAGCATTCTGAACCGATGAAAGGCTACAGGATACGAGACATAGCAGTTTTTGGTATATCGGAGTGTGCAAGAAGCCGCGTTGCCCCAACGATTCTGGAGGCGAGCATAGAATCATTCGGCAGGCTCATGAGGATATCGCATGGCGGGGACAGAAAAGTGACATTCCGGGGCGGAAATGCCGTTCGATACGATGGTTCAGTAAGAAAGGAATCCATAGAAGAGATGATGGCTAGAGCCTCAATTCAAACTCCAAATCGCTTCAACGAAGCAGACCCCATTCTCCTTCATGGATTCTATGATTGTGGGTCCCAACAGGTAGACAAGATAGTTGAAATATCTCGGTCAATAGAAGGGGTATTGGGGGCTCAGATATTGGGCGCCGGTCTCGGAGGATGCGTTGGGATCCTTGTTGAAAACAGCGCCGTTACAAGGCTCAAGCAAGCACTTCTAAGGGAGTATTACCATCAAAGGCCCAAGCTGGAGGAATCCGTAATCGTGTGTGTACCAGTCTCTGGTGCACAGATCCTTCGGCCACCGAGTTCCTGATGGATGAAAAGAGATTAATCCCCCTTGGAATCCAAAATCCCTATAGTGACGAAATTGGACAGACGCGTTGTATTTGTCTTTCTTGCGGTAGTAATAGTGTTGTCATTCCTAATCTTCTACCAATCCTATCCTTTCGCTCTGCAGATCTATATTGATTTCCTGCAGAAGACGCCTTCCAAAACGATCACAGACTTCCTAATGGTCATTGGTATGACCGCCGCCTTCTTCCTCGGGTACCAGGTAATCTCAAGGACCATAAGCGTTGCCATAATCAGAGCAGGTGGCAGAGACGCCGATGTGAAGATGTTCATGAGTCTTCTGAGGTACCTCATTATCTCAGTATGGCTCCTGGCGATCCTGAGCCTGTTCATCAACATAGGCGCTTTTCTTACGGCAGTTGGTGCATTTGGTGGGCTGTTCCTTGGTTGGTCCCTTCAGCAGCCTGTGACTGGAATAGCCGCTTGGGCCCTCATAATGCTGAGGAGACCCTTCAGAATAGGAGACAGAATCTACCTCCCGGCCTGGGGCCTTATTGGTGATGTATTGGATATCGGTCTCATGTATACCGTCCTTAACCAGGTAGGAGGAACAGTGGGGACAGAAGAACCATCTGGGAGGAGCATTCTAGTTCCGAATGCCATTCTCTTCGGAAATGTTGTGATTGATTACACAGCCGGAGAAGAAAGAGAGTCTACTCACATCTTGGACGAGATAATAGTCAGGATAACGTATGACTCCGACTGGAAGGAAGCCGAGAAAATCCTTGTCGATTCCGCAAGGGAGATCACCGCCGACATAATAAAGGCCACTCAAAAAGAACCGTATGTGCGCTCTGATTTCTATGACTATGGAGTTTATCTCCGGTTGAGGTATATGACCGTCGCCATTGATAGACCCCGCATAACTCATGAGATAAACAAGCTCATCTTTGACAAGGTATCGGAAAGCAAGAGGGTCGATTTCGCTATACCATATGTCTATTCGTACAAGCATCAGATGAAGAAGGTCCTAAGTGACAGTGCTCAACCACCATAGGGCCAGTATCAGCTAGGGATCCCGTCTGCAGGGCCAGATTCGATGGCCTAAGTCAGGGAGTCCAATGCCGTTTTGCCCCCGATCAGGACCAACAGGAGCCCACTTGCCAAGAGTATGATCCTGTATCCTTTCTTGCCAATCAGTTCATGGCCCCTTGATACCAAGGCTGACAGCCCAATGAAGACGATGAAATCTGCCGCGATATGACTGATATAGAATCCTACCAATCCAATCAAGCCGAGCTCGATCGATTGGCCCACGTAGGCTGCGCCGATGGTCAGCCACCACATTATCCAGTAGGGATTCAACAGGGACAGTGAAGCGCCAAGGCCGATCAGCCGTGTGATTTCGGAGGGTTCCACTGGCTTGCCAATCTTACCCTTGAACTTCCCTGCAAGCCCTTCCCTCAAGGTCATAGCCCCAATGAAGACGAGGAAAATCCCTCCTATCAGCCCCAAGAAAGGGAGAATCTGCTTAAGCAAGGCTGAGCCGATTCCAATGAACAAGCAAGCGAGGACCGGCATCTCTATCAACGAGTGCCCTATTGAGAAGAAGGTCCCGACCCTGATCCCCTTGTCAGCCGATTCCTTGATTATTGTCAGAGTAACAGACCCAGGACTTGCGGCACCAGAGAAACCAACGAGGAAGGATATCAGACATAGCTCCGCTAGTTCCATTCAGACCAGCTTC
The DNA here is from genome assembly GCA_964408285.1 of uncultured Nitrososphaerota archaeon. Taxonomy (GTDB): domain Archaea; phylum Thermoproteota; class EX4484-205; order EX4484-205; family JAAOZO01; genus CAYOYV01. The sequence goes on along the minus strand of CAYOYV010000013.1, from coordinate 36,867 downwards.
AGTCCTACAAGGCCACCTTGGTCGGTTGCCGGAGCCTGCCGGTGTGGCCGTGATACATCTTCTTGACAACGCATCCAAGCGAAAGATACTTCGCGATCTTCTCATTGCTCAGGGTATTGCAGTCCACGATCACCAATTGAGGTGCTGGCTTTCCAGTGGCTTCAATCAGTTCCACCGGATCCAACTCGATGTATTGCTGGTGTGGTATGGCGAATACGATTGCATCGATTCCCTTTGCAGCCTCTCTGATATTGCCCAGAGGTCTGAGAGATCTCAGTCCACTTTGACTCCTGAAGTGCTTTGCCATTGAATACGGGTCCTCGTCCTGATGCTCCAATTCAGGCAATGACTTGACATAGGGGTCGGAAACCCTCGGGATAGCGCCCTTCTGCCAAAGAAGTCTCACTATCATTTCATATGGGGCATATCTGGTGTCGGCAACATCCTCCCGGTAGGACCCTCCTGCGATCAGGACAGTTGAGCCCTTCAGCCTTCTGCCGATCTCACGCAGTCCCGTTTCGACAAGGCCCACTGTGTGTATCCCTCCCAAGTCATTCATATCCACTATGAATGAGATGAGTCTCAGGACTCCGTTCAATTCCTCAATATTCTCACGGCTCAATCTTGTCTTGAATTCCGGGATGTGCTTGATTGACCAAAGCAGGAACACAGGATCCTTCGGAAGGCAGTAGCCGCCTGTCGTAGGCGTCCTCGGAACAAGGATATCCCTGTGGGTAGGTCTAACCTTGATTGCATCAACAACTGCGGTGTAGTTCACGCCCATCACCTCGGCTGCCCTTCCCATGGCCCTGCTGATTGCAATCAAGCACGCTCGGTATGTGTTCTCAGCGCATTTTGAGAATTCAGAATCGCTCGGTGTCTCTAGTCTTGTGAGTTTCGCCATGGGGCCGGTCAAGACCTCAGATAGGAATCTGCCGGCTCTGTCTGCACACTCAGCATCGATGCCAGAATATACCCTTGGGAGGTTGATTACGGAATCAACGTATTCCTTGCCAGGCATGACCCTTTCATAGGAGTGTGCGATCCTTGGTGGGTGCATCGCCTTCACAGTTTCAAGCACCTTCTTCTCGTTCTGCTTGGTTGGGCTCTTCAAGTAGGCCGCCACCAATTCCTCTACGTCTTGGAAGAGAGGTTCTCTGCCTATCGTTTCCTTTGAGGGCTTGACATTCGCCCTCCGCAGCAGACCAAGCGATGCTTTCGCCCTCTCAAGAAAGCTCCTCTCAATTCTAGGGTATACTAGAAACTCTGTCGCTCCGGGGGGAACGGTTGTTTCTATAAGATATAAGGCGTCCGGGTGAATGTTCTTTCCCACCGACTCCACCGACTTGAGGAAAGGATCTATCTCCACTGTGGCTCTCCAAGCATTACCCAAGAAGGGCTTAACCACGTCGCATTGAATATCGCTGATCAATATATCGGCCCACTGCATTACCTCCTCAACGAAGGTGGCAATGAATTTGCCCTTTGTGACAACTTCCGAGAGGAGTTCAGCCACTTTCGGATCTTCAGATTCAACGGGAGACCTCGCTGAGTTGATCCATGGTATCTTCCAATAAGAACGCACGGAGGCCCGCTGCAGGCCAACGACGAACTTGTGTTCGGCCTTGGCCACTATAGTCGCCATTATTGTCCCAACAAATCCTAGACCTTGAACTACGACTACCTGATTGCCTTCTCTCCTTCGTGCATCGATTATTTCCCGCACTTTCTTCTTCTCTACTTCATATTCTTCTTTGGTAGGAATCAGGAATCTCCCTTCATAGGGATCCGTCGATATTCCTCTCTCTCCCCTCGGGATCTCAATCTCCTCTCCTGAATATGTCCGGGCCTTTACCCTTCCAGCAGACATGATTCTCTGGAGGAATCTAGGGGATATATGCATTCAATGGTCTCTACGTGTCACAATGACAGCATTTGGTATTGATCTCACAAAGCCATCCGAGGGTTTGTTCCTCACGAGCCCATTGAACCACATGGTAGCGGAGCCACCGCCATCAAGATTCAATGCATTGCTGCATCCGAGATCTGCCATTATCCTGGCGAAACCGAGGATTTCCGTTCCCACGCTGTACCTTTTCTCAGGAGGGGTGTCTTTTCTTCTGTCGTCATCTACTGTCACCATCAGGAACTTGCCGTCTTGGGTGAGACCCAAACCGGTCCTTGGTGCGGATGCTTTGGTTGGATCAACCAAGTCAGGAAGCCTGGTCGGGACTACTTCTCTGGATTTGAATTGCTCGATCTCACTTCTGAGGTACTGCTCGTCTATCTTCTTTCGATTCGACACAAGCAAGGGGCCGGCCGCGATGGCGTGAATTATCTTTTCCCTCGACTTGACATGTAGCCCATATCTCACTCCATAATCTCTCGCTTCATGGGCCTCCCTCAGAATTCTCGATGCAAGATCAACATCCTTTGTTTTCAGAACAAATCCGTTCTGCGGAATTTCGGCTCCACCATCTGGCTTGAGCTCACAGATGGAATCCCTGGAAATCACGATATCAGTTCCGCCATTAGGTGAGTTCTTGGATAAGAATCTCGTGAAAATCGAGAACTCGGATTGCTCTTGAGTCGGGTTGACTTCGAAAGGGAGGCACCCATGCAACGGCTTGGTTCGACTCGAGAACACCATTCCGCCAACCCTGAACCAAACATCCTCCATTCCCAAGACTTGGAATGAAGGTTTTCCATGCTCATCTACGATCAGCGTGGCTCTTTTGAAGCTGGGTGGAACAAGGATGCTTTCATTGATCATAAGGATTCCCACGGGATCATTGAAAACTGTGTGCAGACTCATTTCCTCCTGGAAATTCGCGAAGAAACCGCCATTGACGCCTGCAACGGCATTGCTGCGTTCGCATATCTCGGGTACGGTATCATACCCGTCACAGAAGGCAATAGGCAAGGTTGGAGCGACGGTGGTGAATTCCCTAGATCGCTCACTGCTTTCCTCCAAAGTCGAGTAAGTTGCTCTTCCATCGTCCAAGAGCATTTTGAGGCATTCTTTCTCCTCAATTGTGGGTTCTGCTATGGTAAAATCCTGGGTAGAATCGGTTGACCTATAGAGAAGCCTCCTCTGTTCGGTGATCTGTTGAATCAAGCGAAAGACTCCACTTTCCCCCATGAATCGCCATCCCTCTCCAACCTCGTATCCGAATAGAGGCCCAGGCCCTGATCCCCCGCGAGCGATCACCAAGACTGAATCCCTGGTCATTGTCCCCCTAATCCCCGTCGAGGTCGCGCTCGCTATTCTTCTCATGGAATTCGCCACCTGATGGAGTTTCTCGAATCTAGGGCGAACGCTTGCCAACGCTGGAGCTATCTCGTAGGAAGATCCTGATCGATCCAAGTCCAGGGTGATCACGTTAACTGAGAGGGGCCCCTTCTCCGATTTCAACTGCATGGCCTCATATTCGATGCCATTCAAGGCTTGACCCATATCATGCTGAACGAAGGGGTATGAATAAACATGAAGGTCTGGCGACCGAGGAAAAAACGCTTAAAGGCAACAGTAACATTTCTGGGACGATGGGGGATTCCAACATACTGCTTATTCATTATTCGGAGATTGCACTCAAACGAGGAAGGCGAACCTTTTTCGAAAGGAGACTTGTCGAGAATATCAGGGAATCCATCTCTCGTCTCGGTGTAAGGCGTGTTCGGAGAACGAATGCTAGGATTCTAGGTGAGCTATCCAAAGATGTTGATGAGGGCTTGGTTTCCCAGGCCATGAGGAGGATATTCGGTGTGGCTTGGTTTGCCTTCGCCTACGGGGTCCGCAGCGATTTCGATGAGATTCAGAAGACTGTGCTGATGCTATTGAGAGGAAGAATCGAGAACGCGGATTCGTTCAAGATCGAAACAAGAAGATCATACAAGGCTTTCCCGTTGAGTTCAGTCGAGGTCAATGAACGGATTGGAACCGAGGTCGTGAGAGAGTTCGGCAAGAGAGTCGATCTCGCAAAGCCCCTACTGACCGTGTTCATTGAAATAGCTAAGAACACTACCTGCATCTACTTCAGGAAATTCAAAGGCCCTGGTGGACTACCGGTGGGTTCTTCGGGCAGAGTGCTTTGCCTTCTATCCGGAGGGTTTGATTCGCCAGTCGCCGCTTGGCTCATGTTGAAGCGAGGAGCCAATGTCTCCTACATACACTTTCACCCATTCAGCGACAATTCTGAGGTCTTGACATCCAAAATAATCGAATTGGTTAGATATCTAGTTCCATACTCCGGTCCTACGCGAATTCACATAGTCCCGGCCTATCCGTTCACCCTTGCAATTTCCTCACTTGCGCCACGCTACGATGTTGTCCTTTTCAGGAGATACATGTTCAAGGTTGCTGAAGAGATCGCAGCGAAAATCGGCGCTGAAGCCCTTGTGACCGGTGAGAGTCTTGCCCAGGTTGCCTCTCAAACACTCCAGAACATCCGCGTGATCCACCAAGATCTGAAGTTCCCTGTCTTCATGCCTCTGATCGCCTATGACAAGGAGGAGATCGTCGATCTAGCCAAAAAGATAGGAACTTACGACATATCCCTGAAGCCCTACAAGGACTGCTGCAGTATCATCTCCAGCCATCCGGAGACAAAGGCGAAGCTTGACATTCTAGAGTCCCTGGAGTCTGAGGCGGACATAACCTCGGCAGCAAAAGAATCCATAGCACATTCGATCATGTTCGAGGTGAAGTAGCGATTGCGCTCACACGACAACCGTTGTTCTTTTTATTTCAGGATCTGTGAAAATGTCTCTCTCGTCGATACTCCTTGTGGAGAATTCTGACACTATTGCACCGGTTTTTCCAGCTTGGAACCAGTGGAGCGTATTAGGTGGCAGCGTATACTGTTCTCCTGGCTTGAGAGTGATTTCATGCCAAGCATTGAAGTAACTCTCCTTTACCCTGGGTATTCTTGCATGGGGCCTTTCAGTCTTTGGGCCACTTACATAAAGATGAACCAATCCCTTCCTGCATCTGAAAGTTTCTTCTTTTCCAGGCTCACTATCTATGTTCGGATGCGAATGTTCAGGACAGATCTGGAACGGAAAGAGCACTAATTCCTTTGCACAGCAACGCTCAGTGTTAACGTATGTGACGATTTCGAGCCCAAAAGTCTGAAGTTGGCTAAGTCCGAAGTCGGCCACTTCTATTCTGTCTCTCTCTTCTCTCTTGAGAGCTATGCCGGCCTCACGCAGCATGCGCGCTGCCCTCATCTGCGCCTTTCTGAACTCACTTCTCGTTATCATGGTGGCTGCAATCATGAGACTCGATCAGGTGAAAATAAGTCATTCGGTGCAATTGCTGATCCCATGCAGTTAGATGCCTGATCTCACAGATGCTTCTTGAGATAAGCCAGTGTCCTTGGCAATTCAGTCTCAGGATTGCCCAGAATCGAACACTCCAAGGCCCCGTAGTGCTTGAAGCCCTTCCTCTCCAGCACTGCTAATGATGAGAAGTCTGTGTGCCCGTACCCTGGCTGAACCCTATTGCTGTCTGCAAGGTGAAGGTGAACTATGAAATCGGAGAATTGCCCAATGCTTTCTTCGATCTTGGATTCCTCAATGTTCATATGGAAATAGTCCGCCATGACAGCCACCTTTTCGGATCCGATCTCTCTGCAGATGGCAACGGCTTGCTCCAGCCTATTCATGAAATGTGTCTCGTATCTATTGATCGGTTCAAGAATGAGATATGCACCTTTGTCTTCGGCTGATTTGGAGAGCCGCTTCACTTCCTCCACCAGGAGCCTTGTTTCGAGTTCCTTCATTGAAGGAAACAAGGGAGACAAGTCGCTCAGCTTTGGCCCACCGAAAGTTGGCACTGTTATCAATCCTACGGCGCCAAGCTGAGAAGCCCATCCAAGTCTTTCTTCAATGCCCAGTATTGCCCTCTCCCTGGATTCCCTATCAGCTGCCAGAAGATCACCAGAATAGCCGGAGCATATGGTGCTTATCTTCACCTTGCTGGTTGACAACCAATCATCTATCGATCCAATGGATTCTCTCAATCCATCCCTTCCCCAGAGTTCAATTCCGTCATATCCATAAGTCTCAAGCCTACGTAGCTTATCTGGTAGTGAACTTCCCGGGACCTTGTCCTCCTGAACCGCGAATTTCATTTCGTTCAACTCAGGTCCTCATATTGATAACCATTTCCGACCCAATGAAATGCCTGCTGAAAGAATACCATTCGCTTCGAGTCGAGCTCAGTGCATGGATACCCACGCCCAGCAAAGCACAAAATTCAAAAGCTATTTCGACATCATAAGGGGTATGAAGGCCGCCATCTGGGCAGACGTCATAAACGATTTTCGCAATGAAGCCGACGTTACGGCATTCCTTGAATGGTGTTCGAAAGTGGGCATGGACCTTCTATTGCCGTGTATCAACCACGGAACCGGAACCGTGTGCTATGAAAGCAAGCTAGCCCCTATTGCAAAGAATTGCACAGACTGGGATCCCTTAGGATTGATAATCAAGGGAGCGCGTGAAAGGGGGATGCAAGTTCATCCCTGGGTCGTCATAGCCAATTGGGGTAGTAGTCTTCTACCTCGTCTCGGCGGACGCGAATATTTTGAGGGAGGTCCACAACCTCTGCAGGCTGACCATCCTGACTATTTCGTTGTGGACAGCTATGGGTATTCGATCCTGGATGCGCCTTCCATAGTCTATTCGGCCGGTGGCTCCTGCTACATAGACCTAGGCAAGGAAAGCGTTCGAAACTTCGTTTTCGATCTGATAAAGGAACTCGTAAGGAAGTATCCCTATATAGACGGCGTTCACTTGGATTACATAAGATATCAAAGTTTCAAGAATATTCTTGGGATCGATTACACCCAAGCGAAGGAATTCGGGAGAGTAATAAGAAGCGGGGACGAAATATGGGTAATGAGAAAATGGCAGCAGGATCCCTCGATATATGATGCTAGATTCGTTTTCAAAGTGACTGAAAAGAAGCAGTCCGAGCCTTCCCAGACTATGCAAGCCGAGCGTGAATATTCGTATTGCTATTGTAACAGTTGTCTTGAGAAATTTCAGTCGGAATATTCCGTGAGCATCCCATACGATCTCAAGACAACATACGAGAAGGCGCAATGGATAGAGAAGAATGAGAAGAACAGGTGGAATGAATGGAGGATCTCCAACGTAACCTCCGTCGTTTCTGGGATAAGGAAAATCCTGAACGATATGTCTCCGCTCATAAATCTCTCTGCCGCAACGTTCTGGAACTACTCTGCTGCAAAGGAATTGGTCGCGCAAGATTGGGTATCGTGGATAACGCAAGGTCTGCTCGACTTCGTGAATCCAATGACATATTGGATCGATCCGAACAAGATCCGGGAGGCACTCACGGCATACAGGAGATTGATAAAGAATGAGATATTCCCAATCTATCCGGGAGTTCTGACCAGTGCTGATTACAGGATCACCAGAAACGACCTCTCCATGTATTTTGACGCGTTGAGGGAAGGAGGAGCCAGCGGCATAACCCTTTTCTCCTATTCTCTGTGGAGTTCAGAGTTCAGAAGGGCGAAATCATTGCCTCTCATTGAGGAGTATGACGATCTGCTCTCGAGCTTCATAAGGGAACAGAGTACGTGATGCCCATCAGTGTTTCCTTCGGACGAACAAAGGAGACTGCTTGCGAGATCCTGATCCGCAGGAAAAAGCAATATATTGAATTCCTGATGCAATTGGGGGATCGATCGTGATTTGAGAATAGTCGTGACTGGAGCTGCGGGCTTTATAGGGCCTTATCTCGTGGACAGACTGCTGATGGAAGGGCACGAAATCATGGGAGTTGACAATCTATCAACAGGAGACCCGAACGCATTGAAGCCCTACCTCCAGAGGACTGGGTTTCGGTTCAGCAAGTCAGACGTAAGAGACTTCAAGAGCATTATACCCCTTCTCCATGGCTGCGAGGTTCTGTTTCATCTAGCGGCCCAGACGAATATCCATGAATCCATTAGAGATCCCTTGAGCACCAACTCTGTGAATGTGGGCGGGACATTGCAGGTCATCAGATCTAGCATTGAATCTGGCGTGGGACGGGTCGTCTTCCCATCGTCCGCGGCAGTGTATGGAATTCCATCAGAGCTTCCTCTAAAGGAAACGAGCCGGACAAGACCTATCTCTCCATACGGAGCAAGCAAACTTGCAGCAGAACACTACGTGAATGCCTTCAGGACGCTTTCCGGGCTCGACGCGGTAATATTGAGAATATTCAACGTATACGGCCCGGGACAAAGATACAGTCCCTACGCTGGAGTAATAACCAGATTCGTTGAATCAATCAAACAGAACAAGGATCCGGTCATCTTCGGGAACGGAAATCAGACCAGGGACTTCATATTCGTGGGCGACTGTGTTGAAGCAATGATCAGATCTATGACAGAGAAGAAGGCAAAAGGCCTTACATTGAACATCGCAACGGGCAAGCCCACATCCATAAAGCGACTTGCAGAGATGCTCATCAGAATATCGGGGAGGAGAGGATTGCGCGTACGCTTCTCTCCAGCCAGGTCGGGCGACATCAAGAGTAGCTACGCCGATGTCACTCTTGCAAGGAAGACAATCGGATTCAGCTCATCAGTGAGTCTCGTCGAAGGGCTTTCGAGGATTCCTCTGAAGACGTAACTAACTAGATCTCCTTTTGTGCTCGCTCAAGGGCTTCTGTTGTCCCCACATCGAACCACTTGCCGGTTACAGGATATCCGTAGACAACGGTCCTTTTCGATAACCATTCTACGAAGTAACCTGGACTATCCTTGTGGCCACCAGATGCCAGATATTGCTGCAACATTTCACCGATTCCCTTGGGCAGGATGTAGATGCAAGTGACAATCAGAGTACCTTCAGGATGCTTTGGCTTCTCGAGCATCTTTACGATCCTGCCTTTCTCATCAGTTTCAACTGTGGAGTACATCGTTGCTAGTTTGGTTTCCCGAACATCATATATGCCGACTACCGGTGCGTCCCTTGACTTGAAATATCTGTACATGTCGCCCAGGCTCATTGTGAAGACGTTATCGCCAGCGATCACGATATAGTCGTCATCACCCAAGGCTCTTATTGCGTTCAGGATTGCAGCTATCGCACCCGGCTTTTCACTTTCGGCAGAGCTATCCTCCACGAGGAACTCGACATTGATCCTTCTCTCTTTCCTCCACGATTCGAAACTTTCCGCGAATCTTCTATTAGTGAGAACGAAAACGCCATCAATCTGTATGCCCTTAAGTGAATCTAGGACGTAGTCCATCGCCGCTCTTCCTTTTATTGTCAGAAGTGGCTTTGGGGTATCTCTGCTCAAAGGCATCAATCTGGTTGCATACCCACCCGCCAAGAGAAGCGCCTTCACAGTGCATTCCTCCGGATGATTCACTCTCGTGGTTCTGTTTATAAGACTGGCGTGGTCACTCCATCCAATGTACAGGAAGGCAAGCACTGGCAGACGGTTCTCTTCAGGAAAAAGGGTAGTCTATCTCAAATCGCTTATATCGTAGAAGGGAATTGATCCATCAAATGGAGGACCAAGAGCCAGAGGAGGTAAGGGATTCCCTGATAGTCTTCGGTCCTCACTGGGATCTGGTAATCTTCAGGGACCCAATCGACTTAGAGGAAGAGATAATGCGCCTTCTCAAAGAGAATGGAAAAATGCCGGTTTCATCCATTTGGAGGATATTAGGATGCCATCTGTGGGAAGTCGACGCGGCCCTTAGAAACCTAGAAAGAAGGGGCTTGATCGCTGAACATGAGCATGATATTTGAAGCTAGTGGATCAATCGAAGGGGATTTGCTGGATTTCGGAGAGCGCTGATAGGGAATGCTGATAGGCATGGACCGTCGACAGGGAGAAATCCAAGCAATTGAAGTCGGATCCCTCCTGTGATCGGGACCCCGCTCAATAGACCTTGTTTTCTCTTCTTCCGGGCCATAGTCCAAGAAGTTCAAGGACTTGCTTCCTGAGGACATTCTCCGACATCTTGGCCCCTTCCCGTCTTTCATGAACGGTGTCTTAGCTTTCCGTCTGCACGAATCGCCGAAATGGGCAACGTCAAGAGGCTGGCGCAATGCCCACTGATGACCAGGTTGCCAAATGCCATTCCAATTCAACGGTGTGCGGCTAGCTAGCGGAACGACAGTCGCGTCCCAAGTAGATCTGCGCCTTTCTCGTACCTGCGATCGACTGAATCATGCCAAGGTTTTTATGTGGAAATGACACACCAATCGGTATGAGATACGAAATAAAGTATAGGCCATCATATAGTCTCTTGGTTGTGGGGCTAAAGCAGGGAGAGACAATAACAGCTGAAGCTGGGGCAATGACCTACATGTCCCCCAGTATTCAGATGAACACGCGTGCACGAGGCGGACTTTGGGACACACTCAAGGTGGGGATACTTGGAAGGCAGTCTTTCTTCGTGAATGACTACACGGCTCCCAACGCGCCAGGGGAGATCGGGTTCGTTGCAGCCCCTATCGGGGACATAGAGAAACTTACGTTGGATGGCCAAAGAGGGTACATAGTACAGAAATCTTCCTACATAGCGTCTCAATCGACCGTGAATCTAGACGTGCAATGGCAGGGATTCACAAGGGGCATCTTCGGCCAGGGGCTTTTCATGATAAGGACATCGGGAACAGGAGACCTATTCATCAACACATTTGGCGCCATAGACAGACATGATCTGCTTCCAGGGGAGAAACTTATCGTAGACAACTTCCACCTTGTGGCCTTGTCAGACACATGTTCATACGAGGTCAAGACACTGGGAGGTCTGAAAGAATTCGTGCTGAGTGGAGAAGGTGTGATTGTTGAGGTCACGGGACCCGGAGAAGTCCTTTTGCAGACAAAGAATCTTGCGGAATTCGCCGATTGGCTGTGGTATTTTTACGAGCCAAAGATAAGGGCAATGATGGGCGCTCGCTGAGAAGGGGATCCCCGATATTCATCAGTAGTCACGACCTTCATACTTCATTGAATGTATCGGAATCGAGTCCCTAGCCGAACAGAGAATCGACCTTGGAACATGATGCTTATATAGTAGCCCCCAAAATGAGCTCGCTCAGCCTTTACTAAATCAAACTCGCTAAGAAATCATAAATAGGGTTATGTGCTCAATATATGCAGGTGAAACAAAATTGAGTGAAGCAACGAAGGAGGCAGCAAAACCTGCACCGAAGGAGAAGGAAGAGGTAAGCTACATTGTGAAGGGTTCCTGCAAGGAGTTCTTCAAGAAAAACAACAAGAGAACTGATCCAGATTCATTTGGAGAACTCAACAAGATAGTCGAAGGAATCCTAAAGAAAGCCGTACACAGAGCGGAGAAGAACAAGAGATCAACCGTGAGACCAGAGGATCTCTAGGTCCTCTGCCTCCTCATGCATTTTTCAAGGTTTTTTCCGTTCCAGATTCTCAGCTGAGATATTCCATCAGTCTTTTTGATCTCCTCATCGAGAGACCACTTCTCAAAGTCTCTATTGCATTCTCGACTCTATCTCTGGCGAAGTCTCTCTCGTCACAAAGGAAGTGTATCAAACCATCTTCATCCAATACAGCGTGAGTGATTGAACATGTCTCCGATACCGTGGGATGCAGAAATAGGTCCCTGACCGCCTGATAGTTGGAATCAAGTCCGGAGATCATATGAGGGGGCATCTTCTCTATTGACCCAAAATGGCCTATCAACCTCAAAGCCTTCTTCGGTCCAATACCGAACACACCTTGATTGTAGTCGGTTCCGATCAGAATCGAGAGGTCAACTAACTGATCCCTTGTGAGGCCAAGATGAGAGAGAAGGACTGCGGAATCAATCAACTCAGGTCTCAGAGGCCTAGACTCTCCCTTTCTCGGCATGAATTCCTTCCCAGATATCGTAATGTATCTAAGAAGCCTGGGCGCCCCAAAGAGCAATGAATCATAGTCTTGGCTGTTCACTGCCCAGACTTGACCCTTGCCGGCCATGAAGGATGCCTGAGCCTCTGCCTCGCCTGGGGCTTGGATTTGCGACACTCCCATCAGTTCAAGCAACCTTTTTGCATCATCTGTCATGTCGGACGTAAGTCTCCCGGAGTAGACCGCTTTGGAGAACGCCTTGGCCAAATCCCCTTTTCTTCTGGCCTCTTTCCACTCCTTCTCTGCTTTTCTGCGAGCTGCTCTTCTCCTCCGTATCTCCCCCGCCTTCAGCGCAGGTGGCTCGCCATCGAAGATGAAAACTGGGAATATCCCGAACCGACCGATGAGCCTGCTCGTTCTGAGAAGGAGCCCGACCAGATGTGACGTTGCTCTCTTCTTTGAATCCATCAGGGGCGTTCCGTCTGGAGATCTTATGAGCGCTAGAAATTGATGTAGGATGTTGTTCGCATCAACTGCTATAGTCAATCCCCTCAAGTCATCGAGTGAAACTGTCCTTTTCTTGATTATCGGTGTTAGCATGACGCCCATTATTTGATTGAACCGCTCTCTTTTATCCGACTATTAAAGTCTCAACGCGTATTATCTGGCCGGCGTCCAACCCAGGCGATATCGATTCATGTAGTCCCTCTTGTCATATGTCGCAACAAATGACTCATCCAAGGGGTAGACTCCGTACCTTCGTGTCGATTCCACCATGACTTTGAAATTCCTCGGATCAACGCCCGGGTGAATGCTATTGCTTGATGAGATGATATGCCCGCCGCCAGGGCTTGCCTTGGCTATGGTTTCCTTCACCGCCTCTTCCACTTCTGCCTTGGTTCCATGGGGGAGCAGTGCTGTGCAGTCAATATTCCCGACCAGGCAAATCCTGTCTCCGAACCGTTTCTTGACCTCTCCGATGTCCATTCCGGCATGTGGCTCGATAGGATGAAGAGCATCGATTCCTGCGTCCACCAGAATGTGCAGAATGCTCCAGATATTTCCATCTGTATGTTTCATGAAAGGGACATCCTTCCTTCGGGCAACCTCTATTGCCCTCGAGAGATATGGAAGAATGAACTCGCGAAAATGCTTGGGGGACATAAGAGGGCCTGAATTCGAGGCGTAGTCATCGCCCGTGAGGAGAACGTCCGCCCCTTCCTCAGCCGCCCTCTCCATCACTCTGACTTTGTAGTCACTCACAACCTGAGCGAGGTCATGTGCAAGCTCCGGTTCGCGATAGTAAAGGGGCAGAAGCTTGTCCAGTCCTCCCGTCAGATAATGAGAGAATTCAAAGGAATCATGACCCAGGAAAACCACGGCCCTCCTTCCTCCGAATCTCTTCACGTATGATCTCAACGTGCCCAATCTGTAATCAGCATCAGGATCGGGGCGCTTGATCTTCTCCAAATCGGATCTAGTTCTGACTGGCCCCTTTATGGGATATGTGACCTCCCCAGAACCGACCTTATATGTTATGCCCCATTCATCTTGGTAGATGCCGGACGATATTTGCTTCATCCTGACATCCTCACCGGCCGTCAAGCCATCCATGTCAAGGTAATCAACCAGATCAGGCAGAGAATCACGACCAATTATCTTCCTGATGATAGGTGGATTCACTAACAATTCATATATCGGCACCTTGTCGGGCTCCTTCCGTGACAGCGCCAACATGAATCTCTCCAGCGAATTCATTGGCACTTTGATCCCAGGCCGATAGATATGAATTGCTTCGGCTTCTTACAAGGCATAGGTGAGACCCTATCTGAGTTCAGAAGGCAATGGCCTTATGCCCCTTCTCCTCCTGATGCCTCTCCATACGTTCTCGAATAGATCTTCATCGTGATGCGGATACAGTGTTGCTCTCACGAATCTCTCCTGGAAATCAGATTCAAGATTCATGTCGATGGAAAGAAGTCGGCGGGCCACGCGCATCGCTTCCTCATCTGCTTTCTTCGACAGAAGCACCATTCTCGCTCCCGCGGCAGAACCATTGCCGATATTCTCGAATCTGGTCAGTTCAATGTCCGGGAACATCCCTATTGACATTCCAGACACTTGGTCTATGTAGTTTCCAAATGCGCCAGCCAAGTATATTCTCTTGAGGTCCGAGAACCGTATTCCTTCTTTCTTCACCAGCGTTTCGCAACCCACATATATGGCTGCCTTTGCCAGCTGGGCCTTCCTGATGTCACTCTGAGTAACGGTTATCAGACGTCCGTTCTCATCGGCCGCGAGGACCAAGGCAGCTTCTCCGTTGACCACCCGGACACATTCCATGGTTTCCTTCTTTGCTATTCTTCCGGATTTCTCCAGTATCCCGGTGAAAAGCATCCATGCCAATGCGTCAACCAATCCCGAACCACAGATACCCTTGGGAGCTGCTCCCTCAATTGCCCTCCAATAGACCGTGAAATCGTCGGGATCTATCATGACTTCTTCTATTGCCCCTGCCATTGCCCTTATTCCTGAGGACAACTCCCCTCCCTCGAAAGCAGGGCCAGCAGCACACGAGGTCGTCGACATCCTCTCTTCGGATGACTTGAGGACGACTTCCGCGTTTGTGCCCACATCAATGAGCATGACAGGGCCCTCGTCTCCTACCATACCGGAAACTAGGATGTCCGCGACGATGTCCGCGCCCACATAGCCACTTATGCAGGGTAGCGTGCGGAGATATGCCGCTTTGTTTGAATTCAGCCCCAGATCGGCCGCCTTCACCCTCATCCCTTTCAAGAACGGAGGAGTGTAAGGGGCAGACGCGATGTATTTCGGATTTGCACCCAGAAGAAAACTCAACATGATAGTGTTCCCCGCAACGACAATGTCACAGACCTGTTCCCTTCTCACCCCGCTTTCGAGTACTGAACGCTCAATCAGCTTGTTGATCGTGGAGACGGCGAGCTCCTGAAGTCGCTTCAGATTCTGCTCATTCTCTGCCGAATAAGAAACCCGTGAGATCACATCCTCACCGTGAGCGGCCTGCATGTTGTAGTCCGCCTGAACCTGAACAAGATTCCCAGATCGGAGATCCGTCAGATAAAGGACGATTGTAGTCGTCCCTAGGTCAACTGCAGCCCCCAGTGGAGCTGCTCCCCCGGCATGTAGGACATCCACTATCTCCTTCTCAAACATGATGACGTCAACATGCCAGTTGCTCTGCCTAAGAATGCCAGGCATCTTTCCGAGGAGAACATGGTCAATTGCTGTCGCTCCGGCCGATGACATTAGTCTCTCCAGGTCGTCCTTCTGGTCTGTTATGCTGGGCTGAACTAGAGCGAATGTGTCCACCTTCACAAGGGGATCCAAGTCCAGCAGAACGTTTTTTGCAGAAGTGAGTATCTTCTTCTTGGTTCCCCTTGAAAAGATCCGGAGCTCGACTTCGCCCTTCGGGAATGTCTGGCATGCTAGCCTGTATCCCTGATTCAAGGCATCAGTTCCAAGGACATCGATCTCCGATCGAGTCGGGGGGCTGCATTGGCCCCTTAGAACCTTGACGATGCATTTGCCGCACCTGCCCTTGCCCCCACATATGGAATCGACGTCGATTCCCCTTGGGACGATGGAATCCAGAAGAGAGCCCTTGGCATCTATTCTGATGACCTCACCGTCCGTACGGGCAAGCACGAGAGGCATGGTGCTATCCTCATAGTTGGTAATTCCTTGGGTTGAAGCTAGGAAGCTTGCTTGATAATTCTCTTATGTTAGTCTCAACGAATCGCTTCTCATCAGGGATAGTTCCAATCTCCTCCCTGAACCTCCTCAGCGCTTTGATCTCTATTTCAGGCAGTCGCATCTTAGCGGAGGCAAGCTCGATCTGCTCAAGAGCCTCGTCGGCAACTGCAATCGCCCTGAAGAAATCGTTCGGTTCACTATCTGCTATTGCTTTCCCCAATCTCCATGCGACATCTGGAGAGAGTACCAACGCTTGAGGGTCGAGATACTTGTTGCTTTGACATATCAAATCCCTTAACGTGCTCTGTTTCCCATGCAAGATGGAGGCATTGAGAAGCCCTACATCGTAGGAAAGCATCTCCAAGAAAGCCTGAGGCGCTGTCCCCCCATACAACGTTACGTTCTCAACCTGCTCATTGGACCATAGATCGCACGCGGCCATAGCTACATTTCCAACCAAGCTTGGATGCGCACTTGCTGCAGTCTTTCCTTCCATAGACATGGGAAATCCTGTTATTGCTTTTACTATCACGTTCTCGTATGCACAGTCCTTTCCTGGACCAACGCAACCCATTTCGAATGGCACGAGAGTACGCACAGCGGAAATAGCCCTAATAATTGCCGCGAACACATGGGAGATCATTCGGGTTCTCGTTCCACCAGCAAGTGCCATCGCAGTGTTCGCGAATCCGCAGGCGCTATCCCCTGCAGGGACAACATTGTGGCCTCTTGAGATGCGAACGATCCGATCCCATATGTACTCCGAATCCCTTGAGCCCAACACCGCGACTGAGAATATTGCTTGGGACAGATCTTGTCTGAGAATTGCATGATTGAACGCCTCCTTTCCTCCAATCGATTCCATCGATACGAGGTCCGCTCCATGTTCGCAGGCGTCCTCGAAAAGCTGAAACATCTTCTCGACCTCTGGTCCATTCCGCATACCGCCTGCGGGATTTCTGATGTCCGGAACTGTGACCCTCAGTGCTGATGAGATGCCATATTTGCTTTTGTATGTTTCGAGGAGATCGGTCTGCGCTATTAGGACTTCCCTTGCGTAACCAGGATCCTCAATGTCGCTTGCCGTGAACTCCGTCTCGATCTGAACTCGTTCCATACCAAGCCATACTGCCTTCTCCATGAGATCCTTGACTATGCCCACATATTCCTTCGACGTAGCCTTGACATCGCCTTCGGATTCCCTTCTCGGATGGAATTTGATCTCAGGTATTACAATCCCGTCACCTGCAACAAGCCCTCTGCCATATCGGACAGCGGACTTAGCCTTGCCAAAGATGAGTTCGCTTTCGTCGCCTAGGGCGGCTTTCCTGAAGGCATTCCTCATGGAACTACGCTCCGACGAAGGACTTGCAGATTCTGACCCCTTCTACAGCATCCCTCGCGTATGCATCTGCACCTATCCTTTTGGCGAATTCCTCTGTGATAGGCGCGCCCCCGATTATTACTTTGACCTGGCCTCTAACCGTGCTTCGCTTCAGTGATTGAATTATGTTGCCCATCTCATTCATTGTCGAAGTGAGCAATGCTGAAAGCCCCACTATTTGCGCGTTGTTCTTCGCAACCGCATCAACAAATGCTTCAGGAGCAACATCGACTCCCAAATCTATGACTTTGAATCCAGCTGCTTCAAGCAACATCACAACTACATTCTTGCCTATCTCATGAAGATCGCCCCTCACTGTCCCGATTACCACCGTTCCCAATTTCCTGACCTCCTTTCCCTTCAGGTGCGGATCTAGAACCGTTAGTCCTTCCTTCATCACATCCGCCGCAACAATCAATTCCGAAAGGAAATATTCCGAGGCTTCGAATTTCTGTCCAACGATTTCCATTGCCTTGGCCATCTCATCGAGGATCTTCAACGGAGAAACGCCCGCTGAGAGCGCTTGTTGGACGCTTGCTTTCTCTTCCTCGAATTTCAGATCGACTATCGAATTCCTAATCCCCTCAAGTACAGATCCTGACATCCTTTGCTCCTCTTGCGGCACAAGGGGAATATAAATGTGCAACTAGATCTGGACCCAACTTTGTAGCGAAGTCCCGGTCAGATTGACGAAGCTATAAGTTCCCGGATAATGACCGCATTGCTGTGAGGCGGGTGGCCTTGAAATATGTTCTCGATCCGAAGTTGCAGGATTATGTGAAGATGGCAACCAAGAAGCTTGGGCTGAACTACATAGATGCAGGCAGAGTGAGGGTCGTCAGAAGCTCTGGCTCAAGGTCTCGGAACACAGTGGCTAGGATTCACGGAATGCCAAAGGCGATACAGGTGGCGCTCTCTTTGGAATCCCACTATGTAATCGAGATTTTGAGCGAGAGATTCGATGCATTGGACGAGGAAGCAAAGAAGAAGGTCATATTGCATGAACTTCTCCATATCCCTGTCAATTTTGGTGGCGGCGTTGTGAATCATGGCAGCAAAGACTTCGACAGACTTGAGGGAATGTACTTGAAGAGACTAGTCGGGGAATCGGACGAGGTCGAATTGGGATGAATGCGGGATGACGTCCCTTGTGCAAAAAAGCAGCGTGATACGTCTTCAGCCCAAACAGGCCGACAAGATACCATCACTTATAGAATTATATCCTCGAATGAAGTCTCGTCCGTCATAGAAATGGCAACAATAGAATGGTTTGGCCATTCTTGCTTTCTTCTGGAGGCGAACGGCCTCCGCATCCTCATAGATCCCTTTCAGAGGAAGGGCGTAAGACATCCGGAGATAGATACTTTCGCGGATCTTGTTCTAATAACTCACAATCATTCCGATCATAACAACTTCGGGGTTGCCAAGGGAAATCCAACCGTGATAAGGCAGGCAGGCCATTGGGAGACCCCTGTCCTAGTCGATGGGATTGAGGCGTTTCACGACTCATCCGGAGGCTTGGAGAGAGGAACAACAATGATCTATTCCCTGGTGATAGAGGGAATGAGGATAACTCATCTGGGAGACATCGGCGAGATTCCGAACACCAAGACAATCGAAGCATTGAACGGAACAAATATTCTGCTTATTCCAGTTGGAGGCGTCTACACCATAGACCACAAAGGTGCATCCAAAGTTCTCGAACTGATCAGACCGAACATTGCAATCCCCATGCACTACAAGAACGAGATGGTGGACTGGCCGCTTAATGGGGTGGAGAAATTCCTGATCGGAAAAAGCAGGACGAGGATATTGGTGGAGAATTGGGTCGAGTGCACTCAGGAGGAGCTCCCCCAACCGACAGAGGTCTGGGTTCCATCTCCGCCTGGCATGTGAATGGCAGGTCCATCCTGTGGATTGGGCGAGAAGGAGGAATACAGGGGTTTGTCTGCCTCACTCGGGGTCAATGTCGGGACAAGTCGGATAAAGGGAGTGATTCTAGACGGACTTGAATTGGCACATGAACTGGAGATGACGATTTCAAGGCCCAAGAATACTTGCATGCTTTGGAAATCCTTAAGATCGTTTTTCAGAGAACTACTCAGAGAATATCCCCTCGCCAATGTCGCTGCATTGTCGATATCAGGCAGATCGCCGACTCTGGTCGGATTGAGGAAAAGAAGCAGAAAAGGCCCAGTGTTGGGCTGGGGAGGACCAGCGAGCGACGAGAAAGAGGGAGATTCCCTTTTCATGGATTCATTGGCTGCCAAACTGAAAGGCCTCGACGCCAGGCTCTATGACGACTCCGTCTTCTTTCTGAATCCTCATGAATATCTTTCATACATGCTTACAGGGATGGCGTTCTCGTCGACGCCCTCGAACTCCTATCACACGTGGGGTGGGGATCTCTCTGAAGCAAACGAGAGAATAACAAAGCACCTAGTATCTCCGGAGAAAGTCGCACCTTCCAAGGTGATTGGCTCATTAGTTGGCAACGTGACGACGGAAGCCGCGAGGGTCACAGGGCTCAGCATTGATGCCAAAGTATACGTCGGGGGTTGGGACTACCAGATGGATCTGATAGGCTCAGGAGCCTTCATTTCTGATGATTTCCTCATCCGAATCGGGTCCACGGTCGGGATTAACGCTCTTGTTGATGGTAGAATGTCATCGGACCAATTCTTCTGCTCTCCGCTCTTCATCAAGGGGAAATGGGTCCTTGGCAAGGTGATTCCCTCAAGCTGGAAAAGAGGGGAATCGGAAGAGGCTCTTGTCGCCCTTGCTCTGAGGATAAAGAACTCAGTGAGGCAATTGCAGGCAATTGTGGGAACGAATCGCGATCTCCTCATTAGCGGAGGAATGGCTTTCTCCACAATGTTGCCGAGAGCACTTTCCAAACTGATGTCACGCCGAATCCAGAGGGCTTCAAGCATTGCGAGCGAGGCAATGGGGTGTGCGATAGTTGCTTCTGTCTCCTCTGGATTGGCACACAACTATGAATCATATGTAAGGACGCTTACGTCAGGCAGAACCGAGTTCTCCCCATAATCGGATCCGGACTGAGCCGCGTGCCAACTATGCTTTTAATTAGGCGAACGAGAGGCTATTGGCAGATGAGACCGTCCACATATATTACAGTGATTGCGGTGGCCGTGGGCTTTTTGCTTTCTCCCACGCTCAGCTACAGGAAAAATGAATACGATATTTCATTCTGGAACCTCACCAGAATAGGCGATACCACAATGGGGGAGATAGGCCCATGGCAGAAACTCCAGGGAGGAATCCTCAAGTCTACGGCGAGATATTTCAGCGAGAATTACGGGGGATCGCCAGTCATGATAGACTCCATTCTCTACAGGCCCGAAGCTGATGGGCAGTATCCCGCATTGATCGTTCTTCATGGCTCTTTTGGTTCAGCCGACTCGATGAGCTCACTCGCAGAAGAGATATCTCGGGGGGGATATGTTGTCCTTGCTGTCTCCGGGCCGGGGCAAGGCAAGTCAACTGGGCCGAGCGAAACGAATGAGAATCGTCTGAATCTTACATCTGGTCCCTACTACGGTTACTACTACAGACTTCTATACAGCGCTATGAGGGGAATAACATTTCTCACGGAACTGCCCTTTGTCGACTCCGAAAGGATTGCCGCAATCGGTGCATCGCAGGGCGGCCTTGAGTGTATCTGGCTTTCCGCGCTGGATACTAGGCTTAAGGCATCGATATCTGTCGTTGCTGCTGGGGACTTCCCGCTTTTGGTAGAGAGAGGATCTTTTGCCCTCGGGCATCTTCCGAAGGGAATGAGAGCTGACGATCCTAGATGCCTTCTCTTGATGAGATATTTCGACCCATTGGCCTATGCCCCTATGTCGAAGGTGCCGGTTCTCATGCTTGTAGGGACATCGGATGAATTCTTCCCTCTGCAGAGCTACAATGAAACATTCTCGGCTCTGAGAGCTCCCAAGGCCATCAACATACTTCCGAATACAGGCCACTTTGTTGTGAAGGACGAATGGATAGAGGCTGGATTCCTCTGGTCATCAAGATGGCTGAAAGGTGAGGCCGATTTCCCCGAAGTCTCGATTGAGTCCATATCGAAGACCTCTCGAGGCATTGCCATAAGGGCAACCGGCGAGGGAGTCGATCAGATCGTGGTGAACTACAAGGAATCTTGGCCTTGGTCAAGATGGAGAACTGAGACAATGCAGTTGGACGAGCAGGGCCATATCATGATTCTCGGGAACTCTCCAGCCGGGTACGTGATATACGTAGCTGGCATAGTCGGGGAAAAGCAGGTCATCTCAAGCGAAGTAGTGAAGGTAGATCCAGAAATCCTGTCTGCGGCTTCATTCTTCGTTTTCGTTGTCTGTCTGTTCTCAGCGATTTGGCTTGCGAGACTGAGCCTTCAGAGGAATTGGGTGGACGGGATCGAAAGATCCCTGATATGGCTCTTGTTCTGGCTGACCTACATAATGCCATTATTCATCGGTGCTTCCGTGATAGCAATCGACTTCTGGAAGCTGGCGGCTACCTTCGAGCTTTGGGTGCCAGCCTGGATACCCATGCTCATGGCCTGTCTACTTCCATTTGGCCTCTTCTTCGTCTCAGCCTCCGAACCTTGGTTCAGATTCATGGCAGCTGCATGCACACTTCTGACGACCCTCGTTAGTATGATCCTGTTCAGCTATGTTGGGGGGCATGCAAGCTTGAGCCTTGGCTACACACTGCCTGTCCAGATAGTGATTCTCGTGAGCATTATGTTTGAAGAGAGGCTACCGGCCATGATTGCGAATCTGAAGCGCAAGCTGGAACTGGTATACTCGAAGAATGTGGGCATCAGGGCATCTACTGGCTGATAGTGTCAACGACATCGAATTCTGCCTTTCCGAATTCCATCGTATTGACCCTTATCAGCATCTTGTGTTGGCCTACTGTAAGCCCTCCTTCTCTGTTGACGATGAATTCGATGGTATCTCCAACCCTGAACTTGTATGGACTTACAAAGGCTTCAGAGGCATTCAATATCTGATCCTGTGTCTTGATCGTTATTGACTCTAGTGGAATCTGAACGCTGTCGACCGTCAAGCCCACCTCTCCCTTTATTGTCCCAGTCCCCAGCCTGTTTTTCATAGTGAATGTAAATGCCTTTACTGAGTCCCCCTCTTTCAGGTTCCTCAAACTGCCCTTTACATACAACTGCCTCAACATGTAACTTGGTAGCATTTTCTTCCTGGGCTTCTCGTGATTTTCGAGATTTATACTTTGCCTATTCGCCCACCCCAAGTATTGGTTCAAGAAGGGACCCGCCGGTCCGAGAACGCTCATCTTGAAGGAAGGAATGATGGCTCATGACCACAAAGACACGATTGCATGGGCAATGTCGCTTGATTTCTTTCCAATGGCTGTATCTAGCAATTGCCCAACGTTTCCGACTGATTTTGGGACTAGGAGATCGTATGGTATTGCGGCAAGCAATGGCAGGTCTAGTTGCATATGTTCCAAGTATGCCATGAACTCGATGAAATCATCAGAGATCATGTTGAGGATCAATCCAATTGGCGCGATGCTGATTGTAGGCAGAAGCCTGAGTAGTCTCACCGTGGCCGTTCTCGAAAGCAGGCAGGGCGTGGCTATAACAAGTGCCCTCCTATCTGCCTGCAGGACACGCGAAAGTTCCAGGATCTCATCAGAAGACCCAGGAGGCATGTCAATGATGAGATAGTCGAGGATGTCCCAATCCGTAATCGATAATATCTCCCTCAACGCGTTCGCCTTGGAGTTTCCTCGAAGCGAGAGAAAAGCGTCGCCAACAAAAAAAGAGGATGACATGAGTCTTATTCCATTTATTTCTGGGGCCAAGATGCCTGTTGCTCCTTCCCTAATCTGTACTTCATGAATACCAAGTACGTATTGGATCGCTGGAGACGCAAAATCGAGATCTAGAATTCCTGTCCTAAACCCGATCTGTTTGAGCCTAACGGCCAGGAGTGCACTTGTGACAGTCTTTCCTACCCCTCCTTTGCCGCTGCAGGTCACTATCACCTTCTTCACCCTCGAAAGGGATCTTCTTATTGATGTCATCCTATAATCACGCGACTGGGTCTTCATTTCTCTCCCTCCACAGAAAAGCTCGTGTCTCTGCCAGACATTATGTTGAAATCTGGAGAATCGCACCTCGGGCATCGCATGAAAGAATAGATGAAATCAGGAACATAGTGCAGCGGATTTTCTTTTCCCACGTCGGAGAACAGCTTTGCTTTGACATCGGCGAATCCCCATTCGTTCTCGCACGATCTGCATGAGAATCTGGCAGGGACTGTCTCTATCTCTAAGATCGCCGTTCCGGCCAGAGTGCCGGCCTTGATTTTTTCCAATGCAAACCTAAGGATATCCGGTTCAAGTTGTGCCAACTCGCCGACTCCAATCCTGATTTTCGTCAACTTGAGGATGCCTTGAGCGCGGGCGCCGTCTATTGCGGAGTTCAATATGCTCTCGGATATTGCCCATTCGTGCATTGCGAGGATATCACTGGCTCCCACTTAAATCAATAACGTCGCCTTCGGAGGTAGAAAAAGCGCTGGGAAGATTCAAGGGCAATCAGAACCAGTCTGCTAGCCAGATATATGGATGACCTGACGGGAATATTGCTTTCAAGACCTGTGCTGTGTTTCCCTCGGTCCTTGTCCGAGGATCTGCTAAGACATCATCAACCGTTCTGTATCCAAGCATCAATTGCATGAGGACATATTGGGGCAATTCCACCCAATCAACGGAAGGCTCTTCTCCAAAGGATAGGAGCCCCCTTGTGTCGATCGTGAAGTTTCCCATGTCAGTCCTGATGCTTAGCCTTGAAGGCATGCTGGTTCTATCAGCCTTCATCAATCTTTGAGAGAGCAAGGGCATTAATTTGCTCATGGCTCTGGTCAGGTCGATTATCCTTCCCATACCCATTGCATCGTAATGATATTCTGTGCTTATTGTGCAACCCATTCTCTTGCAGAGGTTGGCGAACTCATGATCGAATGGGACGAAGATCTCAAGCTCGGTCGCTCTCTTTTGTATCGCAATATCGCTCATGTGGCGAAGCATGTTCTCGTAGAATCTGGGTTCAACTGAACCCACCTCGGTAATCCTCACGACCCTCGGCCATCTGTCCGAGGCGTAGTAGCTTACTACTCTACCCGTATTGTCTTCGAACACCGTACCGTCAGCAGGTATTCTCCAATCAGACCCTTTTCTGAACTTAAGCCATTTGCCTGTTTCTCGCCTAACTGGACCCGTTCGAAATAAATTGGAACGCTCATATATGGCCAAGATTGGTTCGATGTCGTCCTCACCCATCGGGCGCGCATGCAGACCCGGCTTGGCTCTTTCTGCGTTGCGGATCGGCACCCTTATCTTGTATTCTGCCAGGGTTGAAACATATCCCCACTTGCTGTAATACTCCGGAATGCCAAAAAGCATGGAAATATCGTATCCATTGTTCCTCATGTATTCGATGGAGTAATCCATCACTCTTCTGGAGTATCCCTTCATCCTGTGCTCTTCCAGAGTCCCAACGCCACCAATGCCCCCCATCTTGAGGTAAGTGTTCCCGATTTTCACTTCCAAATCATTGATGTGCATCGAGCTAACGGCGGCATCGCCGAGAAGGAGTTCAACCTTATGCGAGCCCTCTTCATCCGTGATCTTGAGCCTGGTTTCCATGGGCGTGATTTCTGCAGCCCTAGGATTTATCGTTTCCTTAGAAAAAGGGGCGAGACTGAAAGAGTTAAAGGGTAAGGCGAGGATCTCGCCATCATGGAGGGCCTCGCCATCAAAGGAGGAACTAGGATTAGGACAAAACCATTGCCTTCAAGGAGGGACATCGGCGCAGAGGAGATGAAGGAGTTGGTTGACGTGATCTTCTCTGGAAATCTGAACAGAGTTGGGGGAACCAAGGTGGAGCAGTTTGAACGCGAATTCGCCAGGATGTACGGTGTGGGGCACGCCATAGCCTCAACTTCTGGGACGGCTGCCATACATGTAGCATTGGGCGCCGTCAATCCCGATCCAGGCAGCGAGATTATAACTGGCCCTATAAGTGACATCGGCACTGTCATCCCGATACTCTATCAGAACTGCATCCCGATCTTCGCCGATTTGGATCCGCTGACATATTCACTGGATCCAAGAGATGTTGAGAGAAGGATAACCGAGAAGACGGTGGCGGTCATAGCCATTCATTTATTCGGGGGAATTGGCAACATGGAAGAACTTCGTGAGATCTGTAAAGAAC
>CAYOYV010000013.1:0-11516 GCA_964408285.1 uncultured Nitrososphaerota archaeon | reverse complement strand
CATTTATTCGGGGGAATTGGCAACATGGAAGAACTTCGTGAGATCTGTAAAGAACGCAACATATGGCTAATAGAGGATGCGGCGCAAGCTCACCTCGCAGAGTTCAAGGGCAAGTTGGCAGGCACCATGGGTGACATGGGCTGTTTTAGCCTCCAGCAATCAAAGCAGATGACAGCCGGAGATGGTGGTGTGACCATTACGAACGACTCTGGCCTCGCCGAAAGAGCAAGGTTGTTCTCTGACAAGGCCTGGCCCAGGGGAGGAGGATGGGAACAAAGGGGCTACCTCTTCCTTTCGATGAACTACAGGATGACAGAACTCCAAGGTGCTGTCGGCCTCGCACAACTCAGAAAGGTCAAGAGCATCGTGGAAAGAAGGAGGCATGCCGCAGAGCTTCTGACCAAATCATTGGAGGAAGTGAAGAGCGTTTCTCCTCCCTTCATCACTGAAGGGAGCAAGCACTCCTATTGGCTATATCCATTCACATTGGACAAGTCATTCGTCAAGGCCTCGCCGCAGGAATTCGCGGAGGCTTTGGCGGCCGAGGGGATACCCTGTAGCAGTGGATACATAAAGAAGCCACTATATCTCTTTCCGATTCTGAAGGAAAAGAGAACCTATGGGAATTCTCATTGCCCCTTTGACTGCAAGTTCTATGGCAAGGAGATTGAATATAAAGAGGGGGATTGCCCCAATGCAGAGGGCATACTTAAGGAATTGCTGACCCTACCCATAAACGAGTTCTATGAAGACTCAGACGTAGAAGACATTGCACGAGCGACAAAGAAGGTTGCGACCTTCTATTCCAAACAAGCAGGGAGTGAGTCAGCTTGCCACTCAGTGTGATAGACGCGAACACCTTCTTTGGGACATATCCAAAGAGGAATGTCAACGCCTCACCAGAATTCCTAGTTTCCCTTCTCAAGAAGAACACAGTTGAGAGGGCACTTACGCTTTCGATGAAGGGCATATTCTATGATTACAGAGAAGGCAACAATGAAACGATTGCAGTCTGTGCAAAAAACGAGACACTAGTGCCAGTTGCCACGATCGATCTAAGGAAATACTTCGGGAATGACAGCGAGGTGGATGACCTAAGGAGATCTTCGTTCAAGATGCTAAGGCTCTTTCCCGAATACCAAGGTTGGCCAATGGACTTTGCGCCTCTAAGGGTGCTGATGAGGGAGATTGCGGGAGTGGGACTGCCTCTGATGATCACTGCCCAAACTTACGGCGCGGCCACCAAGATAGCGGACTTGGCCACAGGGCTTCCAATCAATCTGATCCTGACTTCGATAGGATACTGGACGATGAGTGAGGCAATCGCGATAATGAGGGCAAATGAGAGAATCTTTCTCGAAACTCACCTTATAGATAGCCCTGATGGCATAGAGGTCCTCTGCAAGGAAGTGGGAGCAGAGAGGCTATTGTTCGGCTCGAATTCCCCACTGACGTACTTCCTGAGTCCGTTCTTGTCGGTCATGAACTCTGACATATCACAGCCAGACAAGGAGCTCATATTCGCGGGTAATATCCGGAGGTTGGTGAAATTCGAGTGATGAGAATCATTGATGCTCACGCGCATTATGGCGAATGGTTTTTTCCGATAAGGGCCACAAAGGAGCACGATATCATGAGAATCGCGGCCAAATACAAGATTGAAAAAGTGATATTCTCCTCAACTCTCGCAATAGTCTATGACCTCGTTGAGGGCAACAGGGCGCTGGGCTTTCTCATCGACATGAATCCCGACTATTATGGCTACGTTGTGCTGAATCCAAACTATCCGGAGCTATCTGAGAAAATGATCTTGGAATGCCTCTCGAATCCCAAATTCCTCGGCATGAAGATCCATCCGGATTACAGTGCCCAACCGGTCTCATGCGAGACGAACATTCATCTTCTCGACTTAGCTAGGAAGAAAAGGAGGGTTGTCCTCCTACACACCTGGGGGGAACAGGGGGTTAGGGCCAGCTCAGCAGTCGCTGAGACTTTCCCAGACCTTTTCGTAATCATGGGCCACATGGGAGGAGACGGACTCAATGGTCAGGGTTGGAGGGCTGCAATCGGAGCGGCAAGGAAATTAGACAATGTCTACCTAGAAATATGTGGGAGCGATCTGCACAAGGACAGAATAAAGGAAGCCGTAGATGCGATGGGCTGTGATAGAATATTATTCGGCAGCGATATGACTCTCATAGCCCCTGATTTCGCTGTGGGCATGGTAACAGAAGCGGAGATATCTGAAGAAGCAAAGGAAGCGATATTCTATACGAATGCGAAAAAGCTATTCGGAATCTAGCCTCAGGATTAAGCGGGAGCTACGTATATGTCTTCCAGATTCTTCTTCAACTGGGCTCGAAGGATTAAGAAGTGACCCCAACTTCCTTCCTCAAGAGATCCACATAGTAAGTGTAATTCACGAAGGAGACGTCCGATGGCACTGCATGATCGACGCTCGCAATGAAGCCGCCCTCCTCAATTAGGGGTCTTATGCGTTCGATCTCCTTCGCAGCTGACTCGGGTCCTGACGCCAATGCCTTCTTGTCCACATTAGCTATGAGCCGCAATTCCCTTCCATATTTCTTCCTCATGCTTATCGCGTCCATGTGCGACTGGACCTCTAATGGATAGAGGCAGTTGACACCTCCTTCAATGAAAAACGGTGTCAGAAGATTGTGGTCTCCATCAGTATCTACCATTATGATGTTGATCCCGTTCTTCCGAAGGAAATCCGTCGTCTTCCTGTACGGTGGCACCATGAATTCCCTGAAGAATCTCGGCGATATCAACGGACCATTCACGTAGGCCATGTCTTCCCATATAGTGGCATAGTCTATCTCCACCGACTCAACAGCTTCTGACAAGGCTTCTATCTGAAAATCAGTCCAGAAATCCATCATATCTCTAATTAGGCCGGGATCCTTGTGGAAAGATCTGAGCAATGTTTCAAGTCCCATCCAACGCCGAGTTTCTCCGAAGAATCCGATAAGGCCAATCCCAACTGGCTTATCGAGGCTCTGATAGTAGTCTATCAATTCCTTGCTCCATGTCATCGGGTATCTCCTCTTATCGGAGGGATCGTATCGCTTCTTGATCTGCTCCCATTCACTTCTTCCCTTGACGGGGAAGTCTATGTAGGCGGGCATTGAAACCCCTGTTTTCAGGGCTTTGGCCTTGGTCCCGTGATCGTCTATTGTTACTTTGTATCTGCTGTCTTCCTCAACAACTCTCGGGATGAATCTCGGTATTGGCCCAAGATCTATCGGAACATTTTCTCTTTCATCGAAATCAAAATAGTCCCAAATGCTCATCCCTATTGGCAAGCCTTCTCCGTACCATCTGTTTACAGTCTCTGCCCAAAATCCAAGCCACTCATAGAAGGGTTTCCTATCGACTGATTGGTAGTTCATCACTGCCTTGAATCTCTCCCTTGAGTTCATCGTACCAGTCCAGCGCATGTCGTGCTAATAAGCTTAGCCAAATGCCATCATCTATTGCTCCTGTTTGAGTGAATGGAGAATATGATTACTGGAAGCTGTTGCTTTATATTCATCGAAAGATATACTTAACAGGAATTTGGTGAGGATAGGAATAGTAGGAAAGACAAACGTGGGCAAGACCACATTCTTCAACGCCGCGACTTTGTTGAACGCGAAAATATCCACATATCCATTCACAACCAAATCACCTGCCTACGGGATGGCCTACGTTCAGACTCCCTGCGTGTGTAGGGAGTTCGGCGTTAAGGACAAGCCCAAGAATTCCGCATGCATAGAGGGCTGGAGATTCATACCTCTCCAGATAATGGATCTTCCCGGATTGATAGAAGGTGCTCACCTTGGACGGGGACTAGGTATCCAGTTCCTGAGGGTTGCCATGACCTCGGATGTCCTGCTCCATGTGGTTGACGCTTCCGGGAGTGTTGACCAAGATGGCAAGATATGTGAACCCGGAAAGGGAGATCCCATCCGGGACTATGATGAGACTGAGAAGGAGCTTGTTTTATGGTTCAAGAAGTTCTTGGAGCAGAAGAATAAGAGAGTGGTTCGATTGACCAGGTCTAAGAAGCTGGATCTGCCTACCGCTCTAGAATCCGTTCTTTCAGGTGCAAAGATAGACAGAAGAACGATAAGCGAATCGCTGGAGGCTAGTGAACTTGCGGAAAGGGAATTCTCCAGATGGAGTGACAACGATCTGGAGAGATTCGCCTCCGTCCTAAGATCCAAGGCAAAGCCTACCCTCATAGTGGCGAACAAGATGGACCTGCCTTCCGCTGAGAGGAACTACACTGAACTCATGAGGAAATTGGGAAGTAGGTTCATTGTGCCCTGCTCAGCGGACGCTGAATTGGCATTACGAAGGGCGGAGAAAGCTGGGTTGATAAGATATGTCCCAGGAGAGGAGAAATTCGAGATTGTCAATGAGCAGAAGCTCAGCGATAGGCAAAAGATGGCTCTCTCATATGTTTCTGATAAGGTCATAGAGAAGTGGCTGAGGACCGGCGTTCAATTTGCGATAAATTTCGCAATCTTCAAGCTACTCGGCATGAATGTCATCTATCCCGTCTCTGATGAGAGGAAGTACTCTGACAAACATGGGAACATATTGCCAGATGCCTATCTTATGGCACCGAGCTCATCGACTGAGGCCTTGGCAAGAAGAATCCACAGCGAACTGGCAAGGACCTTTATTTTCGCCATGGATGTCAGAACGGGATTGAGGCTTCCAGAGAGTTATGTCCTCAGGGACAGGGATGTCATAAAGATAGTGGCTGCAGGCAGAAAGTGACGGGGGATGTCAAACGCGCGCGCGAGCGAAAGACGCCAATAACGTCCTCCCTAATGTCTCCTCTGGAGCAAAATGCCGGGCAACGCCTCCAGCATGGATCTGGCATCGGTTTCAGGAAGACTCCTCAAGGCCTTGTTCATTTCTTCCTCATACTTAGAGGCAAATGTACGACTCTCCCGATCAAGCCCTGCCGATCTGAGAACGCCTATTAGCTCCGTGACTTCCTTCTCTGTCACGGATTCCTTCACTAGACCCCTTGCCAACATCCGCTTTTGTTCGTCATTCAGCATTTGCAGCCCGAGGAGGATCACGATGTTGCCTCCCTTGTGTTCCATTATGTCCTTTCCAATCTTTTTCCCGAATTCCTCCTCCGCGCCAAATATGTCCAAGATGTCATCAGTGATTTGAAATAGATAGCCTAGATTCAGTCCATAAGTGGATAGCGCTTTCTCCGTGCTGGGTGGCGCATCCGCGACGATCGCTCCGGCCCTGCAACAACCTTCGAATAGTGATGCGGTCTTCTTCCTGATCATGAAAAGATAGTCATCAACAGTGACCTCCTTCTTCCTGAATCCGGAGAACAGCGGCTCATCTCTGCCCGCTCTCTCTAACGAAATGTCAAGCATCTCCCCTTCTATGACGTCATCTATTACCTTTGAGACAAGGCTCTCAATCTCAAGGGGGTGCTTCGACTCGCTTAGAACTCTTACTATCGCCTCTCTATACCGGAGGGCGATCAAGATGGCTGCCGCTTCCCCATATTTCTTCCAAGCACTCACGTTCCCCCTTCGCAGCTCGCCTCTGTCTATGATGTCATCGAAGATCAGAGTCCCATTATGAGCAAGCTCAAAGGCAGTGGCAGCGGGTATTGCTGCTTGGGCACTCCCGCCTGCAGCTTCAGCAGACAGCATGACGAGAATAGGTCTGATTCGTTTTCCCCCAACCTTGATCGGGTACATCAAAGCATCCCTGAATGCCGGATAGACCTCTGATGTGAGATGCTTTTCCATAAACGAATCTATGGCGGCATTCACATCATCAATGCCCTCAAAGGAGAACAATACACCCTTGTGAATCAACCTGAGGTATTTTAAGAATTGCCGAAAAGGATCCAATCGCGCAGATGCCGCCTGGACGAATGTCCGGCTTCCTCGGCGAAAAAGCTCAGGGATTGCCGATGGCGCGATCCATGGAGTCCGATTGGATCGCCTTTGTGACCGGAAGCAATACCTTAATCTGCATCCATGTCCTTGCGGATGATCCAGATGAGTCCTCGCTCGGATCCTCGGGCCGAATTGGATAGGATTGCATCAAAGGAAAGCAGAACAGTGATAGGATTGATGTCCGGGACTTCGGCGGACGGCATAACTGCGTGCGCTCTCAGGCTCGCGGGTTTCTACACGAACACCCGGCCTGTTCTTCTTGGTTTTCGGACTTATCCCTATTCAAAGGCACTAAGAGAGAGAATATTCAGCCTCTTCGATCCTGAGACAGCTAGATTGGATGAGGTGTGCGCGATGAACTTCACTCTTGGCAAGGAGTTGGCGAGAGCTTCAAGATCACTAGCCGATTCAATCAATCTATCGACCGATCAGATAGATGCGATTGGCTCTCATGGTCAAACAATCTACCATTTCCCCAAGCCATCGGGATCAGACCAGACTGGTTCAAGTCTCCAGATTGGGGAGCTTGCAGTCATAGCGGAGATGACGGGTGTCATGACGATTGGTGATTTCAGAAAAAGGGATCTCGCTGCCGGGGGAGAGGGTGCTCCTCTGTCGCCCTATGTGGATTTCATACTATATAGGAATCAGGAAATCGGAATAGCAATACAGAACATAGGTGGAATCGCGAATGTAGCCTACCTACCTCCAAAGTGCTCAGAAGATGAGGTCATAGCGTTCGATACCGGCCCGGGAAATATGATCGTGGACGGGCTGGTGAATTCCTATACGAGAGGTGAATCAAACTATGACGCTGATGGTGCAATCGCGGCACGAGGACATGTTGACAAGGGACTTCTCGACGAGCTTTTGGAAGATCCCTATTTCTCCCGGCCACCACCCAAGTCAACCGGACGTGAATCGTTCGGGGCAAGATATGTGGGGCGATATTTGCACAGCGTGATGCAGCGAGGCATAAGCCGAGAAGACGCAATTGCCACTGCGACGATGCTGACAGTTGAGAGCATTGCCAGAGCCTACGAAGACTTCGTCCGGACAAAGGGACCACTGGACGTCGTCTATCTCGCAGGCGGCGGAGCAAAGAACTCTACAATGGTGAATTGGTTGGCAAGAAGGATGCCAGAATCCAGAATCAGACATTTCGATGAGCTAGGTTTGCCATCAGAAGCCAGGGAGGCCGCTTACATGGCAATACTTGCTAATGAATTCATCATGGGGCACACTTCGAACCTTCCGTCCGCGACTGGAGCTGAGAGAAAGGTGATTCTTGGAACCTTGGTTCCCGGGTCTTAGACTGCCAAGATTCTTCCATTACTTTAATAAGATTCTAATGATTCGCGTGGTATCATGAGGATTGGGGTATCAAAAGCGGACATAACGCCTCCGATCGGGATCAGATTAGGAGGATACGCCGCAAGGTACAAGGGCTCAGAAGGAATTCATGATCCCCTACACGCGAGAGCCCTCTATGTCGAAGGTCGGGAAGAGTCTGTCCTGCTGATAGCGAATGACTTGGTGAACGTGCCCAATCACATCGTTACAAAGGTGAGATCCGAGATCGCAGGAAGAACGAAATTGAAAGGTAGCAGCATCATGATTTCCGCGACGCACACGCACTCTGGACCCTCGCAGGAAGGAATCTTGATCTCTGATCCGGCCATCTCTCCGAGTGAGTCCGTTTCTCCAGATTCAGTCAGAGAATATTTCAAGACGCTGCCTGAGAAAATGGTTGAGGTCGCAATCGAGGCTCGGGGATGTGCACAAAATGCAAAGGTGGGTTGGGGCACATCGAAAGCTTCAATCGCGTTCAATCGGAGGGAAAAAGACGGCCCCGTTGACCGCGAAGTGAGTGTATTCATTGCAAGGAATGGTTCAGGTAGGGCAATCGGTTCTTTAGTGAATTACGCGTGCCATGGCGTCGTGCTCGGGGACAAGAATTACCTTATCTCAGCGGACTATCCTGGGGCGGTTGCAAGTAGAATCGAAAACGAGTTCGGACCCGGACATATTTCACTCTTCACAAACGGGGCGACAGGCGATCTGAACCCTATTACGTCCGTTGGATATGCTTGCCCGGGGACATTCGAAGATGTGGAGCAATTGGGAGCAAGAGTGGCCGATGCGGCAATAAACGCGATGAAGTCAATCAGCGTGACAGATGATCCACCGGTTCGTTCTGTTGAAAAGAGGATTAGTCTTTCGCTGGTGATGCCGTCCGAGGAGCAGGCAAGAGAGCTAGTAAGGGATCAGGAAAAAGCCATATCGGATCTCAGGACGCAGAATGCCTCTGAGGAAGACATCAAGCGGGCTGAATCGGGTCTCTCGTATCTGAAGAAGAATCTAAGCCTGATCCAAAAAGGTGGTCTAGAAGACAAGACCGACATCACACTTCAAGTGCTCAGGATCGGCGATGCGGCCCTTGTTGCGATACCCGGCGAGCCACTTGTGGAAGTCGGACTGAGAATCAAGGCAAGGTCGCCCTTCAAGCCAACTCTGGTGGTCGCATACGCAAATGGTTACCACGGGTATATGCCCACTTCAGAAAGCTACGATCGCGGGGGATACGAAGCGACTCCCGCTTGGTGGAATCGTCTGGGGAGGGGATCTGCAGAGACGGTTATTGAGCAGAGTCTATCTCTGATAGAAGAACTGAGATAGTGGTTCGTTCATCGGGGCGGCGCGATTGTCCTCAGGTAGGAAGTCAAGAGATATAGCTGTCATATCAATTATGGGTGGTCTAGTCTGGGCTTCCTTCGCTCCACTCTCAATGCTTTTTGGGGTCTATTTGAAGTCCTTGGGATTGACTTATGGTACGATTGGTATGATCTTGACGGCCGGAAACCTGCTCTCTTCAGTACCTCAAGTCATATTCGGTGCAGTTGCTGATAGGATCGGTAGAAGGAGAACGGTCATGTCTCTTTCCTTGCTTGCGAGGACTGCAACAAGCCTGATGATGTTTATTTCGACCGATGTCCCGAGCATGTCAATATGGTACGTAGCCACCAGCTTCCTTCTCTCTGGCTTCACGCCCCTTGCGCAATCCATGGTTGCCGATTTGTCGGGAAGAGACGAGCTGGGAAGGTCTATGGCGAGATATAGGCTGTTTGGATCGGCTGGTTGGGTGATATCATGTGTTCTGACTGGCCTCTTCGCCAAGGAGGCAATGAGAAACATTTTCCTAATCGCATCAGTTCTATCACTGCTGGCTTTCCTTGTTAGCATTGCTTTATCTGATGTTGTGAAGAAGGCGAATCAGAATCTCGCGGTATCTGAGGAAGGAGAGTCTGAAACAACTAGGGGTAGAACGATGCCCTTCATGATCAGTGTGTTTCTGGCTGGATTGAGCATGGGTGCAACATCATCTTTCCTAACGTTGTCATTGACCGATTTGGGAGGAGATGCTCTTTTCCTTGGTGTGATCATTGCTACAGGTGCCGTCGCTGAGATACCTGCCATGTATCTAGGAGGTCTGCTCTCAGATCACATCGGGGGTTTCTCCGTTCTCGCCATTGGGGAGACCCTCCTCGCTGGCGTTTACTGGCTTTACGGAATCGTGAAAGACCTTTACATGTACGTCTTGGTCCAAGGTCTCCGAGGAATCGCATATTCCCTATTCACGATCTCCGGCATGTCAATTAGCTCGGGCTTGGGTGGAAAAAAAAGAGGAAGCCTATTTGCTGGCCTATATGGCCTAGCTTTTTCCTCGGGAATGGCTGCAGGACCATATCTAGGTGGGTTGCTCTCAGATAGTTTCGGGCTCTGGGTGATGTTCCTGATCTCTTCCTTCGTCTCCATTCTTTCTGTGGCTTTTGTGATTCCCTTCATCATCGCGAAAGTCAAAAGGACCGAATAGCTGCGATAGCTCAATTACGTTCCCTCAAACGGCACTAGACATTCGTCCATGGCTTTCATTAGTAGATGTGTGTACGACGGATCAAAATTCCGTAACGCGACTTTCAATTCGGAATACGCCGGAGACTTCACAGATTTTCAAGGGCATCTTCCCATGCCAAGCCAGCATCTCGCTGCCAGACTCAGAGATCAAATTCCCTTTCTCCGTAGAGCACCTACGACCGGATAGCCAATGATTGCCGCCATGATGCCGCCAATTCCGTGGAGAGCTGAGAAAGTCAGAATCGAAACGATGTCGCCAAGTGCCATGAACAATCTTCCAATCACTAGTCCGGCGAGCGTGGCGGAGGCCGCTGATACAATTAGTATTGTTAGCAAGCTAACAGCCTTCCTATCAAAGAATGTCTCATATCCAACTGCAATCGAGACGACATCGAATGTGATGCTTCCTATTGTGAAGCCGAAGAAATAGAGCGCGTCCGGCCTCAAGAACAAGGTGAGAAGAGTGGACACAAGTCCGATGGCTGACCCCATCCCTGGCTTCCTAGTGATGTGAATGGCTACTATCAAGGAAGCGAATCCAATTAGATCGCAGGTGAACGGAAGATGAGTGACTTGCCATATGAAGGGCGATATGGCGAGGTTCAGGATTGCCCAGATTCCGGAGAAAAGTGCTATCACTGAAATGTCTTTGGTGGTTAGATATCTTCCCCCTGCCATTGTTGGGCTGGACAGATGAACCCTTAATAAGATTTGAAGGTTGGTTCTGCCCATCGGGTGATCGCCCATCCATTCGGCCGTGCAATGGAACTCATCTTTCTCATACCCAACTTCCCATCGTGAGGTCCTGTTCATAGGGGATCTTGGATATTATTTCCGCGGGATTCACGTTCGGAGAGAGGTTAGGTGATTTCGTAGGATTCCAAACTCTTATATTGTGTGCTGCCTTGTCAATTGGTTTCATGAAATGAGCAAGAGGACGATTGCGATTGTCTTATGCCTATTCTTCTTCTCAGCAGGGGCTTACATCTATTGGAGGGTATTTCCTACGAAGCCAGTATCGCTACGCATTGGTTACTTCGATAGTGCATATTGTGCTCCGTATTGGATAGCATACGAGAAGGGATTCTACAAGAATGAGGGTCTGAACGTCACGCTGGTGGAAATCGAAACAGGGTCCAAAATGGTGGAAGCCATTGCAGCCGGCAGCTTAGACCTTGGCTTTGTTCCTTTCTCGACGAGCGTCAACGCTTTTGTGAGGGGGATCGACATTAGGATCGCTACCGATGGGGGCCATTCAGATGAGGAGCATGAGGGGGGTTACATCGTCGTGCTCAAGGGTTCTGGCATAGAATCCATATCGGATCTCAAAGGAAGGAATGTCGGCGTAACGAGTCGAGGAGGACTTGGGGAGGTGGTTGTAAGGTTCATTCTGAGAAAGCACAATCTGAGTCTAGACGATGTGAATGTCTTCTACATGCCGAGCGAAAGACAGCACGAAGCACTTCTAAGCGGCAGATTAGACTCTGCCTACCTGATAGAACCTTATCTGACTTATGCCATGGATATCGGGAACTGTACGAGACTGAGTCCAACAATCGGGTCATTCTTCCCCGATCACAAGTTCCTTGGAGGGTCAGCTCTTTTTCTCAAGCAATTCTTGGATGAACACAAGGAAGCCGTGGATGC
>CAYOYV010000012.1:16685-50868 GCA_964408285.1 uncultured Nitrososphaerota archaeon | reverse complement strand
GGATCGCAAAAAAGCCAACAATGCACAGTATCCAGAATGTCCTATTAACGACCAAGTTTCGTTGGATCATGCGATCTTCTGGCGTTTATCAGGAAGGCCATGCCTGCTTGGGTTGCCACTTATCCTCCTCCCACGAGAGGAAAGATCGCCAAAGTGTCTCCGTCCTCTAACTTCGCATTGATGTCAACGACCTGTTGACTCAATATGTAAATCGATTCCGTCGCAGTGCCAAACCTTGGGTATTTGCCTGCTATTTCTTCGACTAGATCCCTAATTGTGGCTCCCGGACCTGCCTCAAAGCTCTCCTCAGATCTTCCAACGACATCCCTGTAATGAGCAAAGAATTTCACAAGGACCTTCATCTGACGTTGAGGCCGGTTCTAGCATTCTAGCTTATATGCGTTGCCATTTCTAGCCGTAACAGTGAGTAGACGATCCATCATCAGACATACTTGATCTTATCGTTTTATACTGGTAGTTTGTGTGTTTGATACGTGGAATCTGCTGTGGTGTAAGAACTGATGGCCGGTTGGATGGACAACATCGCTGAAGTTGATCTATCAAGCGATGAAGTTCGTTTCTGGAAACTCGGTGCAGAAGAAAGAGAGAAATTCATCGGAGGCAGAGGGATCGGTGCCAAACTCCTATACCAGAACCTTGAGCCTGGAATCGATGCTCTGGGCCAAGACAACATCCTCATCATTTCGGTTGGACCCCTGACAGGCACACCTGCCCCAACATCCGGCAGATATGTCGTGTCAACAAAGTCCCCTCTCACTGGTACGATTTTCGATGCGAATTCGGGCGGATTCTTCGCCACTAAGTTCAAGGCGTGCGGCGTCGACGCGTTGATTCTGAAGCGGGCAGCAAGAAGTCCCGTCATTATCTATATGACAGAGAAGGACATACAGATTTTGGACGGATCTGAATATTGGACAAGGAGTACATCTGAAACGACAGACCTACTTACTCAGAGATTCGGAAAGGATTCGAAGGTGGCGTGCATAGGTCAGGCTGGCGAAAATCTCGTAAGGATCGCGGGCATAGTGAACGACTACCACAGGATAGCGGCAAGAGGAGGCGTGGGTGCTGTTATGGGTGCAAAGAAGATCAAGGCAATCGTTGCCAAAGGAACAGCCAAGATCGAGGTAGCGGATAGAGACAATTTCCTCTTTGTGGTCCGCGAATGTAACAGAATTTTCGACCAGCACCCCATCACAAGCAAAGCGCTTCCCAGGTTTGGGACAACAGTATTAGTGAACCTCATGAATGAGTTGGGCGTACTTCCAGCCAAGAACTTCAGGTCCACATTTCACCAGGAGGCTGAATTGCTGTCGGGCGAGGAGATAACTAAGAGATTATTATTGAGGCAAAAAGCATGCTTCGGATGCAAGATAGCATGCGGTAGGGTTACCAAACTCGGCCAGACGGAAGGAGAAGGGCCGGAATATGAGACTGTTTTTGCTTTGGGTTCATGTTGCCTGATATGGGACTTGGAGAAGGTCACGAAGGCCAACTACCTCTGCGATGATCTTGGTCTCGACACAATATCCATGGGGGTCACCATAGGTTGTGCGATGGAATTGAGTGAGAGGCGACTTCTCCCAGAAGGCATTGAGTGGGGGAATGCCGATAAGATGATTGGGCTCTTGACTAAGACAGCTCACAGGGAGGGCATCGGGAACGACTTGGCCGAGGGTTCAAAGAGGCTGGCCCAGAAGTACGGAGCAGAAGACGCTGCAATGCAGGTGAAGGGATTGGAGTTGCCAGGGTATGATCCTAGGGGAGCCAAGGGGCAAGGATTGGCATACGCAACAAGCAATAGGGGCGCATGTCATCTCCGGTCGTATATGGTAGGTCTTGAGATACTCGGGGTGCCTAAGCGCATAGATCGATTCTCGGAGGTGAATAAAGCAGGGCTAGTTGTGTTCCAACAGAATCTCAATTCGGCAATGGACACGCTCGTAGCTTGTAGGTTCACCGGATATGGACTGGATGAGGAACACTACTCAAGGATGCTTTCTGCAGCCACAGGAGTGAAGTATTCGGCCGAGGATTTCATGTTTGTTGGGGAGAGGATTTGGAACCTTGAGAAGCTTTTCAATCTGAGGGAGGGATTTGATGGGCAGACAGACACATTGCCTAGTAGGTTTTTAAGTGAACCTTTACAAGAGGGACCGACCAAAGGACAGACTGTGGAGCTTGAGTCCATGCTCGAAGAGTATTATAGATTCAGAGGATGGGATGAAAAAGGGAGACCGGTAAGGAGGACATTGGAAAGGCTTGGCCTCAGCTAGAAAGAGCGAAGCGTGGAAGGAAATAGGCAAGTTTGGCAAGAAGCTCTTTGACAAGGGCTACATGGTTAGCCATAGCGGCAACATAAGCGTCAGGTGTGGGGACAAGATGTATATCAAACGGAGAGGAGCTCCGGCTGATGAAATAACGGCCGAAGACGTAATTGAGGTGGACCTCTTTGAAGAAGACAGCTCCATCGTACTAAGCTCTTCTGAAACGATGATTCACAGGTCAATCTACCTGAATACCTCTGCCTTGGCCGTAGTACATGCCCATCCTCCGTATTCCATAGTCTGTTCCCTCATATTTGATGAAATCATCCCGATGGACGCTGAGGGGGATTATGTCCTGAGAAGGGTCCCGGTGCTTGTCGTAAAAGAAGTGAGTGGCTCAAAGGAGCTTGATGAAAAGGTATGTGAAGGGCTCAGGCACTACAAAGGAGTGGTAGTTAGAGGACATGGAACATTTGCCGCCGCTAAGTTGCTTGAAGAAGCTTATCACATAACCTGCATGATAGAGGCCTCCGCTCAGATAAGGTACCTTGTTCATGTTTCTGGTCTCCCTTCGAAGAGAGACAAGGCAGCCGAGTTCACCAAATGGTAAATGCTCCTTCTCAAGTCTTTCGTCCATGCTCTTATTTGGTTCAGTTTCGATTCCTAGAACGGGATAACAGAAGGACCATCTGGCAACAATGTAACTCCACCCTCTGGCTTCACATTGAAAGCTTCCTCCAAACCCTCTGTGAGATTTCCCGCATGAATCATGTGCATCGACTCTACCGTTCTCGCATCAACCCCTCTTGACACTATCACGACTTTGCATCTTTCTAGGGTCTTTGCTAGGATTTGAGCCTCCCACTGAGCTTCCCGCCAGATCTTGCCTGCCCTGAGCGCCCTCAGGAATTCGCTTGGGCTCTCTGAAGAGGCCAACATGTCATAGAACCCTTTGGGTCCGACTCCATCCGTACATTCCCCGCATGCGACTATTACTCCTCCATTCTTAGCCGTCAGGGCTCCATTCGATATTCCCTTCACGAGTTGGTAAAGATTCCTGTCCAGCGGATATCCACCATTAGAGGTGACCACTATTTCCGCAGGCATCGCGCTCACTTTGCAGCATCGCAGAGCGAAGTCCCTGCCCTCTCTGTGAGCTGCTAGGGGATCGCCGGCGAAAGCAGAGATTATCCTCTTTTTCTCACCCAGCACAACGTTAACAACAAACCTCAGGTTCGCCATCCTCGAGGCCTCACACATTTCTTCGTATATTGGATTCCCCTCGGCTACCCCGCACCTTGACATCTGATGATCGATGTTCGACGGTGAATGGTTCCTCATTATGGTTTCAGCCCCTGAGATTCCCGGAAGAACGACCTTTGGCCCCCCGGTAAATCCAGCAAAGAAATGTCCTTCGATGTATCCATCTGCAACCACGAGGTCACTCTCTGTTATGAGTCTGTTCACGTACAGCCTGTTTCCCCTCGAAAGAGAACCTAGTAGCGTCAGAGAACCTGTATCCGCCGCACGGTGAATCGCCACGTCTTCGAACTGATCTAGACATGACCCATATTTTCCCTCTAGTTCGCCTCTGCTCGGAGACCAATCATGAAGACCTGTTGCTATCAACAAACGTAATGAAGCCTCGGGGGAACCATTCCTAATGGCCTTTATCATCGCAGGAAGGGTCTCTTGGCTTGGAACGGGCCTAGTGTTGTCGCTTGTCAATACGAGGACATTTTTCTTCCCTACGGCTAATTCGTTGAGGCTTTCTGAACCTATGGGATTCCCTAGAGCATTTAAAACATGGTGTAGCTGGCAGCCCGACATAGAAGGCCAAGAGGGCTCCAAGAATGCCTTGATCATTTCGTCTCTGACCTCGCATTCCTCGAAACCCTTGCCGACGGGCATCTTTACCAGCATTGGTGTTATAAGGAGCGTTGTCTCTTATATCGTTTGCTTTGCATCACGTCCAATACCCGCTCGATAGAATTGGGCAATTCTTATATCGAATGATTTGTACAATGCGCCTCGGTTCTCTCATTTGATCAGAGTGCCAAATAGGGAGTTTGGACTAATTCCAGCAACGCTGACCCCGCTTGACAGCAAATTCAATATTGATTATGACCAGCTTGAGAAATATATCTCATGGATCCTGTCATTCAGAATTGGCGGTCTCGCCGTGAATGTCGATACCGGAGAGGGACCACAGCTCTATCAAGAAGAGAGAATCCGGATTCTTAGCACAGTCTCTGGAATAGCGAAGGGGAAAGTGCCTATTGTCGCTGGGCTCCAAGCTAGGAACACAGAAGAGGCAGTCAAGTTCGCGATCGATGCAAAACAAGCAGGAGCCAATGCGGTCTTGGTCTTTCCGCATCCGTCTTTCATGGGTGAGTCATCTGGAGACATAATATACGACTACCACAAGCAGATTTCCGAAATCGCTGACATTCCGATTGTTCTATTCAGCTTGCAACCTGTCCTTGGAGGCGTTGAATACAACCCAGAAACGCTCGTCACGCTGGCCGGCATAAGAAACGTTGTCGCAATCAAGGAGGCGTCATTCAATGCCAGGAAGTTCCTGGATGTTGTTAGAACCCTCAAGAAGGCTCCGAGAAAGATTACGATCCTGACAGGCAATGATGACTTCATCTACGAGTCTTTGATCCTTGGGGCAGAGGGAGGCCTATTGGGTTTTGCCACCATCGCAGTGAAGGATCAAGTTGAGATGTTCGAACTTGTTGGAAAGAGACGCTATGAGGAAGCAAGAGAAATATGGGAGACGAAATTGCTTCCGCTAGAGAAGGTCCTCTTCGCTACTCCAGTCAGAGATTATAGGGCGAGGATTAAGGAGGCCCTATTCCAATTAGGAGTACTTCGAAGCTCGTTCGTAAGGCCTCCGTTGCAGCAGATTTCGGCCGAAGAAAGAGGTAAAATCCACGACATTCTTAATAGACTCGGCGTAATCGCTTAATGGGTCTCCTGATGGTGGTATCGTCATGAATGTTGACCTGACGGTCGATCTTGCAAAGTTGAGGCTACCGAATCCAATCATTGTGGCCTCAGGCCCCCCAACAATGTCCCCGGATCGCATTCTCAAGAGCTTCAAGTACGGAGCAGGCGGAGTTGTGTCAAAAACCATAGGCTTCGATCCCGTGATGCAGTTGCAGCCGAAGCCCAGAATGTATGTGACGAACAGTAAAGATGCGCTGGCCGGGAAACAGTACTCCTTCTATTCTATAGATCTAATGTCGGAATATCCTCCGGAGAAATGGGTTCGCTTCTTCAAGAAAGTCAGAGAGGACATGAAGCAAAATCGCTTGGACGGAATATTAGTTGCCAGTATTGCGGGCAGAGACTACGAAGAATGGGAGAGATTGGCAAAAATAGTGGAAGGAGCCGGCGTCGATGCGGTTGAGACGAATCTGTCATGCCCTCACGTCGAGAAAGGGAAATTGATGGGAAGGGCTACTGCTGGTGATCCTGCAGTCGTAAAGAACATTATCAAAACAGTCAGGGGTGCTTGTGCCGTGCCTGTAATCTGCAAGATAACTCCACACGGTGCCAATCCCGTCGAGTTGGCCAAAACCATGGTATCCGCTGGAGCAAACGCATTGGTTTCAACTGCCAGATTCCAAGGCCTGGTCATGGATCCCGATGGAATGAGGCCCATATTGTGGGGTGGATATGGCGGTTATGGAGGACCTTGGCAGGTCCCCATCAGCCTTTCTTGGACTGCACACATAGCAGCCAGTGGCTTGGGAGTTCCGATAATCGGATCCGGCGGGATTTCGTCTGGTGATGATATGTTGAAGTTCATCATGGTAGGGGCTGACGCAGTCCAGATTTGTACGGCAGTAATGATATTGGGGTATGAGATAATACCCAGAATGAAGGAACGCTTGGAGCAATGGATGGGTTCGAAGCACTTCGCGAGGATACGAAAATTCAGGGGTAGATCCTTGGGAAAGATAATCGCGTTGGAAGACCTGCCTAGGAACAAGGTCTATAGAATTGGAGTGAATGGGGAGAAATGCACTAGTTGCGGAGTATGCGTGAGAGCCTGTCCGTATGACGCAATATCGTTAGATCAAGGAAAGAAAGCAATCGTAGATGATCGGAAATGCGACAATTGTGGTCTGTGTGTTTCCATCTGCCCATTCGATGCGATGAAACTGGAAAAGAAGAACAGCTCCTGAACTTTGCTATCCAGTGTTGCACTTCACCGGTCGATATTCGCCGCTGAACTGTTTTCTCCTGAACTCACACTTCCTCGGACAATATTCGCAGGCGACATATTCCGCGTTTGAGGCGGCTAGAACTCCTGAGATTGATTTCCTCGGAATCATGAGATAGCTTGGGGTAAGTCTGACCTCTATGTTCCTCAGCGGATCAAGAATCTCGAATAGCACTTCCTGCTGGTTGATGCTGAAAAGCTTCCCAGTGCCCGTTCCTGGTCCGAAATTCGAGATTGATCTTCCCATCCTCTGTTGAATTTTGGATCTCAGATAGGCTGCAGCCTTCTGAACCGCTATATCGCCAATCCTTTCCAAGGTCAGCGCCCCAAACAGGTTGGCCTTGGACAGTTCTGAGGCTTCTTCCTCGAGTTTTCGCCCTATCGTCACCACATAAAGAGCGATTTCTTGCCCGGGCTGCAGTGTGTCTGCCAGTATTATGCTCCTAAGGGTGTGCTCGCTCCTTAAGTGAATATTGTCTCCGTCTATGCGAGAAACATTGTCGAACGCATAGACTGCTCTTGGCTCTATCAGGGGACGACTTTTCACGATAAGACCGGCTATGTCCGACATCTTGTCTTTGAGTCTGCCAGCTGCAAGAATCGACTCGACTTCTTTCTCTTCGAAATCGGCAGGTATGTCGCGGAGTACCTCCACGAGGATGGCCAAGGTGTCCTCAGTTAAGGGATAAAGTAGATTAACTTTGCCACTCCAGTGCGTCATCTATTTCGTTGATGAATAGCATGAAAGGAGCATTAGTGCGATAGCATTGTAAGCCAGACATATGCCACGGTCAGAGAACCGTTCGATGAATGAGCGGAACGAATCACGGCTTCAGCAATGCCTTGATGAAGCCCCTTTTCTTGGCCGCTAGGTTGCTGAAGACCTCAGGGGCCTGCCCTAGATCGTAAACGTGTGAAATTATTGGCTTCAGCCTCAGGCTTTCCGATGAAGCAAGTTCGACGGCTCTTTGGAAAGTGTATGGGCTTCTATACGAGGTGAAAATCGACACCTCTTTGTTGTAGAGAGTAAATGGTTTGACATGCCACATATCGTGCTCAGGTGCCACCCCAAAGATCAAGAGCTTCCC
Organism: uncultured Nitrososphaerota archaeon; assembly: GCA_964408285.1. Taxonomy (GTDB): domain Archaea; phylum Thermoproteota; class EX4484-205; order EX4484-205; family JAAOZO01; genus CAYOYV01. The sequence goes on along the minus strand of CAYOYV010000012.1, from coordinate 43,255 downwards.
AGCCTTTCTCAGCACTGTCAAAGCGGTTTCAATGGCCGAGGAACTGCCAACGCATTCGATTGAAATGTCCGTTCCCAACCCCTCGGTATTCTCACCTATGATGTCCTTTGGGTTCTGAGAGTCTGGATCTATTATGATATCGGCCCCTAGATCCTTCGCGAGTTTTAGCCTCTCTTCAACTGGGTCAATTGCAAAGATCTTGGAAGCACCATAATGTTTGACGAGCTGAGTCATGAGAAGCCCGATCGGCCCGGCACCCACGATTGCCACGCTGCTTCCTATTGGTATCCTCAGATTGTCCAATCCTCTGACTATGCAAGCAAGGGGCTCAACCAGTGCGGCTTCTTCCAACGACAGCTTTCCCGATATCGTGTAGACGTTTTGCTCTGGTACCGTAACATACTCGGCAAAGGCACCGTCTATTGTAACGCCCGTTGCCCTGAGGTTCTCGCAGAAGAAGTTCCTTTCGCTCATTCTACAATACTTGCACTTGCCACATACGATGTTCGGTTCTGCGACGACCCTATCTCCGGCTTTCACGTTCGTAGCTTTCGCACCGACCTTTGCTATCGTCCCCGAGAACTCGTGGCCAAGTACGAGGGGAGTCTTTACCTCCCACTCTCCCTTGAAGAAATGTATGTCGGTGCCACAAATCCCGCAGGCGCCAACTCTGATAAGGACATCGCGATCTCCAATCGTCGGAACTTCCTTCTCTATTGTCCTTATGTCTCCAACTCCGAATAGCGCAACTGCCTTCATGTTCGCTCTTCCCGCGTATCTGACGCATATAACCGTTCAGGATCCATCGCATGAGGCACATGCCAGCAAGAGCGGGTCCAGGCAGTGATGGAATTACCCTAAGGAAGTAGCGGACGAGGAGAAAATCCACATTCAATTGTGAATTCACTTTGGCTTTGACCAGCGTGAAAACTGGGTAAAATGATATTAACGCGCCCAGTTAGCCAGATTCGTCGCGGTTCACCATGGATAAGGAAAAGGAATTATCGATCATCATCTACAGTTCCTCAAGTTACCTACTATACGATAGAGGCGGACAAGAGATATCGTCTGGAGAAGCCACTGCTCAACTTGACGAAGAGAATCTCCGGGTCCTCCCTAAGCTCGGGGAAGCTTTGCTCTTCCCTTTTCGGGACATTATCGACATTGTCGAAGGAGACTACAGGATTCATCTCACCTTCACTTCTGGGGAGAGACTCGTTCTTTTCAATCTCGGCTACCGTTATGAGGATTTCTTGAGTGCCCTCACCAAGTTGCGTAATGAGCTGTTGCTGAAAGATATGCTCATGAAAGAGACACTCAAGAAATCCGGCATAGAGGCTGAACTCGCGTATTTTAACGAAGGCGATAAGCAGATACAGAAGGGGGAGTGCGAAGTGCGCTTGTATGAAACAGCGATAGTCATATTGCCTCCTAAGGGAGAACCAGTCAGAATTCCATATAGCGATCTCTCAGAAATGCGTGAGGAGGACCACAGGTTGGTCCTGAACACAGAATATGCAGAGAGGATTGTTCTTTCAAAAATGGGAGATAAGTATGATGAAGTAGTGAAGATCCTTTCCGACTTAATCAACGCGCTTTCTCTCAAGGTTCAACTCTCGCTTAAGGAATTGTTGCCTGAAGCAGACCCATCTGCAATAAGAAGGGCCTCCAGATTTATGAAAGAAGGCAGAGCGGCCAAAAGAAGCGACATACAGTCCGTATCACCTGAATTGTGGACTGAACTGGAGAAGAAGCTGGAGGGACTTGGAATAAAGAACGAATATGACTTCCTCAAATCCTTTTCTCAGCAAGAGAAAATCTGCATCGGTCTGAAGCGGGGGTTGCTAGGCGATCTGACTCGTGAATATATATGGTTCCTGATACCTATCTACAGTGTGAATCCTGCTGTCCCAGGCAATGCCGTAGCGATTGAGGCAACCTCAGAAGAAGGAGAAGGCAGGGCTACCTATTTCTTCAGGATAGTCAGCAGGAAGGATTACCCGAATTTCAGGGACATTGGAGACCTCCACAGGTGGGTGGACACTTTCATAAGAATGATGAATCGCAGCATGATTTCCATCAATTTCAGACGGGAGCCGATATATTTGCCAGACAGTCGGTTACGGGAATCCCAATATGAGAAATACAGGTTCGCTATACTGAAATTGCCTGCTCTTCAGACCTTGCGGAGCCTCTTCATTGGAAGGGTTATCCATTCTTCTCCAGAGCAGTGGAGGCAAGATGTGTTGGATTTGCTCAAATTCAACGTGAGCACACAGAACGACAATGCGAAATGGCAAAGGCGCGAGCAGACTCAGTCGCCATAATGTGCTCTTGAAATCAGACTAATTCCCATTCGCCGCGTCAAACTATGGCTGAACTTCAGTTTCACGGTAGATATCTGGACCGCGCGAAAATCGGGTCTGACTTTGGTTTAAATATCAGATGCAGGTTTAACTAGATCATGCCAGGCTACAAACACCCTTGTCGCTATTGCGGCAAGCTAATCGCCTCAGATTCAAGTGTTTGTCCGTTCTGCGCCAAGGCGAATCCACTGGGACCCTTGAGATGTCCCAAATGCCGTAATCCTGTCCAAGAGGATTGGATAAGCTGCAGTAGCTGTGGCCTACCTTTGGAGACAACTTGCCCGAATTGTAGAAAGACGACATTTTTTGGGGATTACTGTAAGCACTGCGGTGCCCGTCTAACAGTCGTTTGCCCCAAGTGTAAGACAGAGCAGCCTCTTATTGGAGATAAATGCTTAAATTGCGGACAGAGGCTGAGGTAGCCAGAATTGCCTCTAATCCCGTTTACGAGCAACTATGAGGACAATAGTACGGAAGAAGGATTTCAATTCACTTTCTTTTGCGATATATGCAGAGAAGGATACAAGACAAAGTTCATTGCGTCAGAATCGCACAAGAAGGCCGGATTATTCCGCGCCATAGGAGATGCCGTCTCTATTGGTGCCAGCTTGGCCGGAAGATATGGAACCGAATATGCAGCTGAGAGAGGTGCGGATATTATCTCCAGAAAATTCGAAGGCATGAGCCCAGAATGGCACAAGGAGCATGAGGCTGCCTTTCAAGTAAGCCAGAATGAAGCCAAGGGGAGTTTCAATCGCTGTCCGAAATGTAGGAGATGGGTATGCGAAAATGACTGGAACGAGCAAGGAGGTCTGTGTGTAGAGGACGCTCCTCGCGAGGGCGTTGAGGTAGCAGCTGCTAGAGCAGAAAAGATGGTGGCAGACATAAGGGAGAAGGCGTCATCCACTCAAGTATTCACTGGACAGATAGAGGGTAGACAGACGATCTGTCCTCAGTGTGGCAAGCCTGCTGGGGAAGGCAAGTTCTGCACCAATTGCGGTGCACCTCTCAGCCAGATCAAGTGCCCAAAATGTGGCGCGAAAAATCAGGCGGGAACCCGGTTCTGCGGCGAATGCGGCACAAGACTGCTGTAGAGTCACCGTGATCGCAAGTAGCAAATGCGCAATCGGACACAGTCGTGATTGTGAACTAAGGCCCTGTGGAGCCAGAGCTGAATCGCTTCAGGCAGAGAATCTTGTGGGGGAACAACTAATAATCTGACATAGCGCCAGAATCGGATAAATAACATGGAAGAGAGATTGGCTACTAAGATAGGTCAACTGCTCCAACCCTTCCTCGATGAGAGCTTGCCGGAAGGGGGGATTGATGTGGAGAAAAGCCGTTGGCAGAAACCAGGGAGGGGGTTTGGGGGAGTTTTCCCCGGAGGCCCTGATGTGAGATATCTCCGCTTCTTAGTGGAGGTCCTTTATCGCTTTCAAAGGATAACCGGAAATGAGAACCTGCGCCGGGTCGCAAATGCTCAGGTCAACTTCATGGCGAGAGTTGTCAATCAAAACTCTCCAACTTGGGCTTTAGGCAACGCATTGGAGATGGTCGGTCTGTATTGTAGGTACAATGAACTGGATGCCGCTCTGATAGGAGATTCCTGGCGGATCATAGGGCTAGGCAGAGAACGAAGGAGGAGAATGGAAATAGATGGTCAAGACTACTACCATTTCCCATGTGGATATGGTGCACTTAACGCAAAGGATGCCGGATGGACTAATGACTTGAGCATGTTCGGTTCTGGCCTAGTTTGGACCTATGAAGTGACATCTGAGAAGGGCCCGCTTGAGGATGCGACTAGTTTCGCAGAATATTTCGTCAGACCTTGGAAGCCTAACTCGCTTAGACCAGACGGGTATTGGGCTTCTGGAACTTGGCGTGAAGATATTGGATCTTGGGTTATAGGACCTCTTCATTATAGAGGATTTGAGAGCACAGACCTATACAGTGACGAGGCCTCTTGGGTCTTTTCAACCGTCACTTGTATTGATTACCTGACGCGCCTGTATCGGCACGTGCCAGATGTCAGGTTTCTAAATCGGTCCATAGATGCAGCTAAATGGACCTTCACAGAATGCCAATTCGAGGATGGAGCCGTGGGTGTTTGCGGCAAGGATGACAAATGGTTGGGATGCGCAGGCGATGCTATCCGGCAAGTGGCAATGCTAAGGCCCTTCATCAGCGAGAGCCCAACGTTCTACGGACTTCTTGCCTCCGCTAGAGAATCCTACGACTATTTGTGCGACCACGTTCTGAGTGCAGATTTAGAGGCGCATGGCGTGGAATGGGTTACTCATTCGACGTTTGCTGATCCTTTGGTGAACGTTGCGATGCTTTGGTTGTGTGCAATACTGGGAATCTTAGACGGAGTTGAATTATGGAAAGGCAGATCATAGTGCCTCACCCTTGGTGAAGAATCAAGCAATAAGAGATATTACGTCCAAGGAGGATGGCGTAGTCGGTTGGATATGCCCCGGAAGTTCAACCTTCACTGTATTATTCTTGGCCCTGCCGGAAGTGGTAAGAGCTTGCTGACTGCAAGATTTGGTGCTTTCCTGAGAAAAGAGGGGTATTCAGTAAAATCAGTGAATCTAGATCCTGGCGTTGTTTCCTTATCGTATGAATATGACTTCGATATCAGGAAGAAGTTCACTGTCGAGAGGATAATGAGAAAAGAAGGACTTGGACCAAATGGTGCTATGATAAGGACGATGGATCTTCTTGGTCAGACGAAAATTCCAAAGCTGACTGGCGACTTCATTCTCGTAGATACCCCCGGCCAATTGGAGATTTTCGTTTTCCATGCATCTGGTCCGAAGATTGTCGATCAATTCAATCGTTTGGTGGGGATATTCATTATTGATTCTAGCATTGGTTTCAGCGACCTTCCGGCCGCCTATCTCTATTCGTTGGCAGCTAGGTATAGGTTAGGAATAAACGCAATTAACATCTTGAATAAGGTGGATTTGCTTGATGAAAGGGAGTTGGAGAGGATACGAACCTATCTGCTTAATCCAACGACATTCGAAAAAGAAGCCAAACTCAAAGGTGTCCTGTCCGACCTGTATCTTCCATTGTCAGATTTACTAAGAAGAGTTGTACCGGCCCAGAGGATACCGCTTGTATCCGCCGAGACGGGTAGGGGATTCGATGAGTTGTTAGACATTCTCCACGAGATCAGATGCGCTTGTGGTGACTTGACTTAGGTGTCATACAAGGCGTTTCCATCGGGCCTCAAGAAGCGGCCCTCGTTCTGCCCGCGCCTCGCCTAAGCGATTACGGCGTCTTCAAGCACTTGGCGAACCGGAAAGGAGGTCACATTCCCAAAACTCACAGGCTCGCGCGCGCCGTGGAGATACAGCAAAGTGCGTTCTTCTTAACTCCGCATCATTACCTACGAATCGCCAACATCGTTTAATATCTCCCCTCATCTGCCTCGTTACATGAAAGGAGAGCGTATCGATGAGCTTGCGGAATTCTATAAGAAGCAATTGCTTGAGGACATCATTCCCTTCTGGTTGAGACATTCGCTAGATCAGGAGCTTGGGGGATATCTTCACTTTCTGGACAGGGATGGAACGGTCTTTGGAACAGATAAGTCGGTTTGGATGGAAGGACGGGAAACTTGGCTCTTCTCGAGACTATACAACTCTGTCGAGAAAAGGAATGATTGGCTTGATGCGTCAAGATTGGGTTATACTTTCATCATGGATCACGCTTTTGACAAAGATGGAAGAATGTTCCTACTGCTCACACGAGATGGCAAGCCACTCCGTAAGCACAGGTACCTGTTTGCAGAATGCTTTGGGGTAATGGGTCTCGCGGAATATTTCAGGGCCTCTGGAGATCAACGGGCCCTGGAGAAAGCTAAGCAAACCTATAGACTAATCATAGATCTCTACAGAACTAGGGACTATCAAACGATCGTAAATTATGGGATCATGCCCAAAGTGATTCCTGAAACGCGCGCGGGAAAATCCTTGGCTATGCCAATGATGCTGATATGCATCTCACAGGAAATGAGAAGATTGGGGCCGGATCCACTTTACGATGAGATAATCGACCTCTCGATTCGTGAGATATTGAGCGATTTTGCGAAACCAGAAAGGAAGGTCTTACTCGAAAATGTCGGACCTAATGGCGAGACATTTTTCGAATCGCCGGAGGGTAGGTTGATAGATCCGGGACACGATATTGAGGTGGCTTGGTTCCTAATGCATGAAGGCCTACATCGCCGAGATTCTTCCCTAGTTGATTCCGCCTTAGAGATTATTAATTGGTCCCTTGAGTGGGGATGGGACAAGAAATACGGAGGGCTCCTCTACTTCGTCGACATCGAGAAAAGACCACCGGCCATGATTGAGTGGGACATGAAACTCTGGTGGCCACACAACGAAGCATTGTATGCTCTCTTGCTTGCACACTACATAACTGAAGATGAGAGATATCTCGTCTGGTATGAAAAAGTGCACGAATGGGCATTCAATCATTTCCCTGACCCTGAATATGGAGAATGGTTTGGTTATCTACACAGGGATGGCACAGTATCACTCTCTCTTAAGGGGTCGATGTGGAAAGGGGCTTTTCACCTACCCAGATGTCTCCTATTCTCGTGGAAGCTCTTGGAGAAGATGAAGCAGCGCGAACAATATGATCCTTGTCGCGAACTATAGAGGAAGAAGCTGGCGCAAGTGTCAGATGGAGCGCAAACCCGATTAAGGAGCGAGCAGATAGGGCGGGCTCCTGAAGATCAGGTGAATTCTGAATTACCGTTATGTTGCCACTACCAGAAGGAAATCTACGATTCCGGTCGCAGCTTCGTCGAGTCCACTTTCCGTAACGACATGCGCGCGAATTCGAGCAAAAGCTGTGATTGAGCCCAGCCGAGAAGAGCAGTTAATATCTTCCTAGTTCAACACATGCGTTTAGCATTTCCCGGTAATTCTCCAGCTTCACATAGTCCGCAATCGTATTTGATGAACCGAGACAATATCCGCCTCCAGGAGCTCCCACAGCAAGTCTTTCTGCCACCAATCTCCGAATCTCCTGAGGAGTTCCCGTTGAGAGCTTGTGAACCTCAATGTTTCCTATCAAGCAAAGGCGCCCGTGATACTTCTTCTTAAGATAACCGAGGTCCATCGCCTCCGGCTGAATTGGATGAAGTGCATCGATACCGATCTCAAGGAGTTCATCTATGAGCGAGTACAGATTGCCGTCTGAATGCAACAGAATTGGAAAGGCATGCTTAGTACCGATTTCCACAATATCTTTCCACCAGGGGAATAGATGCTCCCGATAGACGCCCGGCGATATGAGAGGACCGGAATTGAACGCTATGTCATCGGAGATCCAGAGCGCTCCTACGATTCGATACCGGCTCAGGTTAGCGTAGACAGTCGATATTATCTTGCCAACTTTCTCAAACATTCTATGGATTAATTCCGGTTCTTTATGAACCTTCGTGCAAAAAGTTTGGAATCCCATCAACTGCCATACTCTCTCGAATATGCCCGCTGTTCCGGATATTATCTTCATCTTCCGTGGCAAGAAATCCTCCACCCTTTCCAATATCGTGTAATCGTCCTTTGAAGGCACATCCCAAGGATAGCTCTCAAATTCATTCCAATTCGTTATCACCCCTTTTCTCTCTTCCGCCCATCCAGATCTCAGTCCTGGGAAATTATAGCCAGCGAAGAAGAGGGGAACATAATCATATCCTGCCCTGATCCAAAAATCGATCTCATCCCTCAGGTCTTCCAGTGGTCTGAATCTTTTCCCTAGGAACTGCTCCTTGATTGGGTGATCGACTATAAGCTCGCACAGGGGAACCCTGTCAGGCTGTGCACACCGTAAGGCAGTCGAGAGTCTGCTGAAATCTGGTTGAGGAACGTCCTGTCCTACCATTTTCACTTATTCATTTGAAGAGGGGAATTTAAAGAGCAACCTATCCCATCCATGCCAGGAAAAACATATAGTTCAATCCGCACTTTATTGGACGATAATGACTGAAGAAAGAAATGCAAAAATAGCATTTGTCGGTTGCGGTTACCATGCTACTCGCTGCCTCTATCCCGTCATCCACATGATCCCCCAGATTGATCTGGTGGCCGTTTGTGATCTGAAGGAGGATTTGGCAAAGCGCAACGCTCGTTGGTTCGGAGCTCGCAGGTGGTACACAAACGTAGAACAAATGCTCCTAGACGAGGATTTGGACGGAGCAATTATCGTCGGCCCCCCCCAGATGCATAGTGAGGTCGGCAAGAAGTGTTTGGAAGCGGGATTGCCCATATTCGTGGAGAAGCCATCAGCCATATCTTGCAAGGAAGCGGAAGATCTCGCTCTATACGCAGAAAAGAAGCGACTGTGGGGTGCAGTGGGTTTCATGAAACGATACGCCGTCTGCTATCAGACTGCAAAAGCAATTGTCGATAGCGAAGAATTCGGGGAAGTCACGATGTTGGATGTTAAATTCTCCAATGGCCCTTACTCAACGCTGTGGGGGATTAAGGACGAGGCCCAAACCTTCTTGATAGGGCAAGCAGTGCATGCGTTTGATTTGGTCCGCTTCTTCGGGGGAGAGATAAAGGAGATCTACGCTCTATCGCATAGGTTTGATGCAAATAGATTCGGCTATGCCGTCGCCGGCAGATTCGAAAATGATGTCCACCTAGTCATGAATCTGAATTCATTGGATGCGTTCAATTGGAAGAACGATGAACGACTAAGTCTATCTGGCGAGAGTTGTTGGTTGGAGGTTGAGGATATGATGCGCCTGATCTATCATCCAAAGTCAAATCCCATTGCAGGTCCTGGAACCGGCAGAAACCAAGTAATCGAGTGGAGGCCAGATTGGGCAGAAACCATCGCGGCAAAGGCTGAGGGAGAATTCGGCTATAGAGGTGAACTTGAGGGATTTGCTCGTTCGTGTTTGGGGCAAGATCGTCCTCGAGCCGATCTCTGGGATGGAGCTAAGGATCTGCTCGTATCAGAAGCAGTGTGGCAGAGCGCCAACACCGGCCAAGCCGTCGATCTTCGCAGAATTGGTCGCTGAGGCGAACCACAGTGAGAGAATACCCTTAAAAGGCCCCAAAACCACGATTGCCACACACCATGAGTTCACGTTCGGGGGTTCACTTCTGGAGTGGACTTTCATGTTGTACCAGAAAAAGGAGGTGAGAATAGTATGAGTGGTGAAGGAGAAAGCGCAGGAAGATACGGCAGGCCTAGAACAATGCACAAGATAACTTGCTCAGATTGCGGAAAGGAAGCGGAAGTGCCGTTCAAGCCAACGGAAGGTAGACCAGTCTATTGTAGAGACTGTTACCAGAAGCATAGGAGGTAGTAGGTCCGCTTATGACCGTATAGTGATATAGTATTTTTTCTTTCTGATTCCATTCAAAGACGAGGGACTTAGATGTCTTCGGCACCCCGTTGTTAAGAGGCCAGGGACTTGAGATCACCTAACGCGGATCCTAAAAGTGTTTTATAGTAACCAACCGTCTTTAAAGGGCACACCTCATTGCTTTCTGCGTTCATTGAGATTTCGTGCGAGCGAATAGAGTCCTCCAGATTACTGGAATTAACCACCCGATGATGATAAAGACGGTTGCGGGATAGTATCCTGCCGCATAGGTCATAGTCACCATCTCAATGAAAAAGAAGGTCACACTGATTGATAATGCAGTTATCAGACCATATTTCCCGCCGAATCTTTTCATTGTCTGAATGGCCAGCAAGCCCGAGAAGAAGAAGTCACCCAGCCCCAATCCGCTGAAGGCGTATGGGAATATTGGGAATGGTGGACTGCTGACGGAGATTAACGGAATCACGGGGACCAGAATCGCAACAGGCAAGTTAAGCGCAATCGTCTTTTCAAATGCCCCGACAGTGAATTTGGTCAACAATACTTGGATGATGTCCATTGCCGTTATCAGGACTCCGAATATCGCTGTGGTCTTCCACGTGAACAAGCTGTTTACGTAAATCGATATGAGGACCACGAATATTGCCGCGAATATGTCAAGAACAAACGGAGACCAATACGGTGAATCTCCTAACAAGACATATAGGGAAACGAAGAAGGCAGGTGGCAGGATGCTTGTGTACCACTTGGGGTAGACAGCATAACTGAATTGAAAAAGCAAAAGCGAGTACGCTAGAAGATACACAATCATGATTGCCTGGCCCGGCAATAAGGCGACGACAGTTCCTGCTAGCCCAATTGCAGCCACAAGCGCCACTACATCCCTGGTTTTGAATTCCCTTTCTTCTAGCATCTTCTTGACTCTCGATTCATACTTGTTGTGAAGGAGAACAGTGGCCAAAGTTACTGCAAGAAGCGTAGTTGGAAGCATGATGTCAAACTGAAGAGACATGCACAGCATCATGGTGAATTCGGACGAGTTATGCTTTACTATTGGTGAGGCACGTTAAGATCGAGGTGCTCTAAATCAGAGTTTCTGACAACCGGAGAGGAACAAGGATTTTAAATGGACCAACTGGGAGTTCGGCCATGGCAGACAGGATTCATTGCGCTCATATCCTAGTCAAGACAGAGCAGGAAGCGAAGCGAGCATTGGAGCGCATCCAAAAGGGCGAGAAGTTTGCTAACTTGGCCAACGAGACCTCAATATGCCCTTCTGCAAAGCGTGGGGGTGACCTTGGGTTTTTTGGTAGGGGGCAAATGGTCAGGGAATTTGAATTGGCAGCTTTTTCGCTTCAAAAAGGCCAGATTTCTCCGATATTGAAGACGAAATTCGGCTATCATATAATAAAGCGCCTTGAATGAACGACACAAGAGACTCAAAGTGAATATGTGCTCATTCTAAATTTCGTCGAGCATCAAACTAGTACATGTACTGCGCTGCTCTTTGGGATCGTGCTCCTCTGGTCGGAGCTAAGTCGTCATCTCGTCCTACGCTTCTATAGAAAGCTCAGAATAAGTGTCAATACCTTCGAAACTGCCGGCAGCCCATATATCATTGTGCTCATCATGTCCGCCCCTTTTCCATTGTCGCTGTCCCCAATGAGAAGGACAACAACGGACCCGAAGAGAACGCATTCGAAAAAGAGTAGAAATGACTGGAAAGTGAAATACGCGAGTGCGCAAAGAGCACCAGTGTGCAAAAGGGTCAATAATGATAACATTTGTTCGCTCTTCCTTTTTCCCAGCCAGCAGACGGTAGTTCTTGTGCTGGAAATCAGGTCTGCCTCAAGATCCGATATATGATTCCTAACCTCAAGAATCATCGAGTACACGAAAAGCGAGATGGCCACCAGAAAGCCTTGTAGTGTCATGCTCCCGCCAGAAGCAGCTAGGAAACCGTAAAGGAATAACCCAGATCCCAAGGCCAATCCATGAGAAACCACGTCCACCACAGGCACCCCCTTGAGTCTCACTGGCGGAACGGAGTAGGTCCCGCCCCATGTTATGAGAAATACATAGACAACCTTGGATAGAAGATCTAATCCAGAGAGAGCGATTATGAGGCCTAGTCCCGCAAGACAACAAGATAGCACTATTCCTTCGTCTTGGCTCATCTTTCCTGAGGCGATGGGATTCTTTGAGAGCTTAGTGCTCTGATTAACGTCGGACTTAATGTCGTAGCAATTATTTATGAGAAAGGCGAATGCCAGAAAGAGACTGGAAGTGACAACGACCGTAAGAAAGGTAATATAATCGGTCCAGCCGATGAGGCTAGCACCTAGGAAATAGCCCAATGCCGATATGAGAAGATATCCAGTCCAGTCTCTTACTCTCACGCCTTGGCAGTAGGATCCCAGCCTTTTGGAAGCAGCAAGTCCGGCCTGTGTTGACAATTCGGCAACCCGGGTCCTCAAATGCATTTAACTCTTTCTACGCGCATTTGACAAAAAAGTACCGTATATAGAATAGCTTAGCTACTTGCCCTTCTTTGATTGTCAGGAGGGGATACTTTTCCCAGTCGATCAAGCGGCTCATGTGGACATGTTGATTCTTAATCGCAGAGGTGACAATGGCAGAAGACCACTTCCAGGGGCTCATCAAAGGGGTTTCTGACCGAGTGCCTTGCCCCTTTCGCGATATAGAATGCAACCCCTGGTCCAAGGTCTATATCTTCTTCTCCTATTCTTGCCTTGCCTTTGCCTTTCATCACATATATGCCCTCTTGATCGTCATGAGTATGAGGTTCCACGACGCAGCCCGGCAAGTATCTTATAACTCCCATGGTGAATCCGACGCTTCCCACTGTCGATGATTCCAACAAAGTCTTCAACTGCCTTCCCGGGAAATCTACAGCATTCACCTCGTCCAACCTAACCGATACCTTCATGATAACAAAGAGCACGAGGCCCTATATTTCCATTATCTCATGGCGACAATGGCGAGCTGATTTTGCTTAAATACAAGTGAAAGAGAAAGCGCCAAAGACATGAGCCACGGCCCTCCAGATTTTCAGAGACTCCTGGATGTCTTGCTAAGAGAACGAGAGCCCGACATACTGCCATTCTACGAGCATTTCGCAGACCCTGAAATCATAGAGGCAATAAGTCGTAAACCGATCACAAGAATATCTGCTTTGGGCGAGCAAGGCATGCGAACCTATTTCCAAGTTCTGGTGGATTTCTATGTGGGACTCGGGTTCGACTATGTTCCGTTCGAGGTTCCTCTCAAATTCCCGAGGAGCAATGTTCTTGAGACAAAGGATACTGCGTACTTGTCAAGGGGTCTCAGAACTTGGAGAGATGAAACAAGGGGAACCATCGAAACATTGGAGGACTTCGAAGAGTACCCGTGGCCTGATCCAGATGACGCCGCCGATCTGATGAATTTTGAAATTCTGACCAGGCAGCTTCCTGAGGATATGAAGGTAGTCGGGGGCGTGGGAGGAGGCGTATTCGAACATGTGAGTTGGCTTATGGGATTGGCGAATGCCTGCAGAACTCTATATACAGACAGGCTTCTCATCGAAAGGATGTTTGAGACTGTAGGATCCATAATCCTGGCCATAGATAAGAAGATAGTGGAGAGAGGCTATGTTGGGGCGCTGAGGATGGGAGATGACCTCGGATATAGGAATGGCACATTTATTCCACCGGAATCCCTGCGCAGATATGTCTTCCCATGGTACAGGAGAATTGTGGCATTGGCCCACAACAACGGCCTACCATTTATACTCCATTCGTGTGGAAATCTCTATGTGCAGGATAAAACACAAAGGACAGTTATGGATGATCTGATTGAGGACGTGAGGATAGATGCCAAGCACTCCTACGAGGACGCAATATTGCCGGTAATTCAGGCCAAAGAGAAGTACGGCGACAGGATTTCCATATTGGGAGGAGTTGATGTGGACAAGCTTGTTCAGTTGCCAGAGGCCGGATTAAGAAGCTACGTCAGGAAAATCATAGAAAAATGTGCCCCGGGAGGAGGCTACGCCCTCGGCTCTGGAAATAGTGTTGCTAATTATATTCCTGTTAGGAATTACCTCGCTATGCTCGATGAAGGAGTAAGATATGGGAAGCACCTCCAGAATTGCCAAAATAGCGGGAAAGTGCTTGTTGATTCTTCAGGCAAAGATTTCATCATTAAATAGTGTAATGTGGTGAGTATTGGAGACCGTGGATGGTTGTGGACTTAGGTGATTTTGCAAAAATCCCCTTGATAGATTGCCATGTGCATTTCGGACAGCTTGGAAGCATGAAGAATGTCCTTGATATTCTAGGTGCTGCTGATTTCCACAGAATCACATTGCTGAGTTTAGCCAGTACCCGTTTCGATGAAGAAAAGGCTCCTAATCTGAATCCAGAGGCCATTGCATTGAAGGCGCTACATCCTGAAATGTTCTATGCTTTCGGAGGACTCGATTACTATGCAGTGCTCAGAGGCGGCGGAACGCCCCACCTTTCAGATCAGGTCGACAATCTCGAGCGAATTGGATTCGATGGGATTAAGATGGTCGAGGGAAAGCCTGATTCAAGAAGGGCCTTGGGCATCAAGTTTGACGATCCGTTCTTCGAGGACTATTTCCAACGCCTTGAAGAAAGGCGCCTGCCACTCCTCTTCCACGTCGCGGACCCGGAGGAATTCTGGGATCCGAACGCGGTACCAAGTTGGGCCAAGCGAAGTGGGTGGTTTTACGACTCGACGTTCCCTTCAAAGCAGCAGTTGTATGAAGAAGTCGGACACGTTCTTGACAGCCACCCTGACTTAAGGGTCATTTTCGCACATTTCTACTTCCTTTCAGGCAGTCCAGAGGCTGCAGCTGAATTCATCGAAAATCATTCATGTGCATCGCTCGACATAACGCCCGGCATAGAGATGTACCACAATTTCTCGGCCGGCCGAGACAAATGGCGCGAGTTCTTCATGAAGTATCAAGACAAGATTCTGTTCGGCACCGATATAAGTAGCGATCAGAGCATTGAAAGTGCTCTCGCTCGAGTTTGGATAATTAGGAAATTCCTAGAGACAGATGCTGTGTTCTATGCTCCATACGAATCAGACAGCTTACTTGATGCAGGAGCGCGTAAACCATTACAGGGTCTGAACCTGCCCACGCAAGTCTTGGAGAAGATATATTGCGAGAATTTCAGAAGGCTATCAGGCTCCATCCCCAAGAGGCTCGATCACAATTTGGCCATTGAAGAGTGTGAAAGATTGGCTGGCGAGGAGGCCTTGATGGGAGGGGGGGCAATGGAATCATCTGTTGGAATCGCTGTTGCCAATCTTATCAGGAATCTTCCACATTGATACTATTGTGACTCCCGGGCGATGGAATGCGTAACTTACAACCATATCGCTGTGAGTTGCGTTCCCTCCATTGGGATTCAGTGATGATGCGTTCAAAGAGCGGTTCCCAGACCTGATTAATTGGGATTGCAGGGTTGACTTTGGCTGAGTCATCACGGACTAATATGGAAAAGGTTTATCAAATCCTCATTCGCCAGAATCTAGACATAGAATTGTTGCCAGGTGGTTTGGGATACGATAGGGCTATAACGGTATTCTCGCCAGACGGCAGGCTTTTCCAAGTAGACTATGCAATGGTAATGGTGAATAACAGCCCCACTGCCTTCGGCGTGAGCTCAGAAAACGGCATTGTCTTGGGAGGAATTGAGAAGAAGACGGATGCCTTGCAGGACAGAAGATTCAGTCACAAGATATTCTTGATCGATGAGCATGTGGCTACAGTGGTAGCAGGATTCACATCCGATGCAAGGATGCTCGTCGACATTGCGAGACAAGAGGCTCAGGTCAACAGGTTGCTGTATGAAGAGCCAATCGACTTGGACTATCTGGCTAGGAGACTCAGTGACATCATTCAGACGTATACTCAAAATGCAGGCGTGAGACCCTTTGGGGTTTCGCTCATAATAGGTGGGGTCGACCTTCTCGGACCGGCCATCTACCAAATCGATCCGGCTGGCGTGTACAACAAATACTTCTTGACTGCCGCCGGCGTTAATAGGAACGAGGCGATAGAGACAACTAAGACCCTATACAACAAGTCGCTAAGTCTGGAATCCCTAAAGGAGCTGGCTACCCGGGGCCTAATAGGAAGTAACAAGGCAGATGCCTCGGCAGAGATCATAAGGATGGCTTATGCGGATGCCAAAGATCGAAAGCTCGTCATGGCTGAAGAGTCAGAAGTGAGTGAGATATTCAACAAGGCATCTCAGGCCCGGTGAGACTTTTAGGATGTCAGAGAAGGAGTCGATAGCCAGACTAGTCATAAAAGGAAACAGATTTGAGGTACTGATTGACGCCGAGCGGGCATTGAACTACAAGCTTAAGAGAATACCTTGGACCGAGAAGATACTCAAGATAGATCAGATTTGGAAGGACTACAGAAAGGGAGAGCGCGCCTCAAACGAACTTCTCACGAAATCCTTCGCAACAAAGGAGACCTACCAAGTTGCTAAGAAGATTGTTGACGAAGGAGAACTTCAGATCCCTGCGGCTCTTAGAAAGCGATTGACAGAAGAGAAGAGGAGAGCCATAATGAACATCATATCGAAAATCGCTTTTGATCCAAAGACCAATTATCCTATACCGTTGCTAAGGATCGAGCAGGCCTTTGAGACCATTTCATTGCAAGTGGACCCGTTCAAGGAACCCGAGGAGCAACTTAGACCTGCCTTGAGGGAGCTGAAGAAGATAATCCCACTCAAGCTCAAGGAGGCCGAAATAGAGTTGGTTTTTCCGCCGGAGTTATTTGCCCCGGTTTCTGGATTCTTGGATGCATTTGGAGATATATCTAGAGCCCCCTCCAGAAAGGGAGACTTCATGACCATGGCTGTTAAAGTTCCGGAGGTCGCTAGGTCAATCACCGCCCAGAAAATAGCCAAGCGGTTCGGTGAAAAGGTTAAAGTATCGTTGATTTAGCTACCTGAGTCGATGCATAAAGGTGCAAGATGTTGGAAATGGAAGACAAGACGATGCCAATAGTGATACCGGGGGAGATCATAGCTTCCGAAGGATATAGGGCCGGCGATAATACATTGAGGATTGAGGGTTCAATAGTTGCAACTAGAATAGGGATACCCAGAAGGGAACCAGAGCGTGTCAGTGTGATACCTCTAAAGGGGTTCTACATGCCTAGGGAAAAGGATCTTGTTATAGGCATTGTGACAGAGGTTACATACAACATGTGGAAGCTCGACATAGACTCTCCATATCCCGGCATTTTACCAGCTGCGGATGTCTTCGGAAGGCGGTTCGACCCAACGAAGGACGACCCTCTGAGGAAGTTTCAGATAGGAAGCGTGATTAAGGCGGAAATAGTAGCGTTCGATAGAACCCAAGATCCCTTGCTCACCATCCGCGGGCAAGATTTGGGCGAAGTCGAATCCGGTTTTCTCATCAGAATCAACCCTTCAAAGATTGCCAGAGCAATAGGGCGAGGAGGCTCTATGCTGTCAAAGATCCAACAGGCCATAAAGTCGAGGATAATAGTTGGTCAAAATGGGGTCGTTCTGTTGTTGACCTCTGATCCAGTTGTGAGGGAAAAGGCAATGATGGCATTCAAACTCATAGAGGAGGAGGCGCATACCTATGGGCTCACGGAAAAAGTGGTTGATCTTCTGTCGGGGTGACTCATCATGACCCAATCCAAGAAACCATTGATAGATGAGCAGGGACTGAGGACTGATGGAAGAACTATTGATGAGCTGCGCCCCATATCGATCACTCTTGGATACCTAAGTCACGCTGATGGCTCGGTTCTTTATGAACAGGGGAAGTGCAAGATAATCTCAGCCGTTTTCGGCCCTTCGGAGGTTCACCCAAAACACATAGAACTCCCAGATAGGGCCATTCTCAGAGTCAGATATCATATGGCTCCGTTCTCAACAGAAGAAAGAAAATCTCCTGCTCCATCTAGGAGGGAAATAGAGCTATCCATGGTCATAAGGAACGCTTTAGAGCCTGTGATTATGACTGAGTTGTTTCCAAGGACTGTAATAGACATATTCATAGAGGTATTGCAGGCAGATGGCGGAACCCGCGTTGCCGGTATAACAGCAGCAACACTGGCGTTGGCAGATGCAGGGATACCTATGAGAGGATTAGTAGCCGGATGCGCTACTGGCAAGGTTGGTGGAAAGGTGGTTGTTGACTTGAACGACACAGAGGACAAAGAAGGCGAATCCGACGTGCCAATTGCATTCATACCCACCTTGAACAAGATCTCATTGCTCCAGATGGATGGGATAATGACGAGGGACGAGTTTAGGCAGGGCCTATCCATGGCCATAAACAGTTGCATGAAGATCTATCAGATTCAGGTGAATGCCCTGAAATCCAAGTACGGGCAAGTTGAGGCGGAACCCACGGAGGAGCAATAGAGATGTCAGTGACGAAAGAGAAACCGGTCATATCCAGCGTCTTGCAGAAAGAGATGATGGCGTTGCTGAGTCAGAATAAGAGACTTGACGGTAGATCACTTGATGAATACAGGAAGATAACGTTCAGCGTTGGTACAATAGAGAAGGCTGAGGGATCTGCTCTAGTATCACTGGGTGGCACCATGGTTTTGGCTGGGATAAAGGTAGAGCTTGGCGATCCATTCCCCGATACGCCGAATCAGGGTGTCCTGACCGTCAATGCGGAATTGTTGCCTCTGGCATCCCCCTCGTTTGAGCCCGGTCCCCCAGACGAAAGCAGCATAGCACTAGCAAGATATGTGGATAGGAGCGTAAGGGAATCAAAAATGATAGACTTGGAGTCCCTTGTCCTTGTTCCCGGGAAGCTCGTATATGTGGTCTACATCGACATCTATGTCTTGGATTACGGCGGCAATCTCATCGATGCGTCGGTGCTGGCAGCTGTGAAGGCATTAGAGAATACTATTATGAACAGACACGAAGTGACCGGAGATGCACCAAGGAAAACCGAAGACAGAGTTCCGCTTCCCCTGAAGAACCATGCCGTTTCGGTAACATTCGGAATGATCGGATCGAAATACTTCAACGATGCGAATTTGGATGAGGAACAGGCATCCGAAGGATTCCTATCCTTCACTTTCACGAAGGACGGGAATGTCTGCGCCGTCATGAAAAATGGGCGTGGTTATGTTTCTCCTTCTCAAGTTTTGGAGATGATGGAGCAGGGATGGAAGAAAGCCAAGGAGATAGGCAAGATAATGGGGTGGACATACGGATAGATGCCCAAGAAGATTTCCGGCACATTGGGTGTGAAGTATGGCTTCACTGTCAGGAAGCGATATGCGGAGCTCATGACCAAGAGGCGTGCGAAATATAACTGTCAGAGATGCTACCTCGGCAAGCTGAAGCGTCTGAGCGCAGGCGTCTGGGTGTGTCGCCGCTGCGGATTCACGTTCGCGGGTGGAGCTTACGAACCATACAGCAAATCAGGACAGGCCGCGATAAGGATATCTGGCATAAAAACTTAGCAAGGGAACCTAAGCTAAGTCGGAGAATTGAAGCCAGAAGATACATCAAACCTCAGCCAATCTTTTTAAGCAAGACAACATCGGGGGTGAAACATGGAGTCTCCAGGCCCAGAAATAAGGGAGAAATTAGAGAAATTGGAGGCCCTTCAATCAGCCTTTGAGAGTACTACTGTACAGAAACAGAGAATCGAGGAAGAACTCGCC
The DNA here is from genome assembly GCA_964408285.1 of uncultured Nitrososphaerota archaeon. Taxonomy (GTDB): domain Archaea; phylum Thermoproteota; class EX4484-205; order EX4484-205; family JAAOZO01; genus CAYOYV01. The sequence goes on along the minus strand of CAYOYV010000012.1, from coordinate 23,784 downwards.
GAGACAGAGAGAGCCATCGAAGCCTTGAAGGAGAACGCCACCGAGCAGGTATATCAATTCCTCGGCAAGATACTCATAAAGAAGGACAGAGAGAAGATGCTCTTGGAACTTCAGGAAAGACTGGAATTGCTGAAGCTTAGGTCTTCCGCCCTTCAGAAACAAGAACAGAAGCTCAAAGAGAAAATACAGGAATTGGGAGAATCAGTTAGGGGTTCATTGAGTGGTCAATGAATGGGAAAGCCGAGGAACACAACCTAGAAAGAACAATCAAAGAATTATCTGAGACATTTCGAATACAAAGACCCAAGAAAATCTCGGTAGTCACCCATAGACGCCCAGACATTGATGCGTTGGCCTCTGCCGCTGGGCTCAGGGAAGCCATTCTTAGGATGTCCGAGAACTCGCAGGTTTCCATATTCTCACAAGGAGGAATTCCTCTGAAGTCAAAGCTATTATTCGAGTTTCTGAATCCTCCTCTGAGCATTGACAAAAGCTACCTTATTGATTCGAATTGGCTCTTTTTTGTCGATGTTGGGGGCATAGAGACAACTGGCTTCCCTACTGATTTCTGGGATTCTCTGACGGGCACGAAGGTCCTAGTCGATCATCACCCCAGTTTCATGCCTTATTCCTACCACGCAAAGATAACAGCGGACGCGACCTCAACATCTGAGGTTGTCCTCAAGCTGTATGATGTGCTTGGTCTTCCTATGGATTCGAGCATTGCGATCTCTCTCACGGCCGGTCTGCTCTCTGATTCCTCTGGTCTAAGAGGCGCTACTGGCGAAACGATTCGGAATCTCTGCAGACTGTTGGCACAAGGGGGGGACATAGGCGCAGCTTGGAACTTGGTTTCAAGAAAGATGGCCAGAGACGAAAGGATAGCGAGAATAAAGGCTGCTCAGAGATGTTTCATTCAGAAATCTCCAGAATTAGTCGTTGTATACTCTGAAATAGGTTCCTTCAATTCGTCCTCAGCGAGTTCTTTGGTTGCGCTGGGTGCAGACTTGGCAATAGTGTTCGCAGAGGACGAGAATAGCACTAAGGTGAGCCTAAGATCGTCAGAGGAATTCCACGAAAGAACTGGAATATCGCTTGGCCAAATGAGCGTAGATCTCTCTAGTGCTCTAGGTGGATACGGCGGAGGCCATAGGAGGGCAGCTGCCTTCACTGTCGCAAAGGGGGCCTCCCAAATCAAGGAGTCCGTCCAGCAGTTCGTGATTAGATATTTAAAAGAGAAAGGAATAGCGCCCGATGGAGTGAAGGCTTAGAATGCAAGCCCAAGGTCCCGTGATCTCCTTAAGTGATGTGCGATTCACTTACAGAGGAAACGATAGACCATCACTGAACGTAGCGGGCTTCGAGGCCCATGTTGGGGAATTCATCTTGGTGACAGGTCCTTCAGGAGGCGGCAAATCCACTCTGGCAAGACTCCTCACTGGCCTCATACCACACAGCTATCCTGGTGAGCTTTCTGGGACCGTAAGCGTATTTGGAAGGAATGTTGCCACGAGTAAAGTCCATGAAATCGCTCAGGACGTTGGTCTGGTTTTGCAGAACCCAGAGAATCAGCTGTTTGCTCTTACCCTCGAGGATGATATCGCGTTTGGCCCAGAGAATCTGGGTTTGCGACCCAATGAAATCGGAGAAGTCGTCTCATGGAGCTTGAACGTCACAAAGCTGGAAAGCGAAAGATTCAGGCCTCCTTTCGAACTCTCCGGGGGCCTACAGCAAAGAGCAGCGATAGCAGGGGCTTTGGCAATGAAACCGAAGGTGCTGATTTTGGATGAGCCGACATCCTCCATGGATCCTCTAACCGCTCATGACTTTGCGAAGTTCTTGAACAGAATGCGCGTCGAACTCTCCATGACGATAATTCTCATAGAACAGAGGTTGGAGCTATTCTACAAGTTGGCCACAAGGGCAATAGTTATGAAAGAGGGAGAAATTGTGGTTGATGCGCCACCTGTTCGCGCGTTTGAGATGTGTGAAGCCATTGGATTACAGCTGAACTTCCCCTTATCCTTTTTGTTCTGGAGGAGATATGCGAAAAAGCTGGATCAGCGTTTTCCAGAGCCGATTCAGGATCCACTGCCGTATGTGAAGTCCGTTTCTGAGGAATACAAGACATAGGCGGACCGAAATGGTCAAAGTAGAGATCCAGGATGTGTCTTTCTCTTATGATGGTGGCCCGGAGGTTATCTCCGGTGTTTCGCTGGCAATCCCGGAAGGAACGTCGATGGTCATTCTGGGGGCCAACGGAGCAGGAAAAACCACACTTGTGAAGCTTTTCAATGGCCTCCTATTGCCCATCAAAGGGTCCGTGCTGGTAGATGGTCGCGATACGAAAAAATCGAGCGTTTCAGATATTTCTAGAGAGGTCGGCGTAATCTTTCAGAATCCAGAGAAACAATTCTTCTCCGAGACAGTTGAAGAGGAGTTGGCTTTTGGTCCGAAGAACATGGGATTCTCGCAGCAGGATACGAACGAAAAGATCCTCCGAGTGGCCGAGCAATTCGGACTTACTCAATACTTGAAGAAGAACCCGTTCGATTTGAGCGGCGGGGAAAAAAGGCGTCTTTCCATCGCTTCAGTCTTGGTTTGGGAACCTCAGATGATAGTCATAGATGAACCTACGATTGGACTAGATTACCAATATAGAAAATATCTGATATCGACGCTCAGGAACTTCGTTAACAAAAAGAGAACAGTCGTCATAGTGACACATGACGTTGATTTCGCCATCCATGCTTCGAGAGTAGCGGTTCTCATGTCACAGGGGAAGATACTTTGGAATGGCCCCATGTTTTCGTTGCTCCGATCGCCTGACACCTTTGCTAAGGCGAATCTAGTTCAGACTTTTCTCGCCTCACTAGTTGGTGACCTTCTCAGTCAAGAGGAAGCTCCCAATGAAGAGCTGCTGGAACGATTTACGAAACATGTGAGGGAGGCCGTCTAGTTGTCGGTTGCTTTTCTGAGAGCATATAGGTTCTCGAAACTGAATACTGTGATCCATGCACTAGACCCCAAGCTCAAGTTGTGCGTTTCCGCTTGTTTCACCATATTGGCTATAACGACGTTTGACCCAATAGAGATCGCATTTCTACTGGCGATTCAGTTGGCGATCCTGTATGCAGGCAAGTCACTGTTCCTGTGGATTAGGTCCCTTAGATCTCTTGTCTTTTTCGTCATACTGATAATGGCTAGCCAATACCTGACAACTGGAGACGTTCTTCAATCGGTATATTTTGCCATAAGGTTCATCGTAATAGCGTCTGCAACTTCGTGGTTCTTCTTCACCACTTCCCCGGAGGATATGGGCAGGACCCTTGAAGAATCAGGTTTTCCTGCAGATGTGGCGCTGTCCTTCACCCTCTCGATGAGATTCATACCAGTGATAGCAGATGAATTCCAATCAATATTCGACGCTCAAAGGGCTAGAGGCCTTAAGCTGGATAAAGGTGGCTTCACTTCAAGATTGCGAGCTTTCCTGCCGATCCTAGTTCCTCTTTTCATTGAAATAATAAGGCGAACGTATGAAATTGCTGACGCCCTTGAGTTGCGTTGCTATGGAGCGCTGCCCCGAAGGAGCCATTGGAAACGGTCAAGACTGACTGGATTAGATTATGTGGGTGCCGCCCTCTTCGGCATCTCTGCAGCTGCCATCCTTTATCACCGATTCTTCGGTTTGGCATAGTCTATCTGGAAATATCTTCCCCGTCTCGAAGCTCTAAGTTGAACGAAAATCGCAGGTTTGAATCATAGCACTCTCTCTTCGAACCGGAGGTTGACATCGTCGCCATCGAATTGGAAAAGCGGCACCTCCCTGTGCTTTCCTGAGAGCTCCTCCGCTAGGCCTTGGGCAACCAGGTAAAGACCTATTGTGGCATCGACGTAAACGGTGGCTGTCTTGCCGTAGGAGCGGATTTTGCCCCAGCTCTTTGCTTCCTCAAAGGTGGCTCCGCTCAAGCCGCCCCAATGGGGGGCATCTGTGGTTATCTGAATGGCATATTCGTGTGATCTGTCCTCCTTCGTGAGCCAATTAGCCAACACCGCAGCCTGCTGTATGTAATTCTTCGGCACTCCTCCGCCAATGTAGGCGACCCCTGTTCTCGGGGATCTTACCACAAGCATCATGCTCTCGAAGGCGTCTTTCATCATATCGACCACTATTCTCCTCTTGCTCGTGGCGTTCGCAGTCATTATCGAAAAACCAATGGCGCTGTCACCGAGGGCCGGGCAGAACAATGGGACATTGCCCTCATAAGCGGAAATCAATATTGATTCGTTCTTGATTCTGTTGTCGAGAAGGAACTTTCCCATCTCATGAAGGACTTCCCTTGAAGAATAAGGTCTGTCATCTTCCAATCTCTTGGTGAATATCCTGTCGATCCAGTCATCAGTCATGTTGTATTCGTCCTCATCCGCCAATAAGTCATATATTCTGTCCACCGTTATTTTCCGCAATCCAGAGTCATCAACGTCGTCGGTTCCGAGGTAGTGATGGAATCCCACAGCTTCGTTCAGATCGTGGTAGAGGTTCGCCCCAGTTGAAACTAACACGTCTATGTAACGGTGTCTTATCAAGTACGAAATCACCTTTCTCATTCCAGCGGGAACCATTGCGCCTGCCAGACCCATCATTATGACAATCTTCTTCTCCGTCAGCATCTCACGCCAGACTCGGTAAACGTTGCCAAGAGCTCGAGCTTGAAATCCCACCGAGCACATGTCACGTAACATAGATGATACCACCGCGTTTTTCTTTATCTCGATGGGAACAGTCGGATTGTTGAAAAGCTCCTTCTTAGTCTCTCTGTCCAACTATCGTCTCCTGCCCTGAATAAAGTTTTCTTCGTATTTATCTCCTTCCTCCTGTTTCAAGGCCATGCTAGTTGGCTTAGGATATTCCCTCTAAATTTCGTTTCCATCACTGCAAATCATTCGACAATACAACCAGGTAGTCTCAGCGGATTATCTCAAACCTGAATTTGATTGCTTTCCTACCTTGAGGCCACTGCGTGTTTCTCCAATTCATCTTTCCTAGCTATGGAGAAGCACTTCGAATCTCCGTCAGCTGCATTGATGATTTCACCGGCCAACGCTTCATGGAATGGCTTTGGATTCTTGAACGAACCCCTTCTCGCTCCTAAGATAATGTTTCTGATGGCAAGATCAACTCTTCTTACTGGAGATATGTCGACGGCTTGATAATACAGAATTCCACCGTAGCTTATTCTTGTGGTATCTTCCCTCGGCGCGCTATTCTCTATTGCGGCAAGCAGCACCTCCAAAGGATTCTTCCCTTTTTTCAAATGCACTATGTCAAGGGCACTCTCGACGGCCTTCAGTGCCTTTGCTTTCTTACCACCGGCCTTGGACGTCAAAGAGATCACGTTGGCCATCCTTTCCACAACATTCACGGCAGTCTTCTTGAACCGCTGGTGCGCGTGTCTCCCGCCAGAGTGAGGAATGCGGGCAGGTTTGAAAGAGATCGCATTCTGCAGCGTCTTATCCTGCGGCTTCAGATCACTCGAACTATACTTCTCAAACAACTTGATTTGCGGTTCTTCCGACATAGCCTCGTTGCCTCCGCGGCGGTGCCTTCTTTATAAGGTTTCGGGAACCAAGAGGCTCAAAAGCTGTGATGTTCGAGTATCGTGCTTTCAATGTCAGAATTCTGGATGATGAATTCGAATCTGTAGAATATCACTCCATCTATTCCATTCTCGGAGCAAGAATTCAGATTCCGTTCAATCTCGCGCACTGAAGGGTCTTTACCCTGAGTCGCCGAGGCCTCGCTGGGATGTAGCTGTATCCCTGCAAAGACTGGCTTGTTCGTGAGTTCTTTGACCCATCTGTTTGCCATTCCAACGTCTTCTGGTGCAATCCCGTAATCGAGGTAGTAGGTCATGGGGCAGAAGAGGTCCACGTACTTCGCAAGGTCTGTATAGTTTTGGCCGTAGAAGAGAGCGCTATTGGAAAGCGCAATCTTGGAGATATAGTTCTCAGCTTTGGACGCGATGCTCAAGACTGCTCCTGGCGAAACAGCCGTGACCAGTTCCTTGACCTCTTTGACGAATGAGGAAACAAGGCCCCATTTATCCTGCGCGCTACTCCCATACCTGATGTAATCCAAATGTATTCCATCGATGTAGTGCCCCGAGGCATTGGTCGTTAAGAAATCCGAGATAACTTGAAGCAGATATTTCCTATATTCGTAGGATTCAGGAGATGGCTTGTCTTTAGTCCATCCGCTATCAGCAAAACAAGCAGTCCAAGCGTGAACATACATTCCTTTCTCATGGGCTTTCGGGGTCAGATCAATGATTGTGTCTTTGATGACTGTTCCGCTTGTGCCCTTTAGCAAAACGAATATGTGAGTCATTCCTAGTTTCCTGAATTCCTCAACAATGTAGCTAGATCCCTTTTCTCGCAATGTGGAGCCATATATCCATGCTGCCTTTCCCCTGAGAGAGACATTGCCCCTTTGGACCGGCTTGATGCCCTTTGATTTCAGATCATTGAGCACCTCAGCCAATTCGGTTCCGACCTTGTCCCCATTCTTCTTAGCTAGACTCAGTGAATAGACCAACGCCAATAGAAAGAAGAGCCCGAAAGGAATGACGACCATAATCGCTCGCCGGTCCATCTCACGAAGTGGTTTCGTTCGAAGGTTAGGAGATAAAACCCTTTCTAAAGGAAACTGGAAAATCTGAGTCAATTGTGATCGATGTTCCCTCTGACATAGAGACCCCTAGCTGTTACGTAACCTTCTAGTGTGCTTCCTAATGCGGTGCGACTCTTTGATTGAGCCACAAAGAGGATATTATTCATGGGATTAGGACCTCAATCCTCGACCAACTTCGCGAAACGTTCGCCATGGGGGCAATCAACTCTTATAGACTCCAGATTTCTATCCTTAGGTGCTACGCGGGTTGGAAGAGGCATACATATCGGACAGGGATTATCCGATATATTTCTCAAAACTCAATGGTCTACGCAATAGAATTGCAGCCGATTTGCCTATAAGGTCAGGCACCCGAATTCTTGATCTTGCAACGGGCGATGGACATTTCGCGATAGAACTCGCAAGGCG
>CAYOYV010000012.1:0-16585 GCA_964408285.1 uncultured Nitrososphaerota archaeon | reverse complement strand
GAATTCTTGATCTTGCAACGGGCGATGGACATTTCGCGATAGAACTCGCAAGGCGGGAGAGCAGCCTCACGATCGTAGGAATTGATGTCTCCCGATACTACGTCCTAATAGCTAAGACGAACGTTGAGAATCAGAGACTTGAGGGCCAGATAGAGATCATTGAGATGGACGCGACAGATATGAGCTTTTCAGAAGGAGAGTTTCATGTGGTAGCGAATTTCACGGGATTGGACGAGATCTACATGACGAGGGGAAAAGGAGGCGTCAATAAGGCCTTCGTTGAAGCGAGCAGAATCTTGAAGCCAGGCGGATACTTCTGCTTTGCCGTAATGCCCCCTGAAGAGATGGAAACGGAAGCTCAGAGACTGGAAGTGGCGGTTTTTTCCTACGTCTGCAATGCTACATATCTGAGCGGAGGCGAATACGAGAGTATGCTCAAGAAAGCAGGGTTAGAGCTGGTGAAAAGAAAGGCGTACTACACTGGAATGAAACTCACTCCAGAACAGGCAAAGGAGGAGATTAGATCCGTCTGTGATAATGTACCAAAGATTTATGGTATCAGTGCTCAGCCCCTTGAGACGGTCTGGCAAAGATTCGGAAAGGACATTCAGAAAGAAGGTATGGGGTATTATTCCAAGGTCGTCCTCTTTGTCGGGCGAAAAGCCAACAAAACGATCTAATATCGCGCTAGGTTGACTTAGTCCAGCTTCTCGCTTGGGAGTCCGCTATTCTCATCTTCGAAGTAATATGGACTTCAACTCACCGGCGTTCTCGGAGAACCACTTCTCCCTCCTAGCACAGTAATCGATCCAGCTATCCCCGTAAGGGATGTACCTCAAGGTCCTCAAGCGCCTGCTCTTCAGGTAACGTTCAAGCTCAACATGCTTACCCAATAGAGTCTCAAATCCGCTGAATCCCTCCAAAACGCCGTGTTCTTCGAGTGAGTTGATCACTCGCACACTATTCGTTGCCAAAATCGGATCCCTAGTCCTTCGTTGTAGCTCGAGAATATCTTCAATGAAGTTAACAAATGGCAGTCCTGCTCCTCCCTCATAGGCCCCCCTTGTGATCCTAATCCTACCCCCTGAATCTACGATTTCCTCCAATTTGGCCTTTATGACGGGGTAGAATCTACATGCGACTGTTACTCTGAATTCATAGCCTAACCTCAGGAGTTTCACCGCCTCGTCGTAAGCACTAGAAACCAAACTTTGTCCCTCCGAATCCACTACGAGTTCAATCGATGCGCTCTTCGAAAGGTCCTTGAGCAAGTGCTCAAGATTTTGTAGGAATAGGCTCGGCCGCAGGGAAATGCCCATGGTAGATGGTTTCACCGATATGTTGGCCTTGAGATTGCTCGCAGAAATGCTCTGTATTAGTGACCTGTATTCTGAGAGATGGCTCTGAATTCGAGGTAAATCCTTCAGATCTTCTCCAAGGAAACTAACCGTCGCTATGATGCCGCCTCTATTCAGCTCAGAAACCGCTTCTAGTGCTTCTTCTCTGGTTCTTCCAGCCACCCACTTTCTTGATTTACTGATTGCTTCATTTAGAAATTCTGATTCATTCAATATCCGACCCATCGTCCGGCCCGAACAAAGGCCTACTCCCTAACTTGGCCATTTCCGAACACCACATACTTTGTTGTCGTGAGTTCCTTCAATCCCATTGGGCCCCTGGCATGGAGCTTCTGGGTGCTTATGCCGACCTCAGCACCAAAGCCGAACTGGTTGCCATCAGTGAATCTCGTGGAGGCATTTACATATACCGTTGATGAGTCAACCAGCGAGGCAAAGAGATTTGCGTCGTCGATGTTGGATGTTATTATTGCATCAGAATGGTGGGTCCCATACTTGTTTATGTGATCAATCGCCTCAGCTACAGAGGGGACGATCTTTACTGCCAATGTGAGGTCCATGTATTCCTCATACCAATCTGCTTCCGCTGCCTCCATAATCGTAGGTTCTATCTTTCTGCATGCTTCGCATCCCTTGACTATGACGTGATATTTCCTAAGTGCATTCACCAACTCAGGCAAATAGGTCTGAGCGATACTTCCATGGACGAGGACCTTCCTGACCGCATTGCAGACGGATGGCCTCTGCACTTTGGCGTTGATGATTATCCTTGTTGCCATGTCGAGGTCAGCATCATGGTTAACGAATATGTGCACGTTCCCGGCGCCCGTCTCTATTATTGGGATGCGTGAGTTCTCCCTGACGAACTTGATTAGTTGGGCGCTTCCCCGGGGTATGACTACATCCACGTAATCATACAACTCGAGCAACCTGTTCACGAGCGTCCTATCAGTATTCTCAATGAGTTGAATGGCCCCTTCGGGAATCAATCCCCTTATGGCTTCCTTTATCACTCGAACCAAAGCCTTGTTGGAATTAATCGCTTCGGAACCGCCTCTCAAGATGACAGCGTTGCCGGACTTTATTGCCAAGCCTACAATGTCAATCGTTACGTTCGGCCTAGCTTCATATATCACTGCTATTACTCCTAAGGGGACACGGACCTTCCTGATTTCCAAACCATGCCTTGTCGTCCAACCAGCCACTATCTCGCCCAAAGCATCAGGTAGTTGTATGACTTCTCGCAATCCATCGACCGTTTCTTCGATTCTCTTCCGGTTCAGTAGTAACCTGTCAATAATCGGCGAATTGGGATCCTTCTTCTTCAGTTCGGCGACATCTTTCTGGTTCTCAGTGAGTATTAGATCCATGTTGAGGAGTAGGGCCTCTGTTATGGCCCTGAGAGCCTCGTTCCTCGCAGTTGAGGGGGAGACTCCAAGTTTCAGGGAGGCCCCCTTGGCCGCCTTGGCTTTCTCAAGGACCTCTTCTTCTACTAGCGTCATGGCTTAAACTATCAACCACTATCCTCTCAGGTTTCTTTTGGCTTTTGCCTGGTGCGGGCTTGATTAGGGTGCCAACTCGCTCCCCTCGCATTATTCTTGTCAATATGTCTCGTCGGTGTCCATTTGCTATCACAGTTGTAACACCGGAACGCGATGCTATTCTGGCTGCCTGAAGTTTTGAGAGCATTCCTCCTAATCCCAACCTACTCGAACCACCTGCATAGGATAGTGTATTCTTATTGATCCTCTTCATCTCGTTGACCAGTTTGAGACCCCCGTCTGGTGTTGGCATCATGAATCCGTCGACGTCGGTCAGTATGACGAGCAGGTCCGCTCCTACTCTAGACGCGATTATCGCGGAGAGTCTATCGTTATCTCCGAATCTTACGGAGTCTGGTACACGGGGGTTAACTGGGACGAGCTCCTTGATAGATATGGCATCATTTTCGTTTATTATGGGGATGACTCCTTTCTTAAGAAGAGCAGTAAGAGTTCTCCAGAAATTCCTGTATCGGTGCTTGTTCGCCAAATCCTCCTCTGTCAGGAGGATCTGAGCGACCTCTATCCCACATTTGCTCAAGTAACGATTGTATAGATGCATCAAGGAAGGTTGCCCTATTGCCGCGCAAACCTGCTTCATCGTGAGCGAAAGATCTTCTGGAGAAGCGTTTATCGCAAGCTTAGAGAGCCCGCTAGCAATGGCGCCAGACGTGACGATTATGAACGAGGAGGCACTTCGCCGGTTCTCGGCTACTTGCTGAACTATGCGCTTTATTCCGCTCGGACTTATCCAGCCCCGGGAATTTGTGAGAACCTTTGTGCCAACCTTGACTATTACCGTGCCCATTCTACCCAACTACCGAGCCACTTGAACCGGACTGCATGAACATTCGTTTAAAACATTATCTCCTAATTGAGACACGGCGTCGCGGTAGACACTAGTGCCAAGCTAAATTCCGCAAGACTCCCGCCTGGACTCTGAAAAGCACGGGGGGCCCACTAGGCAGGAAGAGTGAAATCCCGTTTGGAAGCCGCGCGATATATGATCTTCGCAATCGGTCGAACCACTGAAGAATCGAGGCGATTTGACACAAAGTAAAGCTGAAAGATATCGATTTAAGGAAGCTCCGCTTTTGATCTCAAGGATCATAAACGTGCCAGATATCAGTTCTCAAGCACTAAGTGGTGTGTCTGAAACTTTGCTCACGACGATTTACCTTAGAGCCACTGAATCACAGCGCCCCGATGCTCTGATCAGAGACGAGAAAGCCGTTGCGTTGGTAAAGCGGATAGACTATGATTTCTCGAGGTTCAAGTTCGGAGAGGATGACCAAGTATCCATTGTCCTGCGTACAAGAGAATTAGACCGCCATGCACGGGATTTTCTAGCAAAATACCCGGAGGGGGTCGTTGTCCACATCGGATGCGGCCTAGATACTCGTTTTGAGCGCGTGGATAACGGCAAGGCGGAATGGTATGACCTTGACTTGCCGGATGTCATCGAACTGCGCCGAAAGCTCATAGGGGACGAAGGGGCGCGCTATCATCTCTTGGCCTGTTCTGTACTCGATAACACTTGGCTGAACACTGTAAGTGCCCATCGTCAGTCTGCTTTTCTCTTTCTGGCCGAGGGGGTTTTGCAATACTTTGAAGAAGCACAGGTCAAATCGTTGGTGTTGACGTTGAAGGAACGTTTCCCTGGCTCCGAGTTGGTCTGCGATGCCGTGAACCCGTTCATGGTCTGGACGAGCAACCTCAAACTCGCCTTCTCCAAAATCGGGGCCCGCTTTCACTGGGGATTGAAACACGGCAAAGATCTGGAAGGCTGGGCCAACGGCATCCGCCTGTTGGATGAGTGGTTCTACTTCGACCGTCCGGAGCCGCGCTTGGGTCATCAATGGATGCGCCACATTCCGCCGTTGGCTAAAGCGTCAGGTATTTTCCACTACCAACTTGGAAAGGCAGCGAGATGAAAAGACTGTAGTATAGCTATTATTCCTCTCCTAACGGTGAATGCTGAGGCAAATTGTTTATAGATTGTCGGATATCGTACGCGCTCTTGGGGCTTATCCATCTCCATATGATAAAGGTTTCACGTGGTTTGGCGAGAAGTCTCCTCGAGCTTCCTCCTTTTCTCGATATGAATCTCTTCTAGCTTGGCCCTCATCTTCGAAACTTCCTGTTTCGTCAAAGGGAATCGCGTGAAAACGAGCAGCCCTAGGAGCAGGGCTAGGCACGGAAAAAGCGAGATGGTCAATTTGAGACCTATCAATGCACCCGCTGGCTGGACCGCATTCACATCCGGTATGAAGCCGGTGGTCGTTTGAACCACGAGTTGAGTTAGGCCAGTTAGCACCAAGGTCAGCCTAGATATGAAAGTGAGGATGCCGCTGTACATTGCCTCGCGCCTCTTACCCGTCACGGTCTCATCGTAGTCTATAACAATGCTCAAGACAGGCTCAGACATCAACGTCCCTGAAACGCCGAAGCCCGGCACAATTGATAGCAACACCAGCTGGGTCATGTCGGAGGCAACGAAGATCGGGATGAGCCCAACCGCGAAGACCCCAGTTGTGAGGAGAAAGGTTGTTTTCTCCCCGAGTCTCTTGTACATATAGCTCCAGAACGGCAATCCCAGTAACACTGCGATGACAACGCCTATCATCGTAAAGCCAGTCTCTTCCACTTTCAGGCCCAAGACAAACCTGCCATATATCGGCAGAATCATGGTCAATGTCCCAAAAGCGTACTCCGTCATAATGAGGAGAAAAGCTGAGTACAGGAAGGGCTTATTTTCGAAAGTGCTCTTGATGGCGGAAACTAACCCTAGCGGCTCCTCGATGCTGTATTCGGCTTTCTCCTTTGTGCCGAGGAGAGATATGAACAGCGTTATCGGTATCGTGATTCCTATTATCGCTCCCATACCTGGCCATCCGAAGGTCGCTGCGAGCACGGGCGGGATCATCATTCCCACAGCTGACGACAGAAACGCTATGGCATCCTTCACCATGACGACGTTTGCCCTTTCTCCGGTCGTTTCATACATTTCGGCGTAGAGCGCGTTCCACGCTCCCAGGGCGAACGTCCATGCCGCATCGTAGAGACATATGACCAACAGGCCGTACATGAATATCTGGAATGGATCCTTGAAGGGAACGAACCATATCAGGAAGAAGAGCAGTCCGCAGGGTATTGCCCAGAACAGAATGTGAGGAGTCCTTCTCCCCCATCTAGTCCTAGTCCTGTCCATTATGTAACCGGCAAGTGGATCGTTTATCGCATTCCAGATTGAATAAATCACCCAAAGCAGGGTGAAGTATTGAACGTTAAGGCCCAAAGTCAGCTCGTAGTAAAAAAGAAAGTACGAGGCGATGGCGCTATAGGGCAAGGCAGAAGGGATCGCTCCTACGGAGTAAGCTAGCCGGCTTGCCCAGGAAGACTCCCGTCTCTTGTCCGCAGAGGAGCTCATGATTGCGAGTGCGAATCCTTGAAGGGATATATGCCTTCCAATCACCTATCCTTCACCGTGCGATAACGTGAAGACATCCAACTGCGTGCACTAACAGTGCGTCCTAAATCCTTAAAATCCCGGCATCGAAAGGCTGGAACAAATGGCTTCTACTGAAGGGAAGAGGCTCTACAGATCCACGACGAATAGGATGCTCGGAGGGGTCTGTGGCGGCATAGGGGAGCACATTAACGTTGACCCGACAATCATAAGGCTCGTCTTGATCATATTCACCTTGGCCGGTGGCGCTGGCATACTGTTCTACATAATCGCGTGGCTTGTTATCCCAGAAAGGCCGATCGGATCAGCGCAGCCGACGCCACCTCCGACAGCGCAGACGGCATGAATAGCGCACGAAATCCTGAACGCGCGCGTTCTCACACTTCAAAGAGGATACCGCGGCGAATTCCCGTGAGGATTCTTTGTTCCTTGGCGGAAATGCACCTCGCTCCTCCGGAATCAGCATAGCCGCTTCTGGGATCTACCCAAATGCTCCTCCGCGCTCCTCCCTATTTTATCAGGAAAGCATTGCGACAGGAACCTATAGGATTTTACGGTTCCAATCATAAGAAGGCGCACGCGCTTCTGAGATACGAGTAAGGACAAAAAACAATATCGCTGTACTTGTCGCGCGAGAGCCATCCAATACCTCAGATGCTCTATTCGAATTGCTTTCTGATGTTAGGTCTTGTGAGATAGTAACAAATGAGTACACCAGGCAAGAACAAGAGGGCAAATGAAATGACAGCCGCGATCTCGAATCCAGGAGTCTTGGTGGACTCCAAGAAGGAGTATACAACGGTACTGGCTCCGGCCAGCATCCAAAACGCGGCAGCCAGAAGCGACAACAACCACCCAAGCTTTCTCCTTTGAATCAGTAGATTGGCCGAAACTGCCATTACCACAGCAACAAGGAAGAAAAAAAGTGCTGGCATCCCAGTCATGTTACCTCCAATGATGGCAAAAATGCAGATTGAGGAGAAGAGAACTCCATAAATTCCCCACGAAATCGAGAACCTCCTCACACTCGGATCAGTGAAGTCCATGAGAAATCCCTCTCTACCCAAGAGCAATAGAACAAAACCAGCAAGCAGAAATACGCCCGCAAGCCACTCTCCCACGATTGAACGCGCAACGCCCGAGAAAAGCACAAGGCCAAGGACGAAGAAGATAATGGCCAATATCGTGTTCGCGACCCAAATGCATTCCAGCCCCTTCGCCTCCGTCATTCCTCAAGCCCTTCGGAGCTGTACGATTGATAAGGGTGCGATGACCGATCTACATCTCGGTGAGTGACAGCAGATTCGCCCGCTTCCGCTGACAACGATTCTGAATATTGGATGAAGTTGTTTCTTCTGGCTTCTCGTCGACCGGTCCGCGACTAAGCCACAGGAATGCACCGCCAAGGTTTTTGCCCCTGAACCTACGAATACTCAGCGTTTTTGAATAGCGCGCGCGTGCAGTCTTTAAATCTGAAACCAGAGATGATAGAGGGAAGAGAATGCAGGCCAAACTCCTACAGCGTCTGGGTGCCGATATCTTGCTTGCCGGTATTCTTTTCCTGATTACACTCCTCTCGTATTCTCAGGCCCTATTCCGTATTCCATTGGTGTATGGAATTGATGGTCCCTATTACCTCATTCAGGTAGATAGCATTCTGAGGACTTGGGGAATGAGATATCCTGACCCACCTTTCTCATTCTACTTCTTTTCGCTCTTGACACTTATTTTCAAAGATGTCACGTTCTCCGTGAAATTGGGGACGGCCCTATTATGCTCTACAACTGTCTTCCCAGCCTATTTCCTCATAAAGAAGATGACAAACAGTCGCACGGCTTCGGCGACAGGAAGTCTCTTTGCATCATTATCACCTGGTCTAATATCCATGAGTGGCGAGTTCCTCAAGAACGCAATCGGTATCCCATTTCTGCTCTCTTTCATCTACTTTTCGTATAGAATTCTAACAGGAGATCACGGTTTGGAATCGAGAGTATTTTTCGTTCTGTCCTTTTTCCTCACTGGCTTGACTCACATATTGGATACTGGTGTGGCCCTTCTGTTCCTGTTAACCGAAGTAATAATCGCCTCGTTATCTCGGAATAGGAATCCCGGCTTTCTTAGATTCTCCTTGCTCTTCTTGGCAGGAATCTTCGGTCTTGGCACTATACTTTACCTCTCGTCAAAAGGATATACGATTGACATAGGAAAGGGAATCGTCTTCGTTGAACAGTTTATCAAATCACTGGAATTCCATCCTTTCTTCGATGTTGAGGACAGAATCGGCGTAAGGAGTCTATCCTACCTGTTAGTCGCATTGGGTTTCGTCCTTACTCACACAAACAACAAGAAGGGGCACTGGGAGAACTCCGTGTTATTATTTGCGAGTTCAATCACATTGCTCTGTTTGTCCTTTCCAATGTTGCCTCCTCAATGGGCAATGAGGTTTAACTTAGTTGTTTTCGTTCCCGGATTCGTCATTGCAGGAAACGCTTTGAGCCTCTTCGAAAGAACAGCGTGGCAAATGGTCGTTTCGGTAGTACTGTTGGGCTTTGTGTTTTTCTTCCAATCATTGCCGACATTCGTCAGGATAGGACCTAGGCTTAATCCTTTGCAATACCAAGACCTCTCAGCTATGTCTCGCTTCATTCCTTCAGGCAGTGCAGTCGTTAGCCCTAGATTTGAGTGGAGATATTGGATTGAGTACCTGTTTGACTCTAGGATGGTAGGGGGCCCCCTACCATATTTGCTTAAGACGAATAGAGAGATCTATTTGATTTCAGATAGCAAAACGCCCCCGCCAACGCTAAGAGCAACGTTATTGTACTCAGGAAGAACTCTCGGCTTATATCTTGTGCTCGCTTGAACCTCCACGACGACGATTCCGAATATTAGATCAAGTCGTTTCTTCTGGTTTTCTCGTGCGGTGCGCGAGTAAGCCGCAGGAACGCATCGCAAAGGTTTTTTAACTCTTGAACCCACGAATTCTCAGCCGTTTTGAATAGGATTAGTTCCTACCTTTTGAAGCTCACGGTCGTGGGTTTGCTAGCGGTCTTAATACCCATCACTCTTGAGTCTGTCTTCGGATGGCACGATGTTCCGGGCATGGGTTTGATCACCAGTTTGGGATCCTATGTGGGTGTCGCGAGTCTGACGCTAGCTATCTTGTCTGAGGCTATCGAGCGGCTACTCAAGCGCCCTCGCTCTGCAAAGACGAAAGATTCGCCGAATGTTTCTCCGAAATCCGATATGAGTGATCCTTTTCATTGCTTTTTTTGTGGTGATGCCTTGACCTACCACCCAGAGCTGCGAATTTGGTATTGTCACACATGCGGACGGGCCCATTAGTTGATCTTCCTAGACGAAGCGGCTCCGATCTCCAGTGCTCACGCGAACTAACCAACTCCTAATGGTGTAGTCTTCGCACCACCGTGTCTACACACGAGAAAGGCTACTTGTTTTTGACGAATTCCACTGATGATAAAGTAGGCAAAATCAACATCAGGATACAATTACAGAGGGCCTCTGGGGTCACCAGAATCATGTAGAATAGGGGAAGGTTGTTCCCCGGTATATAACCGCCGGCTGCAATTAGTATCGAAAGAATGGGATAGAGCACCATCAGCACGTAATCCAGTCTGGCAGCCAAGAGGCCATAATCCCTGCCTCTCACATCACTCGCATTTCGCATCTTTATTCCAGAAATAAGAAACACCGCGCTTAGGGCCAATGAAAGTAGACCAAGGAACGAACACACTCCTAATACTGACGCAATGTCCCGGATTCTGCTGTGGCCATAAGGCCCATAGGAGTCACGAGGAGAACCAGCCCTCTGAACAGACTGAACAAGGAGGAAAAGAAACAGGCTAGAGCGCAACCTAAGAACACGTTTCACTCAGAATAAGAGTCCGCAACGACCCTCAAGCAATGGGAACAAAGGCATTTTCCATCAAGAAAACCGGACTCCGATTTCAGAATCTCTCTCCGGCACTTGCTGCAAGTTACCCGGTCTGAAACGGTTGCCCTTCGCAATATTCAGCGTTATATTGCTTAGTGTTCTCAAAAGCCTTATTCATGAACAATCTTATGAGAAATGCACGTATAGCATAGCCACGCCCGCTAGGTCTTAGTAGTAACCCACAGTTCCTTGCCTCTTAGCAACCCTGAGGCCCCATCTGATAGCCAGAACTCCTATTGAATCTATTACGAACGCCAACAATAACAAGCTCGTCAGGGATGGCAATATATCGACTATTGACGCCGCTGTCAGCAATGAACGCCTGAGCATATCCAAGATGTATGTCTGGGGCATGATTGCCGAGAGGCTCCTCAATGGGTCCGGAAGGAACTGAACTGGGAACCAGACTCCGCTAAGAAGCCAGCCCATTGTCGTGAAGAGCCAGACAACGGGGTCCCATCTCTTTGTTATTATCTGAATGCTTGCGCTCAGCAATCCAAACCCCCACATTGCTGCCATGCCAAAAAGCATGACTAGAACGGCGGCAAAAAGATTGACATCATAGCTGACACCGAATGCCAGCCCGAATAGGAAGTATATCACTAATTGTATTGTTGAGATCATGTACCTGAACCAAATGCTTCCAATTATGGCATCCAGTAGCGAGCAGGGCATCATGAGTTTCCACTCCAGATCCCAGGGATTCAGTACATTCCTCGGAGCGTTGAGCGAAGCCACTATGAAATCGTTGAAAGCCATTCCCACCAAAAGAAATGCAAGAAAGTTGCCACCATAGGGTAACAGGGCGAAAGATTGAGTCAAAGACATGTTGCTGCCGACGTACGCGTATGTGACCGCACCTACTATTATGTTGAGGAACCAGAAGAATACCTCGTATCTGTAGCTCAGCCAATCCTTTAGGTCCAACCAGATGAATGCATAGATGCTTCGAAGGCTCACCATCAGGCACCACCTTCGGTCAAGGCTATGAACGTCTCTTCAAGGGATGGCTCTAATCGCTGAAATGACTTGAGGCGACCTCCTTGGGATGCGATTGTGACGATACGCTGAATCTGATCGTAAGGAGGATTTGCGTCTGGTGCGGTGGCGATCAGCTTCCCGGAGTCTTCCTTGACAGCCCAACCAATATCAGCGATGCTCTTCTTCAGTTCGTCAGTCATCGGCTCCACTTCTACGGCAAATCTCGCTCTCTCGCTCTTTGATATTAATGATTTGATCTCAGATGGAGAACCGACGTTCAGAATCCTGCCCTTGTGCATGATCGCTACCCTTTCACACACCTCCTCGATTAGAAGCATGTCATGCGAGCTCACGAGAATCGTTCTTTCTGCCGAGCCGAACCTCTCCTTCAACCAAGTTCTCATGGCCTTCGAGGTCTTAACGTCCAAGCCAGAAGTCGGTTCATCGAATATGAGTATCGGGGCGTCCGAAATCAAGGCCCTGGCAATGGCCACCCTTTGCTTCTCGCCTTTTGACAGCTTCTGGAACCATTTGTTAGCATGTTCCTCCAGCTCGAACATATCTATGAGTTGCTGAACCCTCCGTTCCGGATTTGTTATTCCATATATCACCGCGTAGAAGTACAAATTGTCCCAGACAGACATCCTCCAATAGAATCCCCTCTCTGATTCCTCAGGCAACACGCCTATCCTCGTCCTGACCTCGAGACTTTGCTCGATCGTGTCGAAGCCAGCAACCCTAGCTTTGCCTGATGCTTGTTCCAGCACAGTGGTGAGTATCTTGATTAGCGTTGTCTTGCCAGCCCCATTAGGCCCTAAAATGCCAAAGATCTCTCCCCACTCAACCCTAAGGCTAACCCCATCTAATGCCTTCACCTCCTTCGGGATTTCCCTTCGCAGAAGCACACCTAAGGCCTTGTCCTTGGCGCCGGCCTTGTTGTAGACCTTTACCAAGTCCGAAGCCTCAAGGGCAGGGGAGCTTGCTTTCATGAATTGCCAGCCATGATTATCTAGAATTCTTATACTTTGTCGCGTGCTCCCGCGCGTGGCCGGTCTCAAGGCGACCCCCATATTCCACATTGCGATGACTATATACACTGCCTCAATGGGAATCGGATACTTTTTGTGATCCAAACCAGATAGAGAACGCGGTTCTCTCTTGAAGTACCCAGCAAAAGTTTTTGACGGTGAGTGAGAACAAACCGCCTGAAAACAGACATGGATGAAGAAACGTCCTGGAAACCCCCACGTCCGTTCAAGTCACTGAATGAGTTTGAGTACTACCTTGATAGGTATCTTCACAAGAGGGACATTGAGCCAATATTCGACGTGACCAGATGGAGCTACTACAGGCCTAGTAGAATCGAGTCATCGGACTTCAATGGACGAAGCCTTAGACTTAAGGCGAGTACAACAAGCGGTGGTCCTTTTTTACGCGTGGAACTCTCGTTCATATGTGAAAATGCTGTCCTAGTGAGGATTAACGAGGATCGTCCGATGAATTATGAGACGAGGAAAGTGAAACTCGAGAAGCGAAACGGGTCGCTAATCCTTGACTCTGAGAGAGCTAGGGTGGAAGTTCATTCAGAACCCTGGAACCTAAGGTTCCTAGACAAGAACGATAGAGTGCTCCTCGAAGAATATGGCGAGGGTCTTAAGCGAACATACTTTCCTGTCTTTCCGCTTTCATTCAAGAAGGTCGGAGAGGATTTACATCTGGTGGAGAGCTTTGGCCTTGAGCCCGACGAGGCAATCTATGGCTTTGGCGAGAAGTTCACGCCACTGGACAAAAGGGGGCAGGCAATCCTGTTATGGAATAGCGACGCCACATTGACAGGAGGTGATAGATCCTACAAGTGCATCCCCTTCTACGCCTCTACGCGTAACTATGGAGTATTCGTCAACTTTGGTGGGAAGATCGTTTTTGAGGTGGGCTCGGGGTATTCCTCGACAAGCCTGTCTTTTGAAGCGTGGTCTCCGAAACTGGAGTACATTGTGATACTTGGATCTAGCCTCAAGGAAGTAATCTCCACATATATGGGTATCACCGGCAGACCTAGGCTTCCACCACTCTGGAGTTTCGGTTTCTGGCAATCAAGGGCAGAGTATAAGTCGAGAGAGCAGGTAATGAACGTAGCTCGTGAGCTAAGGCGGAGAAGAATCCCATGTGATGTCATTCACATAGATCCCTCATGGTTAAGGCCGCATCACTATTGCGACTTAGAATGGAATACTGACGCCTTTCCGAATCCAAGAGAAATGCTCAAAGAGCTTTCTGACATGGGCTTCAAGGTTTCCCTTTGGATGCAGCCCTACATTCCCAAGGAGACAGAACTCTACAGGGAGGCCGTTGAAAGGGGATATCTCCTGAAGAAAAAGAATGGAGAAGCCGTCGATATAGTTGATTTTGTACATAGCTCTTGTGGAATAGTTGACTTCACCCACCCGCAGGCTAGAGAGTGGTATAAGGCCATACTCAAGAGACGCATGGAAGAGGGAGTGAGGGTCTTCAAAGCCGACATGGGGGAGGCCATACCAGAGGAAGCAGCCTTCTATGATGGCCGTACCGGCCTTGAGGCGCACAACGCATATGCGGTGGAATATTCGTCCACGGTATTCGAAGCTGTCAGGGATTTCTATGGCGAAGGTCTAGTGTGGGGCAGGCCAGGGTACGCGGGGATACAAGCTTACCCGGCCCAGTGGGCAGGGGATTCTCACTCCACTTACAAGCACATGGCAGCCACGCTATGGGGTGTGTTAAGTTACTCAATGTCAGGAGTACCTTTCTGGAGCCACGACATTGGGGGCTTCCAAGGAGATAGACCTACCCCCGAACTATATGTCAGATGGGCACAGTGGGGGCTGCTGGGTCCCCTTTCGCGCGCCCATGGATCGCCGCCCAGAGAGCCTTGGGAGTACGGAGAAGAAGCCCTCAAGATATTCAAGAAGTTTGACGAGCTCAGATATTCCCTAATTCCCTATTTGTGCTCTTTGGCTGTCCGGTCCTGCGACGATTGTGTTCCAATGGTGAGGCCAATGGTCTTGGAGTTCCAGAATGACCCGACAACTTGGAGAATAGACAGCCAGTACATGCTCGGCAAAGGCCTTATGGTCATCCCCGTGTTAAGTGAGGGGGGAGAGGTTTCATATTATCTTCCTGGCGGTTGGTGGGCAGATTTCTGGAGACCTAGGAAAGAGTTGAGCGGGAGAGTTTGGATTAGGCAGAAGGTGTCCCTCTCGAGCATCCCGCTCTGGATACGAGAAGATGCGATAATCCCCATCACTGAGCCCGTGCAATATGTCGGCGAGAAACCCTTCAGAGAAATCACTGCTATGATCTACCCCAAGAACCGGGGGACCTTCAGATACTCTTTCGACGGAGAGGCATGCTCGATCTCCTTCACAAAGAGCAAAGGGAACTTAGAGGTAACGTTAGGACCGTCGAAGAAGACGTGGAATGTGAAACTGATGAATGTGGTGAAACCGAAAAGAGTCACAGGAGCTAAGTGGAGTTATGGGCAGGGCAGCTTGACTCTTGAGGGGATAACACCCGAACGCAGGACAAGGATTAGAGTGAGTCTCTAGGCACGTTGGAGAGAGGACCCACGATCCAGTTTAATCAGGGTTTAATAACAACAACTCCTATTCTGAGCTTGTCTAGAGGTGAAGCGAATGAGTAGGCTAAGGATCACAGTTCTCAAGAGATTCAAACCCGAGGAGGTCTTTCGAGAACCGCCAGTGAAGGCGACCTACAGTGGCCCTTGCCCTGTCTTCAAGGATGACCAAGTTGTCAATGTCGAGGAAGGACTCAAGATGCCCGAAGGGTTTTGTCCCTACGCTTGGGATGCGATATTCCCATATGCTGTTACGCTTGCGTCCAAGGGAGACTTTCTTGACTGGTACGAAGAACCAGCGGTATGCATAGGCTGTTGCCCCGATGGGCTGAGGCCCGCTGTCTTCAAGATCGAGCGCATCTGATCCGATTATAGGTCGCGCGCGCGAATTTGCCTTCCATCGGATTCAATACTTATGAATCCCTTCGTAATATTCAGATTCGTGGATACTAAATTCTTCGCGAAATTGGGAGTCAGCGTGCCTAGCCTTGGTCTCGGAACCTATGGGATCGATAGAGCGTCTGAAGAAACTTCTGTTGCAGCACTTCGGAGGGGTATTGAGATCGGCGCAAGACTGATAGACACAGCGGAGTCTTATGCAAATGGATACAGCGAGGAAATCGTGGGAAGGGCAATAAAGGCATTCAAGAGGGACGGGCTGTTCATAGTGACTAAGGTCTCCCCGACCCACGCTCACCGTGATGATGTCTTAAAGGCCGCTCTGGCAAGCTCTGAGAGACTCGGGACATATATAGACCTGTACCTGCTTCACTGGCCGGCGAGCGGAGTTCCAGTTTGTGAGACCATGCGCGCCATGGAGGAGCTTGTCAAGACAGGAAAGGTCAAGCATATTGGTTTGAGTAACTTTGACGTTGAAGGAATAGAGGAAGCCAGGGACTGTCTCAGAAGTGCTGACATCGCAGCCATTCAGAACAGATTCAGCCTAATGCAAAGGAAGGACTACTCGGAGATGATACCCTACGCACAGAAGGAGGGAATGATGTACATGGCATACACGCCAATAGACAAGGGAGCCATATCCGAACACGAACTGGTCAAAAAAATCGGCATGAAATATGGCAAGACTGCGATTCAAGTAGCACTCAATTGGCTCATCTGTATCGAGCCGGTGGTCCCTATTCCAAAGGCCTCCAGGTTAGAACACGTTGAAGAAAACGTCGGTGCCGTGGGCTGGAGATTGAGCCAAGAGGATTTCCGAGAAATATTGAATGCGTTCTAAGTTATCGCGCGCGACCAGGACATGTGTTCCTAGACTCCATGACTCTTTTCAATGCGCGATCTGACGGTTGAGATCCGTTCATCGCAGAAGGAGATATCGCTTTAGCCAGTCGACTGCGTCATCTTCCATCTCATGCGTGTATTGGTGTCCAACTCCCGGATAGACTTTCATTTTTAGCTTCTCGGGAGTGGCTTGGTACTGTGGCTTCAAAGCTTCATAGAGCGACTGGGCACACGCTAAGGGTATCAGGTCGTCAAGTTCTCCATTCAGCAGCAGAAGCGGTATGGATCGAAAGCGTTGGACATTGTAAAGGGGGTCGTATCTCTTGATCAGTTCTCCTGCTGATTCGATGAACTGAGTCATTTGCCCCACAGGCAGGCCTATTCTTTCAAGGGAGGATTTCCTCGCCAAGGTCTGGAAGTCCGCGC
>CAYOYV010000011.1:59682-63689 GCA_964408285.1 uncultured Nitrososphaerota archaeon | reverse complement strand
TAGTCCCGATGTCACTTGGGGAATTGTAGGCCCATTTCGAGTTGAGCAAAGTGCACCTAATCCGATCGAACCTGATTACTGCCTCACACTTGGGACGTCGGAGGAGGAGGAAGCGGCATCTTAGGAGCCCCCCTTCGCTCAAAATAGGCTCTGACATGTGGCAAAAGCAGATAGATTAATGTGATGATGTGGATGAATATCAACGCCGCCTCAAATAGAGGGGCTTTTAGAATGCCAAATATCGAAGTCAATGCCCTAATGCCTTCCAAGATAACCGCTATCAACCAAGCCCAATATCTTCCACTCAACAACCCCCACGACAAGAGCAACTGCAGTAGACCTATAGTGACCATGACTATTCCAATGAGCGCTGCTAAGCCTCCGAAAAGATTTGCGAGAGGCTCAATGCGAGGTGCCAGATCCGCAGCGATAGCTGCGCCACCGAACAATATTGCAATCAAGCCAATCAAGAGCGAAAGCAGGCTTCTGACTATCCAGAAGGCAGCGATGACAGTCACCCCAAGAGGTCTTCCTGTGGTCGACATGTTGATTGGCGGAAGGAGCAGTTTTATAAGATTTCGGTCGGGCACGACGGAGAGGTTCGGCGTTTTCGCGATGCCGATGAAGCACCCTACGCTGTAGCTTCCCGCTGGTGTGTTCCAAACCTTAGGTTTTAGTGCTGACAAGCGCTTGCTCCTACACCGTACGTTGGAAGTGGCCAGGGCCAAAGACGAAGACCAAGTGAGGGATGCATCCATCGAGGATCAGACTCGTTACTCACAATCCCAACGAGGCTCATTGCCCTTCTACGGCGGAATGCTGGGTCTTGTCGCCTCCCTTGTCATTTTGGTACCCTATGCGGTTCGAGCTTATGAGATCTCTGAATTCATAATGCCGACAGGTTACTTCGGCAAGCCATATTGGAGAAGTGCCCCGCCTGGCTCCCTTTTTCCTGTACCCTTTCCTCCTGGACCGCTGGAGATCCTGGTACCTGTAGAGTCGTTTTCCGATCTTGTCCTCTACGCCCTGATTCAGATCAATCTTTTTCCGATTCTCTTGGTAATACTCGCCATTTTCTGTTCGTTCTTGGGATGGGCAGCCTTCTCCCCGACAGAGCGGCGTGCAATAGATATTGTAGGCGAAAACATGCTCAAGGCAATGGCTTTCCTATTCCTCTACTCTCCAGTCGTCGGAGGGATACTCTTCGGCATGATACTACCGTTTGGAGTCACCCTCCTATTCTACCTTTGCTGGGAACCTTTGAGACTCAACTACACTTTGTGGTACTTCCTCACAAGTGGGGCGATAGTACCCGAATGGGCGGACTCGATCCTCAGATCCTCTGGTTGGTTGCTCATTGTCTCTGGGGCAGGTCTTCTGGTTATCGGACTGATTCAGATAGTGAGGTCGGCAGCAAAGCAAGACAAGCTCGTCAAGAGAGGTTTGTACTCAGTGGTTCGGCATCCTCAGCACCTCGGAATAGCCCTCCTCACTCTGGGCATCATTCTGGCCTTCAATAGGTATGGTATCAGGCCCGGGGATCTCATTGCATGGGTGATCTTGAACTCGCTATATGTCGTCCTTGCACTGAAAGAGGAAGATCATCTGAGGAGAAGATACGGCACTGAGTTCTCTATGTATGCATCTCGCGTGCCATTCATGATCCCTCTCTTCCCAACGACCCTTTCCTCTTTCCTGTCGAAGTCGTCCCCAGCCGGCTGGAGAAGACATGTACTGATCTTCATGATTGCGGCCGGCCTAGTGATTGCCACCGTACTGATCCTGTCCCTTTTTCCGATGACTCATCCCCGGTAGTCACACTTAACAACCTCAACCCTGCTCAATGGTTTCAGTGGTTACGACATTGGTAATCAGGACTCTTCTCGATACCGATATCGGGGATGACATAGATGACGCTTGGGCACTCTCTCTGTGCATTTGCCATCCGAGAATACAGCTTGTAGGCGTCACAACCGTTCGCGGCGAAACAAAAACACGGGCTGCACTCTGCAGGATGCTTTTGGAGAGCGCAGGCATGAAGGATATAGAGGTCGTTGCGGGGAGTCGTGACGGATTGGATGCACTCATCGATGGTTATAGACCTAGATACGCTGACGCACTTGGGAATGAAGAAAGACGATTGGAGACTGGACGCACGGACGCCGTCAGGTTCATGGCCGATATGGCAAGAAAGCATTCAGGTCTGACGCTCATCACAATCGGCCCTCTCACAAACGCGGCGAGGTTCTTCCTCGAATTCCCCAAGGAGTTTTCTACCTTGGAGCGCCACATCATGATGTGTGGAGACCTTATACCCGGCAGGCTTGATCCAGAATACAATGCCGGCTGTGATCCTAGAGCCACACGTATTGCCCTTTCAACTCGAGTCCCCAAGCTGATGGTCGGCTTGGATGTCACGCTCCAGTGTCCCCTTTCTGACAACGAGATCGAGAATCTCTTGGTGAAGAACACTCCATTGTCAGCCACACTCTACAGAATGACCCGCCTTTGGCAGGGAGGTGGCAAAACAGCACCCATCATGCACGATCCTCTCGCGGCGATTTCGGCTGTCGAGGATGGGATAGTGGCATTTGAATCGATGAGAATCGTGGCCGATGAGAAAGGCAAGCTCAGACGGACGAAAGGTAGGCCAAATGTCAGATTCAGCGTGAGCGTCAAACCAGAAGGACTCAGACGCAGACTTGACGAGCTGATAAGATAGATCTGACTCCAAGCGCGTCAAGCGTATTTGAACAGGTGGGTTAGAACGATCGCAGTCACCTAAGCTTCAGTCTATGCCCTTCGATCTCGATCCCTTTTCCTGAATAGGGCTCCGGTTTCTTCTCAAGATATTTGGCAAGCTCCAGCATGTTGAGAGTCTCATAACCCCTTCTTATGAGAAACTCAATGAATCGGTGTTCTCTATGGCTAACTCGGATGTATAATGAGGTCTCGCCGGCCTTCTTGGCCTCATCTTCAACTCTTTGGAACAGGATATCGTCATAACCATGCTTGGAATATTGGGGCTCTACCCACTCGTACTCTATGAAGAAAACCCCTCCATACCTGACCGCATAGCTAATGAACCCGATCAGCTCTCCACCGATTTCCCGCTCAAGGACAAGTACACGAGTATCCGGAACGAGCAGATCAGTCGTGACACACTTCTGCGCCTCTTCGAAGCTCATGGTTGCACTAGGTCCAAACATCTCAGACCAAGCATCGTTGTACATATTCATCAATAGCCTCGCGACCTTCCCGAAATCAGTATCCCTGTATGGTCTTATCCTGAAAGCGGGCCCACTTGAGGAGCATATTGGTTCCTTGCCGTCCTGCCCACCCGTTGATAGTAAGAATGAGGACTCTCGCTCCAAGATCTCCAGTATCTTTCCAATCTTGAATCCGAACTGCGTGAGATGATACTTGTTGTCTGCTTTCGTGATTATGTTTCTCTCAATGAGCTCATTTAGGTGATAATTGAATTGTCCTGTGTCATGATTCGGGCTCAATCCAGACGCCTCCATCAGATCAGAGAACCGCAGGGGCTCTTGGGATCCAAGGAGGGACGCGATTATCCCTTTTCGAACAGCATTGCCGAGCGTCTGCAATAGCCCCACGACATTGGTGTTCATTTCTCCGCGCAATTCCATGATTGACTAGAGCCGACGAAGTCAATTAAGGTTTTTTGAGAATAGATTAGACAATCGAAACAACTTCCCCGTTCTAGAAGCAGACATCAAATCTCTAGAGATTGGCCTAGCGAACAGCTAGGTATTACTCTGATACACTGTAGGTAACAAGGAACCGCCTCCCGCCTCTGGAAGATTTATAATGCGAATATGGCTTGTTGCGGGCAAATATGCCAATAGTCGATCTTCCTCTTGACCAGTTAAGGGTCTATAGACCTGCTCTCACGCTGAGGAAGGATTTTTCAGAGTTCTGGGATGAAAACCGCAAATTGTCTGAGGAACAGCCACTTAATGAGAAGACGAGAAGAATCGATTATC
>CAYOYV010000011.1:0-59582 GCA_964408285.1 uncultured Nitrososphaerota archaeon | reverse complement strand
CGCAAATTGTCTGAGGAACAGCCACTTAATGAGAAGACGAGAAGAATCGATTATCCCGTCAAGAGACTCCGAGTCGATTTGGTGACTTTCGATGGATTCATTGATTCGAGCCCCATAAATTCATGGTTTCTGAGACCAAGAGAGGAAGGTCCGTTTCCGGCTCTCCTCTCATTTCATGGATACGGAGGAAACAGAGGAACTGTTTCGGACTTCCTAGGATGGATTCTGCAAGGTTATGCAATAATGTCAATTGATATAAGGGGACAATCTGGTGAGTCTCCTGATTTCGCAAGATATCCTCCGGGGAGTTGGAGCGGGAATATGACCAGGGGAATCACTGACAAGAATAGCTATTACTACAGATATGTCTACATGGATTGCCTAAGGGCACTGAAATTCCTCCTAGGAAGCGAAGATATAGAAATAGAAAACATTGGAGTCACAGGAGTAAGTCAAGGAGGCGGAATATCAATAGTAGCTGCCGCTCTCGATAGAAGAATTTCGCTTTCGCTGTCAGAGGTGCCATTCCTTTGTCACTTTGAAAGGGCCTTGGATTTCGCATCCGAGGGGCCGTATCCTGAGATCATGAAATACAGAAGATTACACAACCAGGATGTTGATAGAACAGCGGAGACCCTATCGTATTTCGATGCCATGAATTTCGCCCCTCAGATAGAATGCCCCATCCTCGTCTCCGTCGGATTGGTTGACAATGTCTGTCCCCCATCGACCATTTTCGGTACCTTCAACCAAATGACAAATCCGAATAGGGAGATCTCGATCTATCATGGTATGGGGCATGAGAGCCTCAACTACCATCAGGAGAAGAAGATCGAGTGGGCACGCAGGTATTTACTGCATGAGTGATTCATTCGGTTTTCCATGAGAGCCCTCTGGACATAGCATGCATGCCCTACACGATAATTCCCGGCAGCGCGCGAGCCCTCTGTCGATCCTATCAAGCCCTCCCAATCTACAGACATCCCTATTTCCGCAAACGCATATCCCGAAACGCCTTTAAGCTATGGCAGTTCTCCTTCATCATACGCGAAAGGGTGGAGGCGCATGACTGATTTGCAGGAGAGAGTTAGCACTCCAGCAGAAGAGAAAAACCGCAGTTCTTGCTTCACCCTAACAACAGGTGGTACTCAGAGCAAACGTTCAAGCCGCCTTGACGATTTCTTCCCTCTGATAGAGCAAGCATCTATCGCGTGGGCTGACATCAAAGTGGACGACTTTGACAAGGAAATCTTCGAAACAGGCACCAAATTCGGCCACTCAGAACTGCTGATAAAGCAACTGCTGACAAGATTGGGTGACGGAACCAGTTTCGCCGGCGGCTGTGAGGACCACGACACTGAGATGGGGTTGCTTCTTCCAGCAATCAGCGTGAACGGTCCCGACATCACGATATATCCAATAGTTGTGCTACTGAAGCAAAACGTCATTGTGACAATACGCAGCAATAAGACTCACGTTTTTCACAATCTACATCGCTACGCGGAAACTTTCATGAGAAGACTGCCAAAAAACCTTGAACAGGCCGATTGGCTAACACTACTGCTTATTCGAATCTTAGATGAAAACAACGAAAGGAATTTCGAGCAACTTCAGGAAATAGACAAATGCAGCGAGGAATTGACCAAAGACCTGAGGGCCGACTGGATTGTGCACAGTGAAGTTGGCGACCAGATTTACCGGATGAAGCTCACACTCGTCAGATACCTTTCATGCCTCTGGGGAACTTCGGACACGTTAAATTCACTCCGCTATGGCGACGCCAACCTCATGTCCGATGACACCCAAGTCCTTGAGAAAATAAGCATGTTGATAAGAGAGGTGCGGGACCACCTGAGCTTGGCGGAGCACCTATCTGAGGTCCTTGCGTCTGGGCTTGAATGTTTACAGTCCATTCACAACAATCAACTGCAGGACAGGAACAACATGCTCCAAGATAGAAACAATATGCTCCAGGAAAAGAACAACGCGCTAGCGGATCTCAACAACAAACTACAAGAAAGGAACAATCTACTTCAGGAGAAAAACAACAAGCTGCAGGAATACAGCAACAGGCTGACGCTACTCAACAACCGACTATCGGCACTCAACAATAAGATCACGCTTCTCGCCGCATTTCTCGCTATTGTCGGTGCAGGATTCGTAGTTCCCAATACGATAGCCACTGTTATGTCACAAACGAACATATTCGCACTCACTCCAGCGGACATGGGCTGGTACCTCACGCTCATCATAGGGTCCACCATCGTCGCGACATTGATGGTTTATCTGTGGGTAAAGAGCAAGGGCTTGCTTCCAGAAGCAGCAGAAGAGAGCAGAGATGAAATAACATCCGAAGCAAATGAAGAGAGCAAAAATGCTACTCAGGCACCCGGCTAACGCGTAATTCTCTATCCTTTCCTTTCAGTGTATGTACGCCGGAATTACAGCCACCAAACCCAAACTAACTTAATCTAACTCCTTCTCTCTCCGCACGCGCGGTCACAAGCTCAACTGATCAAACCGATGAGTCTGAGAGCGAGGTCCAGAGCAACAATGATGACAAATATCGACTCCAGAACCATATATCTCCTGCTTTCCACATTGTCGGATGCTATGCTGTAGAGATCCTCTAGGGTGTCCAATTTCCTCATCACTGTGTCCTCCCATTCCTTGAGGTGCAATCTCTCAGAGCTGCAGGAATAGATCCTGCCAAGATACCAATCTCCGAAGAGCTTCATAATGTTCATCGTACTCTCCACGGATTTCTCGAGCTCCATTCTAGTTTCTGCCATTTCCATGACTGTGCCTTGGGGGCCTCCCGTAATAAGCAGCACGACACTCCCTGATGTGAGTTTCCGGATGTCATCATACGCCTTCTCTATTGCCTCATCAATGTATGCATCGTAGGACCTTAGTTCAAGCAGTTGAAGATTGGCCAGCTCTAGGGTCATTAGTTGGTCTTCATATTCACCGCTGGGCTCAAATAGCAGGGTCGAGCTCCAGTCGATTAACACAATGTCCCTTTTGAAATAGGACACTGAGTACTTCAATGCGTCCTTGATCTCATCCTCTGAAATCCTATCAACATTCTTCTCTCCCCTTAGGATTGCAGCTATCGTGGACCTGTGAGCACCTACGAAGTCCTCTGACTGAAGGATTCCTTCGGCTTCTGATATGCAAAAAATGCTGTATTCCTCAGGTATGACATCTAGCCTAGGCACAGGAATCACGAGGCTCTCTATGCTACGCACAATTTCCTGAACAGTAACCTTACTGATCTTCCTCAGGTCCCATTCCTGTTCCTGATACTTCACTGTGAATTCGGACGAGAATTCGACAAGGTCTTCCACGTCCCCCTCGAAGGGCATCCTGATAGCTATCGAGATGGCTCCGACAGCGTATATTCTCGACTGAATTTGCGCTTGGAGATCCCTCCCGAATACCTCAATCCTTCTTCTCCCGACATCGATGAAGATTGGAGCCGGCTCTATCGATATGTATCTTGGCATTATTCTTCTGTATTCTAGAGCAACGGATTTTGGGAGCTTATCCATGACTTTATCTATTCGCGCGACATCTATTTCCTCAGCTACGTCGTAGATGAAGAGATACACGATCTCCCCCTTCGCCCTCATGCATCAGAACAGCGTTTCGGTGCCATTAAAAACGATGCGGCTTCTCATGAATTGTCAATGCGGCTGAATCGCGTATTGTGTCCAGCTCAAAAAGGGGATCGAACTTAACGGTGTTATGTTCAGACGGAAAAGCTCCGCGGAGAGTCTAGACGAGCTGAAGCTCCTGTTGCCCCGGAGGGGGATCCTCTTTGACCTCTTTTGGGCTTTCTTCCTCCACTAGGAGTGAATACAACGTGATTACGACCAGTAGAGATATTACTATGAGTCTTCCGCCATCTGTCTGAGCCAACAACACCGGAAGGCCCACGAATTGCACTTTGACTCCGGTCCAACGACCAACCAGATCCGAACGCTTCACAACATATCCGTCCGCAACAGGATTGTGATCTCCCTTTGTTCTGAACGACCTTGAATCGCCTGTGCCAAAGATCTCTATTATCCTGTGGATTATCACCTTGTCCGAGTAAGGCCTAGTGAACAGAATCACATCTCCGACCTGAAGGTCGGAAGGCGAGATTCCTTCCACGAATACAACATCCCCTGCGAAGAGGGCCGGATACATGCTTGTAGTCCACCAGGGTTCCATGTCAATCTCAACGATTCTCACAGGCGTCTGGGTCTTGAGTGCAAAACCCAAGGCGAAATAGAATGCGGCCAAGATACCGAGCAACACAATTGAAGGAAGATATAGCTCGATGATAACCGACTTCAGTCTTTCCAAATACTTTGTGGTCATCGATGGAATCTTGACACTATTGCCCCTCGTAAGTGTAGATGGTCGGCTCTTCGCTAGAGGCCTGTCTAGCCGCTCTCGCCTCGCTTCTGAGGGTGAAGAATCCGATCAGCATGACGGCAAAGCCAACAAAGCAGACAGCCGGTACTAGATAGCTCCATAGTATGTTCATCTCTTTCCTTGTTTCAAACATAGAATACAAGAAACTGTGATTCATACTGAATACGATGAACAGGTTGGCTTGGGGTCTGCTGTTCTCAATGACTATGTACAAAGTCACAGGTGCAGTGATTGTAATGGCCACTGTTCTATTCTCTCCTTGCGACATGATGCGACCGAGCCATTTGTGAGCAGCACTCTGATTATATAGGCGGTAATTGGTCTCATCCAATAGTAGCAATATGAATGACGAATTTCCCCAAGCCGCCAAAGAAAGGTTGTAGTTCTGTCCGGAAGGTTCGATCAATCCAAGCGAAATGACTTTGGGACGAGTCCCTTTTGGCAGCGTGTATGCGTCTGCGGGCCTGAATGTTTCCGTCCGAGTTGAATTTCTCCTCACGAGTATCGAATCATACACCGGCCAGCCCGAGGTCACCAAATTAACGACAAAGAGGACAGTCAACGCGAAAATCAGACCTCCTATCACAACCATGATCAATGCGAATGTTGCCTTTTCCATCTAAGTCGCCTCATGTGGGTAGCCGAATGAGTTCTCCGTCCTTCTCCACTAGGAAATATTTCTTTCCGGGCAGGGAAGGATATCTCTCGTCTACAATTCTGTCAAGAGTCAACAGATCATCAGACGCCGGTGTGCTCTTGAAGATAACTCTGAGAGAATAAACGTCACCCGTCTTGACCTTCCTCTTCAACTTGGTTTTGATCATCTTTGCCTCTTCCTCAGAGGCCTTATAGGCTTTCAGAATCCCAACTCTGTCCCCATTCAGGAATACATCGAGAACCTCGATTTCCTCGCTTGATTGAGCGGCCCTCCTAAGGTCAAAAGCGGGCATGTCACGTAATAGCGATTTCGCGGTTTTAAATACATATCTTGGAATGCACTAGACCTTTTTGAAACTAAAATTATACGTCGTCCGTGTTCTGGGTTTCTTCAGACTCCTCCTCAGACTTGATTTCCTCGGTCTCCACACTCTCGATGCTTTGCGAAGAGGCCTCTTCCTGCTTCGGTGAAACCAGTTGTCTCCTCCTCGACTTCGCTCTTTCCTCGAGCATATTGATAGACAATGCATGAGAGCAGAAGCCTCTTGTCATGTATCCTTGGCATCCGCAATGATAGTTACCGTCTACTCCCTTCACAACTATGTAGATGCCATGATCTCCCACGACTTGGTAAGTAGATCTGTCTATCCTGGTCACTCTACCTGTCTTCAGCATCACCTTCGCCTTTTCCACCATTTTCTCTAATCCAGTGGGCTGTTCGCTGTCTGGCTCCAAGATGGACGAACCAATCGGGCCGAAGGGATTAATAACGTTTCCTAATGGACAAAGAGAGCTCATTCCCGTCATACTTGCTTACTCGTCACGCACACTTCGCACGACTTGGCAGTTGCGAGATTCGGCCGATGCAGATTCGGTGAGAGCAACTGATCAGAGCCAATCGAGGTCAGTGGAGACCAAATTGTTTTTAATCGATTGGCCGGCATTAGGTCATTATGGAATGGAAGGAGATAGCAAAGAGAATCGATGTCGCCCTCTTGCGCCCGAACTCGACGAGAGCAGATTTGACCTTGCTGGCTGACGAAGCCCACTCTTTCGGATATCGCGCATTGTGTGTGCCAACCTATCTCGTACCGGCAGCGGAACGACTACTAGAAGGAACCGATGTTAGGGTATGTGCAGTGGTGGGATTCCCATTTGGATACTCATCCTTGGCGGTGAAGCTCTACGAGGTCGAGCAGGCCACAAAAGAAGGTGCCAACGATATAGACTACGTCGTGAACTTGAGTGCCTATCTCTCGGATGGACTTGAACCCGTGACAAATGAAGCAGATAGCGTGGTTGGAGAGGCCAAGTCATATGGCAATGTTCTTGTCAAGGCCATCACTGAGGTCGGCTATCTGAATAGGGTGCAGTTGACGGAGCTTTGTTCTGCCATTGCCACTTCCGGAGTCGACTATCTCAAGACCTCAACGGGGTTCGGGCCGAGAGGGGTGACGACTGGAGATGTCAAGACCATGCTGGACGCTACGAGGGGGAAGGTGCCGATTAAGGCCGCAGGCGGAATAGGAAATCTAAAGGAGGCGCTGGACATACTTCAGGCAGGAGCATCGATAATAGGTACTAGCCATGCTAAGGAAATAGTCCTCGAAGCAAGGAGCAAGGAGTAGAAGATGGGGAGAATATTCCAAAGAGACGGGATATCCAAGCTAAGCCTTTCCTATATGCCCGAGAAGCTGCCACACAGGGAAGAGCATGTCGATGAGATGACCATGCTATTTGCACCAATGGCAGAGGGGATCGAGCAAGTTCCTTGGGCGGTGATGGTGGTCGGTCCAAGTGGGACTGGAAAGACTGCTGTGGTCAGGCGATCATTGTCCTTGATAGAGAGCAAGTCGAGAGCAAAGGCCGTCAGACTCAGAACAGAATATCTGAACTGCAGATTCGCGATCTCCGATTATGCGTTGCTTCAGATGCTCGCACTCAAGCTCATACCGGGGATCAGCTCAAGGGGATACAGCACAACAGAATTGCTCCAAGCCATTCAGGAATATCTGAGCAACAGGAAGGAGAAGATTCTAATAGCTCTTGATGATTTTGATTCCTTTCTCAGGTCAGTCGGAAGAAAGACCTCAGTTATCTATGACGTGCTTAAGGGGCACGAGGGAGGCAAGGGGAGCATATTCCTCATACTGGCAGGAGTTGAGGACTTCTCGGTATATTTCGAGGAGAGCTGGATAAGGAATTATATATGGAGAACAAAGACCTCTTACGTTCCATATGAATATGACCAAATGCGCGACGTATTGCAGTCGAGGACTCAACATGCCTTCTTTCCTGGCACAATAAACGAGGATGATCTGCTAATAGCCAGTAGGATGGCCACGAAATTCGGCTATGGTTCTGCAAGGTATGGATTGGAACTGATGCTCGCTGCCGGAAGGGAGGCCGATTGGGAGAATTCGGAAACCGTCGCACCTGAGCATTTCAGGATAGCCCAGACAAGGATGGAGGGAGTGATCGAGCAGGCCGAGCTTAGGAAACTATCATCCAGCGTAATCGGGTTGCTGAAGAAAGTCGCCAACGCCTCTGCCTCAAAGGAAAGGGCATACTTCCAGCTCTCAGAGCTGGGAATCGTGAAGGAGGAAGAGATCGCAGAACTTAGGAAACTTGATTTCGAGGGCATTGTGGATATCCTTGAGGAGAAGGGACAGGTCAAGGTTGCACTTCTTGGCATGCCTGCGAAAGGGTTGACCGGTTGAATAGCAATGCTTAAGCTGAAGTGGGAGGAAATATTGGGGGACAAGCATAATTTAGAGATAATGTCTTTGCTCATTGATGGGGAACAACGGAACCTTTACACGATATCGAGGGAATCAAGAATCTACCCAAGGACGGCAAATGCTCATCTAAGGAACCTAATCAGGCTTGGATTGGTCGAGACTGAATCAGTTGGGGGAATAAGGTTGTACAGGATTCGGAAGGATCAATTGGCTGAAGAGGTCTTGCTCATTCTTAGATGGCTGAGATCTCAGCGGATTTGAAAGGAACAGCCCTATTCCATGGTCGACGCCCGCGTCCCCGATAAGAGGGAGCAGGCTGAATGTCATTTCTGAATGATTACAGCACTTTCCCTTGCCCAGCCGATCTTCTCCACTCTGTCACGAGTGGCCACACGTTTGTTAAGGGCAACAATTGCATTTATCTTGAATCCCAGTTCAGAAGCAATGCTGGCCAATACGATGTCTGTGTTGACGATCATGTTCGGAAAGACCCCTCCAGCTAGGAGTATTGTTGCCTTTCCTCCGTCTCTGAGGACTCTTCTCATCTGCCCCAAGACTGCTTGGATGTCTTTGAAATAGGCACCAGCGACGGGGGGGAACTCAGGATACTGCGAAACATCTTGACTTACATTAGTCCCTACGTATGATCTCATTTGGTTTGGCTCCGCATTTGGCAGGAAAAGAGCGTATTCCAATGCATAGACCCTTGTGTATTCTATTTTGTTAAGATAAGGGGGCGATGTGATCACTAGATCAATCGAGCTATCCTGCACTTCCTTTAGAAGCCGCGCGTCACCCAGGTAGAGATCAGGCTCTGGCCCGTGAAGATCCGATTTCTCCAGATCTTTTATCATTCTGCGAATCCTCGCCCTGTAGAATTTCCTGAATGGAGGAACGGCCTTCTTGACTATCTTCAACAGTGACCCATCCCTATATGCATAGGATGCGCGAGCCGTTGCGGAAATGAGTCCCACCAACAGAAATTCTCTTGTCTCGACTTCGTCTATATCGTTTATTAGGTCCCTGAAGAAGATCACATCCTCCAAGGTGTACCTGCTAAAATATGCTCTGATGAACTTGGGAATCCTCCCAAGGTCAGGTCTGGAGAACTTCACCGAAAAGATGCGATCCGCGGCAGTAATCAATCTATCTATGTCGTAGTCTCTGCATTTCACTTTCGCAATTAGCACCATGAGAGGAGAGACATCGATTCCGACACTCCTGAGTCCTTGCTCCTTTGCTACCAGCGGAGTAGTTCCTACGCCCATAAATGGGTCAAGGATTACCCCCTGCGTCCTATCCATCCATGTTAGGGCAAGTCTAACGAAGTCTGCGGAGAATCCTTCCTTGAAATAGAACCAGTTATGTATGGGAAGCTTCTTGTTGGGTATGAAAGTTGTGATCTCCCTCAGATCGTATCTTTCGTCTATCGGTGGAATAATGCCTCCAATTGATATCTCAGAATGAGGGCTCATTCCTCTGAGTACATCATAGACTTCCCAATGTGAGGAATATTAACGTTGGTTCAGCAGCGTCTGAATTGGAATCTCAGAATTGGGCGATTTGGGGTGCAATGATCATTCTTCGAAACTCTTACTGTGACATCGCATTATCTCCGGCAATTCACAGATCAGATCGGATGCGACAAAGTGGAAGCCCATTTTCCGAAGTAGATTGTCCCCGGAGGCCCCGAGTGTGTAGGCGCCCGCACATGCTGAATCGAAGACCTCGTTTCCTTGGGAGATCAGTCCTGATATTACTCCTGTTAGAACATCGCCGACCCCGCCCTTCGCCATTCCCGGATTTCCACCGGCATATACCCTGATCCTTTTTCCGTCCGATATGACGGTGTGATGTCCTTTCAGCAGAGTTGTGCATTTTCTCCTGAGAGAGAAATCCCTGACTGGCCCGATCCTGTCTCGCCAGACAGGGCCAGGTCGCGTCCCCGCTATTCTTTCGAATTCTCCTGCGTGAGGCGTTATGACAACGCGTTCCGGCTTTGACAATTCTGTCCTGTTAATCACGTCAATGGCATCTGCATCAAGTACGATCGATCTTCCGGAGTAAATGGCCAGTTCGAGAATCGCGATTGCTGCCTGAAGCGTGGGGGCTTCCTTGCCCAGACCTGGACCAATTGCCAGCACGCTTGCCTTGTCAAGCTGTGGCCTTAGGAGATCCAAATGCTCAAGCCTTAGGGCGGTTCCTGGAAGGGGCATGACAATCAGGTCGGGGGATACGGCCCTTATGCTTGGCGCTACGATCTCAGGCGCGGCTATGATGGACAGACCACAACCGGTTCTGAGAGCTGCCAATGCAGCTAAGGCTGGAGCGCCGTGATAGAGGCTACTACCGCCGATTGTGAGCACTGTCCCGAAGTCCCCCTTGTGGGAGAAGGCGAATCTAGGCCTCAGAGTGGCGCCTAGATCTGCCTCTCCAATGAAGAAGTTTGATGTGACGGGAATATGGATGTCCACCACTTCGATGGCTCCGGAGTGCTCGGGGTGCTCTACAAGACCCTTCTTGTTAATATGGAATGTGACCGTGCAGTTCGCCTTCACCGCTATTCCAGCGATAGTGCCTGAAAAGGGATCTAGCCCAGATGGAGTGTCCACCGCTACAATCGTCTTTCCCGATTCATTGATCTCTCGTATCACTGTCGCAGGCAGTCCCCCTATCTCCCCCGAAATTCCCGTGCCAAATATAGCGTCGACGATTATATCGGCTGCCTTGAGTTCGTTGGCTAGACGAGTTTGGAAATCTCGGGCTGAAGTATCGACATATCTTCCATCCAGCTTCCTGAATTCCTCCCAATTGGTCTTGGCCTCCTCTGTTCTTATCTCACTTGGACCAGAGAGAAGGAGGACTGTCACATCATATCCATCCTTCAGGAGATACCGAGCGGCAACAAGGCCGTCGCCCCCATTGTTTCCTGCTCCACAGACTACGGCGACGCGTGAGGGTGCGACAGCAAATCTTCTTACTGTATTAGCGACCGCCACTCCAGCATTTTCCATTAGTGATAATCGTGTGACACCCGAGTAAACAGAATTAGCTTCTGCCATTGATATCTCCTCCGGGAATCTCGCAATGCGATCACTACCCTTGCAGACGACCATATTATTGGTTAGTGACCCAATCTGCCCAGATATCCTTTTTGGCTCTCCATCTATGGGAACTTGAACTTCCTATGCGCACTTTCCAATGACTCTCCAAGAATCTTCATTTCTTCGATTGATTCCGGGGCCATCTTGGCACATTCTGCTAGATGATATATCAGCCTAGGGTCAAAGCCCATGACCATGGCAGTGACCCAGTCGGCCGCCAACGCATCGCTGGCGGAAATAATAGTATCCACGGCTATAACGTTGCCTCCTATTGGGCCCGCACCTTCCATCGCGGAGAAACCCTCGACAATTGAGAGAGCCGGTTTTACCACCTGAAACAAGTCCGCCAGTACTTGGCTTATTCCCAAGATGTGATATTTCGCCTTGAATCTCTCCGGAAGAAGTCCGAACAGGTTCTTTATGGACAGAGTGACAGTTGTATCAGAGTGTGTTTTCATCTTTGCCGCGCTGACGACTACGCTATCGAGCACCACTTTAGGCACTTCGAACTCCGATACGCGATGCGGCTTGGGTACTTTCAAGCGGACCCTGTCTTTTTCCTTGCTCAGGTTCACGAAATTCAGGCCCAATCGCTGACATGTGAGCAGTAGTCCGGACGATTTCGCAGCGCCAAGGGCATCTAGGCTTGTCGCATCCGATTCAGCTATGACAATTTCCTCGAATCTATCCGAAAGAACGTTATGAATGGCTTCCACCACTGTTGGATCTGTTGCAACGCCATCAAAACGGTTTCCTCTGTGAGTTAGATTGACCTTCACTAGTAGACGCTTGCCTTTGAGTGGAATCCTTGGGAGTATCTGATTCATGCAACCTTCGACTACCGAGGCAGAACGCATCCCCCTAGCTATTGAGACCAAAGATGGCAAGGGGACACCTTCATCTCTGGTGCAGGATATAAGGCTGAATTTCCTCTCCTGCTAAGGAGGCGTAGGGGGAGCCGGAGTCTGTGCGGAGAATTCAGCGGAGAGCTGCCTTAGGAGCAAAATCCTCTTGTAGGTTGGGGGATGGGTGGAGAATGCTTCCAAACCCCTCGATGCCCATGTGTGAGCCTCTTCTTCCATGGCTTCCTCCAACTCATATTCGTCAAGAAGTCCGTCCTTATTCAGATCGTATCGATCGCGGTTTTGTTCTATGAATTCGACCTCCTTCCTGCTGGTGACCGGATCTGCGATATAGAATTGCCTCACAGACTCATTGGAGGTCGGCGCTAAAGCAGCACCATATGTTATCTTGACCAGGCCACGAATCAAGCCTTCTGGGTTTCTCGTGATTTCCGCGGAATAGACATCTGCGTAATGCTCTCTCATTCTACTGAGCCACCTCACTGCGAGCATGGCGATGAAATATATCACAAAGGAAAACGCCGCAAGGGCCAAACCGATTGCCACAAAAGAGCCACTCGATCTCTCGGATCTACCCCTATACCTGTTAGGCAATGACCTAGAGACATTGGCAGACAATCTGAACACGAGATAAGCTAAAAGAGGAACAGCTGAGAGCAGTGTCACATAGACGTAATCATTGAAGTGGATGTGTCCAAATTCATGCGCGAGTACTGACTTGAGCTCGTCATATCTCATTCCTTCGAGAAGGCCGCGCGTCACTACAAGCTTGACGTTGGAGCTGCTTGTTCCGTATACAAACGCATTGGGAGACGGGTCGTCTGACACGAGGATCTGGCTCACCTTTGTTCCTGTCTGTTGATTAAGCTCAGAAATTGCCTGTTGTAGCATTGGGAACTCCCCTGAGGAAATTGGGATCAATCTCAGCCCAGCCTCTACCAATGACGGCCCAACGAAGTATTGAAAACCTAGAAAGAGAGCACACAGAACGAGCACAATAGGGAGTGAAAGGCCTAGATCTCCTTGACTGAAAATCAATGAGAGACCTAGAAAGAAAATGGCGGAGACAACGGTCGAGAATATCAAGGAAGCTCTTGCAGAGAACTTCAATTTGGCTGCCTCGGACAACTCTGACCCTACTGAGTGAGACCCTCATTTAATGCTTTATCTATCCTGTCTGTAATATCTGTGGAATGGAGAATTCGCTGAACGAAATATCCTGCCCTAGGTGCAATGCGCCCCTTAAATTCCAGATGGGAACAGTATTCGTCACATGCAACTACTGTGGATATGTATTCAGCGTCAACACCCTGAAACCACTGGAGCTCAGGCATATAGTATTGGTTTCCACCGTAGACCAAGTCTCGGCGGCCCAATCGTATAGGAGTTGGCTAAGCAGGGGATTCACCAAGCCTCAGGACCTTCCCTCCAAGGGGGTGACACTTACGCAAGAACTCGTTTTCGAACCCGTATGGAGGATTCCTATCAAGGGCATCTCAAGATACGAGGGAACATCGATGAGGGTGACTGCAACGGAGACTAGGAGCGGCGAGATAGAGAGGCAATACGAATGGAACGTCATGGGCAGAAGGCAGCTCGATTTCTCCCTCCCCGCAATCATACCATTGGAGGCAACGAATTACCCATCGATATCGGATCTTCCACCGAGTTCCAAGCTGATGCACTTAGAAATAGAACAGGACGAGGCAGTTTCAATAGCCAAGACACAGCTCGGAGACAGGCTCAAGGCTTTAGCTCTTGAAATAATCGATAAATTGAGCGTGTTCGATGTGGATTTCGAGGTTGGCACTCCGACATACCTGCACTTTCCCTTGTGGATATTCACCTATAGGTACGAGGGGACCTCGTACAAGGTCATTATGAGTGCTATAACAGGCGAGGTCATAAAAGGGGAGTATCCCCAGCGAAGTCTCTTCTAGGATCACTGCTTCATCCCATAGGTTGTGGCAAGCCAGCCTATGTAGGGACCTTGAACCGATTCACTAGAAGCGCGTGCGACTGACAATAATGCTTGATGTATTCCGCTCCATGGGCAGACGAATTTCGTCTTTTGATGAGGAAAGATGCTATGGGAGGACATATTTGACTAGAAGGGAATTGATCAATTATTCGGATTCAGATCCCTTCTGCCGTCTTCTATGTACGCACCTAACTGCCCGACAAATCTTAAGACTCAGGCAAAAGAACCAATACTGGCTTATCACAATGGTAAAGGTGATTGTGGTTTATGAGTCGAAGTATGGTAACACTAAACGTGTAGCGGAGATAATTATCGAGGGCATCAGAGAAGTTCAAGAAGGAGAAACTGCGCTCAATCAAGTCAAAGACGTTGACCTCGACAAGATAGCTGAATACGATGTTATTCTCATAGGTTCCCCGAATCACTATGGTGGGCCAACCAAAGGGATAAGTGAGTTCATCGACAAGCTAGAGAAACTCGACCTCAAGGGAATGCATTTTGCCGTTTTTGACACACACTTGGGGAAAGGTTTCTTTGGAAAGGCAGCAAGGAAAATGGAGAAGAGAATAAACGAGAAGGTACCCGGCTTGAAACGCATAGGTCCCATACTTTCAATAGCGGTTCAAGGATCCAAGGGCCCCATTATTGAAGGAGAGCTTTCTAAGTGCAAAGAGTTCGGAAAGAGAATAGCAACTCAATTCAGGACTTGAGCTTTCCGTAGTCTGGATGATTCAGGTCGAATTCTCAGATATATCACAAGCCGAAAGCATGAACCGATGTCTAGACCAGGCCAGATCACTGAGCAGAGAGTTTGAACTATGACCCGCCCACAGTGTGATGGTAGCCCGGGAGAGATTCGAACTCACGTCAACGGGTTTCTTTTCCCCTTTGGGGAGACCCAGAGCCCGTTATCCTTGGCCGTTTCCATTGACCGCTAGACTCGGCGGGCCTTGCCTCGACCGGGCTATTCCCGGGCCACGTTCAGAGGGGGATCTAAGCGGGATATTTGTCTTTTCCGAAACAGTCCATTGGCGATCTTTTCATTGGCATGACCGAGGTTTCAATGCTTGAGGAGTCATCCCTGGCATGGGCCAAATCGATCTCTTCGAGTTTGGGATAGACTCTGACAGATCAATGGTCTGATTTCCCGTTGTCATATTACGCATCTTTCTCCGTCTGGGTGAATGCGAATTCACCACAACTGCAGGGGTAAATTGGCAGGAATGATTTGAGCAGTAAAA
The DNA here is from genome assembly GCA_964408285.1 of uncultured Nitrososphaerota archaeon. Taxonomy (GTDB): domain Archaea; phylum Thermoproteota; class EX4484-205; order EX4484-205; family JAAOZO01; genus CAYOYV01. The sequence continues at coordinate 44,567 of CAYOYV010000011.1, read as the reverse complement.
TAGCTCTAATGGAACTTCCCCAGAAAACAAAGGCTTAAATATGACCTCTGCCGTGAGCTTGAAAGCTTGCCCTTGATAGCTCAGAAGCCCCCGCTCTCGGGCTATATTAAGGTTTGGAGGTAGGTGGAGATGGAAGCGAATACTCAAAGGAATTGGGAGAACGTGCTTCACCGGAATGTCTGCCCCAATTGCGGGTCTACCGAACTCATAACGGACAACAAGTCTGGTGAGATTTACTGCTCAAAATGCGGTTTTGTTCTTTCCAGATTGTATGACAGAGGTCAGGAATGGAGGGAGTTCGGTGATGATGAGAGTGAAAGCAGAGACAGGGCGGGAAGCCCCCTGTCCCCATTGGTTCATGATCTCGGTTTCACGACTTCACTTGAATTTGGAACTAAGAGTGCTGCCGGGAGAGGCATGACGAGCGAGGAACTAAGCAGGGCCCAAAGGATGAGGGTCTGGCAGGAGAGGGGAAGGGCCTCGACTGCAAACGAAAGGAACTTGATGGTGGCGATGAGATACATCACTCACCTCGCGGATCAACTCAACTTGGGCAAGAACATCATCGTGAGGGCTGCAAGAATTTACAGGCAGGCACTTGAAATGGGATTGGTGAGAGGTAGACCGATAAACTCCATGGCAGCCGCAGTCGTATATGCGGCTTGCAGAAGCAGCGAGGTACCAAGGACCCTCAAGGAGGTCGCTGCCAAGGCAGGCCTTAGGAAGAAGGAAATCGCTAGGTCGTACCGGAATATACTGAAAGCATTGGAGAACGACAAGATGCCCATAAGCGATCCGACGATATATATCTCAAAGGTGGCATCGAAACTCAAGCTCGGGCCCGAGATAGAAAGGGAGACCTTGAAAATAATCAATGAAGCCAAGTCAAGGAAAACTACCTCTGGAAAGGATCCGATGGGGCTTGTTGCAGCGGCTATGTACATGGCAACGCTGAAGCTGGGGATCAATTCCGTAACTCAAAAACAGATAGCTGAGGCAGCAAACGTGACGGAGGTCACGGTGAGGAACAGGTTCAAGGGCCTCAAGGAAACAGTGTCCTGACTCGGAATATCATCTGACCCAATTCTCAAGAAAGCTGATTAGCCTTATTTATCGGAAAGAGGCCCATTTGCGAGTGAATATGGATAGGTCCGGACAGTGCATTCTGATTATTCTAGACGGGCTTGGAGACCATCCAGCTCCCGGGCTCAGAGGAAGAACTCCCCTGGAAGCGGCAAGACAGGTGAATATGAAGAGGCTGAAGAAGATTGGTGCTCAGGGATTGATGGACCCTATATCGCCAGGAGTCCCCCCTGGAAGCGACACATCACATTTGGCTATATTGGGCTATGACTTGGAGAAAGAGTATTTCGGAAGGGGACCCATCGAGGCCCTCGGAGAAGGAGTCGTCCTTGGCGAGAACGAAATAGCGTTCAGGGCCAACCTAGCAACAGTCAAACTTGCGAACAACATGGCGATGGTGGTCGATAGAAGGGCAGGGAGGATATCGACACAGGAAACCAAGAATCTGGTAGATATCCTGAACGAAGAGGTTCCCGAGGTGGATGGTTGTAGCTTCAGATCATACGGGCTCACGGAACACAGGATGGCATTGACAGTCAGTGGCGAGGGATTATCGTACGAAGTAACGGACAACGATCCACATGAGGAGGGCGCACCAATGCTGGAATGCCAACAAAGGCAAGAGGCCAGAAATGCAGATGGCGCGAGAAGACTCGCCTCAGTTATGAACAGATGGGAGATAGAGGCGATGCGAGCGCTTTCCAAGGCCGATCTGAACGAGCAGAGAAAGCACTCAGGCAGACCAGTCGCTAACGCTGTGCTCTTCAGGGGATCGGGTGTTGCCAAGAAGCTGCCCGGCTTCCACGAGAAATTCGGCTTCCATGCTGCTGCCATTGCTGGAGGAGCCCTCTACAAAGGAGTGGCAAAAGCCGTGGGAATGGATTTCATAGAAGTCGAAGGGGCTAACGGAATGCCCAATACGAATCTTGAGGGGAAGTTCGAAGCTGCGGTTCACGCGCTAGGAACTCACGACTTCGTGTTCCTCCACATAAAAGCGACCGACTACTTCTCCCACAACAAGAACGCGTTGGGGAAGTCAAGATTCATATCGAAGGTGGACGAAAATTTATGCCTCATTCCGTCTGACCTACTTAGAACGCTGTCCGTCATCTTGACAGGCGACCATACAACACCATGTGACAGAGGCATGCACTCTGGAGAGCCAGTTCCTCTCTTGCTCGCATCACCGGGAATCAGAAGGGATGACACGAAGGTCTTTTCCGAACGTCAAGCTGCAAGTGGAGCACTTGGCAGAATAAACGGAACTGACGTGATGAAGATCATCCTCGACGCTACGGAGAGAACAGTTGAGCTTGGAACAAGGCCTTCGCCAAAGAACGTTACATTCATTCCTAAGGGCCTCAAGCCACTCATTTTCGAGCTTTAGGGCCCATTCAAGGATTCTACCGGCAGCAATTCGATGTCTCAATCAATTCCCCATATTTGCCATCGTATCCGGGTCTTATCTCTAGAGTGCCTTGTCTCATCTTTCTTATCAGGCTGCCAAGCCTTTTCCCTCCGATTTCATCGAGCTCCCGTATTGGAGCCCAAAGAAGAATCGAGTACTCATTGCCAAAGCGCTTGACCAATCCGTCGTAAAGATTCCAAACCTTTGTTGAGTCAACCGGAGATCCTGAGATCATGGATAGGATTTCAGATAGCGGGATGACCCTGAAGAATGGCTTTGCTCCTTCCGGAATGTAACCCCTTGGTCTGTCGGCCTTTTTTCTCACCTCTAGTTCAACGCCATTTGTCAGTTTCCTTCTGCAGACCGGGCAGAGGCCAGCAAGCCTGACGTATTCCTCTGGAGACGCCGAGAAACTGCATGACCTGTGGCCGGGCCAGTGATATTTCCCATATTGGGGAAATGTTTCGACCGTCATTAGCAGTGAAGAGGCTCCACCGTTCCTGATCGCGTCAAGGAGCGAGCCATAGCTAGGTTCTCGCAATTCGAAGAGGCTGGCCTCCCTGCCGATTCTGAATGGATACGGGGAGTGCGAATCCGAATTGGATACAAGCTTGAATCGGTCCAACGAAGAAAGCGACCAATTCATCTCAGGGTCAGAGGAAAGACCTGTTTCCATCAGATGGATGCGACTTGCGTTTGACCCGTAGGCTTCTTCCACCGATGAATGGCCATGCAGTCCGAAAATGCTGAAGTGAGGCGTCCATATATGGGCTGGGAATACCTCGATTCCATCGTCCACGCTGCGGATTAGTGATACTAGGTCCTCTGGATTAAGGGAAACAAAAGGTCTACCATTCGAACTGAGATCGGCATGCCTTGCCAGAACGTCCGATGCTTGTTCGACTGAATCGAATGACGGATATAGCAGAACATGGTGTATCCTTCTCCTTTTTCCCTCCAACTGATAGATTGTGCATATCTCGCCAGAAAGTATGAAGAAGGGCATCGGTCTTTCATTCCTCATTGAAAAAAGCCCTTCATTTTCCTGAAGCTTGTTCTTCAGTTCTGACAGCCATCGCGGGTGCAGAACATCTCCAGTCGCAACTATGTCAAGGCCTTTGAATCTACAATAATGTGAGACATGCTCAAGATCCATGATCTCGCTGGTTGCAACCGAATACTTCGAATGAAGGTGCATGTCGACAAAGAATTTCGGCAATCACGATCGAGGATCATGGCAGTCTTTTGGGTCTTTAACTCTACTGGTGCCGGCAGAGCGAGGGAAGAGTGCATTCTCTGCTGTCCAATTTGTAGGAAAAACCAATGACGCCCTGCCATTTGGGTTCGGGCTTCCGGGTTATCCCGTCTTCGCACGCCCTGTTTCACCCAATCGCGACGTCCGGTGCCCAGACACCCTTGGAGATCGTTGTCCCAGGGCGATCATGTCTCCTCGGTTTCTATGCCCAATCCCTGGAGACCCAGACATCGTTGGACTTCGATCCCCATTCATGCAGAGAGGCGTCTCAAGAGTTGCCTCTTCAGGCGACAACTCCGAGCCCGATATCCCCCGGCAGGGGCGACATGAGAATCGGGCCGGATTTGTTTAATAAGACTTAGCCAAAGATTTCTAGGTTTTAAACGACATAAGTCTCGATTATCTCGGATCCTTGGATTAGGCCGATTCAAGAAATCCGTATCAGAATCAGCGTTTGAGCATGAACCTAGAATAGAAAAGCATAGCTAGGCCAAGAATGACAAGCGGGATGCCAAAGAACCCTATGGTGTTAGCTTGCTGAACGCTGAATCTACTTGCAAACGCTTGCAGTACGGCCCCGAAAGCAGTGAGGCCAGCTCCCAGCAGGTCCAGCATCTCGCGACCATATGCCCTCTTCTGCCCTATGAGAACTGCCTTATAGGAAGAGAAGCCGAACAGAGCGACCATCCCTAGACTCGCCAACAGGGTCGAGGTCTTCAATCTCGAGTAGTATATCAGCTCGAGGGCTGAAAGCAGAGAGAAGATCAACAAGCCTCCTGCGCTTCTATTGAAGAGCCTACTGAAGGATTCGTTGTCGCGGGGGAGGAAGGGAATCATGGTTGAAAGCAGAAGTAGGAGTTGCGATGAATAGACCAAGATCGCATTGTTAAGGTATCCCTCAAAGCCAAAGACAGAGATTGAAGCAATAATCACCAAGATGGAAAGATAGAGCATTCCATTGGCGAGAACAGTGAATGTGTTGGTTTCCTTGGCCTTCTCCTGCATTGTGGCTGCTGCCTCGTGTAGATGATTTTAACTTTTGCTCCATTGGTCCCTTGTTAGAACCTTCGCGGCAAACATCAGAAAGGCATTATGAGTTCTTGAGAATGGCAACGGCCTGACTGCCCCCTTCTTGACCCTGATTCCCTGGACCGAAATGTCGACACAGTCCAAGACCGAGAAGCCAGCTTCCTCTAGAGATGTAGCAGTTTTCTCCAACTGATTATAGGTTGGGATGACGACAGCAACTCGGGACGATGGTTTCAGGAGGTTCCAGAAGGCTCGACTCGCTTCCCATGGCGATGGAAGATCCATCACCGCTGCATCGAAGAGGTTCCTCTCAGGCACCCCTCCTACAACATCGCCCAACCTCAGCTCCACGTAGTCCGAAAGCCCGAGCAAGGAGAGATTCTTCCTAGCTATCTCAACCGATTCTTCATTGACATCCATGGATACGACCTTGCCGCTCGGCCTCACGATGTTGGCGATGTACGCGGTTGACACTCCACTTCCGGTTCCCGCTTCGAAAACCAATGACCCGGGCGCTATGTCGAGAGAGAGCAGCAGGTATCCCACCTCCTTAGGATAGAGCACCTGAGTCCTCCTAGCTATCCTTGAAACGAGATCCGAAAGCGTTGGCTTCACTAATGTCAGTTTCCTGCCGATGTTTGTCTCCACAACAGTACCGAATCTCATCTTCTCCGTCTCGCTGAGTTTGACCCCTCCATCGTGTGTCTCGATCCCGTCCTTTCTGACCCTTTGTACAGACGACTTGCCATCTACGAACAGGACTTTGACGAATTCCCCGGGTTCGATTACCCCTTCCATTGTACTCCTAAGAAGGAATGGAATTATATTATGTTTCCATCCTAGGTCGACATGTTGACTGAAGCATATTTTTCCAGATTGTAATCAAGTTTTTAACGGCTCGACGCCGAATCACGTGACATTGTCTGAAGGAAGACTGCCTCCAGGGCAGAAGTGGGTTGATAAGATAACAGAATACGCGGTGCTTGGCGTACCCAAAGTAGACATAGGAGCCTATAGATTGAGGGTTAGAGGTGAGATATTGAATCCGCTTGAGTTTGATCTTGACCAAGTCAAAGGCATGTCAGACCTTGAGATGGTGGATGATCTCCATTGCGTTGAAGGTTGGTCAGTAAGGGGAGTAAGATGGAAGGGGATCCCACTCCGGAAGATTGTCGACCTTGCTGGCCCCAAAGTGTCTGCAACACACGTGTTTTTCAGGTGCCTGGACGGCTATTCGACGACAATACCAATAGATGAAACAAGAAAAGGTGGGTGTCTCCTTGCGACATTCATGAACGGACGGGAACTGGAGGCCGAACTGGGCTTCCCAGTTCGCCTTGTTGTTCCAGGCCTCTATGCTTGGAAGTATGCCAAGTGGGTTTCTGAGATCATCTTCATGGACCACTATGAGCCGGGCTACTGGGAACGAAGGGGATATCACCCAAGAGGCGATGTCTGGAAGGAAGAAAGACGTGAGTAGGGATCTCCTCCTGATCCCTTTCTACATCGGATCAATCACGAAGCAAGTATCCGAACGCGCGGCGGCTCAGCTCCGTGAAGTGAATGTAGAACATGCACAAAGCCCTCGTGAAAGTGCAAGCCGGACCGTTCAGATATCTATCATTGTGATGCGTTTTCTGGCTGGAAAAGCAACATTGAATACTCTGATCCCTTCGACCTCTGAATACAGGACCCTGGAATTGTGCGAGTGGCCATGTACAACGAAATCAGGTTTGGTCTCTCTGACCACCGTCTCCATTCTTTCATCCATCAGAACGGGATAGAGGGCAGGACTTTCCCCTGCTATTGTCAGGGACGAAGGCGAATAATGGGTGAGGAAAAGGTTGATCACGCCACTTTCCCTCTTGGATAGCATCCACCTGACCTTCTGAATCCTATTTGCGTAGATCTCCTGAATGTTTGGGATGTTTTTCTCTTGCCAGGTGGTCGGCTCTCCCAGGCTTCCCTTTGTTCCCACTATCCTCATCTTCCTGCCAGCGATTTCGAGATCAATTTCTGAATCATCAAGCCAAGTTATTTCGGGGTAATTCTTGATGAAACGGGGCTTCAGGTCATCGTGCTCCTCGTTGCCGAATACTGCAATTATTCTGCCGTTGTAGACCTTTCTGACTCCTTTCAGCACTGAATCGAGTGTGCTTATTCTTCCCCTCCACACCATGTCCCCTGCCCACAGCATCAATTCAGCCTGGTTCATCCTTATTCCCATGGAGGCAAGGAACTGATCCAAGAAGCGGGGGGAATGTATGTCTGAGACAGCAGCTATCACTACCATGATCTGTTCCTTCCTCGGCTGACGCGGCCTCTATTGCCATAGATTTGAATATGATGGCTTCTGATAAAGACTTCAGGTGGCATATCGGAAGGGATCGAAGACGCCCCTAGATTTCCATCTATGGTGCTTCTTGTGGTGAGCCGCCCCTGATTCCAAGGAATATGCGGGAAAAGATTGAGGAAATGAAGGAACCGGTTGCAGAGCCGAGTAGTAAACAGAATAACGGAAACTCTGACCTCAGGATGAAGTTGAGATCGAAAACGGAAATGCTGAAGGCTATGTAACCTAAGGCGGAGGAAAAAAGGCCCACTAAGATCGACAGCATCAATTCATTTCGCCAAGAAAGACCCATCCCCAGGAACAGATGGGTCAGTGCAAGGGATACCCAGAACACAGAGTTAGAGGTCAAGGGTTCAGGTACTGCCCACATCATGGAGAGTAAGGCACAAAGGCCGTCAACCAAGAAGGACATTGCTATGAAGATTATGAACGTGCTGAGCCTAAGCTTCATCCTTGAAGATTCACCAACTCAGCTATCGAACTCCCCTTATTTGGGATTTTCGACCTTATGGAGTCTGCTAGGGACCTCGTCGGTTCCATGGCAAGAGACCTAGCAAACAGGGCACCCAATCTGTGGGCCACCTTTGAGTTCGGCTCATCTCCCGGCTTCAGGACCGCGTAGCTCAAGAAGTTGGAAGTGGCCTTCAGCGACAGGGCCAGGAATTCCACATCATTGTTGAGCTTTCTGGCTGCTAGACCTATTCCCAGCCTTGCTCCCCTAATGTAATTCCGTTTGCCAGAGACGGCAAATGAACCACGCGGAAGAAAGGTTCCAGAGGGAGGTGCTTTCCTCAATTGCGAACGCCTGACCCAGAAGACATCAAGTGACGAGAATCCCGATTCCCAAGCTTTCGACGTGTACGAGGCAACCAGATTCGCCACCTCGTCGATCTCAGACTCATCTGCCTCTCCTCTCAACCACACGAGCCCGAATGGGGAGCCGGGCATTTGGGAATGAACGATAATATCATTCTCATTTGAATATTTCCTGAGAAGCACTTCGTTTGAATGGGCGTCCTTGCCCAGCAATGCCATCCTGCCAGTTGATAAGATCGCCCACCTGAACTTATCATACCAAGGCCTTTCCTTGAGCCTTGTCAACCTGATTGCCTCAATCTGTTCCTCTGGACCTCGGTAGCGATCAATCTGAAAATCCAATTCCAGTGACTTGGTGAATAGCTCCTTCGAAAGATCGAACAGTCGAGATGCGTTTGACAAAGCTGACGCAGTTCTATCCATCTGGAATTCCTTGCCATGTACGACTAGAGCCACCATGCCTCTATCGTAATCTATCTTTAGGAGCTCAATGCCTTCCTCGACGGGACCTACCTTTCCCTGCTTTGACAGGGACAGCGCCTTCTCGAAAGGTAATGGATTTGCCATGATCAGGGAAGCGATCTCTTTTGTTCTCTCTGAGGAAAGCCTCAACGATTCCGATGAGGTCTTCATCGCCTCCAGCTTTGGATCCGACTCTCGTTTTGATGGCATGCTGAGCCGTCCCGACCAGGTGTAATAGGCATCCATTAGCTCTGAAATTGAATCAAAGGAGTAGGAGTCAGCAGAAGGTGGAGTCTTGAGTGGAACCAGAGAATAGTCGTTCGGTTCCCCATTCGAGAGATATAGCGTGGGTCTGGGAGTCAGGCTGAGCGCGATCTCAGCTCCCTTCCGTATTAGCGATTGTTGTTCTTTTTGCTTTAATGCTGCCCAGTCAGATGTTGGATCGACCTCCAAGGAAAAGCATACGTCATATGCCATGTTGCCCAACCCAAACGTCGTCTCCAACACCTTCGATACTGTTCCTGAGATCGCGGAGAAGGCTTCTAGCTCTCTGTCCGTGATTGAAAAAGGAGAGGGGAATTTCGAAGGCGGAGGCGAATACGGCAAGCCGATGGCTATCTCCCTGTCCTTCATTCTCTTCCTTTCAGTTGTATACAGAATCTCCCCCCGGTCATCTGTTACTGCGAGTACTCCTCCTGCCATGACCTCTAGGAACATATCCAGGGGTGCTTTCTTCGACATCAGCGCGATTTTCACAACTCGATCAAAAGCGTGTTGGGAGACCGCAGTGATCTTAGCACCTCTTATCACAGTCCTCAGTCCAGACACGATTCTGTCAGGTTGCTTTGCGAAAGGGTAGGCGTAGTTTGTCCTGTGAAATCGGACGCCATGTTGATAGACAAGCCGTATCGGCCCGGTCGGGCTACTCACCTTTAAAAGTGAGATTTGGTGCGGCCTGTCTTGGTAGAAGTTCGAAAGGATGCAGCCGCCTAGGAGTCTGTCTAACTCATCGCTAAGTTTTAATGTCTCGAGCCTTGATGGAAGCCTCTTCACGTTCATCATGAGGAGAGTGTAGAATGAGCCAAGGCGAGAAAGATAAGCTTGAACAAATCATATACTGGTCAAGGGCAGCCCTCGGATCGGCTCTGGGGGCGGGATATGCAGCCCTTTGGAGGGAAGCTTGGGGGGGCCTACTGCAGGCCGCCTCTATCGCTGTGCTCTTCTACGTGATCTCATACTATCTTATCAGAACTGCTCTCGGCGAATATCGACTTCAGCTCCTTGGAGGTACATCGAAGATTTCTAGGATAGGAATCGGAATCTTTTTCATCTCTTGGCTGTTCATGTGGATCCTTGTGTATTCACTGTTTTTTCACACTGGCTGAGACCCTGAGAAGACCCTCAAGATATGATGTCCAGCATTTGAAGTAGCCGAGATCCCACTCTGTGCAAAGGTGTGCCTCCTCAGTTTCCTTCAGCCTTGTGAGCTCATTCCTAAGGAATTGGGCATCGCCAGACAATCTGAACACGAAGCTCTTTCGATCCTGGGAATTCAGTGAATTTACAATTCCCTGGAGAGCATCCCTATAGCCCTTCACATATTCATCCTCTGTAACATCTAGCTTGCTGAGAACCGATTCTGCTTTCTTCAGATCTCCTCCTAGCAAATGCGACAGTGAGGACTCTAACTTCGGCAACAAGGTGACCTCCTGCTTCCTCGTGATCCTTCTATTCATCTGCGCCAAGATTATCCGGGCTCGTTGCTTCGGTTATTTAAATCGTTCGCTCAAAGCATCAGATAAGTGCCGATGATGAGACGTTCCTAAGCCTTTCGGTGAGCGAGAACAGGTCGAAACTCGATTCGTCTAGTCCTTCCTTCATGGCTTCCGCTATCGCGTTTGCTGAATTCATTTCTGTCACTATTGGTATCGAGAACTCGACTGCAGTTCTCCTCATACTGTACATGTGATCTAGTGCTATCCTTGAGGATCCAGCAGGTATGTTCACTATTAGGCCCATCTTTCCTTCGGAAATAAGTGACAGGATATCGTTGAGCTGGGGGCGCTCACCGATCTTGGAAACACGCTCGACATCATAGCCCTTCGATCTTATCGCGTGGGAAGTCCCTTCAGTGGCAAATAGCCTATATCCATTGCTTGAGAAGGCAGCGGCTATTGGTCCCAGTCTGGGTTTTTCCCTGTCTGAGACCGTGAGGAGAATGGCTTTGTCCCTTCCGGGTAGCTTCATTCCGGAGGCCAGGAGGGCCTTGAGAAGGGCGCGACTCAGTTTCTTGTCAGTGCAGGCCACCTCCCCAGTGGAATTCATCTCCACTCCGAGAACAGGATCCGCTCCCTTTAGTCTAGCGAAGGAGAAGGTGGGAACCTTCACGCTCACGAATCCGTCGTCAGAACTCGCGCTGTGGTTATTGATCTCCCTGCCGAGGATTGCCTTGGCTGCTAGATATGCCAGAGGAAGGCCCGTTGCCTTGCTTGAGAAGGGCATACTCCTAGAGGCTCTGAGATTCACTTCGATTACGTACACAGTTTCTTTCTTCAGCAGGAACTGAATGTTAAAGGGGCCTCTGATCGAGAGTTCTTTGGCGCATGCTCGTGCAATCTCAACCATCCTGCCTTGAAGTGACTGGCCGATTCTTTGAGGTGGAGTGACTACGATGGCATCTCCGCTATGGGTTCCAGCCGCTTCGATGTGTTCGAGGATAACGTATGACAGGTTCCCGCTTCGGTCGGAAACGGCATCTATCTCGCACTCAATCGCTCCGTCAATGAACTTGGTGATGACTACTGGATTCTCACCTGATAGTCGTGTTGCCCTTTCCACGAAAGATACAAGCTCATTCTCGTTGTTCGCAACGCTCATTGCGGCCCCAGACAGAACATATGAAGGACGAATCAAAACAGGATAACCGAACTCCATGGCCTTAGATTTTGCCTGTTCTAGCGAATGGACCCGTGACCAAGGAGGTTGAGGGATGCCTAATCTGTCAAGTAGCGAGCTGAACTTCGACCTATCCTCCGCGGCATCTATGCTCTCGGCAGATGTTCCAAGTATCTTCACCTTCAGTCTGCTGAGAGAGAGGGCAAGGTTGTTCGGTATCTGGCCACCCACGGAGACTACGACCCCCATGGGTTTTTCCTTTTCTACAATGTCGAGGACCCGCTCCAGACTCAATTCTTCGAAATACAGCTTGTCCGACATATCATAGTCCGTGGAGACCGTTTCCGGATTGTTGTTCGCTACTATCACCTCATCGATTCCCTCTGACTTCAGAGACCAGACTAGGTTCATTGTGCAGTAGTCGAACTCAACACTGCTACCTATCCTGTTCGATCCTGCCCCCAAGACCAAAGCCTTGCTCTTTCCGCTCGATTCTTCCACATCGTCCTCCGTGTCACCATATGAAACATAGCAGTAGTTAGTGCGAGAGGGCCATTCCGCGGCCGTTGTATCGATTATTTTGAACGAGGGCTTGATTCCATTCCTAGTTCTGAAATCCCTTACCTCCTCTTCGCTGCATCGGAGTAGTTTGGCTATCTGTTCGTCACAGTATCCATACCTCTTGGCCAAGAGCACCCACTTCTTCTTTTGGTCGTCGGTTGTCACTTCCCTCAGCTTGTGCCCAACTAGAACTGCGTCCCTTATCTTGGAAAGGAACCACCTGTCTATCTTTGTCAGTTCGTGGACTTCGTCTAGAACATAGCCCCTGGAAAATGCCGCTCCTATGTAGAGTATCCGGCGGTCATTCGGTATTGAGAGGCCTTCGCGTATGACGGCATCTGTTGTTTCCTTCGAATCTTCCTCGTTGCAGAGAAGACCCAATTTCCCCTTGTCCATCATCCTGATGGCCTTCTGAATCGCCTCCTCGAACGATCTTCCAATTGCCATGACCTCTCCGACCGATTTCATCATGGGTCCAATCGTGCGATCCACTTCCCCCGAGAATTTCTCGAAGTCCCAGCGAGGGATCTTGACGACCATATAGTCCATTGCTGGTTCAAATCCTGCTATGGTGACTCCTGTGACCTTGTTCAGGAGTTCGTCAAGACCATATCCCAGCGCGAGCTTGGCGGCGATATATGCCAAGGGGTAGCCAGTTGCCTTCGAGGCCAAGGCACTTGATCTTGACATCCTCGGATTCAGTTCAATCACATATGGTTGATCCTTCCCGTCAGGATCAATGCCATACTGGATGTTGCACTCTCCGACTATGTCGATGGATCCGACTATTCCCAGGGAGTCATCCCTAAGATCCTGATATTCTTCGTTCGTGAGTGTCTGAATCGGCGACACGACGATTTTGTCACCCGTGTGAATTCCAAGCGGATCAACCCCTTCCATCGTAGCGACCGCAACCGAATTTCCTTTTGAATCGCGCATCACCTCATATTCGACTTCCTTCCAGGGCCCGATATATTTCTCCACCAGAATCTCCTGCTTCGTCGTCCACTTCAAGGCTCTCATGACCATTTTGCGTAGTTCTGCATCGGTTTCTGCAATTCCAGCTCCCGTGCCTCCCAGGGTGTAGGATGTCCTGATTATGATGGGATACCCGATTGAGTTTGCAACCTTCAGACAATCTTCCGGTGTACTCGCCGTTCCGCTTTCCGGGACCCTTAGGCCGAGGGATGCCATTCTCTCCTTGAAGAGGTACCTGTCTTCACTGATTTCTATCGCCCTAATCCCAGTTCCTAAGACCCTGACTGCATGTTCCTGCAGCACGCCTGATCTTCCGAGTTCGGCGCCAACGTTAAGAGCGGTCTGGCCCCCAAAGCCGAGGAGGATTCCGTCGACATTTTCTCTTTCGATTATCCTTTCGACTATTCTCGGAGTTATTGGCTCAAGGTAGACTTTGTCTGCAAGGCGCGTGCCAGTTTGAATGGTTGCGACGTTCGGGTTGATCAGGACAGACTTTATTCCCTCTTCCCTAAGGGCCTTCAGTGCCTGAGAACCGGAGTAGTCGAATTCTGCGGCTTGGCCTATCACTATTCCGCCGCTCCCAATTATCAGCACTTTTTCAATGTCGCCCAGTTTAGGCATTGCCTTTCACCAATCTCAGGAATTCGTCGAATAGAGAATCGGCGTCTCTCGGACCGGGAGCGGCCTCCGGATGGTATTGAGTTGTGATTATTGGCGACCTAGAGTGTCTGAACCCCTCTATTGTCTTATCGTTTGAGTGAACCCGCGTTACCTCCAGTCCAGTTCCACTTACTGAACTCTCTTCGATTGCGAAACCGTGATTCTGGCTAGTTATGACCAGTCTCCCGTCTGCCAGTGACGTGACTGGATGGTTCACGCCCCTATGTCCGAACTTCATCTTGAAGGAGTCGCAACCCATTGCGAGTGCTATAACCTGATGGCCAAGGCATATTCCCATCAATGGGATTCCCTCTGACGCCAATGTCGCCACGAATTGGATGAGCTGTTTGTTGTTCCTAGGATCTCCTGGTCCGTTCGACACGAGAACACCTTCTATTCGATCATCCAGCAGCTCTTCGGGCTTTGTTTCCCTTGGCAAGAGGGTAAGTTCTGCCCCCCTCTCCAGAAGACTCCTTATCGTGCTCCGCTTAATCCCCAAGTCATAGATTGCTATTCTTGGCCTTCCTCCTTTTCCGAGAGTTCGCTTCTGCTTGGCTGCCACTTCTGCAACCAAGTCGGACTTGTTTGGATCATCCATCGACCGGAGAGCTTCGTCGATCTTCCCTTTGTCCGGTTCCTCATCCTGCCCCAGTGAGTATATCAGCCCGAGCATTGTTCCTTTTTCCCTCAGTCTCTTGGTCAGCGCCCTGGTATCCAAGCCCCAAATGCCAGGGATTCCCTCTTCGGCAAGCCAATGATCCAGTGATTTGCTTGATGACCAGTGACTTGGATCCCAAGCTGGATCCCTTATGACATACCCTCGAACTTGGATTCGATCAGATTGAGTGAAGGTCGATGTAACTCCGTAGTTGCCAATCGAGGGATAGGTCTGCACCAGTATCTGGCCCCTATAGGAGGGATCTGTGAGTGATTCAACATACCCCACCATCCCAGTTGAGAAAACCACCTCCCCCGTTCTGAGACAGGAGGAACCGAAGCCCCAACCCTCGAAGATTGAACCGTCTTCTAATAATAGTAGGCCGCGTCTTTCGAATCTCTTCGAGATATCTGGAGCCAACTAATCGCTTTCAATAGTTGCCAGACCGATTGGACACTACTTAAACGTTATTATTTCCATTAGAATCATGTGCAAGGGAATAAATGGACAGTGATTTCGGAAGAAAGATTCAGGATCTGGCCAAGGAAAGGAACTCCAGGCTGATATTGGCATTGGACCTTCTAGGTTCAGAAGGCCTACTCAGAAGCAAGAGTTTGGTGAAGGGTCTCAAAGAGCATCTGGTTGGAGTGAAAATCGGATATCCGACAATACTTTCGAATCAAGCACAGAACGTGGCCGGATTCATAGCGGAATTCTCGCATGAGGTCTGCTTTATCGCTGATGCGAAGATAGCTGACGTCTCCCACGTAAATGCCCTGATAGGCGAAATATTGTACTCGAATGGATTTGACGCGGTCATAGCCCATGGCTTCATGGGATATGAAGGCGGCCTCGATGGTCTATCTCATGTTGCTCATCTTAAGGACAAGGGGCTCATTATCCTGCTGAGCATGTCGAACAAAGGGGCCATGGCCATGATGGACAACCTTGTCGAGGGGATCCTAAGGGAAGCCCTCAAAGCAGGACCATCCGGCTTTGTTGCTCCTGCAACAAGACCTGAGGTGATAGAGAAAATCAGGTCTGAGATTCCACCAATCATGAAGATATTCTCTCCGGGAGTAGGAGCCCAAGGAGCGTCACCCGGATCAGCCCTGTCAAGCGGGGCGGACTATGAGATAGTGGGCAGGGCAATCTATGAGAGCACAGATCCTGTGTCGAGTGCGGAATCGATTGTCAGATTGCAGAGAGAGGCGATGGCGAGATGAAGTGGGAATTGCTTGAAGGGCTTTGGAGGAGCGGGATGATGAAGTTTGGCAGGTTCTCTCTTGCCTCCGGAAGGGAAAGCCCATATTATATAGATCTTAGACCTCTGCCTTCGAATCCAAGGCTGTTCTCGCTTGCGATATCTGAATTTGAGGCGATGTTGTCCATTCGATCTGGCGGAACATTTGGAATTGCCTCGCCGGAGTTGGCTGGAATCGCCTTGGGTGCGGCCTTAGCTCTGAAGATCGGCAAGCCATTCATTTACGTGAGAAAGCAGAGAAAGGAACATGGAACGGGTGGATTGGTCGAGGGCACGATCAATGCGGGTGATAGATTCATGATCGTCGATGACGTACTCACAACGGCAGGCAGTATCCTACACGTAGTGAAATCGCTAAGAGACACGGGAGCCTTTGTAGATTCTGCTTCGGTTCTTTTCGATAGGATGGAAGGGGGACGCGAAAATCTCTCGGCAGAAGGCGTGATGCTTTCGGCCTCGACAACCATAGTTGAAGCAATCAACGAACTCAATTCAAGGGGATTGATGACTGCAAATCAGCTTGAGTCAGTCCTGAGCTATCTCAGGGCTGCAGGTGCAAGTGTTTAATTTCTTAGCCTCACTCTCAAGAGGGTTGGAAATGTGGAAGGGAAGAGACATTCTGGACATATTGGATTTCACAAGAGAGGAACTGGACGGACTCTTTCGCGAGACTATGGGCTTTGAGGAAGGAAGGAAGGAAGGTTCCGAAGCCCTGAAAAACGGATTGATGTCTTTGGCTTTTTTTGAACCGAGCACTAGAACTAGGATGAGCTTCGAAGCTGCTATGATGAGATTAGGCGGCAAGGTAATGGATCTTGGAGAAATGAAGGCGTCTTCCGTTACTAAGGGTGAAAACCTAGCTGATACCGTCAAAATGCTCGATTTCTACTCAGATGTGATTGTCATACGTCATTGGCTGGAAGGAGCCTCGAGATTTGCGGCCGATGTTTGCACCCATCCGGTGATCAATGCTGGAGAGGGAATGAAAGACCATCCAACACAGACAATGATCGATCTCTATGAGATACAGAGGGAGTTCGGCAAGATCGATGGACTCACTATTGCAGTTGTTGGAGACATTAGACATGCGCGCGCTTCTGCATCCCTGCTCTTGGGCCTGAGTCTGTTCGATGTGAAGAAGATCTATCTCATTGCGCCCGAACCCCTCAGAGTAAGACCTGAGGTGAAGGACAGGCTCAATGCAGCTAAGGTAGGATTTGAAGAGAGGGATTCTCTTCTTGGAGTTGTCGAAAATGCTGATGTGCTATACGTCACCAGGGTACAGAAGGAACGATATTCTGATCTTGGTGAATACGAAAGGGTCAAGAACTCATACATAATCAACGATGACGTGGTGAAGAAGATGAAGCCTGATTCGATAATACTCCACCCCCTTCCTAGGGTTGATGAGCTTGGTGTCACGGTGGACAAATACAGACAAGCTAGATATTTCGAGCAGGCAAGGAGGGGCCTTCACGTGAGGATGGCAATTCTCGAATCCATCCTGGGAGGTTGAAGATCATGGAAAAGGATGAGCTGAGAGTTGCGAAGATTGCGAATGGAACTGTGATAGACCACATTCCTCGCGGAAGGGCATTTCATGTGCTTAGGATATTGGGCTTGACTGGGGAAGGAGGAAATGTCATGGCGATCCTGATGAATGTCGAGAGTAAGAGATTAGGGAAGAAGGATTTGCTGAAGATTGAGGGAAGGGAGGTCGATCCAAAGGAAGCCCAGCTCATTTCGCTCGTGGCGCCGGAGGCTTCTCTCAACATAGTTTCTGACTACAGTGTGATTAGGAAGGTGAAATTGTATCCACCAAAGGTTGTCGAAGGACTTGTGAAGTGCGGGAATCCAACTTGCATCTCGAATTCTGAGCAAGAGCCGATAATTCCCAAGCTCGAGGTAATATCCGGCAAACCAGTAATCTTACGGTGTATATATTGTGGCGGCAAAATGCAGGGCGAGGAGATAATAACGCATCTGGTGGGTAAGTAGATGCATGCCCACCATTATTACCACAGGGCGACCCTAAAGAAAGATCAAGAGTTCAATGAAAGAGTCCGCTCGAAACTGTATCGCATCGAAGAGGACATCCGATGCAGGCCCGGACAATACCTCATGCTATGGCTACCGACCAGGGGGGAGATCCCTCTCAGCCCCTCGAAGTGTGGCGAGGGACTTGTCGAATTCTTGGTTGAGGATGTCGGCCCGACAAGCTCTGCAATTGTCAGATCAGCAATTGGAGAAATATCGTTCATCAGAGGGCCTTTTGGCTCAAGCTTCAACACCGATCTTGATGGTCCCTATGTGCTTATCGCCGGGGGAACGGGCATTGCCCCTTTGTTCATGGCCTTGAGTGAACTCAGACAAAAAGGCAAAGAGGTCCACATGATATGCGGAGGAGCTTCAAAGGACCGGATCTATTACGTCGAGGAGCTGAGATCGACTGCAGACTCTATCGGATTTACAACCGAGGACGGTTCTTTCGGACGGAGAGGGATTGTGACCGATCTGGCCGAGGAACTAATAGTTGAGAAAAGGGCCAGGGTATTGCTGACCACTGGTCCAGAGAAAATGATGAAGGAAGCACTGAAGATCGCGGCCAGACACGGGTTGTACTGCGAGGCCTCTATTGTTAGGATAGTCAAATGCGGAGAGGGAGTATGTGGATCTTGTGTCCTTGATCCTTTGGGAGTCCTGACATGCAAAGAAGGAACTGTCCTCCCAGGAAGCATATTGCTCAAGACAGAGTTCGGTTCGACGATGAGGGACGGCTATGGGAGGAAGGTGCCCATACCGTAATGGTGGATCTGGCAATAGGCGGAAAAGCCTGGATCAAGGACGGATTCGAGAGCTGCGCGATCCTGATCGAAGGGGACAAGATAGTTGACATAGTCCCGAGAAGCGAAGTGCCACAGCGGATCTCATTTTCCGATTTCGGAAACAGATGGATTCTCCCGGGCCTTGTCGATATCCATGTTCATCTTAGAGATTTCGAGGAATGCAAAAAGGAGGATTTCAAGTCCGGCACCAAGGCTGCAGTAGCTGGAGGATTTTCCACAGTGCTTTGCATGCCTAATACAGTGCCGCCAATAACAAACGTCCGAATGCTAAGGGAGGCGAAATCCAAGGCAGCAGATGGGGTCTGGTGTGACATCGGATTCCACATCGGTCTAGCACAATCACCCAGCGATCTAGGTGACGCACTTGATGCCGGAGGCTTCTCAGCGAAATTATATCCTGAGGACTTCTCAAGAATCGAGAAAAGGCAAGATTGGATTGAGACTTTGGCATCCGGTGACTTCCAAGTTTATCTACATGCTGAGGATCTGGATATGATAAGTCGTAACAGGAAGTTGCTCGATACAAAACTCAAAGGTGCAAGCAAGCATGGCGGCATAAGGAGCCCAGAAGCAGAGATAGCAGCTGTGTCAAAAGCATTCCATCTGCTGAAAGGAGGAAGGTTGCACATGGCACATGTGACGACATCAGAGGGGATCAGAGCACTTACTGGTACCAGGCAAGTTACGTTTGAAGTGACTGTGCACCATCTGGCTTTGAGTGGGGCAGCCATTGATCAGCACGGAGGAATAGCTAAAGTGAATCCGCCACTGCGATCTCAGCGGGATGTCATTGCATTGAGAATGGCAGTGAACAAAGGCGCTCCGCTCGCGATAGTGAGTGACCATGCCCCTCATCTCCTTGAGGAGAAGAGAAATGAGATGTATGACGACATCCCCTCGGGTTTCCCTGGACTGGAGACCGCATTCGCGGTCCTATGTGACCTATCCGGAAAAGGTGAGCTGATCATGGATGACGTTATTAAGGATCTCACATCAAAGCCATCCTTGGGATTCGGATTGAAGGGTAAAGGCTCGATAGCAATCGGAATGGATGCTGACCTAGCAATAGTGGATCCAGAGACTAGATGGAAGGTGAGGCCCTCGGAATTCCAGTCCAAAGCAAAATTCTCTCCATTTGAAGGCAAGGAGCTTCGAGGTCGGGTCCTAGCGACTATGGTAGGAGGCAAGTGGGCTTTTGGAGAAGGGCAGCCGTCTGAAACGCCGAATGGGGAGGTGATAGGAAGAACATGGAATTGAGCATCAGCCTTGCTGGAAAGAGGATGAGGAACCCGTTCATGAACGCCTCCGGTATTGGAGGAGTTTCGGCATCCCTGTTGAGGAGGTTCTATGAAGGAGGAGCAGGAGCAATCGTGACCAAATCCTGCACATACTTTCCAAGGGAAGGCCATGACAATCCCGTTTATGTCAAGCTTAGGGCAGGTTGCATAAACTCAATGGGCCTTCCAAATCCCGGGTATAAGGAGGTTGCCCGCGAGTTGAAGGAGCTTCGAACGATTGGAGCGCCCATCGTGACCAGCATTGCACCAAGCACATCCCTCGAGGCAGACGAGATGGTGAGCGAATTGGACGAAGTATCCGATATTTTCGAATTGAACCTCTCCTGCCCGCACTCATCCAAGCTCGGAGCTGAAGTTGGATCGGATCTCGAACTCACCGAAGCCATAGTCAGGTCAATCCGGAGAAAAACGAATAAGCCACTATTTCCCAAGCTGCAGCCTGTAAGGAACGCAATCACTGATTTTGTTGAGAAGTTGGATGGTTTAGTTGAAGGATACGTGATCGCAAATACAGCTAGGGCAATGGCAATTGATGTTTGGGCTTCGGCCCCGGTGTTGTCGAACGGGTTCGGTGGACTATCAGGGGCGGGACTGCATCCTATTGTGGTCGCCCTTGTGTATGACCTCTACGAAATTACTCGGAAACCCATCGTGGGCGTTGGGGGGGTGATCTCTTGGGAGGATGCGGTGGAGCTTATGTTGGCAGGAGCTAGTGCAGTTCAGATTGGTTCTGCATTGGGAGAGATGAGGATGGACATATTCAGGGAATTCGCAGAGCAACTGGCTCACTATCTCCATAGACAGGGAATGAAGGTCAGCGAGGTCGTAGGGCTTGCCCATCGGTGATCCCACTTTGATCCTTTCAAATATCTCAGATCAGATCCATTTTTCAATGTCGTGTCGGTTCAACCAAAATGCTAGTTACGCCATCCGTTTTCGATCAGCGATCTTTCTATGCGAAGCTCACGGAATAGCGTGGAATCGCTAACCGGGACTCACTTCTTCTCAGTGAGCCACCACTTCAGCATTTCCTTCCTTTTCCTTTTTACTTTGTCCTCTTCGGAGAGTGAATCCAAGACCTCATGTCGGCTCTCGATGAGTTGGTCAGAGGTGTACATCCTTCCGCACCTCTTGCAGGTATATAGCTTCATGGATGAGTCGTAGTCCAGGTCCCCGCCACACTCGGGACAATATTTCTTGACCGACATCAGCGATATCCGAGACCGGACCGCACTTAAGCGTTTTGTTTTGTCCTGATATCTGGTTTGGCTCGTTTCGAGGCTTCTGGAATGGCACTGGATCTAACACGATCGACGGGGACATGGTTATAATATTGCTTGTAGGGGCAATCCCCCAAAGAAGTCTTCTGGGATGTCCTCTGGCCTTCAGTTTGAGATATCCGAGATCTGGGAACAACTGGGAACCACCGAGCATCTCGGGGGCATAGAGGCAAGTCGCCAGCTTCTTAGATCGTGCCACTTAGCCCCTGGCAAATATGTCCTAGATATAGGCTGCGGGACTGGATACACTGCCTGCCTTCTTGCAGATGAATATCGGGCCAAGGTCGTTGCCGCTGACATAAGCCCGAAGGTCTTGGAGTTGGCAAGGAAGAGGGTAGAAGCGAAGAATCTTGCCGAAAGGATAGAAATAAGGGAGGCTAATGTGGAAGCCATGCCGTTTCCGGATGGCACTTTCGACATTGTGATGACGGAGTCCCTCCTTGTTCATTGTGAGCTTAGCAAGGCGATGAGGGAGATCTACCGGGTTTTGAAGTACGGGGGCATATTTGGGGGCAATGAAATGACCTATCTAAGGCCTCCTCCTCCCGGATTGGCTTCGCTACTTTCTAGGTCACCATTCGGTGGGAATATTAGATTCCTGAGCCAGGATGAGTGGATTGCGGCTATGAAAGAAGCAGGATTCGTGGAGGTTCATTCAACATTGCACCCAATCAGCATCAAGGATCAGTTGGCCAGTCATATACGAGTGGATGGGTTCAGGAAGTATGTCTCAGCGCTCCTGCGAGGAATATCCAATCCGTCGATGAGTGGCCCGTTTTTGAACACGGAAATGCTTTGGGCTTGGCGCAAGTATCTGGAATATGTGGGCTACGCGCTTCTTGTTGGCAGGAAATGCTGTCAGCCTGAATAGGAGTGGGGGCGCCGGGATTTGTTCGGCTCGAGCCATTGAACCCGGGATCGCCAGTTGAGTTGGACGTTTTTGTCCAGCGCCCCAGGCTGGAATCCTAGACCAAACTAGACTACGCCCCCTCATCGTCCGAATTCTCTATGACCTTAATATCTTTTCTTATGATCATTCCTTCGTTCTGAACCGGGACTCGGGTACGAACAACGACTTAGGTGTAAGAATCCACATATCGAATCCGACAGCAGTCCGACCGTTGCCTAATAGTCTGAAAGGCCGATTGATACTCTACATTTCTGAAGTTAGGCTCGATATTGGGAAGCGCATTTTTCTCGGCTTTCTGAAGCCGAGTGGCAGAATCCTCTTGATTCCCAATGAAAGATGAACGATGAGCATTGATAGACCTCGTCGAACGCGATTGTTACGAATGAGAGACAACTTGTATGTCTTAAATACCGTACCCAACCCCCATACGATGCCTAAGGAGGAGCAGGGGACGTGTCCGACAAGAAAGTCATTAAACGGGACGGTAGGGTCGTTGATTTCGATCAACAGAGGATCGAGAAAGCAATCAGGAAATCAATGCTTTCCATCGGCAAAGCAGATGAAGACAAACTTCGGAAGGTCATGAAAGGAGTGCAGAAGGCGATAGACGCAATCTACTCGGAAGATAAGACACCATCAGTAGAACAAATACAAGACATCGTCGAACTGGAACTCATGAAGCAAGACCTGTTCAATGTGGCCAAATCCTACATATTGTACAGGAAGGAGAGAGAAAGGATAAGGGATGAGAAAAGGGCCATTCTGAAAAAGGAATATCTTGATGAAGTCGATAAAGCCTTCTCAACAAACGCGCTTAGGCTCCTTGCGACAAGATATCTTTTGAAGGATGCTAATGGGAATTTCACGGAAGGCCCAAAGCAACTGCTCCAGAGAGTGGCCGCCCTTGTTGTTATACCCGATATACTCCATGATGATCTCATATTCGATAGAGATGCAAAGCAAACCAGAAAGGAAAGCGAGGCGTTTGACCCATCGTCAATGAAAGACCAGATTGGACTAAGAGGACCAAACGGTGAATTCGCATTTGTCTGGAATGAGCATCATCTTGAAAGGATGAGAGTCCTCTATGAGGAGTTGAACGAACTTGGACAAGCAAAGATTTCTTGGTCTGAGTTCTGGCAACGCATTGTGTCTGGAGAGTTCGACCGATATCTGAGGGCGTACAATGAATATTACCAATCAATGGTTCAAAAGAAATTCATGCCGAATTCTCCCACCCTCTTCAATGCTGGAGCAAAGCTCGGGCAGCTTTCAGCATGCTTCGTCCTTGACATAGAGGACAATATTGAATCGATAATGAAGGCGGCAAAGGATGCTGCTGTCATCTTCAAATCCGGAGGAGGAATAGGAATCAACTATTCCAAGCTAAGGCCTGCAGGCGAAGCTGTTCTAACTACTTCTGGCGTTGCAAGTGGTCCAGTATCCTTCATGAAGATAATCGATGTTGTCACGGACGTGGTCAAACAGGGCGGAAAGAGGAGAGGAGCGAACATGGGAATTCTTAACGTTGACCATCCGGACATAGAGAGGTTCATCTCCTGCAAATCTGGAGGAGGGCAGTTCCAGAACTTCAACATCTCTGTGATGTTGACAGACAAATTCTGGGATTGCTATGATAGGAATGAACCGTTGCCCCTCATGAACCCTAGGACAGGGCAAGTTTGGGACAAGACCAATGCGAGGAAGCTGATAGATATAATCTCGAAGTTCGCGTGGGAAACGGGAGACCCGGGAGTGGTTCTATTCGACAACATCAACAGGAGGAACACGCTCAAGGATTGCTTGGGACCAATCTGGAGCACGAATCCATGTGGGGAGGAGCCACTGTATCCATATGAGTCATGCAATCTAGGATCTATAGACCTCCATGCTTTTGTGGAAACGGAGGGGGAAAAGGTTCGGTTCGATTGGGAGGAACTTGCCAAGACAATACTGATTGCTCTCAGATTCCTAGACAACGTTCTGGACATCAACAAATTCCCTCTCCCGGAGATAGAGGAACACACGAAGGCAACCAGAAAAGTCGGTTTGGGCGTTATGGGCTTGGCAAACACTCTATTTGCTCTTGGGATGCCCTATAATAGCGAGGAAAGCTTCTACTTCATGAACAGAGTAGCTGAATTCCTCACCTATTGGTCAATGTGGGAGTCCGCCAATCTGTCCAAGGAAAGGGGGGCGTTCCCTCTCTATGCCAAATCCAGCTATCCGATGGGGGAGTTCCCGGCGGAAGGTTACTACCATAGGGATGAATGGACCCAAGATTGGGACAAGCTTGCGGGAAAAATCAAAGTAGATGGCATCAGAAACGCTGAAATGTCCACAATAGCCCCGACTGGTTCCATATCAATGATACTGGATACCTCGGCAGGCATCGAACCCCAGTTCGCCCTTGTATATGAGAAGCGGGTCACAGCAGGCACCTTCTTCTACACTGACGGAGAACTGGAAAGGCAACTCAAGGAATCCGGGCTCTACAGTGAAATGGTTCTGAAGCAGATAAGCGACAATGGAGGAAGCCTGCAGGGATTAGAGGGAATCCCGGATAAAATGAGGGAAGTATACCAGACCGCATTGGATATTCCTTGGTGGGATCATGTGAGAGCTCAGTCATGTTTCGCAAGATGGGTAGCAGCTGCAACAAGCAAGACCATCAATATGCCCTCCTGGGCGAAGCAAGAAGATGTCCTTTACTCTTATCTATTCGCTCACAAGTTAGGAATCAAGGGAATCACTATATATAGAGAGGGATCACTGCCGACTCAGGTTCTCGTTACGCCGTCCTCTAGGAAGGGCCAATACTACACATTGGTCAAGAATAGAACTCTAGAAGTGATGATTCAGCTCCTCGGCATAACACCATCACAATCCGGAACCGCTAGCAAGCCTCAACCGACCACTAAGATTCTCACCGAGGCAGGCAACAAGGGAAATCACAACAACTCGATATTCGACAAGTGCCCGTCTTGCGGGAGCTCAAGACTTGTATTCGAATCTGGATGCAAATGCTGTCTTGATTGCGGTTGGAGCTACTGCCCGGTGGCTTGATGAATTGGGAAAGATATTCCTCTATACCGGTCCCGGACCGGGAAAGACAACGAACGCTATAGGTCTTGCCATCAGAAGCGCAGGCCATGGCCTGAAGGCAGTAATCATTTTCTTCATGAAGGGTAGAAAGGATGTTGGTGAATTCAGAATACAGGAGAAACTGGCTCCCTTCTATGAAGCCCACCTATTCGGATCTCCTGACCTCATCGATCTGAGGAATCCATCTCAGAGCGACAAGGACATGGCAAAGCAGGGCATTGAATTCGCTAGGAGGAAGTTGGCCGAGAAACCACATCTCTTGGTACTTGACGAAGTGAATCTGGCCGTTGCTGCAAAGCTTCTCGATGTAAATGAAGTCCTGGATTTGCTGGACGCAATCCCTGAGGAAACCGACGTAGTTCTGACGGGAAGGTATGCTTCGTCGGAATTGGTGAACAGAGCCGATTTCGTCAATGTAGTGGCTGACATCAAATCTCCCAGAGAGATGTACAGCCGGATCGGAATAACATATTGAGGATCGCTTGGGAAATCCCCTTCACCATGTTTCGATCCGTCGCCAAACTGAATGTTTTAGGTCAATATGTTCAGAAGGCCAGCCTGCTTGGCTATCTTCATCGATTCGAGCTTCTCCCTATCTGTTAACCTCCTAGTGAGTTCCTTTCTTTCGTGAGCCTTCCATTCTGGCCTGTATTGCCACATCAGATTCACCCTGACATTGGGCTCAAGATTATGGGAGATCCAGTTGGTTATCGGTTTCAAACAGCAATCTAGATGTCCTGGCAGAACCAATATCCTTATGATCAGCTCCGCATCTCGGAAGGCCATCAGATGATTCCTCGAAACAATCCTGAAGTAATCGTCGACGTTAGAGATGTCCTTGGCGCATCTATCGTTACCATATTTGAAATCAAGAAGGTAAACATCCACTACTCCCCGCAGCAACTCGGCCTCCTCCTCAGAGTAGTAGGCATTGGAATTCCATACCACGGGGACGTTCTCAGTGAGCCGGGAGAATACATTAAGCCAAGCGTAGAGGTACTGATCAGGATTTCCCCCCACGCAATTGAGGTTCCTTGATCCATTTCTCCGGGCGATGTCTATCTCCCTAGCCACCTCTTGTGAGCTCATCTTCGTGCCGCGCTCTATCCACTGGGATATCGTGTAGTTCTGGCAGTGAAGACAATGAAACGAACACCCCATCGTGAAGACGGTGAAACTTGGAACAAGCTCCGGCTCTTCTCCATAATGATTGAACATCGACGAAATCTCGAGGTCGACTCCAGCTCTGCATGCGCCTTTCTCGCCTCCTAGTCTGTCTACTCCGCATCTCCTCTCACAAAGACAGCAATGCCTCATCACATGCTCAGCAATCCTGATCTTCAAATCGAGAATATTCGGGGAGACGACTTTCCCGAGTTGCTCCAGTGAGGAGATTGATCTTCGAAGCGACCTAAAAGACTCCAACGCCTCACTGTGAGAGCCCCAAAGCTCACCTTCTGAACTGGGAGACAAATCTGCCGATACGCGCTTTGAAATCAGGAAGCTAGCTGGAAGCTTATTCTCAACCTCAGCTAAGTACCTTCCTAGCGAAGACCTCACCTTCTCGTCAAACATGACGCTATCGGCGTCAGGTCTGATGAGCCTTCCCCACAAGTCGCGTTGTTGGATGAAAGGCCCTTATTTTTATTTCCTCTCTCAACTTGCGATATGCTTAATTCTGACAATTCCTCGCCTAGAGTGGATTTTGAAGGAGGCACGTCTCTACAGGGGTCTTGACGGGGACGTAGAGTGCAATCTATGCTTCAGGAGGTGCAGAATAAGCTCCGGGAATCTAGGGTTCTGCCAAGTCAGGAAAAACATCGGCGGGAAGCTCTATAGCATGGTCTATGGCAAGATAATAGCCGAACATGTAGATCCGATCGAGAAGAAGCCACTCTATCACTTTCACCCAGGATCCACTTCTTACTCGATAGCAACTGTTGGATGCAACTATCGCTGCAGTTTCTGCTGCAATTGGGAGATCTCTCAAGAGAAGCAGATAACAGGTGCCGAAAGAACCCCTGAACAAGTGGTCGCGGGTGCATTACAGAACAAGACTCAATCAATAAGCTACACGTACACGGAGCCAACCATCAACATGGAATTCGCCTTTGACACAGCAAGACTTGCCAACGAAAGGGGGCTGAAGAATACCTTCGTCACAAATGGTTCAATGACCCTACAAGCCGTGGACTACATTTCACATTACCTTGACGCGGCGACCGTTGATTTCAAGGGACATGCAAACAAGGAATTCCATGTGAAGAAAATGGGAGTCCCGAGCCCAGATCACATATTCGAAGCACTGACACAAATGAAGAAGAAGGGTGTTCACGTAGAAATCACCGACTTAATTGTCCCGAAGGAGGGAGATTCTGAATCAGATTTGAGAAAGCTGGCGAGATGGATCGTGGACAATCTTGGTCCGGATACGCCTTTCCATTTGCTCAGGTTCTTCCCGAACTACAGGATGGGTAACGGATCCATGACCCCTGCGAGAAGCATAGATCGAGCAATAGAGATAGCAACAGAAGAGGGCCTCGAATATACCTACAGCGGCAATATTCCTGGGCACGAAAAGGAGAACACTTACTGTCCAAGGTGCAGGAAGCTATTGATATTGAGACATGGATTCTATGTCTCAGAGGTTAATCTTACTCCCGATAATCGATGTCCCGGCTGCGGCAACAGGATACCGATAGTTGGATCAGCTACCATCTCCCCTTGGATGTTCACCAGCTAGTGAGCCAATACTATTAAAATCCCATTGAACCCTATCTGCTTTCGGATGAGAATAGCCGTAGGGCCTGCTTCGAGGCGACTGGGAGAGAAAATAGCAAAGAACCTTGGACTAATGGAGGTTTATGTGGAATTCAAGGAATTCCCTGATGGAGAAACATATTTGAGAGTAGGGGAAATAGAACCGAGCGAGGATATTCTGCTAGTTCAGTCCATGGCTCCACCTCAGGCGAGGAATCTCATGGTGTTAGTCCAGATGATATCTGCGATAAGGGACTGCACGGCTGGAAAGATAGTCGCGGTCGTGCCGTACCTCGCATTCGCGAGGCAAGATAAGGCATTCCTGAAGGGCGAGGCAGTTTCCGCAAAGGTCACAGCGAAAGTGATTGAGGCCAATGATGTTGACACATTGCTCATTGTTGAACCACATAGCGATGAATCCTTCTCATGGTTCACGAGGAAAGTTCTTCCAATAGATCCCTTGCAGGATCTTGCATCTTTCTTAAGGAACTCCCGTGAGACAAAGACTGTCATTGCGCCGGACAAGGGAAGGATACGGGAGGCAAGCGTACTCGCAGAGATGCTCGGCACCAGCTATGGTTGGGTCGAGAAGGAAAGGGACAGGCGAACTGGAGAATTGGTCTCAAAAATCGGGCAATTGCCTGTGAATACAGGATCGGCCCTTCTATTTGATGATCTGATAAGCACGGGAGGTACCATAGCAAATGCCGCGAGACTATTGAAAGCCCAAGGCATTGAATCGATAGAGGTCGCAACGGTACATGGGCTATTCGTGCAGGAAGGAGATGTAAAGATCTTTCAATCAGGTGTTTCTAGCATATATGCCGCCGATACGATAGAGGGTAAGTACACGGCCTATTCAGTAGCTCGATCTGTTTCACAGGCTGTGGAGAAGCTCTCACATGGACTCTGATCTCTTTGTCCTCCATTGTGGCGGATATAGCGGACTCGAAGTAAGTGAGTTGACAGGAGCTCTAGAGGCGGAGGGAGCAAGATTTTCCTACAGACCTTCCATTCCAAATGTTTCAAGGGCGGTCGCCGATATGCCCAGAGCGGCTGCCGCCACAAGAAGGCTGGCCCTATCCTTCTTTGCATGTTTGGAACTGCTCTTCTCACATGGCGATCCCTATGATATAATCGGTGAGATCCACAGAGGAATCCCTGAGACCAAGGCTGCAAGTCTCAAGGTCAAGGTCATCAGGTCGAGAGGCGCGATTCCTCCGGCAAAGGTCTTGGAGTTGGAGAGGAAAGTCGGTAGAGCTCTTTCGGCGAAGATGAAGGCAGAAGTGAATTTAAAGAATCCGGAGGCGGAATTCATCCTCTTTGTCTCAGAGAGAGGTTTCATATTCGGGAGGAAGATCCAAGCGGCCGCGAGGAGGGACCTCAATTCAAGGACGAATAGACTCAAACCGTTCAAGCACCCTTCAACATTGCAGCCCGATTTATCTAGGGCTCTGGTCAACATAGCAAGGATTAGACGCGGGGATACTGTGATAGACCCATACTGTGGAGTCGGTGGAATACTGCTTGAGATATCAGAGATTGGGGCCACGGCGGTCGGGCTTGATTTCAAGCACAAGATGATCTATGGGGCAAGGAGGAACCTGATGCACTATGGGAATTCCCTATGGCATCTGATAAGGGGAGATGCCAGAAAGCCGCCCTTCATCAAGGCTGAGGGGATAGTCACCGATCCGCCCTATGGAAGGCTTTCGCCCAGGATTGGTGGCACCATGATAGAGGAATTACACGACTCATTCGTAGCCTTCTCAGCGGAAGCCTTGTCAAAGAATCGATGTCTGTCCCTGATATGCCCTTCCGATTTTCCAATGGAGGCCAAATTGAAGCGAAGTGGTTTCAAGATACTATCCTTAAATGAGCTGAGGGTCCATGGTGGTCTGACTAGGGTGTTCATATCCGCCAGGAGATGAGGGTGATGGCAAGAGGTAAGGTAGTGTTTCTGGGAACTTCAGCCGGAGTCCCAACCGCTGAAAGAAGTCTTGCTTCAATAGCGTTGGTTTGGAAGGGAGAGACCATACTATTTGATGTTGGAGAAGGAACACAACACAGGATGATAGAGGCCGGCCTAAGCCCATTGAAAGTCAGTAAAGTATTGATAACCCATACGCACGGCGACCATGTCCTAGGCTTGCCGGGCCTTCTTATGACAATGGCTCTCTTAGGCAGGGAACAGAACCTGAAGGTATATGGTCCAAGGGGAATCCAGAAATTCCTAGATTGCGTTCTCACTGCAATACACGAGGAAGATCTCGATTTCAAACTCGAGGCATATGAGGTAGGATCGGAAGGTGTTGTTGTCGATGACAATGAGTACCAGATCCTAGCGGCCAAAGCGTCGCACTCAGTGGAAGCTTGGGCTCTGAAATTCGCAGAGAAGGACAGACCTGGCAGATTCGACGAGGAGGAGGCAAGAAAGCTTGGCATTCCTGAAGGACCATTGAGAAGGCAACTGACTGAGGGAAAGGCCGTCGAGGTCGGTGATAGATCCATAAGACCGGATATGGTTGTCGGGAGACCGAGGCCAGGCTTCAAGATGGTGTACACCGGGGACACTACGTTTTCCGAAGGATTGGTTCAGTTTTCCAAAGGCGTTGATCTTCTGATTCATGAGTCAACATTCGAATCCTCAAAGACTCAATCCGCGGACAGGGTCAAACACTCGACTGCAAAAGACGCTGCCATGGTCGCAGCCCTAAGTGGAGTCAAGAAGCTGATCCTGACGCATGTAAGTGCAAGGTATCAGGAAGCAGGACTGATCGTTCAAGATGCCAAGTCGATATTCCAGAATGTTGAAGTGGCGCGAGACCTCATGGAGTTCGCGATCGAGTGACACTAAGGCTCTCTGCAATCGAAAGAACCTGGGTCCTCAGACTCTCCAAGTCCTTATTGTTTTTCACGTGGATCCCTTCCTTTGAAAGTAGCCCTGAGACACCTACGCCAAGCTCTACCTTGTCCCTTGTCCTGACTTCGGATATGCTCTTCGGATCATCCGATCGCCCCCTTCTTGACAACCGCTTGAATCTAGTTTGTATGTCTGCGTCCACGACCACGAGTACCACCTTTTTTGCTGCGTTCTTGAATATCTCGTATTCCTCCAAGGATCTCAGACCATCGATCACAATCTTCCCTTGAGGCATTTCCTTGACCTTTGACATGGTCAATTCGGCCACCACGCCTTCCCCGAACCGATCCCTCAACTCGACCATGAATCTGTTCATCGAGCCTACGTTGCTTGATCTACCTTGCTTCAAGGCCTGTTCCCGAACGATATCCCCCATTGATACCACAGGAAGACCGAGATCCGTCATCATCTTCGATATTGTTGTTTTGCCAGAGCCAGGAAGCCCAGCTATTAGTATCAACGTTTTCTCCGATTGGGACGAGTCACTACGCTCTCGTTGCATATATCTTGCGCTTTCTGAAGAGGGACTGAAGTTAAATCTAGCGGCGGGGTAATTGATTTAAATCTGAATCCCAACCGAATAGCACCGATAGATGAGGAGTTTCATTTCCTTGGACATTGAGGATCACGTTGTGCTCGACAGAATAGTCGACATTCAGAGGAAATTCGAGGAGACGGGAGCTGATCTCAAGCCCGTCGAGAGGGTCAACCTCCATTTCACTTTGGTTTTCCTCGGTGAAATAGACCAGGCACAAAAGGAGGCTATATGCATGCGGCTCAGGTCCTTGGACGCGCCTCCAGTTCCGGTGAAGATAGAAGGGGTCGGTGCATTCCCTGGCCCTGGGAAACCGAGGGTGATATGGTTGGGCATCCAAAGGGGAGCAGATGAGCTGAAACGCTATGCCGATATGGCAAAGAAGATCGCCATCGACTCCGGGGTTGTCTTGAAGCAGGAGGAGTTCAGCCCCCATCTGACAATAGCGAGGGTAAGATCACTCTACAACAAGGAGAGATTGACGGAGGAATTACAGAAGGCTTCGAATATAGAGATTGGCGAAACCGTCACATCCCCGATCCGTTTGAAGAGGAGCAGTCTGACCCCGAAAGGGCCGCTCTACGAAGTCCTATGCGAAAGCACATAGGGAGGTCAAAACCCTTGGAGGAGCTGCAGCAGGTAGTTCTCTCAAACGTCCTGAAGAGAATAAAGCCTGGAATCAACAGGAGGAGATTCATAGGCGACGCTGTTGATTCTGCAATCCGAAGGATAACGGATCGCTTTCGTGAAATCGATGGTGAGCTAGAAGTGAGGCTCGAGGGCTCTTTGGCCAAAGACACTTGGATAAGTACCGAAGCCGAGGCGGATATCTTCGTTCTCTTCCCAGTGAGATACTCGAAGGAAGAAATGGGCAACATACTAACTGAGGAAACCATCAAGATCTTCGGAGATAGTAACAGCGTTCTGAGGTATGCGGAACACCCCTACGTCACCGTCAATCTCGGTCCCCTTGGGATAGATGTCGTGCCATGCTTCAAAGTACAGCCAACAAAATGGGAATCCGCAACTGACAGGACAATATATCACACTGAGTTCATCCAAGAGAGTTGCGATGACAGATTGAAGGATGAAGCGAGGTTGCTCAAAGCCTTCATGAAAGGCATAGGCAGATATGGTGCCGAGATAAAGACAGGAGGATTCAGCGGATTCCTGTGTGAATTGCTTGTCATTCACTTCAAGAGCTTCACTGGCGTGTTGAAAGCACTGTCGGAATTGAAGACACTGTTGATCATCGATCTGAAGGCACATTATGATGGAAGAACACCAGAGGAGATTTCCGCCAAGTTCAACTCTAGTTTCGTTGTGGTGGATCCAATCGATCCAGAAAGAAACGTCGCCTCTGCCGTTTCTGAAGAGAGTTTACACACCTTTATCTGGGCGTCCAGGAGATTCCTTCAGAGGCCCTCTGAGCGATTTTTCTCTCGAGCCAAGATTTCGAGTGAGGTGAAGAGGAAGGTTCTGCAGAACGTGAACAGATCTCGCATAGAAGCCGTCGCGCTTAGATTGCCAGCATGGAAGCAACCCCCTGACATAATCTGGGGTCAACTCCATAGGATCAGAAAGAGATTCGAGACAAAGCTCTTGGAATCAGGCTATGACGTAATAAGATCAGCTGATTGGACCGATGAAAAACGCGAAGCCCTAGTGCTGATCGCCATCGAGACCACCGAGCTACCAATGGTTGACGTGCACGAAGGGCCGCCAGTGACCGATTATGCGAACTCGGAGATATTCCTGTCGAAATACGGCAGAGATGCTAGGTTGGTATCCGGGCCATTCATGAGGAATGGAAGATGGTGCCTTTTGCTGAAACGAGATACGTTTAGCATTAGGAGAAGCTTGTTGCACGCCTTGAGCGACGCCAGATTCCTCGGGGGAATGCCGGAGGAAAGCGTTGGAGCAATCAAGAAATCAGAGATAGCAGCAGGAAAAGGCGTCTTGTCTATTTCTCGATCAAAGGAAGGTGCAGAGTTTATCCTGAGATTCCTCCACGGCAGGGAATGGTGGATATAGAATCCGCATCGCACTACACTCAACCTCGGATCTCTCATCACCCGAAGCCCGTTTTTTTCAGAAATGCGATGAAGTCCGCTCGGGAAAAGAGAGGGGGACTACTTCAGTCCCATCTTGTTGCCGTATCTAGCTATCAAGAACACTACTCCGGCCACTATCAAGAAGTCTATGACAACGCCAACGAAGTCCCCTACTGCGAAATTCATCCCATTGCCAATGGGCAATGTGAACACAGCCTTCCTCCAGTCTCCTCCAACTATAAATGCTCCTGGGATCGGCATGATTATGTCAGAAACAAGGCTGGAGACGACTTTGTTTATATACGTGCCCGTGATGAAGCCTATCGCAAGCCCTAAGACTCCGGTCTTGCCCAAGAAGGCAACGAACTCTGCCCATAGTCCTTTGGGGGCTTGGGGAGCAGGAGGCGCTGGCTTAGGTGTCACTGCCTCTCTTATCCTCTTGAGTTCCTCTAGCATTTCTTGTTCCGTGCTCATTTTCCATCTGGGATTTCTTTGAGATGAGGACATATAAACGCAACATGCCGGAAAAACAGGTCGTCATCTGCTCGAATGCCTGAAAGCAATCAGCACGCAAAGAGGGATTGATCTTCAGTCATTACCTTGGGAGGATGTCTCCGTCATTCCTTTGTTGCCAGGTCCTGAAATTCCTCGGCAGCTTTGCGCATTGTGACTACGTTGAACATGACATAGACATCACCAGAGTCCAGCGCCTCGTTGACCAAATCCCGCAAGCTCAAGAGGTCCCTCCTTTTGTATTCGTATCTGTAATTGTATCTTCTCCCTAGGCCATGCAGCCTGAAATAGGAGAGGGGATAGTCTGAGGAGGGTTTGTCCCAGAAAGGATCAACGACGTGAACGAGGTTCAGTCTGGAGAGCAGTCTCTCAAGCCTTTTCGGATCGGATAACCATTTTCCCCTTGGCTCCCATCCTATCACGAGCCCATCCCGGTGAATCGATTCGAAGAAATTCTCCAGGTTTGCCTCGTTCTGGAAGCTTGGCTCGAAACTCGACGGTGATTGGCACACGACAAATCTCGCCTTAAGCTCTCTGGAAATGGCTCTGACTGCGTCCCAAGCTGAGAAGACTTCCCTTGTTGGCTTGAAATTTCCATACCGCTCCAGATTGAGGCCCCTTGACATTCTTGACTTCCTCCATGTGGGGCTTGTGCCAACATGGGTTATGCCCTGCCAAGCCTTTATTGTGAAGACGAAGCCTTCAGGGGCTTCTGTTCTCCATCTCGCCACAGTCGATAGCCTAGGCAATGAGTAGAAGGTGTCTTGAATTTCTATAGCCCTGAACTTCTGGAAATAGGAATTCTTTGACCCAGAGAATCCACAAGTCCCTATCCGCGTCTCATAGTTCAATTTCGGCACCTACGATTCCATTCAGGCATGAAGGATATCTTCAATAGGATTCCTGGGTCACTTGAAGAATTCCCTCAGCTTCCGTCACGGTTCCGTTCACTATCTTCTCCGAGAATGGCAATACGACCCTGGGATCCATTAGCGCCTTCAACCTCGGTTCGCCCAATTTCGATACAACAACCTGATCCTTGAGAAGGAGGGTCAGAAGATCAACGCCAGACTTCCTTGACTGAGCGATCGCCTCTCTCATCATTTTGTGTGCCTGAGCGCGTCCCATCCCTGATTCAACCATTGCCCTCATTATGAACTCAGAATAGATCTCCCCCGCGTTCAAGTCCAAATTCTTCCTTATTTGGTCATCATTGAGCTTCAGTCCTTCCATCACCTCGATCATGGTCTTGAGTTGCTCAGAGACAAGACCGAATGTCTCTGGAAACATCACTCGCTCTGTAGAGCTGTTTGTAAGGTCCCTCTCATCCCACAATGAGATGTTCTCAAGGGATGCTAGGGCGAGAGACCTAACGATCCTTGCCAACCCCGACACTTTTTCAGAACCTATGGGATTCATCTTTTGCGGCATTGCCGATGAACCGACCTGTTGTTCTGAACGTGCTTCGCTTACCTCGGAGATCTCTGTCCTCTGGAGATTCCTCACATTTGTTGCCATTCTGTCCAATACGGACGAGAGAGCTGCAAGCTGCATGATAACAGACGAGAAAATGTCCCTTGGCACAACTTGGGTTGTGACTTGCAACCTTCTGAGCCCGAATTCCGAAAGGACCCTTTCCTCAACCTTCATGCCGTTTTCCCCCATTCCTACATACGTGCCAACAGCGCCACTTATTTTTCCAACCCGGGCATCTGAGATTGCGTTCGAAATCCTTTGGTATGAGCGAACAACTTCCGACAGCCAGACCGAGAATCTAATTCCATAGGTGTAGACTTCTGCGTGCATTCCATGCGTCCTTGCAACGCAGAGCAGACGACGTGTTTCATTCGCCCTCTTCGCCAGAAGAAGGCCGAGTGCCTTAGTCATTTCAAGAATCCTGTTTCCTGCCTCTGAAATCTGCAGGAGGGTGGCTGTGTCAATGATATCGTTGGATGTCAGACCGAAGTGAACATATCTTCCTCCCTCGCCAGCCAATTCCTCGAGACAGGAGACCATTGCTGCCACCTCGTGTCTTGTCTCCTTCTCCTTCTCCCATATCTTCTCCAAGGAGATCCCTTCCTTCGACTTTTCCGATATAATTGATCCGGCCCATTTGGGAATCAATCCGAATTCGGATTGGGCCTCTGCAACTTTGCCCTCAATGAGAAGCATTATCCTAAATTTGTTGGATTGGGAGAATATCCTCTTTATCGTTTCATCTCCGTATCGATAGTCGAGAGGATGTACTGCCT
The DNA here is from genome assembly GCA_964408285.1 of uncultured Nitrososphaerota archaeon. Taxonomy (GTDB): domain Archaea; phylum Thermoproteota; class EX4484-205; order EX4484-205; family JAAOZO01; genus CAYOYV01. The sequence goes on along the minus strand of CAYOYV010000011.1, from coordinate 8,669 downwards.
CCGTATTATCTTTCATTCGTCAGTCAGAGCTAGAGGGTAAGTATTAAGAATTGGGGAAGGACACGATGCGCAGATGTCCCTTGTAGTCATTGTCAGCGGGTTCTTCGGGGATGAGGGCAAAGGCAAGATCGCCTCCTATCTGGGAATCAAGCAACGCCCTGCGATATCTGTCAGAACCGGTTCGGTAAATGCGGGTCACACAGTTGGGTATGAAGGACGAATCTACAAATTGAGGTTGATACCGGCTGCTTTCCTAAGTCCAAAAACACAGCTCAGAATAGCGTCGGGAGCAAACATTGATGTCAATGTGCTTCTGTCTGAGAAGGAGAAGCTAGGCGTTGGTGGAAGGCTGAAGGTGGACAGCATGGCTTCGATAATAGAGGAGCAGCATATCCAGATCGATAGAACAGATTCGCATCTAAAGGGAATGGTAGAGACAACTGGGACTGGAGTCGGACCAGCCATAGCGGACAGGGTACTCAGGCGGGCAAGGCTTGCGAAGGACATTCCAGAGCTAAGCGGAATGACCTGCGATGTTTCATCTGAAGTGAATTCAGCACTTGATTCTGGAAAATCAGTCCATCTGGAGGGTTCACAGGGCTTTGGTCTCAGCTTGTATCATGGTTCCTATCCATTTGTTACGGGAAGGGATACGACGACCGCAGCCGTCCTCAGTGAGGTTGGGGTTGCCCCGAGTAGGGTGACAGATGTCATTCTCGTCTTAAAATCATACGTAACCAGAGTTGGGAAAGGGCCCTTGCCGGGGGAATTGAATCCCGAAGAGGCGAAGAAGAGGGGATGGGCAGAAGAGGCAACCGTGACAGGTAGGCCGAGAAGGGCTGCTCCATTCAACTACGAGATGGCAAGGAGAAGCGCCATAGTCAATGGCGCCACCTCCATAGCGTTGACGAAGCTCGATGTGCTCTTCCCCGATTCAGAGCATGTGAGGGAGAGGAAAGGGCTCTCAGGAGATGCCCTTGGATTCATTGGGGAAGTCGAAGATCGAGTGGGCATACCGGTGAAATACGCTGGAACTGGAATCGATGTGGATGATATTGTTGAACTATGATCCGCTGTTAGTCATTGGTGTGCCTATCCCAAGCTAATCAGAAGTTGGCGCCGGGTTCCCCGGCGCCTCAGGCCACGGCTCCCCCTTTCCGGGTCTTTTGAACGGATGTGTGAGTTGTTGATCCTTCTAGGACTCTCAGACGAGCCTTACCCTTAGAGGTCTGTCTGCTGAAATCGATTGAGGTTCCTGGGTGACAGTTATCTCTTCTGGCTGACCAGGGATGATCCCTTCATTTGGTTCTGGAGTCTCTGCCTGTGCTGTCCCTTCCGAACTGTCGGTTGTCACTTCGATTGCCGGTAGTTCCTCTGCTTGCGGCAACGGGATGACCTCCTTTGGCATTTCCTCTATCTTCACATCAAGGAAGCTCAGTTCCCTTTCTAGGTTCTCAAGCTCATTCGTAAGTCTGTCTATTGCAGACTTGACTTCGCTAGATGCATATCTGTATACGGTTTGATCAATCTCCCCTGAGATCGCCTGAACTTCAATCGTAGCCCTTGTCTTCTCAAGCGCCATGAGCTTCCTTGCGACATCGATTCTTCTTTCGTCCGCTATGCCCGTCAGACCGTGCTTCCTCTCCTCAAGTGCGCATCTTTCTTTGTCGAATTCTTCCTTCAGCTCGGAATATACTCTTGGATGGATCTTCGATGAATCCTTCAGCATGTCAAGTGCCTGCATTCTCTTGACGTTTATCTCGATCTCCTTTCTTAGAGCGTGTGCAGCGGTCATGAGTTTGTCCTTGAGCACGACTTCAGAGGAACTCATCTGGACATCCTCCCTGGAGTATTCCGCTATGTCGCCTGTCGTCATGGTAGCTAGGATACTCTTGACTTCTCCCTTTCCGTCATGCGCATAGCAAATCACCTTGCCGATGTCCCTTCCGAAGTAGTCCTTCACCGGAACTCCAACGATTTGGGGCAGTCCGTCTAGTTCTGACAACTATTCTAACACCTTTTTGTCTATGCCGGCGACATGAAATTAAAAGACCTAATGCAAAAGGAGTTTGTAGCAAAAACACTAGAACTGAATTCTACCGGTTTTTCGCTCATTGGTTTGCATAATCGAATAGCCTGGCCTGCTTGAGGTCCTCTGACTCGAATGACCTCTTCTTTATTGTTCCACCGGCTTGTTCCTTCAGCGAGATTGCAAGCTTCGTTCCTATTCCGGGGATCCTCATAAGATCCTCCGCACTCATCTTAGCGATTTGTGACCTCGATCTGATGCCGGTTTTGAAAAGACTTCGAGCCCTTGCCCTGCCGACTCCAGCAAGAGAGATCAGGTTGAGCAGTTCCTCCTTCACCCCATATCTAACCCTCGTGCTCATCTTCCGGGCCGGAGTTGCCATTTGGGGACTCTTCGACCACTGAGCTAGCTCTGATGCTGCGTATAGAAGCCAAGCCGCCTTTTCCGACAGCACATGGAGATCACCAGGCTCGACCCTCAGCCTCTCGTAGATTGCTTCTGAAGAGCTCTCCTCTGTCCACATCTTCAGGGTCATCAGACACTTCACCTCATCGAAGGCGGCGGATTCTGCCTCAAACGGAAATAGCTCTCCTGTATGTCTCTCCATGAATTCAACTAGGGTATCCATTTCATGACGAGAGGAGGCAAGCATTGGCTCTATGTCAGGTGTGCCTACGACAACATGAAGAAGAGTTACGTCCGTAACCTCTCTCGGAAGCACTGACAGCCGGTCGACTATCATGAAGGCAGTCTCTGGCAGGACATAGAGCTCCGATATTCTCCTGCCGAATGGAGTAACCTTCAGGTTGCCCGCTATGACCTTCAGAGCGCCTCTGTCCTTGAGGTAATCGATTGTCTGGGATGATTTCCATTGTACATATTTCTCCCCTCTCTGTCTCGCGAGTAATGTCGAGCTGAATATTGCTTCGAGTTCGCTCGCCTCGTCGGCCAATCCCGCAGCACATGTTGACAAAACAGCGGAGGAGAAGTAGTCACTTTGGCCCAGCATTGAACGCACCGGTTCTATGGGCGCAGTTATGTAGTGTTCAAGGAGATAACCGATCTCGTCCTTCTCTCTTGCCCTTATTAACGATAAACCATACTTGTCGAATTGCGGTCGACCCGCTCTGCCTGCCATCTGTTTATACTCCATCACGGAAATCTCATTGGGTCCATAGTCTGATGAGTACCTGCTGATTGATGTCAGGCAAACCACTCTTGCTGGAAGATTCACGCCCGCTGCCAAGGTTGGAGTTGCAGCGATGATCTTGATGAGGCGATCCCTGAAACCGTTCTCCACTATCCTGCGCTGAGATGTTGGAAGACCAGCATGATGAAACGAGGCACCACTCCTGACCAGAAGAGCTAGGTCCCTCCCGAGTGGAGTTATATCCTCCTGGGCGTTGATCTGCTCTGCTAGTCTCTCAAGCTTCCTGGACTCCTTTTCCTTCAGTTGCAACCGAGGAACTGGTGCCAATTTCTTTGCTAAGGCCACTGCCTGTCTCCTCGTGGGGGCGAAGAGCAGGATCTGCCCCTCCTCCTTCAATGAATGGTTCACTAGATCCATGAGCTCGTCGCCAAATTTCCTCTCTATGTCTTCCTTCTTTTCATCGTATGTTATGCTATCTCCCTTGAAGATCCCTTCGAAGAGTGGAACTGGCCTCCAATCACTTCTTGTGAGTTTGCATCCAAGCCAAGAGGAGATCTCTGAATCATTTGAGACTGTGGCACTCAACGCTAGCTTCTGCGCTCCAGGGAATATCCTCTGAGCCCAGGAAACCAACATCTCAACCACGGGGCCCCTGTCAACCGATGTTATCAGATGGATTTCATCGAAGACGAGCAACGAAACCTGCTTGAGCCAGCCAGGTCTGTGTCTTATTATCGAGTCCATCTTCTCGTAGGTTGCCACAATGAAGTCAAGCGGAGCCAGCTCAGTGGCAGGAGAATCGTAATCACCCGTGCTTATGCCTATCCTTGTTTTCGTTCCGCCGGATTTTGATATGCTAGAAAGCAGGCCAAACTCTAGATATTTTTCATAAGCCAAGGCTCGGAGTGGCACGAGATACAAGACCTTGCCCTTGCCTTTGTCGAAAATGTCAGCGGAGGTCATAAACGGGACAAGCGTCTTGCCGGACGCTGTCGGGGCGGAAAGCAGGAGGCTTTCTCCTTCAAGCACGCCAGCCCTTATCGCCATCTCTTGGATTGGATAGAGCTCGGTTACCCCCATCCGGTTGGAGATTAGCCCCTTGACATCGTCACTGATCGGTATTTCCTCTACTCTCAATGGTCCCTTTCTCTTCAGCGCGTCCTCTTTAAGGTCGTTTCATCAGGGGAATAGAATACGCCCTCCCTCATCAGTCCACTTATTATCCTACGGGCATCATTCCGGTCAATGCCTCTCGCCTCAGCCCTTCTGGTCACCTCTTCAATGTTCGCGGAACCGAATTCCTTCTCAAGATCCTCGGCTATCTTCATTATGAGTACCATCTTATCCCTTGATGATTTCGGCTTTCCGGTCATCAATGAATCTATGTCTAATTTTCCTGTCTCTACGTCCATTCCGGCCATGGATATCGAGTGCTTGAAGAGGGCGATCGCGATCTCTGCGTCCTCCCTTGTTACCTCTGATCGAAGCACTAGCTTCGCCCTAGCTTCGCTTAGCCTGATAATGGATTCGAGTTGCCTTGGGGTTATTTGGATCGCAGATTCCGCACTTGCCTTTCTCAGTTCAAGGAAGAAGGACCTGATGACTGCCATGGCTTCATCTGTGAGTTTGGGCGTTGAGGCCTTACAATGGGCTATGTACATCCTAATGTAGTTTGCATCATACACAGACTCAGCGGAGGTTTCGGCTAGGCGATGTTGCGCTAGGATATGATCAGTTAGTCTTGCATCCTCCTGCTCGCTTGGTATATCCCTGAGCACAAAATAGAGGTCAAATCTGGACAGAACCACCGGAGAGAGATTGACATTCTCAGAGAAGTTCCTGCTCTCGTCGTATCTGCCAAACTGCGGGTTGGCAGCAGCGAGGATGGCCGTCCTGGCGTTAAGAGTGGCTACTATGCCTCCTTTCGCTACGCTGCACGTCTGTTGCTCCATTGCCTCATGGATGGCGATTCTGTCCTCTTCCCTCATTTTCTCGAATTCATCTATTGCGGCCAGACCTTTATCGGCGAGAACCAAGGCTCCTGCTTCAAGCACGAATGCTCCACTTTCGTCCCTTATTGCTGCAGCAGTTAGGCCTGCTGCTGTAGCTCCCCTGCCGGAAGTGTACAACCCTCTCGGCGCTATCCTCTGGATGTACTTCAGCAATTGAGATTTCGCGGTTCCCGGATCTCCGACGAGCAATACGTTTATGTCCCCTCTCACCCTCACGCCGTCCTTGAATGTCTTGGGATTCCCACTGACTAGTTGAAGCAAGACGGCCTCCTTTATGGGCTGCAGGCCGTAGATCGATGGAGCGACTGACCCTATGAGCTTCTTGTATTGCCATGGATCCCGGGAGTCCTTCTTGAACCGTTCTGTCAACTCCTCGCTCATTGGCAATTCAGCGGTCTCCTCAGCCTCTACCTCAACCTGATTTGCATCTATGGATAGCTCGAAGACTCTCGACCTTAGCTTACCGAAACCGGAGGAGGATTGTCTGATGCTGACCAAACCAGTGACGAGAACCCTGTCGCCCGGCCTGACGGTGTTTACGAGATCGTCCGTCAGAGCAAAGTCCAAAGTCTGAGGCATCTGACCCGCGGGGAGATCCTCAGGTCTCTCTTGGACAGATATCGATTGGAAATCCTCAAAAGTAGATCGAGTAGGGTCTAGCTCGAACACCCCAGGACCACTGGAGTTGCATGTCGCACACGACTTCGGCGAAATCAAAGACGGACCGACTTGTTCGACCGTATTGTAGTTCCCGCACTTAGAGCATCTGTATGTTCCCGCTTTCAGTTGCGTCTTGGTTTGCGATTGCCTCACTATGACTCCTGCCAAGCCTACCATCTTTCCTATGTGGCCGGAGTTGAGCTCCCTGATGGATATGCCGCGAGGGTAATTCCTGATCCTGACATTTACCCTCTTCGCCTGCTTGGCATAACTCATGTCCTGCTCCGTCATCATGACAAGCCCAGCTTCTTGGAATACCTTGATGGCATCCAAGGGATTTTCGTCCAAGGCCTTGGTCAGCTGTACATCGAACAGTAGGAGATCGTCGTAATTCACAGTCAGTGTTCTGGATCCTCTAACCGGAAGCGAGCGGAGATTGTCGAAATAAACCAGGTCACCCTGGTCATTTTTGAAAGTCCTCACGAATTGTTTGAAAAGCTCTGAGAGTCCTAGCTCACTTTCCTCCAAGGTCCATCACCTCCTTCTTCCAGCAGTTTATCATGTGGCTCAAGAGGTTGAACAAATGAGTCTCCTCCGTCGTCATGGATTTGCCGAGTTCTGGCGAAGCAGATGGCAGAAGACAATATCTCAGTATCTTCTTCAGCCTCAGGTCCACTATTTCTGCTGCAAGCGATTCCATCTCGGACGCCTTCCTCTCGTCAGCCTGCGACTTGAAAGAGGAGACCAAATACTTCAAATGGAAGTAGAAAGAGGGAGGCAGGTCCGTCAGACGATATTCCTTGTAACGCTCCTCTGAATTTATCCTGGCGAGTTTCTTCCTGTCGAGGAATCCCTCCAATGGTTCTGCGGCTCCTTCTGCGAAAAGCTGCCTAGCCACGTAGAGTGGGACCTCGGCCACATTCGATTTCTTCAGCGAGATCTGACCGACCAGTGAAGAAGCAAACGAGAAATCCTCTTTCGGATTCACTTTCACCAAGGAAATCATCTGGTCTGTCTCGATCCGATCGAGACCTCTTCTGACCAAGTCATCCATTATCGACAATTCTGCCTTAAGCATTGAATCTGAATGGCTAGACGCCCATATAACTTTATACGTCCAATGAAATCGCTATTCGTAGCGATGAGTTTGCGCGAGATGGTCTGGACTGAAAAGTATAGGCCGAAGACCATCGAGGAAATCTTGGATAGGGAGGAGATAGTCTCGAAGCTCAAGACGTTCGTCAAGTCTAAGAGCATGCCGCATCTGCTATTCGTTGGACCGGCCGGCACTTCAAAGACGACCGCTGCCCTGGCGCTTGTGAATGACATCTACAACGGGAAGCCTGAGGGCAACTACATTGAGCTCAATGCCAGTGTGACACCAGAAACGCCTGTACTCATCAGGGAGAATGGTGTGGTCAGAAGAAGCGCTTTCGGAGAAATCGCGAATCGTTATTTTTCCGACGATCTATCTAGTTACGCAAGGCCCAGCAATCTAGAAGCGCTTTCGGTAGACGAGAATTACTCCATAGCTTTCAGATCGGTAAGTTTGATTTCAAGACATAGGGTGCGCAAGATCGCCGAGATTCGATACGAGAGCGGTATCGTGAGAACGAGTCTCGATCACTCCGTCATCACTGTTGATGGAGAAGGCAATCTGATTTCCAAGAGAGTTGCGGAGCTAGGCAAAGGCGATTTACTGATAACTTTCAGTACATCGCTGGAAGGAGATCAGAATGCAATTGATCTCAAGAAATACTCGCCGCAGCCTTTCTTGAAGGGGACGATCCCAAATCCGAAGGTGAAAAAAACCTTTGATAGACTCGTCCTTACGGGCGAACTGAGCTGGCTACTCGGAACTTATCTCGCAGAGGGTTGTGTTGGTTTCAGAGGAGACACCAGCGGACAGGTAATCTTCAGCTTCGGCTACCCCCAGGAAATGGAAACAGCAGAAAAGGCTCAGAAAATCCTACAGAAGAGCTTTGGATTACAGGGCAAAACCATTTTGTCAGGTTCCGGATTCAACCGAGCGAAATATTCCTCTGTGCAATTGAGAGCGTGCAACACGCAGGTCGCAAAATTCTTCAAGGACAGTTTCTACGTTCCAAACGGTCAGCACATCGCATCTGTGAAGATCGTTCCTTCATTCATTTTCGAAACGAATTTGGAGAACAGGTATGAATTCTTGAAGGGCTACATGGGGGATGGATGTGGGGATTGGGGTGAATTCGTGAGATACATCTCCAGCTCAAGACAGAATCTCATTGATGTCGCATGGTTGGGGAGAATTTCAGGCCTAGACACATCATGCTTCAAGAGAGAAGCCAGAATCGTGTGGAAGTTACCTTCTTATTCCTATATCAAAACTGAGTTCGTTCCGGCTGAGCCGCTGACAAATCTATTCAACGAAATCGGTTTCAAGCCGAAATTCAGGTATGCGCTAAGACACCAACTGTACTCTAAGAAGAGCAAGAGGATTTCGAAGAAAACTGCCCGCGAGTTACTAGAGAAAATCAGCTCGAATGAATTAAGCGCTATGCAAAGAGAGAATCTGAAGAACATCAGGAAACTAATAGATTCACCGCTTTCAACCGTTCTGGTCAGAAACATCAACATCAGAGAATATGAGGGTTACGTTTATGATTTCTCCGTTCCAGGTGCTCAAGTGTTTTGGGGAGGAACGACTCCTGTCCTTTTACATAATAGCGATGAAAGAGGCATAGATGTCGTGCGCTTTCGGGTCAAGGAATTTGCCAGATCCGTCCCGATGGCTGAGGTCCCTTTCAAGATAATTGTGCTGGATGAATGTGACTCGATG
>CAYOYV010000010.1:1812-64841 GCA_964408285.1 uncultured Nitrososphaerota archaeon | reverse complement strand
ACTGACTTGCCCGTGACGAGGATTGTGCCCAGAAGAAAGAAAAGAAGAACCAAGATGAGCAAGGATATAGAAGACGCACTGTAATCCAAACCTGCATTCCTTTCCACAAAGGACCTACCTGAGATCGACCTTCTCGTCAACGAGATACAGCCAATGAGCGCGTAGACTAGTGACACTGACAGACCCACTGGCAATCGAACAGCGGAGAAGAGGATCGAGACAAGCGCCGTCAAGGATATTCCGAGTCCTGTGGCCACGCAAAAATCATCGAGGGATAGAAGCATATTACCACCGATCAATTCCAGTACGACATAACCTATAGAGAAGGTGAATGTAACAAAGAGGAGAAGCATTCTTACCGGTCCGAATATCGAGTTTGGATCCAGGGTTAGAGAAACCAAAGGACTGAGGATTACCATGACTTCGATGATTAACTTGACAGTCGGTATCGCGGTGCCCCTGAAGGAGATGGATCCCAACGGACGAGTCTCATGGAATAGCGCGTAGTAGAGAGAGAGTATGGTTGCTGTGGAAAGTAAGAAAGACGGATACGACAACACATCCAAACTGAGAACCCCGAACACAGAAAGCGAAGCGACCGCTGCGATCAGCAGGGACACGCTCATCAAGGTGTTTGGGAGCGCCTGAAATATCACGGCCAGAACCAGAAAGCAGTAGCCATACGTCGCCGCACCGTTCGCGGCAGCGCTATCTCCCATCACCAAGTGAATTATTGCTACGAGCAGTGAAACGGCGAACAAGAGCAGGAAGAACGAGGCCGGATGCTCCTTGACGAAAACAACCGCCAGCCCTGTTGTTCTTCTCGCTTTTTTGACTGCTTCGTCAAGCATTGCCTTCGAATTTTGCGAAGGGTATTTAAATTCTTGGAACAAGGCGCCAGAGAAATGACTCTCTCTAGCTTCTCCTCGAACGACTCCGATTAGATGAATCGAGCCTTGTGATTCCAGCATTGAATGGACCGAGGGCCTCTACGCGCCAAAAGTCTTCGATGAGGATGCACCGCTCGATTCAGAAGGTTTGTACCAGAGTACAATGTAGCGGCACAATATAAATGCCTGACATGATTCCCAACGCTCAAGTCAAGACGAAACGGTATACAAAGAGTCGTTCGCGTTATCCTTGACAAAGAGATAGCTGGCAAAGGCGTGTAATCTGATCAGCGCGAGCTCGTATGAGCCCTAGGATCTACTCCGATTCCTTTGATGCGCCTTTGTCGGGAGGAGAACCGCATTATGGCGGAGGTGGCGGCGGAGGCAGAAGTGCGATTGGCCTGTTCTCTGCTATTCTCCTGAGCTTCAGGTAAACCAAAGCAAGGAAGACAAGGAAGGCCAACCCGACAACCGTCATTCCCGCAGGGTTATCTATCCTGTTCTTGTCAATTTCCTGGAAGGGCGACAGGAAAATGAAGAAGCCCAGGACTCCTGCCACGAGCCAGAAATCTCTTGATGCATTGGCGCTTCCTATCAGGCTGCTCTTCAGGAACCATCTCACGATCAGCACATACACTATAGCGATCGCCAAGACGAGGAGAGGCCAGGGCAAAATGTGCGGCAGAGCACCATATATGACGTAGAAGGTGACCATCGAGACAAAGCCAAAGAAGAAATAAGTAGAAGCGCGCCTGAGAATCCAACCCTTGGACGGATCTGCAGGCCAAGTTCTAGCGAGCATGAATAGGAGAACTACAATGATTAACGCAAATCCAATCAATACCGGGGGCGCATGGTAGGGGAAGAGGACAAAACCCAGAATCACGTCAGCAAGGAATATGATTCCTATTACCCTGAGTGACCACTTTCCTGTGATCCTGATGCCCCTCAACTCTGGTTGGATGAGATCAAGAAGCAAGATGGGAATGGAAATGCTTACGGATGCATGGTAGAGGGTGAGCATGAATGCCCAGATCCAGTTCACGCCAAGCCACCTTCCATATGATCCGAGGATTCCGAGGTCCACCCAATTCGGGTCGAACCAGCTTTTGACCATTACACCCTCCTCAATGACCCCATACGCGGCGCCCAGAAGCCAGATGGTTCCCCAACCTTTGTTCCAAGAGATTGTAAGCTCCCTCACGATTATGGCCCCCGCTCCATAGAGAGCGGGTAGTATTATCAGACCTGATATTGCGAAGAATTCGGAAGGAGGAGAGGATCCAGATAGTAGCTCTCCGATCATCGGTGCAAGAAAATAGAGAGCTATGACCGGAACCAGTCTGAATCGACCGTCATTGGGAGCCAATGTTCAGAGTCACTTGAGATATCAAGAGGGAGCTCCGCAGTTCGGGCACTTGCCTAGGTTCATGTCATATATGTTGTCGCAATATTTGCACCTGATCTTTATGACCTCTCTTATGATCTGGGGTGAATCAGGTCGGGTGAGTCCTGTTCCAGACATCTGACTCCAGAATCGCAATGGCCTGGCTGTGCCCAACAATCGATTGCCCTCTTGGGTGCTCCCAGGTTCGATCAGTTGCGCAATCAGCATTTTTTGTCGCCCAGCCTGCCATCTCAACCTTGGTCTGAGAGCTATCGGGCCGGGCGGCGAAGCCCTTGAAAGTTTCCATTTCGCTCCGCAAGACTTGCACATTGCGATTTTTGCTAATCCCTGCACGTCAGCCATTTCAACAGACATCAGGTTCTTGCACAAAGGGCATGGTCTGCCATGCATTGCCTCATCTTCAGGCGTGCCTTGGGCGCCCATTTCCATGAAGAATCCATCTTGGCATAATAAATCTTGTGAATGGTTCGCGCGTACGAACGAAATAACTATTGCCCGCGCGAGATCACGCAATCGCGCGAGTCGGGATCCGGATTAGAAGCGGAGGGCATTTGCTATTGGACGGCCCCGAGCCAGGCCCTAGGTGCCATCTTTCCGAAGGGGCTTGCGGACAATCAGATATCGATCGAGTTCACGGAAGACCGAGAATCCTTGCTTGAGATACATTCGAAGTGGCCCTGGGAAGTTGGCAGCATCTGATTCCGCATGCTTCAGAGGATATGCTTCTGCAAAAGGGAATCCCCTTGCTGAAAATGAGTCACAAGCAGCCTCCAGAAGACGGCTTGCAATCCCCCTGTCGCGATGTGGCTTCGCCACCACAAAGCAGACAATCGAGCCAATCCTTTCAGCATCTTCGACGCGAAGATCCCGGGAAATCGCGAGCCTCGGTAGGGAATTCCTGGAAGCCGCATTACACCAGCCCACGGGCTTCTTATTCAGATATGCCAATAGCCCTTGTAGCCTTCCCTCCTTGATCAGTCTAATGGCCACATCACGATTTTCAGATGCGGTCCTCTTTTCCCATTCCTCCTGATTGTCTGTGTGATAGTAGACGCAATAGCAGCCAGACCAGGAGGGATTATCGCAGAAGGCACTATGGTCAAAGAACTCCAAGAAATCATTGAGAATCCCAGTTGTCAACTCCAGAACTGTAATGTCTTCGTTCGGTGACCCCCTTGGATCTGATTGCTCTCCAGTCATAAGGTATTCGTGGACCGATGACAGCCCTTATCTATCTATCGGCGGAACGCACGATTCCGAGTTTACTCTTGGATTCGCGGCTCCTAGACGGACATGCGCACCGATCCACAACATTCCTTTGCTAGTCCAAGCACTTCTCCTTTCCTACTGTCTTGATTGCCTGGGTCGGGACCCAGATATTCATCGACCGACCGCTACTTGAGGGATTCGTTGTGGCCAAGTTACGCAGGCCGGATATATTCGCAAGGTAGATATTCTCATCGGATCTAGCATCACGCCTTTACCCATGCATTCCAAGCAGGTCTTTGATATCCGTCTGCCTTGAGCAGGCCCATGCTGCAAAAGGGTTCACTCACATTCTGGTCGTATACGAAACTCCAGATTGAGACCTCCATGTTCAGACTACTTGTGAGACTGAAGAAACGCCATACGTATCTTTCCTGCTCTTCTTCGCTGCTTTCCCATCCCAATGGGCTTGCATCAGCGTGCCACCCGATTTCTGTGAATATAATTGGCTTCGATGTTCGCATCCTGATTTCAGAATAGTAATCATTGGGGATATCTGACGGATCCTTGTATATCAAGTCTGGATACGTCGTGAAGGCAACAACATCCGAATAGCCAGCGAAATCCTCCAATAGATGCCATTCCGCTTTCTTAGGGTCGTTCTCTCCGCCGAATAGTCCACCCCCCATCCCCTTCATTTTCTCAAGCTGAAAAACAGTAAAAACACGCGTGGTCGGCGATTTTTCCTTGACGGCTTTGCTAACTTCTCCGAAGAACTTGGCAAAAGCCTCAAAGTCAGCAGGCGATCTTTCATGGAGTATGTTAATCTCCACCCCGATTCCCAGATATTGAGGTCTGTATCTTTCAGCAAAGGCGGAAGCACTTGTCTTGTAGCTCTGTTTCGTCGTTTCATCGAGAGGTCTTAGAAGATGGCCATCAGATTGCCTGAAGAATTGCACAACGATCAAAGGGATGTAACCATAGACTTCTGCTAGGCGAGCCAAGACCCAGGGGGCCCCTTTTTCGACATTCACTAACTCGCTCCAGTCACCAACCCAGCTCAGGATTGATCCAACCTGACCTACCTTTCCCAGAAAATCATTGAAATCCTCCGATTGGAAACTCCTCGGAGACAGGCTTACCCCCTTTCTAAATGAAACCACCTTTCCAGCTATGGAAGAAGTCAAGTTGTACTTGTCGTAGGCAATCAGGACGAAGTCCAATGTGCGAAATGTCAGAAGCTCGGCGTAATATCGATTATCTGAATTGGCCATCGCAATTCGGCTTCCATTCTGAAATTGTAGAAATGCCTTCGCAGGATTGTCATCCTGAACCGTCACAGAGATTGAGAACTTCCCGGCAGAAATCCTCTCGGTCTTTAGATCCCCCACCTTCGGTGGCTCAAGATTTGCGTCAAACGCCAGCTGAGACTTGGCTTCATTTCCGGTTCCATCCCTCGCGATCAGATCTGCTTGGAATCTGCCTTCCTTTTTGGAGATCGAAGATGGATCGAATGTAAGTCCGTATATTAGCGTGCCGTTCTTAAGATCCTGTAGTTTCTCTAGATCTACTATGGAGCTGTTCAGTCTTAGAGTGACGGTGGAGATATTTTTGGAGACTACTGCCACCGTTATTTCTTGCTTCTCTCCTTTCATCAACCTTGTCCTGAATCTTAGGTCTCTAATTGTCAATATCCCTCCATCTTGGAAAGCATGCCAAGCAAATGCCGTCAGAATGATGAGGAGGACCAGACATGCGACCAACGGTAACCATGGAATGCCCTTGGGCCACTTCATCAACACACCCCATTCAACTTGTGCTTTTAAGCAAAGCAATAACCGGATGCGTCCTTGCCCAAACAAGATTAAATACCGTTGGCGAGATCATCGACTGCCGATGAAAGGTTCGCATATTGACCGAATCCTCGTCTATAGGTTACTGAAACAAGTTCCGAAGGGAAGAGTCACAACATACGGGGCTTTGGCCAAGGCAGCGGGCCATCCTGATTCACCGAGGGCCATAGGTGCATTGATGCGAAGCAATCCTTGCGCTCCAGTCGTGCCATGTCACAGAGTTGTCTACAGCGATGGAAGACTGGGCGGCTATGGAGGAGTGAAAGGTATCAGTCGCAAGATCCTGGTCCTGAGGAGGGAAGGCGTGCAAGTGAAGGGAGGTAGAATAGTGGATTTCGGCAGCCGCTATTTCAATGGATTTCGCACAATTGACTAGGTATTCTGGCTCACTAGGCGGCTTTTTTGACGAAGAGAATCGGAGGCTGAAGCCCACCATTGATTCCCCGATAGGTCAGGGCGCTCCCCCTTCAGTGACTTTCATGAATCTGTTATAGACATCATCCACTTCGATCTTTGGATTTGGTTCGTGTTTCCTGAGCTCGGTCGAATTTCTCACCGTGGACCTGAGTTCCTTGTGGGTTGATATGACCTTCGACGCCACAGCCTGCATGAGGACATTCCCGACCGAGGTGGCCTCGGCTGGTCCTGCTATGATATCAACATCGCATACATCAGCTGTGATCTGATTCAGCAAAGCGTTCCTAGATCCTCCCCCCACAATGCTAATCTGATCGACTTTCGAGCCGGTCAGATCCTCAAGATGAGAGATGATCTTTCTGTATTTCAAGGCTAGGCTGTCTAGTATTGTCCTGATAAGTTCGCCCTCGTTCTTTGGCCTGTCTTGGTTTGTATTGACCAAGTACGCCAAGATCTCTTCAACCATATTTGCAGGTGCGATGAACCGTTGATCGTCTGGGTCAATGAACGAGGTGAAGGGCCTGGATCTAGTGGCAAGTTGGACTAGTTCTTCATAGGAGAAGTCCTTGCCCTGCGAAGCCCAGATCCTCCTGCACTCCTGAACCAACCACATGCCTTGAACATTGCGCAGCAATCTATATTTGCCGAAGACTCCTCCTTCGTTTGTGAAATTGTGCTGAAGAGATCTCTCCGTTATCACGGGCTTTTCAACTTCAGCACCCACAAGTGACCAGGTTCCTGAGCTTATGTAGGCTGAACTGCTCTTTTGAAGAGGAGCTGCCGCGACAGCAGCAGCCGTGTCATGACAGGCTGTTGCCGCAACGGAGATCTCCTTGTCGATGTTCAACTCAGCTGCCAAGCCACTTGATATCTTGCCGAGCAGAGTCCCAGGGCTCACTATCTCCGGGAATATGTCCGTTCTGATATTCAGTTTCTGAAGCAATTCGAAATCCCATTGCCCCTTTCTTGGATTGTGGAACTGGGTCGTAGTCGCATCCGTAAACTCTGAAATAGCCAATTCCGACAGCCAGAAATTGAACAGATCTGGCATCATAAGGAACCGGGATGCTGATGCGAGTATCTTGGATTTCCTAAGAACCATGGAATATAATTGATACAAGGTGTTCAGTCTCATGAACTGGATCCCAGTTCTGCTGTATACCTCATCCTTCGGGACGACTTTGAATAGCTGCTCCATCACGCCTTCTGTTCTGGCATCCCTGTAGTGATGAGGATTCCCGAGCAGCTCCCCGTAATTGTCTATTAGGGCGAAATCCACCCCCCAGGTGTCGACTCCAATTGAGGTCAATGACCCCGAGCACTTGGTCTGAGCAAGTGAAATCGCTGGTTTCAGTTCGTTCCACAGACGCGGAACATCCCAGAACACGCTACCTCCCATTCTGACAGGAATGTTTGTGAACCTATGTATCTCCTGTACATGCACCTTGTCGGCCACCAAACTCCCCACTAGGGCCCTTCCACTCTCAGCTCCTAGATCAAAGGCTAGGAAGTCATTTCCACTCATTGTCATTCAGTCCACATTCCATTGAGGAAAGTTTTAAGCATAATAGCAGATTGATCTATTAGGAATTGGCCAAGGCGGATCGGTTCTCTGGCAATATGTCTCTGGATCTCCTGCACTTAATCAGATCAGGCAGATAGTAGTCTTCAGGCAGGCCGGCGTCTGGTGCATCCTCGTTCTCTCTCTATAGTCCTTGCCATTTCTGAATCTGCTCGCGAGGACCCACATAAGCTACTATCACCTGACATCCCTCAAGCTCCAATTCGACCTGTTCTTCATAGTGGTAAATATTCTCCAGAGACATTCCGCGGGGGTAAATGAGCTTGACTCCATAATCCTCTTTTTTCTTCTCCTCCAATCCCATGTTTTCGTCAATTCGGACCTCAGCCTTCATGGTTCCCAATGACGGATTTCTAATGCAAATGATTCCACATTCGCCCTGAAAGTGGGCGTATCCGTAGATCTCTGCCTTCTCAGGTGTGCCCCCGAACATTGTCGTTCTGGACAGAAGGTTCCAATTCCTCTTTGCCCACTTGAATGCCCTGGCGAGAAAATCCCATTCCTGATCTGTCAGCACGTGTGGATCAATTAGCATTTCCCACTTGGCTATTCCACGGCATAAAGTCATCATGACATCATCACAGAACTTCTGCAACGGCTCTCCTGCTCCAAGGAGACTGTCTGCTCCCTTGGTAATCCCATGAGTCATTAGGGCTGAAGTGGGGAACTGATATTTCTTGTCAACGAAATTGTCATACATGATCTTGTCCCGGTAGCTGATCGCTAGGTCTCTAGGATGGGGCGATCTCAATTCTGTAAGGGCCTGCCAATCACGGCCTCCCAGCCATAGAGAATCTACATACATCAACCACCATGGACTTAGGAACGCCCCGCTAGTTAAGGCGACAAAAATCGAAAGGTTGCATGAGTTAATGAATTCCAGAACGTCAATGTAGGCATCGATTACAGCATCTCTTGCGGGTCTACCCACCGGATGACCATGATTGGGGTCTTGGCAATCGAAATCATTGTAGTCGCACTTGAAGTAATTAACCTTCAGTTCCTTGATATAATAGCCGAGGATCTCTTTCAATCTGGAGCGGTATTTTGGACCAGCAATGCAGTAGCGGCCATATAGTTCATCTTCTCTGATAACCTCCAAGCCTTCCTTCTTGCCCCAAAGGCTGTTCAGGTAACCTGGTAAGCTCAGCCAGAGCCCAAGATGAGTATGAATCCCATCGAGCCTACTGACGAGGGGTTCAAAGCCTTCTGGGAATTTCCTGCTGTCAACACTCCATATGCTCGCATAGTCATGCCAACCATGATCCAACGCAAACGAATCTAGTGAAAGTCCGTGCTTCTCATAGAAGATCTTTCTGAATACTTCAATCTCGCCGTCCAATCTCTCTATGCTGAGATCCAAGTGGCCGATATGCCATGCATTGTAGATGATGAATGGTTTCGCGGGCCGGATCCGGATTCTCGGAAGATATCGATGAAGGAACCAATCTGACACCTTGCCTTTCGGCGCTACTCCGAAGACTGCCACCTTGCTTTGCACGCAGTCATTGATTCTTGCCTTTGGGTAATGACGTAATCTGAGTGGAGGGAAAGTGGATTCCGCTCCAGGATATTCCAGACCGAAGAACATATTCCCTATATAGATCGGCTGTCCGAGCCCTTCTGGAACAAGAACATCTCCACGCCAAAGGAAAGATTCCCCACCAAGCCGTTCAACATCAACATGATCAATACTGCACCCAACACTGTTGTTCCTGCTGATAACGAGGTGCTTCCTCATGTAGAAGTCACCGTCCGAGAGCTCGTATACTATATCCAAGAACAGAGCTTCGTTCATCAGATGGACGGTCAGCTTCTTGCCTCCATGAACTGCATCCTCAATTCCATGGCCCACGTACGTGAAGTCGTAGGTTGTAAGTATCTTGTTGTCTTCGATGCCCAATTCAAATTCGACACTCTCTAGGAATTCTCTTCTTCCATCTATCTTATTATAGAGGCATACAGTTCTGGCGACGTTGTCCTTGACAGATATTACCCTCTCAAGAAAATCATTCCCAACGGATATTTCGTCGTCAGTCTTTTTCGCATAGGCATGTTCCAAAAAACATGACCATCTCATTCTAACCTATGCAAAATTGGATATAAGCCTATTGCGTGGACCCAAAAAACGTGCGGGCGAGAATCTCTCTCATGGACTCATGATGCCCCGTCAGCCTTAAGTGCCGATTTCTGCATCGTTTCCTCGGAGAAGTATGCCCGGAGAATGGAAGCAGTTTATGCTAACCAAAATCATTCCGGCCTTTATCATCTTTGTACTTTGGCTTGATGGTTGGTTCTATCCTCTGATATTGCTCCCCATTCTCTATGTGCTTCTTGTTGAGAAGAAGCCACTGGAATCAATTGGCCTCACAACGAGAGATCTCTGGCCATCGACGCGCGTAGCCCTTTTCGTCTTCGCTGCAGATCTCCTGATATATCTTCCGATATTCTTCTACTATAAACCGACATTTCAATCCATCTACTTATTCGACCCATATACGATATTCACTGATGTCATTTGGTATCCGTTGTACGAAGAGATTGCTTACAGGGGATTTCTACTTGGCCATTACACTAGCTTTGGCGATCCCACCTTCTCGAGCAAGCCAATGCTCGCTAATCTCATTCAATCCATATTGTTCCTGTCTTTACACCACAAACACTTGTCGTCAGGTCATCCTTTGATATTGATACCTGTATTCCTACTTGGTTTCCTGAATGGCACGTTGTTCTTAAGAACGAGAAATACAGTCGGGTGTATCTTATCACATTCACTCCTGAACGCTTCCGCCCTAGTTCTGAATCACATCATTGTTTAGCGATCACCGCATGGTCATCCGCGATCTGGTCATACTGGAGAGATGATACATAAAGCCGCATAGCAGTCTGACTGGCCGGAGTCTTCATAGTCTTCCAATGGGTCGCTTGCAGTACTTCTTACAGGTGTCGAAGTAGGCTTCAAGATTCCCGAGAGGCACATTGTCGGGGATCGAACCAGAGACGTTCATGAAATAACCAGGATACTTGCCTGATGATCTTATGCATCTTTTCACCTCCTCCTCAACGTCACGTTCGGTGCCATAGGTCAAGACGCCTATGTCGACTCCTCCAACTATGACTTTGCTTTTTCCGTATTTTTCAGCTATGCGAGCTAAGTCGCAGCATTCCTCGAGTATGAAGCCATCCGCTCCTGCCTCAGCAATTTCATCAACGATGGTTGTCATGTTGCCATCAGAGCAGAAGAGGACTGCTATTCCTTTTGACCTGAGCTCGCTCCACAGACGCTCATACCAGGGGAAAACGTTCCTGCGTAGCCATTTTGGTGAGAAGAATGGCCCTGATGTGGAGCAGATGTCGTCATGGCTGATGAATGCCCTTATTTCAGTCTGGGCCCATGCTTTGAACTCCATGTGAGAAAGGCTGCCAAACCTTTTCAGCAACTTCTCGAATCCCTTCGGATCCCTATATGTCGCTTTCACCGCGAGTTCCAGTCCGAACGCCATGATCAGCCACATGAAGCAGGTCTGGTATTTGCCGCCTGGAACCAGCTGATTCCTGTAGAACGACTGGACCTTCGTGTGCTCCTCCCTGAAATACTCCTCAAGCTCTTGTTGATTTGGGATTTCCCAGAAGTTCTCGGGATCAAAATCCAAGACATCCTCCACGGATCTGATATTGAATTCCGTTCTCCATGTCGTTGGGAAGGCTTTCGACCATGAATCAGTTCTCTCCGCAATGCGTTGATTATTTCGAGCAGTCGAAGGAACGCCAAAGAATCTCTTTGGCGGAGAGATTGGAAGATCACTAGCTTCCTTGCCCACCAAGTCCCAAGGGTGAATTGGATCCCAAGTGGCCCATATCATATCCAAGTCGAGGGAATCGTATGTATCCCTGACTGCTCTATCGCGATCCTTAAACGGATCGATGCCGGATTTCCTAGAGACAAAATCAGTGTGCTGGATGAACTCTATCTGTGCTATGCGATCGGCCTCCTCGAGATGAATCGCAGACAGTCCCCTCTCGTAGCACATACCTCGGAACGCTCATGTCGATCTAGGATATAAGCTCCTGGTCAATGGGTCTCGTCCTGGAGGTCTCTCACGAGCTTCTCGATGCGCTCATGCCTCATGAGAATCTCGAAGCCGGTTACGTGTTTGCATAAATTTTACCTCATTTTCGATTCCAAGCCTTGATAAGGCAAAGAAAAGCTAGTTATATATGAGCGAGAATTCCGCGAGTGGTCGAAGTTCCGGCAGCCTGAACATCATTTTGATCGTGGGAATAATAGTGGCTCTTTTGGCCGGTTATCTGGCAGGGGGTCTGGGAAAAATCGCAGAGAGCGAATACAAAGCTTTGCAGCAGAATTACAATACGATCCAACAGAAAAATGAAGCTCTCACTGCCAACTTGACGATCTACGCGAAGAAGATAAAGGTGGCATTTATCTATGTCGGACCGATAGGCGATTATGGATGGAGTCATGCCCACGACGTGGGCAGGAAATACGTCCAAGGCCTTTTCCCCTGGGTGGACACAATCTATGTAGAGAGCGTATCAGCGGCTGATGCGCCCGGAGTGATAGATGGACTGATAAACCAACAGAAGGTTGATGTTGTCTTCACAACTAGCTTCGATTTCATGGATCAGACTGTGCAGGAGGCTCAGAAATACCCCGACAAGTTGTTCTTCCACTGCAGTGGGTTCAAGAGAGAGAAAAACCTTGGGACCTATTTCGCTGATTTCTATCCCATATACTTCCTGAATGGCCTCATGGCGGGTGCGCTGACATTGTTCTCTTCGACGATTTGAATTGGGCGAAAGCAAACGAGGTGATTGCTGATGGACGATTGGTTGCAAGACAGGGGAAGATCATAGTCCGATTGACGAAAACAACTTATCCCGATTGGTCAATGAACACCATGAAGCTAGGGAGTCTACCCGGATGCGATGATCTAAGAATCAGATCTCAGAGAGAATCCGCCACAATAAGGGTTATCCAGATAATAGAAGGGAGTACGATGACGAGACACATCATCGAGGAAGTCAAGGTCACGGACAAGCAGATAAAGGCGAGTCCGGATCTGGACTTGTCAAAAGTCGCGGTTATCGAGAGGCATAGGGGAACCGGAAACATCGGACTCGGATTCGTAAGAGGATTTGGATTCAGAGAAGGTGCGGTTGCCTCAACAGTCGCCCATGATAGTCACAATCTATTAGTAATTGGCACGAACGACGAAGACATGGTTTTTGCGGCACGCAAGTTGTCATCAGCAAAGGGGGGAATGATAGCTGTCAACCATCAGAAGGTTCTTGCTATTCTTCCACTGCCGATTGCCGGGCTTATGTCAACCGCAAGCGCTGGAAGGGTGAGCGACTCCGTCGCCAAGCTGACCGGCGCCTGGAAGACGCTGGGCTGCAATCTCCACAATGCATTCATGACGATGTCCCTCCTCTCGCTATCGGTGATTCCGGAACTTAGAATAACCGACAAGGGATTAGTTGATACTATTGCCTTCAAGAAAGTAGATCTCATCATGTAGCTGGGTCGAAGCTTTACTCCTTGAGCCAAGGATTTGTCATTTCGCCGAAATGATCAGAAGTGCACGGCGCAGAGAGAGCTCTAGCATGGCCTCCATCGTTCTTGTTTATCCCCGGCCGGCGGGAATCCGAAACAAAGCCCTGCCGCGTGCCAAGGCTTAATAATTTTGAGTGGAAAAGGTGACTGCGGAGAAAATGCGAACAGACACAAAGGCCCTGAACAAATTGGGTCCAGAATATTCGGGATATCTTGAGGGACCTATGATCGACGAGTTCTTTGAAGATTTCGGGATAAGGTTTGCAGCCGGACATTGGGCATCCGGCGACTTCCTAGATAGATTCGCTACCGGGGGATACAACATCAACAATCCGGATTTCAAGAGCGACATAGTATCTCAACTGAAGAGGGTGAAGAGGGCCAGAATCAAGGGAGTGGAATTGCACGACTCGTTATTCATAGATGCGAAGTGCCACAAGAACGGAAGTATGATGCTGCAGGTGAAGAACACGATTGAGGAACTCGGCCTTATCCCGACTAACATGAATACGAACCTTTGGACTGATCCAAAATGGAAGATGGGAGGTATCACTAATCCTTCTCGTAAGACCAGGGAAGATGCGCTTGAGATCGCGTTCCAAGCAGTTGAAATCGCAAAAGACATGAATTGCAGGAGCGTCGCGCTATGGCCGGGAGCCGATGGGTGGGACTACAACTTCGAGGTCAACTATGGAAAGCAACTGAGGCTGTTCATCGAGGGCTGCGAGAAAATCAACAAGCGAGCAAAGAAGGCAGGTCTGGTTTTTGGGATTGAGGCTAAGCTTCATGAACCAAGAGAAGGAAACATGGTTGTACCCACTACCCATCTCTCTGCCTTGGTCGCTAGGACTGTGAATGAGAATACAGGAGGACGGAATATGGGGGTCTGCATAGACTATGGCCATGAGCAGATGTATGCAGTTGAGCCAGCAGCAACAGTCTATGCTCTGAGGGCATTTGGAGTTCCATTGGTCAACTTCCACATCAATACCGCAAAGCTCCATAGCAATGATGAAGACAGGGTGGTTGGGACGGGCGACATTTGGAGAATGGTTGACTTCATTTATGCAGCAATAGATACTGGATACGACGGATGGTTTGGCGAGGATCAGTTTACCTACAGGATGGATCCTGTGAAGGCGATGTATCTGTCCAAGGAGATATTCGCGAATCTGGCCAAGAAGGCTCTACTCATATATTCGAAGAAGAATGAGCTTGAGAAGGCAAGACAACTGGGCGATCAAGCAGACATACTGGACCTGGTGAAGAGAGTAATCCTGCAGGGCTAGATTTCTCACAAGCAATACACAATCTGATTGGGGGTTGGGCGAATCCGACAAGTCTCGATCGGGAAACCCTTATGTCGATAGATAGAGAAGAGAAAACAAGACCTATGGCCCCGTACCTCATAGGCATAGATCTTGGCACCTCTGGTTGCAAAACGGTTGCGTTCAATCTAGAGGGGGAGAAGGCGGTCGAGGCATTCAGGGAATATCCTGTCTATCATCCGAAGCCAAGATGGGCTGAACAATGTCCGACCGAATGGTGGAGTGCTGTCGTCGAGACCGTCAGGGAATGCCTGACTAAATCAGGCATAGAGACCAATTCCATTGTTGGTCTTTCGGTCGATTCCCAAAGGGAGGCGATTGTTCCCATAGGTAAGAATGGTGCAGAGTTGTATAATAGCATCATATGGCTCGACCAAAGGACCGGAGCTCAAGCCGAGAAGATCAAGCAGAATATCAACGAAGAAAGGGTACTTTCGATCGCCGGTGTTGGAATCGATCCCATTTTCTCTGCATCAAAAATCCTCTGGCTGAAGGAAAATGTTCCAGAAGCATTCGACCGGGCCTCAGCCCTTCTTTGCGCGAAGGACTACATCGTTCACAAATTGACCGGAGAGAAGGTCACGGACTACTCTATGGCCTCCAGAACCATGTTGTTCGACATAAAGAGGAGGGAATGGTCAGAGGAGATCTGCTCTGCAATTGGAGTCCCAATCGACAAGTTACCTGACGCAAAGGAATCATCAGCTGTGGTCGGGGAGATCTCATCCTTAGCCTCGAAGGAGACCCTACTTCCCAAGGGCCTCCCCGTTGTGAACGGAGGAGGAGACCGTCCTTGTGAATGCTTGGGAGCGGGCGTAACGCTTGAAGGTCTGGTGAACATAGGAACTGGAACTGGTTCCGTCATCGAGGTGCCGTTACGACAACCATCCATTGATAAGCAAGGCAGGATAGACTGTTGCTGCCATGTTATCCCCAACGCCTGGGAATATGAGATCATAATGGCAACAACTGGCGCATCTCTCCGTTGGTTCAGGGATGTGTTCGGAAAAGAGGAGAAAGAGAGGGCTGACAGGACCTCGATTAGTTCCTACGATCTTCTGGTTAGACAGGCTGAGGAGATCGGTCCCGGCGCAGATGGACTCTTCTTCTACCCATATTTGGCAGGAGTCTTTTCCCGGAAGTTCGACAGGAAGGCCCGAGGTATCTATTTCGGGATTAGTCTTTCACATTCCAAAGCGCACTTCGTTAGGGCCTTACTCGAAGGTGTAACGTTCCAGTATCTGGAGTCTTTCGGACTTCTCAGTGATCTTGGCATACAGGTGAGAAGGATTAATATGGTTGGGGGCGAAACGAAAAGCGAAATCTGGAATCAGATGAAGGCGGACATCCTTGGAATGACGATATCGATTCCGAAGGTTGAGGATGCCGCGGCGCTGGGAGCCGCCTTGCTAGCAGGCGCCGGGACCGGACAGTATTCTGACTTACACAAGGCAGCGCAGGATCTGGTCAAGGTGAGAAAGAGCTATCTTCCGAACGAAGAACGCCATGAGGTCTACTCAGCAATCTATAATCAATACGAGAGGATCTACGATTCCGTCGTGAATGCATACTCGATCTATTCATATCCGGAATGAACTACGTCTTGAGACGGCCAATTCGAATGTGCCACCTGAGATCGAGGTACTCTCCAACACCATGAGATCGCACCTGCACTCTCAAAGCCCAGACCCTCACTCCGACAGCACTTATTTTACGCATGAAAGACTCATTAACCATCAGAGGTTGACCCGTCAGATGTCATTGCCGAGTTCGCGTGGAGCTGGCGCAAGCGAGACTGTCTGGACAAGGGGATACGGTGACGACGATTGGTGCGACTCGACCACTCCTCTTTTCTTTTTTTGAAGTGCTAGGAGATTACTTCACTGAACAAGTCAACAAAGAAGGAAACAGGATCATGGGTTATAGGGAAACGCCCGAGCAGCTGCTCAGACTGCACGAGGCTCATGTCTGCTTCATCTGCAATGGAAGAAAGGGCTTTGGCTTTGACGAACAGATTGTCAAGTTGCGATGACTGGGAAAGACCCCCATTAGAAAGATCAGTGCCTAACACCTATCACTCATTCTGGCATTGTGTGATGGAGCTACAGAGCTGAGGCACGCGTCATGGTGTCGATATGCCATCTATTTCCTCTTGATGATGTCCTCTTCGATCTCGCTGAGATCGCTTCCTACAACTTCTATCCTTCTAATGTTACCTTCACCGAAGCCCCTTTTCGAAGCCTTCTGTATTATGTCCATGGCGGACGGATCTAATCCAGCGAGCTTCGCTCCTATTGTCTCGACTGCGACTGCATCCCTACCAACCAGAAAGAGGTCTGCCTTCCTGCCTTTTGAAGATGAAGGAGACGGATAGATCACAGTGCCGTCCAAGACAGCCAAATCAATTCCGCCTATTGCTCCGTATATGTCCAAGATGACGTCCGACAGCTTTTTATGGAACCTGAGCTTCTTTCTATCCGGGACGAAGCCAAAGAGATTCTTCAGGACTGCCCCTTTCTCGAAGGACCGCGGCACGTGAACACTCACTATGACATTTGGCTTGAATAGAATATGGGATAGTGCCATTTTTTCCCCTGCTATCTGCATCTCACTGACATCCAGATCCTCAGAAAGATTGAAAGGTACGACTTTCCTTGAGAAGAGCTTCTCGTAGACCTTGAGACGTTCAGATCCTGTGCCCCTATAGTTGTCGGACTCTGCAAGGAATATCTTTTGGGCCTTGCCGAACCTACGCACAATCGCGTCTATGACCTTGACAGTTGGATAATTCTTCCTCCTATGATCGAAGATTCCAGGTTTGACGACAACCTGCCTTTGCCTGACGTTGATGTCATCGATTCCTCCTATTAGATCGATTGCTTGCTTGACCGAGCCCTCAATATCATTTCCCAGCCTAACGATGGCAACCTTAGAAGCCAAGATCGCTCGTCGGAACCGGCCGTGCCTCTTTTATCCTTTTCCGACAATCAGCCCTAACATGATTCTATTCGTCCTTGATCTGAGGATTCGAGTGAGTCAACGGCTTTAGCATCCTGCCCTCCTAGGAACATCAAGGGATAGATCGGAGATTCTGAAATAGCCTTTCGGATCGGGCCCTATTCCCTTGGTTCTTGCCCAATCTATTGGTCCCCTTGCTCGCTTTCCGAACAATCCCCTTGCTTCCGGTATCTTCCATTGATCATAGGAATCCAGAACCCCGAGGATCTCCTCCTCGAAGGAGTTGCATATGTGCAGGTCCTTGTAGATTGGTATTCTACCATCAAGCTCTATCGAGATCGCCTTCGTGGCCCCATGATCCTCGGAGTATGGGATACCCCCACATTCTCCTTCCTGACGGAACGCGGCGCATCCTACAAGGAGTCCCAGAATCGCTTCCATCCACGACCAACTCGACGACAAGCGTATAAGGGCCCGAGGGGCAGCCGAAGCCCATGCGGAAGGATATCGAGTACTGGAGAGTGGACGCACAGGAAGTCCTTAGATCGCTCGATGCTTCCGCAGAAGGGCTCGATGTAGCCGAGGCGGCCCGCAGGCTTAGAGACTATGGCCGCAATGAGGTAGCGGTAGTGGGACGCAGAACGACTCTTGATCTCCTCATTTCCCAGCTGACGAATCCACTTGTTTATGTGTTGGTTTTCGCTGCTGCGATCGCCGGCCTTCTAGGAGAGACAACGGAGGCAATAATCATAGTCATCATAGTCTTCGTGAATGCCTTGCTGGGATTTGCACAGCAATACAGATCGGAGAAAGCTGTCGACGAATTGAGGAGGTATATATCATACAGGGCGTTCGTTCTGAGGGACGGAAAGAGACAAGCGATTGATACTAGGGAACTGGTTCCGGGGGATGTTGTCTACCTTGCGATTGGTGATGTTGTTCCTGCAGACATCCGGTTGATGGAAGCCGACGAGCTACAAACGAATGAATCAGTTCTGACGGGGGAATCAACCTCGGTTGAAAAAGGAATCCAGCCGATCTTTTATGAGAAGCCTCTGCCTCATCAACTGTCCAACACCCTCCTTATGGGATCTGAGGTGACAAATGGCACCGGCATGGGAGTAGTTGTGAGCACGGGCAAAATGACATATTTCGGCCGAGTAGCGACCAGCCTTTCCCTCCTGCCACCAAGGACAGACTTTCAGAAGAACATAGCAAGTTTCGGAAGCTTTCTGGTTAAGGTCATTCTGTTGCTGACAACTTTCGTATTCCTGGTGAATTCCATTCTGGGTCGCGGAATCTTCGACTCATTGCTTTTCTCATTGGCCCTTGCGGTGGGGATCATACCGGAGGCTTTGCCAGTCATAATAACGGTGGGATTGTCGGATGGCGCGTTAAGGTTAGTAAAGAAGAAGGTTGTCGTCAAGAGGCTTGAGGCCATAGAAGACCTTGGTAATGTGGATGTGCTCTGCACTGACAAGACAGGAACTCTGACGCAGAACGAAATGAGTGTTGAGAATATGGTCGATCCTGAGGGCCATCCGAAGCCGGAGCTCATGAAGTATTTTCTGCTATGTAACTCTGCGGTTCTAGAGGGCGAGAGAGTCATAGGAAATCCCATCGATGTTGCTATCTGGAATTATGCCCGGAAAACAGGGATTGAAGAAGCAAGTCTGAAGGACTGCAAGCAAGTCCATGAGATACCATTCGGATTCAATAGAAGGAGGATGAGTTATGTCGTTGAAATGGATGACTGGAGGACCTTGATCTCAAAGGGTGCGCCAGAGGCTATCCTTGCGGTATCCACTAGTGTGTCTATTGATGGAAAAACGAGGTCCTTGCTTGAGGCGAGGAGGGATTTGGATTCACTGATGTCAGAATACACTCGCCTTGGACTTAGACTGATTGGCATAGGCTACAAGGAAATCGAATCCAAGCCCGACTACTCGGTGGCCGATGAGACTGGGTTGACTTTCATAGGCTTGATAGTCTTGTCAGATCCTCCGAAGGAAGATGCTGCGAAGGCCATAGCCAGACTGAAGTCACTTCGCATAAGGCTGAAGATTCTGAGCGGAGATGATCCCGTGGTTACTACCGAAATCTGTCGTCGTCTGGGGATGGACATACAGGGAAAGGTCATCACAGGCATGGAACTCGAAGACATGAAAGAGGAGGAATTCCGAAAGGTGGTCGATGAACACGATGTGTATGGACGAGTAACACCCGAGCAGAAGTCAGCCATTGTCGATGCCCTTAGGAAGAATGGCCATGTTGTCGGATTCCTCGGAGATGGGGTCAATGATGCCCCGGCACTCAGACTCGCTGACGCAGGAATCTCAGTTGACTCGGGAGTTCAGGTCGCAAAGGAGGCTTCCTCCATACTACTTCTTGAGAAGAGCCTTGATGTCATTGCTGACGGGGTCGTCGAAGGAAGAAGAGCATTCGGCAACATGACAAAGTACATCATGAATACTACAAGCGCGAATTTTGGAAATATGTTCACTGTGGCCGTTGGATCCTTATTTCTTCCATTCATCCCTCTTCTTCCTTCACAGATCTTGTTGATCAACCTGCTCTCGGATGCTCCTCTTCTGTCCATATCCACGGACAACCTCGACCAAGAAGGCCTTCTGAAGCCAAGGAAATGGCAGATCGGTTCGATAGCGCGTTTCATCGGCTTCTTCGGCCTTATCAGTTCCATATTCGACATGGCTACGATCAGTTCACTCATATACGTCCTTCACGCGGATCAGGAGATTTTCAGGACAGGATGGTTCATGGAATCGGTTCTCTCAGAGATCTTTGTGACGTTCTCCATAAGGACAAAGAGGAAGTTCTATGAGTCAAAGCCGAGTAATCTGATGATAATTGCTGCTATTGCCGTTTCTTCGATTACAGTGCTAGTCATCTTCTCGCCTATAGGCAGCCTATTTGAGTTTGCGAAGCCACCTCTTTGGTTCTTCGCGTTGATGCTCGGAATACTTGCAGCCTACTTCCTGCTGGTTGAGGTCCTCAAACATATCTTCTTCAGCCGCTACGAGGTCTAGCTTTCTGTCACCATCAACTTGATTTCTTTTTGGCGAAAAGGTCGATGCCATACCTGATTATCTTCTGAGCTCTCTGTGCGTCCGTCCATTCCCTGAACTTCACGAATTTGTGAGGCTCAAGTCTTTTGTATGTCTCGAAGAACTCCTGTATCTCCTTTAGCTTGTGGGGATGGACATCCTTGATGTCTGATATACCATCGAATCGGGGATCTCTTATTGGAATGGATAGTATCTTCGGATCTGTGCCTCCCTCATCCTCCATTATCAACACTGCAATCGGCCTTGACTCTATCACACAACCCACTTCCGTTCGCTCATAGGAAAGGACAATGGCATCCAATGGATCATCATCATACCAAGTCTGCGGAAGCGCGCCCGCGCGGATTCAGGAACTCATACAACTCGGCCGCAGATTCCAGATGTTAGAAGGAATATCAGACCTCAGTGCGTTGATTCATAGAAAAAGCGGAATGGCAGATCCTACGTTGCCTAGCTTGTGCTTTCTGATGATGATACAGGTAAAGACCTATATCGATGGGCATTCGGGCACTGTGGCTGAATCTGCGGTCCGATTACAAACCTGTTCGAGATGATGAGCAGGAGGTGGAGACTACCTGTCGAGAAGAGAGCGAGGTGTCTCAGAAAGAAGAGGTGAGGAAAAAGATGAGAGCAGAAGGAGCGGAGTTGAGAACCGCAATATCCGGAGCAGTAAGGATAGCCGGCATTATAGCAGTCGCAATCATCGTGGTATTGATAGTAATCGGATCAGCCGTGGTTGTCCCCGCTGGAAGTAGGGGTATTGTGCTGACTTGGGGAGAGGTAACTGACGTCAGAAGCGAGGGTCTGAGTTTCGTCATTCCAATAATGCAACGTGTTGAACTCATGGATGTAACGATCCAGAAAGCTGAGGCCACGGAGAGCGTTGCCTCCCAAGACCTGCAGGAAGTTACGGCGACGATAGCAGTCAATTACCGGCTGAATCCCTCCTACCTTAAGGAAATATATGTGAACTTCAAGCAAGACTATAAGGACAGAATAGTCATTCCCAACATCGATGAATCAATAAAGGCGACCACTGCGCTATTCAGAGCGGAGGAACTCATAACAAAGAGATCTGAGGTGAAGTTGGAATTCGAGCGCATTCTGAAGCAAAGATTGGGCGCTTTCAACATAGAAGTCGTTAGCGTTCAGATAAGGAACTACGAGTTCTCCAGCCAATTCACGGCGGCCATTGAAGCAAAGGTCACCGCTGAGCAGAGGGCCCTAGAAGCAAAGAATAAGCTGGAACAGATCAGATATGAGGCCCAACAGCAGATAATACAAGCGGAGGCATACTACAACGCCACAGTCATTAGGGCGAAGGGAGACGCGGAAGCCTTCAGACTGCGCAAGGAACAACTTGACCCATTGATTCTCCAATGGATAGCGCTTGAGAAATGGGACGGCAAGCTACCATACTTCCTAGGCGGTGAAGCAATACCATTCATCTACGTGCCGACGAATTCCACGGGCACATGAGTCGATTATCGGAGCCATTTCTGTGCGCGAATTCGCCAAATCTTATATTCCGCAAGGGGGAGATTCACCTGAAGTAGTACTTAGCATGAGGCGTGTGAGCGATAGGGAGGTAGAAGCTGTCTACTTCGCTAGGCAGGGAGCAACTAACACTGAAAGGACATTGAACATCGCAAGGAAGAGAGCACAACAGCTCCGCATCAAGGATGTTGTCATAGCGTCAACCCATGGCGGAACTGCCCTCAAGGCTGCCAAGGCGTTCAAAGGAATGAAGGTCAATCTTGTTGCTGTCACAATCAGCGAAGGATTCAGCAAGGAGGGATGGACGATGACCCGTAGCGAGAGGAGAAAACTTCAGGCTGCAGGGATCAAAGTCCTGACTTGCACCCATGCTCTTGGGGACGGAGTCGCAGGCTCCTTAGCTGAGAAGCACGGCGGGATATCAATGGAACAAATCGTTAGAGAGGTTCTGTACCGGTTCAGCCAAGGAATGAAAGTGAGTGTTGAGATCGTTCTGATGGCTGCCGATGCAGGCCTCATAAGTACAGATAGAGAAGTGATATCGATTGCTGGCACTGGCGAAGGCGCTGATACAGCCATTGTCGTCAAGCCTGCATATCCGAGAAGCTTCGAAGCGATTGAGATAAGAGAAATCCTTGCAAAGCCCAGATACCCATAGCTTTTGGCTGAGAGGGCATATTGCGTGACAATTCGACATAGTGCCGGCGTGTGACCACTACGCTCCCCACATCACCCAAGCTCAGCGAGTGACTTATGCTCACGAATTCAACAGATAGAAGCGGAAATCACATGGAACTGCTCCTCACGTTAGCATTTCTCTACGCCCAAGCGCTCGGCCAATTCAGCTTCAGTATCTCTGAGAATCACTTCGATCTGGCTTGCGTAGAATATTCTCGCAAGCGCGTTGCGTGCTGATCTGAAATATCCTCCGTCGAAGTACTGTAGAGTCATCTGCGCTTGCTGCCATATCTGCCTTCATATATCTGACTTCAATCGCGGTCGCAGCGGGACCTTCGCATGCTTCAGGATTTCCACTCGGAGTCTAGCCGCAAGAAACGGTAGCACGAACCGGAAAAAGGATCATTGAGGGCGCTAGTCGCCCTCTGGAAGTGTTTCTGTGCTTCTGACCCCCTCGAGACCGGAGATCTTGTCGGCAATGGCCTTCACAGCCCTGTAGTCCTCTCCCTCAACGAAGATGACTACATCATATCTTCCGAATACCGGATAGCAGTCTGTGACTCCAAGAACTTTTTTCGCTTCCGATGATATGGCAACTGACGCCCCGTAGGAGCATTTAACGAGAATGAGTGCTCTGAACATTCACTATCCCTCCATCGCTATCAGGGTCTCAGTGCCTCGAACATGATCTATTGCCTGAATTCTGGAGATCAGAAGGGATAGATCTCGAATGCTCTCGTATTCCAGGTCGCCGACTACATCCTGCCTTCCCAAAGTCGGGAAGGCAGATTTCACTCCCTCCAATTTCCTCACTTGAGCCGTCACTTCGTTGTGCTTTCCTGGATTAACCCTCATCAGGATGCAGGCTTTCATTTTCTTTTCCCTTCGAAAAGTGATGACGTTTTGCTTATATCTCTAACCTCCTTGGATTCTGAGTGGAATAAGCGTAACCGAACTATTCTCACTCTGGCGATTTGACATCTTTTGGATCTAGGAAGCGGCTTCTCGGATGCAAGGACTTGGTCATTTCAGACTTAAATAAGGAACAGAAGCAGACTCACAGCTAGCCAAGACGATGAGTGCAAGAGAGACAGATCTCTCGACACAGGCCACTTTCCGCCTGATGATTGACAACTTGCCGAATCTTGGTGCGAATGTCAAGCGTTGCAATCAGCCAAACCTCATTGTCGCGAGCATGGGCGGCTTCTCTGGACAGAACCCAATAGGCATCGGAAGAGCAGAGGTCACCGTGGATATATCGCGAAGCGAGGGCAAGACACATGTTGCATTTGTCTTCAACTTCAGGATGACTTATGTGATCCTAGTAGCAGTAGCAATATTCTCTTTTCTTCTCGTCCAGCTCATTCTGTGGGGATTCAAACCCGAGCTTCTCAATCCAGTGAGGGATGGACTAGCTATCACGACGGTGCTCTTTCTTTTCATCCTCACAGAAACCGATAAGATAGCCAAAACGAGGCAGAGATTTATGGGAGAGATTGACCGTTTCCTTCCATCCAGTTGGTAAAGTTGTTCTTCTAGGAATATTGAGAGCTGCTCGCCCATTGGCTGTCCGGTCTGTTCCATGGCCCGCTTTCTCAGCTCAATGAATTGCAGGAGGACCTAGACGGCATGTCTGCAATAATCATTCTGGCAGTCCAAGTCGAAATATCTATATACCTTCCAAACGAGAGAAATGCACTCTGATTTCATGTCAGTCTTGTCTCTGCTACAATTGCCGGAATCAGCTTTGGTACCTTCTGATCGGACCCGGGCAGGGCGTGGCGCACAATGGCTTTTTGCCACAGCGGCTCTGTTTATTCTGGCATTCCATGCCCTGCAGGCATATGGGGGAACAGCTTTGGGTATTGACTCGCCCAGGGAGCGTTTCGATTGGTCGCTTGCATTAGAGCCTTCTACGGGAAATGTGAGAGTGTCTTGCGTCTGCACGTCGATGAAAAATGGAAACACGACGATTATTTTTGCTTTACCACTGACTGCCGCCAACATTACTCTGAGGAGTGCTCTCTTCAATGTCAGTGGAGCACATCTGGAGATCAGCGGGAGCAGCACTAGGTATTATTGCTACAAGATTGCTTTCGAGTTCCCCAGTGGAAAGTCTGTCAGTCTGGAGTACAGTTGGCCTGACGGCATACTTGCCACAAGCTCTGGGTACATACTGTCCTATGGCGAGGCGTTTCTTCCCATGAATGGGCCCGGAACGATCAGAATCAAAACCCCTACAGAGGGGTTCTTGTTTGGTTCAGGCGTACCGGGGTACGAAACATCCTTCGTGAACGGCACGGCTATCTTGGATAAGAGCATCGAAAAAACTGTCTTGTTAGATCCTCTCTTGCTCGGTTCTGCCGACACTCTCAGAATAGTGCTCGTACACGAAGAGACGGATTATGGTCTTTTCATCTTACATTCTGCGCTTCGGGAATGCGCTCTGGCAAGAAGGAACATCGAATTGCTGAAGACATTGTTCGACAGAACAGCCCCCATTATTTCATCCATAACCGGATTCCACGCAAGTCAGAAGATCAACGTCAGCTTCGTGCCTTACCCCGAGCTATATTACTTTGACGGCCACACATCCATTGGTGGAGGGCCCATTCAGATCAGATACACGATCCTCCTCAGGGAGTTCAATGAAACCTCGGAAGAAGCGATTGTTCTGGTACATGAGCTGGCCCACGCTTTGACACCAGAAAGAAAGACGGATCCAATCGGATATCCATCAGCTTGGACTGAAGGTGTTGCTGAAGTCATCTCCGTCAAGGTCCTCAGTGACCTCGGGTATGCTAGGGAGTTGACTCTAAGAAGGAATCTCGAATTCTCTCAGATCAAGAGGGAGTTTGCGAATCACGCTTGGCAGTGGACTTGGCTACAGCTTGATCCAACAATCAGTCACAATAACTATCTAGTTGCATATTTCATGGCAGATTATCTAGTGAACAATCATGGCATCGGTTCAATAACCAAGTTCTTCGACTACATCATGGTGAACAGAATAACCTTCAAGCCGGGAGATAAGGATCGGTTCGTCGCTCAGCTTTCATGGGTCGTCGGTTCCGATCTGCCGGCCTTTCAATCTACCGGAGAACAGATCGCCTTGATGCGCGAGTGCATGGCGCTGCGTCGCACCATTGAGGAGATGCTCGGCCAGCTTTCAGTTGACCCATTTGCCAAACAGCTTAGATACTCCTTGATAGTAGATACACTTGGAAACGCGACGCTCTTGTTTGATCATGCTCAGTACGAGGAATCAGCGAAACTCCTTCGCGATTTGAACCGGAAACTTGCCGAGACGCAGGCGGGCACCGAACTCTTCCACAAAGTGGAATCTGGAGGCCTTCTTTCTCTAATCGCTGCTGTAGCATATTCCTTCTATCTACGCTTCAATGGTTCCCGCAAGGTGAATCGGTGAACTGATGAGGCCCGGATGGCCAGACTGAGAAATCAGATAAAAGCGGGGAATGGGAGGATAATGAACAGAACGGATGATGTCTTTGAGAGCTGCAGCCTCTGCTGCGCGGATTCCTGCGGACAACTCCATGGTCATTGGAGGAAGCATTCAAGCTCGATTCGCCAAGACAGAAGAAGGTGAGTTGAGGGCCTCAGTCCTTGTCGTCGAGACGGACATCAAGATCGCTCTAGTCTCTTGTGATGTCTTGGCGCTTCAGAAGGACATTGTTGACGACTTATGTGAGGAAATTGAGGAAGAAACAGGAATACCTCATGAGAACATACTCGTTACTGCCACTCATACCCATCATGCCCCCACAACGGTCTCAGTCCACGGATACGAGAGAGATAATGGATTCTGTGAGAATCTAAGAAACTCTGCTATTGCTGCAGCCTCGGAAGCTGCGCGAAGATTGGACTTTGCAGACGGAATCCGCATGCGTTTCGGATTGGGACAAGAGGACACCGTCGGTCAGAACAGTCGTCTCCTTCTTAGGGACGGAACAATATATTGGGTTGGCACAAGGGAAGATGCGCTGAAGCCCACTGGACCGGTGGATCCAGGACTGCCCGTGATCTCCTTTGAAGGGAGCAGGGGAAGGCTGGAAGCTCTGTTATTCTGTCATTCCGCTCATAACATCGGAACCAGAATCGGCGGTGCGCGATCCCCTGGATTCTATGGACTGGCAGCACAGGAATTAGAGAGAACTCTGGGCGGGACGGTCCTTTTCCTGCCCGGCAGCTTTGGGTCGACGCACAATCTCATCCTCAGGCCATGTGATATGATATCGAGGATAAGAAAGACAATAGAAAAGACGCTATCAGAATCCAAGCAGATCGAACCCTCAACTATCGTCTCCATCAAGAGCGAGCTCGAATACAGGGTAAGGCGATTCGATGAGGAAGCAGAGGACGAGGCAGTTTCTAGGTACTGCAGGACGCGGCTTGGAGATCCAGAAACTACGATAGAGACGTTCAGAAGAATGCGCCGACTTCTATTTGAACATCAGGGGGAGACTAGGAAATCATGGCTGCATCTGATTCTTCTAGGGGACATAGCTCTTGTGGGCGTCCCCGGGGAATTCTTCACAGAACTTGGGTTGCAGATAAAGCAACGATCGCCATTTCGTCACACTTATGTCATTGGACTTGCCAATGACTATATCGGTTACATACCAGATCAGCAAGCCTTTGATCTAGGTGGGTATCAGGTTTGGACAGGCCTTCACAGCTTCGTGGAGAAAGGAACAGGCGAATCCGTCGTCGCCAAGGCGACTCAGATGCTACATGATCTCTACAAGAGAGGACCGACTCACGAGAATGGAAATGGAGGAAGCTGATACCTTTGAGGAAGCGAACCGTTCATATAGTCGGACAGTCTCATATAGATCTGGCATGGCTCTGGCCCTACTATCCTGAAACGATATACGACTGCTGCAGACTGACATTCATGAGGGCGACAGACAATCTGGAAAGAGATCCGGAATATGTATTCGCTCAGGATCAAGTCCCGCTATACAAGTCAGTTGAAGAGAATTTCCCGGACCTATTTGAAAAGATAAGGAAACATGTTCGAGACGGCAGTTGGTCGATCGTTGGAGGGATGTTCGTGGAAGCCGAGGGAGGCGAACCATGCGGTGAATCTCTGGTTAGGCAATGTGTCATGGGACAGAACTACTTCAGGGATAAATTTGGAGAGAGAGCAAGAGTAGGATGGTTGCCAGACAATTGGACACACCCTTGGCAATTGCCGCAGATCCTGAAAAAGAGTGGTGTCGACTATCTTGTTTTCCGGAGAGGGGCCAAAGGAAAGGCCCTATTCTGGTGGACGTCCCCGGATGGGTCATCGGTCTTGGCCTGTCGCCCAGAAGTCCTGAGCTTCAGGGCGCGACCTTTCCCCGATTTGGACAGTCTGGCCTCAAGGTTGGAAGAAGAGTATGGAGTTACAAACATGCTAGTTCTCGTCGGAAGTGGAGATCATGGAGGAGGCCCTACCTATCAGGAGCTGCAGAATATCAAAGATGTTTCTGCTCTGGTTGAGCCCCAGCTCATCATACGATTCAGTAGGCCAAGCGATTTCTTCAATGAGGTGGAGCGCGAAGCAAGCGAATTGCGGAAATTCCAAGAGGAGTTGGACTTTGAGCTCGTGGGAGACCTGATCAACTGCCATGAATTGAAGAAGGGGAACCGCGAAAACGAGGAGTCGTTGTTGGCCGCAGAGAAATTCTGTCTACTGGCCTCCAGTTTAGGACTCCTGGACTATCCTCAAGGTGAACTGAAAGACTTGTGGGAAAGGCTGTTGTTCAGTCAATTCCACGACATCATAGGCGGCAGCGCGATTCCATCTGTCCAGGAAGAGACACTCAAAGCTTATCGGCGGATTGATGGTAAAGCGAAAGAGATCATCAAATCTGCACTCACAGGAATTGCAGGCCTTATCAGCACCGCGGATGGGTCAATCAACATTGTCGTATTCAACAGCCTTTCTTGGGAGAGGACCGATATCGTCAATGCACTGATCGAATTCCCCGCCGTCTGGGAGGACATCGAAATAATGGATCACGACGGAAACGCAATTCCATTCCAAGTTCTGGAGAGGTCTAGACAGGGTAACAACGTTCGAATTAGGATTCTATTCGAGGGGGAAATGATTCCACCAATTGGCTATAGGAGCTACACCGTCTCAAGGGGCAGGCAGCAGGCTCAGGTAGATTCGCCCAGAATAGAGGACAGAGCAATCGAGAATCGGTTCTTCAGTGTCAAGATATCACCTGGAACGGGATATCTCGAGAGCATCTACGACAAGGAGATTCAAAGAGACATAATTCTTCAACCAGGGAAGGGAAACCAATTAAGGCTGATTGAGGATCAGGGTGATTCTGAAGGCAGGCTGGTGCCCAAAGTTGACCGCTCAAACGAGTTTGTTGGTTCCTCTATTGACATAGAAACTAAGGCAAACCTCCAAGTCATTGAAGCGGGACCTGTCAGGGCCAGAATCAGGGCAACTGGTTCCTTCGGCAGCTCCAAATATGTCCAGGAAGTCATGCTCTATGCTAAGACAAAGCGCTTGGACATGCACCTCATTGTCGATTGGCATGAGACTAACAGGGCACTGAAAGTGTTGTTTCCTGTGAAGATGCCTGACCCGATCGTCACATTCCACAGTCAATATGGGAGTGTAAGTCGCACCTCCAGCGGAGAAGAACAGCCAATGCAGCGGTGGGTTGACATATCGCAATCCGACGGACATTGCGGTGTGGCAATACTCAATGACTCGGTATATGCTTGCAATCTGAAGCAGAGCGTTGTAGGTCTCAGTCTTCTGCGAAGCCCAGATGAACCGTCGTGTAACACTGACGAAGGCATTAGGGAATTCTCATATTCAATCTATCCTCACAAAGGAGACTGGAGAGAGGCGGACGTGGTGAAGAGAGGATACGAATTCAATAACCCCCTAATTGCCGTGAGCGAGGGAGGACATGGTGGAATCTTGCCCAAGATGAAATCATTTATCTCGGTACAACCAAAGAACGTTTTGATCACCACCGCGAAGAAAGCTGAACGCTCGGATGACTTTATCCTCAGGTTGTATGAGACTGAGGGCCTGAATTCCGAGGCATGCATAAAGCTCGACTTGAATGGACCGGTCCAAAATGCCTACATTGCAGACTTGCTCGAGGACGAAATAAGTACCGTCATGATCCACAAACACGACCTCAGGTTCTCCTTGCACCAATACGAGATCGCAACCATCAAGATCCGAAGGGAGCAACTGAACCAGTTCTAAAACAAATGTCTGTTCACACTGCCTAATAGAAAATTTATTATCACTGCTAATCAAGAAATACAATGCAAGTCATGATGCGGAAGCTGAGGGTTGGGCACGTTGGCGGAAGACTAGGATATGCACGGCTTTTCAACGGCCATCCAAGGACTCAGACGGTCGCGTTATGTGATCTGGACCCAAGGGCCTTGGAGAGGTCCAGGAGCGCCCTTGGCCTGAGCGAGTCTGAGTGTTTCTGCAACTATGATGATTTCCTCAAGATGGATCTTGACATGGTCTTCATAGCTAGCCCAATACCATTCCACGCAGAGCAATCGATAAAGGCGCTGGAAAGTGGAAAGCACGTTCTCTCGGAGGTGACGGCTGCCAGCACCGTCGAGGGTTGCCGGACACTTGTGAGAGCAGTGAGAAAGACCGGTATGAAGTACATGTTGGCAGAGAATATGTGCTACGTTCATTTCGTCAGGAAATGGAAGGAGATCGTACAAGGAGGAAGTATTGGAGAGATTTTCTATGCTGAGGCAGAGTATATTCATCAAATAAGGGATCTTCTCAGAGACCCTGAGACGGGAGAATTGATGTGGAGAGCACTCCGCGCCCCTCTTCATTATTGCTCTCACAGTCTAGGGCCCCTCCTCATGATTCTTGGAGACCGTGTCGTGAAGGCAACTGGCGCTGGGAAATCGAAGCATATCATGCCAGCTGGTGGAGTTGGAGCCATAGACATGCAGGTGGCTCTGTTTGAAACCAAGGAGGGAGTAGTCATCAAACTCCTCAGAAGCTCGACCGTTTCTAGGGAGCCACCGTTCCACTACTACAGCATCTATGGCTCCAAGGGCTGTCTGGAGAATACGGGATTCCGAAGTGGAACAAATGAGGGGCTGATCTACGTGGAAGGGCATGACAAGACTGTGAGGAAGACAGAGTGTGTGCTCTCTGACCCGGAGCTTTCCGAGGAAACGAAAGTGGGGGGACATGGTACCTGTGAATATTACATCGTTAAAGACTTCATCGAGTCAATAGACAATGATACTAAGCCACCAATCGATGTTGTGTTGGGGACAGACATCACCCTCCCGGGCTTGATAGCGCATCAAGCAGCCATGAAGGGAAATGTCTGGTTAGATGTCCCTCACTTCGGCTAGGGAAGAAAATCGCTTAAGAGCGTGGATTGATGAGCTTAATGAAATGAAGGCCGGATTCGCGAGCCTAGACGTTACCCCTCGCCCTGGATCCGAGAATCCCGGGGGCTTCTTGAAGCGATTTCTCTTCGATGTGAACGATCCCCTCCATGTTAAAGCCGCGGTCTTCGATCACGAGGGATATCGCGTGGCAATAGTGTGCATAGACTCGCTCTCGATAAAAGCGTCGACTGTGAGGATCGGAAGGGAGCTTGCCATGGATTTGACAGGAATACCCCCGGCCAATATCATGGTGGCCGCATCCCATACCCATAGCGGCGGCCCCGTCGTGAGCTGGGGTGGCGACCAACAGAAGCTGATTTCATCATCTTCAGATCCGATGTTTGTCCAGAAGCTCTTGGAGACATGCCCATCTGCCGATCCTAGGTATCTGCACCTAGTAGGAGAGAGAATAGGATCCGCCGTCGCTCTGGCTGACAAACGCAAGGCGGAGGTGAGGTGCACCGTGGGCGTCGGGAATGAAGCAAGCGTGACATTCAACAGACGTTTCAGGATGAAAGGGGGAGGGCAAATTACTCATCCGGGCAAGGGCAATCCAGAAACTATCGGACCAGCCGGGCCTGTCGACCCAGACGTGGGTGTTCTTAGTGTTTGGGACACAAATGGAGGATTCATGGGTTGTGTCGTCAATTTCGCCTGTCATGGCACAACATGGTATCCCGGTGGATTCTCGGGAGACTGGCCATTCTATCTTGACAAGACCATCAGAGGCGTGATGGGTGAGAATTCGACGGTCATATTTCTGAATGGGGCCTGCGGCGATGTAACCCAAGTAGATAATCAGTCGATGAGGGAATCGGAGGTTGGAGGGAAGTGGGCCCAGAGGATAGGGCAAAGAATCGGAGCTGAGGCACTTAGAGTCATTGTGGATTTTGACCCAGGCGACTTGCAGCCGATTAGAGCAGTGCAGAAGATTCTAGAGATTCAAAACAGGAGAGTGTCCCCGGAGAGATTGAGACGAGCCCTGACGCTTCTCAAGACGAAGACTCCAGAGGAGAATCCGAATTGGGTTTTCGCTAGAGACATTTTCCTGCTCAACGAAAGGAGTAAGTTCGAGCAGTACACCAAATGTGAGATACAGGCAATACAAATCGGCCCTTTGGTACTTGTTTCCAATCCTGGAGAGCTGTTCTGTCAGTTGGGCTTGGACATAAAGTCGGCTTCACCCTTTCCCTACACCTTCGTCGTGGAACTGGCGAATGGATGCATTGGTTACGTACCAACTGAAGATGCCATGAGTGCATCAGGTGGTGGCTACGAAACGAGGATGGGCATGCACAGTTTCTTGGTTCCCTCTGCAGGAAGAATAATCACAAGGGAGTGCGTTGATCTGATACGGACTTTGAGTCCTGGAAGTATACCAAGGCAACTACAGGCGGGAAAACCAGGTACTCCGTGGGACTATGGTTCGGTAGGCCCCGAGGAAATCTAGAGACCTCATAAGATATTTCGCCGCACAAAGTCCATCCAATGCATAGTTTTAATGTCAATCGCACGAGCCTGGGTGCTTGTGATGGCTTCGTGTTTCCGCTATCGTTGGGTTCGCTATGGGAATTGGGGGTGCATCTTCAGAATATTTAAATCGCACAATAAGAGAATCGCCAGGGTCCATGATAATCGACATTCACATGCATTGCTCTCCGAGGCCAGATTGGCTTTCATACGATCCAATCAAGAAGCAATATGTGCGGTTCATAACCGCCGCCGAACTCGTAAAGAAGATGGATCAAGAGACCATTGACAAGGCAGTAATACTTCCACTCAGTAGTCCAGAGAGTTCCATCGAACAAGTCACGACCCGTGAAGCGATTGCTATGTGTAGGCTCAACGGCGCGAGACTGATTCCATTCTGCAATCCAGATCCTAGGATAAGTATGGGATCTGAAAGGGAACTTGCCTTCATATTGGAGGAATACAAGAAGGAGGGATGCAAGGGTGTTGGAGAGCTTACCTGCAACCTTTACTTCGATGATACAAGAATTCTCAGTCTGTTTAGAGCATGCCAGGATATGGCCTTGCCAGTCCTGTTTCACATCGGACCCAAGGAAGGAGGCTGCTATGGTCTTGTGGACGACCCGAATCTGCCTAGGCTGGAGGGCTGCCTCAAAGCATTCCCGAATCTCACCTTCATAGGACATTCTCAACCATTCTGGGCTGAGATCTCCGGTGACCTGAAGCCGGAGGAGAGAAATGGGTACCCCACCGGCAAGGTTCTACCGGGTGGAAAGGTCGTGCAATTTCTCAGGGATTATCCAAATCTGTACGGAGATCTTTCGGCCGGCAGTGGTTACAATGCCATCTCGAGAGATCCTGAATTCGGCGTTCAGTTCATTGAAGAATTCCAGGACAGGTTACTCTTTGGCACTGATATTGATTTTCCAGACCAAGAAGTGCAGCAGGTGAAGTACCTCCGTCGTCTTAATGAAGAAGGAAAGATATCAAAAGCCACATATGACAAGGTCATGTGGCTAAATGCCAAAAGGGCATTGAATCTAGATATATCGTGATATTCCTCCCCTCTTCAATTGCCGGAATCCGGCTCTCATGGGCATCAGTGCTTGAGCATGAGGCGGGCAGAGCGCGAAGGTGCTCTGCGCGCGGGCAGGCGTGGTCAAACTCTTATATCTAATAGAATTCCCGAGAGAACGAAGTGGGGTGAGATCGATGTTCGTCGGTTTCCTTACAGGAGGGCAATTGGGCGATCTGCAGAAGTCTCTCAGGTGGGCCCAGGAGAAGCAGTTCAAGTCTATCTCGGTTGCAACCAGTCCTGGCAACGCGTTCTTCGACGTTGATTCCATCCTTAGCAACCCAAAGCCCACGAAGGACATACTGAAGGATTCAGCCGTAATCGTCTCAGGAGTTGGATTCTATGGGAATCCCATAAGTCCTGATTCAAGAACGAGAGAACAGCACCGGAAATTCTTCATAGATCTCATAGATGTGGCCTACAGATTGGACATAATGGTTGTGACAGGTTGGGTCGGCATGTACTCTGAAAAAGTCGATGAGAACATCAGAGAGATAGCACAAGTGTGGCCAGAAATAGTGCATAAGGCAGAGGACAGAAACATAAAGATAGCAATAGAGAATTGCGCAGGGAACATAGCGTATAGACCAGACATCTGGGAAAGGATGTTTGAAGTCCTACCTTCCAGGAATTTCGGCCTTGAGTTTGATCCCAGCCACTTGATCTGTCAGATGATAGATCCAATTTCGATCGCAGATGAATTCGGAAGCAGGATTCATCATACACACATGAAGGACACCCAGATCCTTTGGGGGAAGGTAAAGAGAAATGGCATAAGAAGCGGGGGTTGGTGTCCGTTTAGACTTCCCGGATTTGGGGATCTTAGATGGGCAGACTTCATCTCCGTCCTGAAAAAGCACAATTACGACAATGCTCTAAGCATAGAACACGAAGATCCTTTCTTCAAGTATGAGGAAGGGCTTATTCTGGCTAGGAAGTTTCTTGAGCAATTCGTGCCATAGCAGCGAGGAGAAGGCACATGCGGTGTTGATGCAGATGTGCAATTGAGAAACCGCTTCGTCTAGTCCTGAAACATGTGTCAAGCTCTTCAAAAGTCCCACTCGATTCGAACCTCGCGTCCTAGCTCTGATGATCGGTATATGGCCTCCAAGATTGCCTGATCCTTCAGTCCTTCTATTGCAGGACACAGGAGGGCTTTGCCTTTCCTTATGGACTCCACGAAAGCTGAAATTCTCTTCTCATAGATATCTACTTTCGGGAATTCATCTTGGGGAGTGATCCTTACCCTAGCACCTGCGATATCCTTGTACATTTCGAGAGGTCTCAATTGGGCGCCCCCCTTTGTGCCGAAGAAGGTTAGATTCAGCCCTTCCTCCTTGACGAAAGAAGCCCAGTTCACCTCGAATGACATGCTCGATCCATCCCCATATCTTACAAAGGCGAAGGCATTGTCCTCCACCCCGAAGTCATCGACTTTCCAAGGTCCGCCCCAGCTTCCCTTTCTAGCCAGCTCTCTATTCTTGCCGAACTTGGTATAGGTTACACCGAGTACTGACTTCGGCCTCGGATATCCCAGTACATGCATGACGGAATCGATCGAATAGCACCCTATGTCGAGTAAGGGCCCTCCTCCTGACAAGGCCTTATCAAGGAAAGTGGGGCTCGCAGGAATCCCCCATCTTCTCAAATGAATCGCCCGGGTGTAGTAGATCTCCCCCAACTCACGCGATTCGACTATGTGCTTCAAGGCGGCTATATCTGGACTGAATCTCGTTTGAAAGCCGACAATGAGCATTCGTTCATACTTCCTTGAGGCATAGTACATCGCCTTTGCATCTCTCAGATTCCCGGCCATGGGCTTCTCAACGAGAACATGAAATCCGTGCTTCATTGAGGATATTGCAGGCCCCTTGTGGAGGACGTTCGGAGTGCATACGCTGACGCCGTCCATTGTTTCTTTTTCCAGCAGTTCTTCGTAATCAGTGTAGTAGCTCTTGATCTCGAATTCCTTGGCCGTTTTCCTTGCGGCGTCCTCCTTTATATCG
The DNA here is from genome assembly GCA_964408285.1 of uncultured Nitrososphaerota archaeon. Classification (GTDB taxonomy): domain Archaea; phylum Thermoproteota; class EX4484-205; order EX4484-205; family JAAOZO01; genus CAYOYV01. Next base: position 29,379 of record CAYOYV010000010.1, on the reverse strand, counting down.
GCACAGGCAACTATCTCAACGCCAGGGATCTTCCTGTAATTTGGGATATGAGTTGCCCTTGCAATTCCGCCGCAGCCTATTATGCCGATCCTGGTCTTCGCTTTCATGAAGTCAGTGAGAGCGCTGGAACGTTTTTATAGATTGCCGAGATCCCTGTAATCGACTACTTCACGCAAACCCAACTGGTGGTCAAGGACATCCTTTAATATTTGTATTCAGAAGTAGCTCTCAGATCTAATTGCGGAATCCTATCAATATAGCGATTTCTCACTTCAGGGAAGGATATGCTTGTTCTGAGTCTGTTCTTATGGGCCTAGCCGAGGCCAATGGCATAAGCAGCGAAATCATTCCGAGGATTGCCACTCCCTTTGCAGGCGGGATTGGAAGAAGGGGCTCGGTATGTGGAGCACTTGTTGGTGCCGTGATGTCCCTTGGAATCGAGTACGGCAGGGACAAGGTTGGTGATCAAAGTGAATACAAGCTCTGCATCGCAAGAACCTCGGAGTGTTTCGACAGATTCAAGAAGGAATTTGGACATATTTCATGCCGTGCGCTGATTCAGTGTGATATATCCACTCAAGAGGGAAGGAGGAAATATGGAGAATTAGGGGTAAAGGAAAGGAAATGCATGAGATATGTGGAAGGCGCTGTGAGAATCGCAGCGGATCTTATGAAACACGATTCCACTGATTCACGAGTATGTCAACAGCGAAGGTGATCGTTTTCCCCCAAGCGAAGAATGATGAAATCGTTCTTTGATTGAACTGATACATGTGCGCCATAAGTCCATTTTGACGGGCATACCTCTATATTCTGTACAGCTGGTTTACTCCACAGGTGGAAGGCTTGGAGATCGAGGAAAAGGAACTCCAGGGATTCAAGATGAAGATTGTGTCCATAGGAGATATTTCGGTAGGGATTCCCTCGGACATTGGGCCCAGGATCCTCTATCTTGCAGGTAGAAAGAGAGCAGGGTTCAATCTATTCGGAATTCTACCAAATTCAGGAGTTCAGACTTCACAGGGCTTCTGGAGGACCTTTGGAGGACATAGGCTGTGGAGTTCCCCGGAGGCTATGCCTAGGTCGTATTCGCCAGATGACAAGCCGATTGGGCTGGAGATGGTACGAGGAGCCATTTCCATCATCGGTAATCCTGAGGTAGAGAATTCCATCCAGAAAGAGATTAGGATCAGGGCATTTTCGCAGGGTCGCATCCAGGTCATTCACACAATAAGGAACATAGGAAGATGGCCCGTTCGGCTGGCATGCTGGGCGTTATCTGTCATGAGGCAGAATGGCTTCGCCATCATTCCAGTTGAGTCCTCGAAGGACGAAGGAAGAGGTTTGCTGCCGGACAGGCATTTTTCCATCTGGCCTTATGACGACCTCTCAGATCGGAGATTGAGATTGGCCGACCAATACATCCTTGTAGATCAGGATCCGTCCGTCAAGGATCCGTTCAAGATAGGAGCGATGTCAAGGCCGACATGGGTTGCTTACCATGTTGATGGGATCGCGTTCGTCAAGCAGTTCCTAGTCGAAGAAGGCGAATATCCCGATTTCGGATGCAATGTTGAGGTCTACACCAACGCGGACATGTTGGAACTGGAAACAATAGGCCCGTTGAAGGTCATAGAACCCTCAGGAAGCATAGAACATGCAGAATATTGGAGCATCTTTGATGTCGGACAACTAACCCATGAACCAAATGACATAACGGAGAGACTTGGAGCCCTCATTCCTAAGTGAGGTCTCTCCTGCAAAGAGGAAGAAGTCCGGAAAATAGAGTGGTCCTGAGGCTACACCGCGACATGCTGTAATGATCTTCGTGATTTTCGCAGTATGATTAATTGTTCGATATCCAACGCTGGCAGAATCCGGAAAGACGTTCATTGCCGAAACTAGAGGCCATCCGTCGAACTGATATTGTATCGTGTGCCTCATGCCCTGGGCCGTCGAAACATGTGCCGCGTCAGACTGCCTCAGTCCAGTTCGTGGATTTGTGGCACCTCCTGCAATACTTGGCGCACTCCCTCACATTGGATCCATAGAGGTAGGTGAATCTGACCTCGCTCCAGTCATGGATCCCCATCCTACATAAGAGGCCTCTCCAGTCCATCAGAGCTTTTCGGCGTTGTTCAAGTAGCGCCACATAAAAGGATGGGCTGAATTCGGATTTGGGCTGGGAGATCTCTAAGAAATCGGCAAATGTGTGCCTAGCAAGACATGTGAAGTCTCGAACACTATACCTTTCAGTTCCTCTTCCTCGCTCCTTCCTTTGACACTTGATAGTATTTTTCCCAGTCTATCTGCACTATTGAAAGAGCATTGCCGTCTGGGTCCAGAAGAGTCGCTTCCTTCCCGCCCCATTGCTCATTATGAAGTTTCTTCTTGAACTTGACCCCCTTTTTCCTTAGCTCTCTATAGAACTCTCCTACATCGTCGACTAGAAGCTCAACACGGGGAGACATCGGATTGGGTTCAGTAACAGCCTTTCCCCTTGAGGAAAGGCCGATTTCCACTCCGCCGCATTCAAAGCCAACATAGGTCGAATATTCATACTTCTTTTCCATCCCTAACGTCTTCTCGTAGAATCTCTTGCTCCTGTTCATGTCAGAAACGAGGAAAGTGACGCTCCAGACTGTCCTGATCAACTCAGCTTCTCCTCGGGGCTTTTGACGCCAATCGTAGTAGATAAGAGTGAATCAAAGAGTGAAACGAAGCTTGGCTCTCCAGATGGGTGATTGGATCACCTCGATTTGCCACAGTGAGACATCTTCTGTTTGTCATATGCATCAGAAGCTTGGACCGCACGCCGAAACGTTAAGGTATAAGTGACCGGGCCTAATGATGAGGAATACCTTGACCACCAAGAAGGAATATCTGGATTACATTGTCGAATGGTGGAACAGAACTCAAAAAAGCTACGACATGATCTTGGAAGACTGGAGAAGGCATCTAGAATCCTCAAACGAATATGCTGCTCCGGGGCCTCCGCTGTATGCCGCATTGGTCGAAGGTTTACTTTTCCATGCGACCAAGGATGAGAAGCACGCGCATCGTGCCAAGGAAGCCCTGCTATCTTACGCCGAATTCCCGAATGAAGCCCCGGATTCTCTCAAGCGGTCGCAGAGATATTCCAAGGGAATCTATCCCGTGACACCAACCTTTGGCGGTATGAGTCTTTTTCTCAGGGCATATGAGTTCATCAAGGATAGCCGTCAAATGCGACGCAAAGATAGGGAGATTCTCAAAACCATAATAGCGAACACCGCTGAGTCCTACTTTCAGTTCCCCGAATGGGGGGCTCACAACCGTGCGGCAAAAAGCGGACTTTCATTGGCCTATGCAGCTCAGCTGTTCCCAGACCACGCTAGGGCCCCGACATGGTCAAGCCTCGGTAAGCTCATGATCGACAGCAGCCTTCGCCATTGGTCCTTGGAAGATGCATCAATGTATTGTCTGATCTGGCTGGCAGATCTGATGATATATCTCGATTTCGCGGGCGACCCCACCATCTTCGAGTCGCCAATGATGAAGTACTACTTCGACTATTTCACGAACCTATTCTGTCCTTTGGGTATGGTCCCTGATTACGGAGACTCCAATTGGGGATCTGCTTGGGACTTGTGCATGATTTTGATGGAGAAGGGGGCAACAGTCTATCAAAACCCATACATGAAATATGTCGCGGATCGGATATTCAGACAGGCTCGTCAAGAGGGGAAATTCGGAATCTACAGCATCTTTGCATATCTCTGGGCGGACGATAAGGTCGAATCAAGAGTTCCGGACGCCATCAGCGCTGAGGTAGTGGATGAGGTCATCGGGAAGAAGATAGTCTTTCGAAACGGTTGGGAGGGAGATGCTACCTATTTGCTGCTCAACTACATGGACGAGGGGGACATTGGATGGTATTACAAGGAGCATCTTAGGAACACAATCGTCGTGACCGCGGAGAAAATGCATCATGGACACGCAGATGAGAATTCGATAGCTACATTAATCAAGAATGGTTCGTTCTTGCTTCATGATGGTGGTTACAGGGAGGCATTGCCAAATGGAGCATATCGTTCAGATGTGTATCACAACCGGATAGTAGTGCGCAAAGGAAAGCCGAAGAAACAGACCTTGTTCGATTTCATGCATAACCTTGGCGCCTATCAACCGGTGAAGACGAGGAAGATCCACTTCAAAGTCTTCAAGGATATCGATGTGAGCAGAACCGAGGTCATAGACGAGAGGAATGGCTATCATTGGGATCGAATCATTACCTACCTTAAGCGGCTTGACTGCTTCGTAGTGCAAGATGGCTTGAGGATTCTTGGGAGCGGAGAGCTCACGATCGGCAATCTCTTCTGGACTCGACAGATCCATGTTTCAGAAGAAAATTACTTCGATACTTCGTTGGACCTCATTGGACTTGTCGGGGCCATGGGGAATCCAAGGATAGCCGTTGAGGAACGGAAACGCTACGCTTACACCAATAGAAAGGGGCAGAGGCTCCTGATATACTTCAGTCCTGACGCTGACAAGACAATAGGCACCAGTGAGGCTATGCGTTGTTACCTGCCGGAGAAATGCATGCACCAATCCAGTTCGAGGACCTTCAAACCAGGAGACTTCATTTCCTTCACGACCCTCCTTTTTCCCCACAACGATCTAGAACGGATTGAGGAGTTCATCGATGGAATTGAGGTGCTGCAAACAGACCAATATCCCCGGGCGACCGCGATCCGATTGAATCATCTTGGCGCGTCAGCATCCATATGTGCGAAGCATGACCTATCCCTTGGTTTGGTTAGACCAAACGCCAGGCCGACCTACACGTATGAGGCAGGGAAAATCAGATATGGAGGAATAATCAGCGATGCGGCATACGTATACACGAGATTCTCTGGCGATCTCCTGGAATTCGCATTCATTGATGGGATGAAGCTATACTATAAGGGAAAGGAAGTCTTTGATTCGGAGAAACCTTCGATCTACGATCTAAGCCACAGGCCTGATATGGTCCGAACCGGGGCTTTCAGGACCCCCACCGAAAGCTGGGACTACGAGCTCAAGACAAAGTGGGATTCGTGGGAGGGTAGTGTCAGCTTCTGACATCTATCCTCAAAGACATCGTGGCCTCAAGATGATGGGCTTCAAACCTTAGGGCTGCTGAGGTGGACCGCCGGTCAGGTGTACAGATCCCGAGAGACCGCTGCCTATATTGAACGTTCTGGCGCGCGTGGAGCCTAGCTTGCAGCCTGGCGTCGGCGCGGGCTAAGTCCCATGGCATCAGCTATGCGTCTATCTGGTCTTCTGGTTGGCCCACATTTCTCCGGCCTCGCCAGTGAGAATGCATCAAGATCAATGGGGGGATGCAAGCCGATAGAACTGCAAAGGTATTCCTCTGCAACGTAATCTCCCCCAATGTCAAGCGTGTCCTATTGAGCTCTGAGCTACATGAGGAGAGGGAACTGTTGTATTGGTGTATCAGTGGCTGCAACCTTCCCGTTAGGATTACTGTCTCATCGGTTTCGCCTCTGATCACCAAGCTCCAATTCACAGCAGAGAAAGTTGACCCCGGGAGCCAGAGATCAGCAAACAGTCCGTAGGTTATGCCGTAATTCATGCCCAGAGCCGGGTCATACGTTCTCAATTGCCCTAACTGTTCGTCACATCCTACAACTACCTTGTAATGTCCATAAGGGTTCGACTTGGAAGCCTTCTGTAGAACTATGACCGGAATTCCCTGACGAACCATTGACTTAAGGGATGGCAATGTAAAGCACCGAACAGTCCCTGTCGGCAAGAGGATTGTTGGCAACCAGAAATCCTTCTGGTCCTTGATCTTGCATGGGTCGCTCAGGATATTCGCTGGATCTGCTTTCACTTTCAGAGGCCCGTGTCTCTCCGATCATTCTCATTGTCTCTGCCTAAATCCACCTGCAAAGCCATGTTCGTGGAAGTTGTTCCCACTGTCCAAGCTATTCTATTCCTCCGCCAGACTTGAACTACCTGGGGAAATGAGGGCACATGAGACCCAGAGGCATTTCAGGGCGAAACTTCTTCCAAAGAAGTCGTGGGTGAAGCTCAATAGAGGAAGGACTCACCTTCGTGGCCTTCGGAAAGCTCTAGTTGCCCTGATTCCAGAATCAGTATATATATCTGTCACTAGATGGACATTCCCGGAACGAGTTGGAGACAGAATTCACTCAAGATTCGCCTATCCTGTCGCCTCGGACTTCGTCGTCGACATCGACTCTAGGATGGTGGGGCCTTGGCTGCGTCAACATGAACACCATGGAAGGGCATGCCTGACATGTCTTCGTTGTTGCAAGTATCTCGCCCTGACAGTTCTAGATCGCGTCAAGCAAAACTACGAACGGGTCTTGACTGTCTATTCCGGGAACAAGGGCTTCCATATTTGGATACTTGACTGGGAGATGAGGGATTGGGCAATGTTCGATGCGGCCGATCCAATAAGAAGCATAGCACATTCGAAGATCAGGTATGCTGGTGTACTTGCAGGGGATATCCCCGAGATACTCGATGCCTGGCACTATCACGCCACTATTGACCCTCTGAGGGTCATGAAGTGCCCGAATACTCTAGTTCTTTCAACGAGGCGTATTGCTCTCCCGCTGAACTATCTCGAGATAGAGGGGTTGTCGGTTGAGGACATATTATGGCGCGCATCCGCTTTGAGGCTGATCCATGAGGCGAAAGCCGATGAAGCGACACATTTTGAAAGGGGGATGAGCGATGGGTCAGGCTATGATTCCCTCTATTGCAGTTCGGCGCCCGTTTTGCCATCTTGAGCAATTTTCTGATTACTTTTTCGCATAATTCCTAAATATGATTGACCAATTCCTATCAACGGTGAACTATGGATGAGTGAAAAGAAGGAAGTGGAGAGTTCAGACGTTGAGGAATTGAGGGGAGTGCTCAGGACAGTGCGAGAGGAAATTCCGGGACTGCTCAAGGATATTCTACCTCTGATAAAGGAATTGATGGCCTTCACCGTGACAGAAGAACAGGCAAAGGACAAGGCTAAGGCAATTGCAACGTTCTACAAGGAGCTGATAGCCTCAGGCATAGACAAGGAACAGGCCCAGAGGATCACTCAAGAGCAGTTCGCATCTCCAATGGAATTGGCCAAGGTCGTCCTGGGCTCCCGCGCGCAAAGAGAAATCGAAGTGAAAGAAAAAGAAGCTGGCGAGTAGAAGAGAAAACAATTCAGGGTCTGGTCGGCATGGGGTTCTGGACAGACATCTGGAGCCATGTGGTCTATGCGATAGAGGCTGTGTGGCTAACGGCGACGTTGCTCTATGCCGGCATCTACCTTCTGTTTTTTGTTTTCGTTCCGATCAAATTGAACATAGAGAGAGGGATATCAGCTCTGAGAAGCGAACTTGTTAGGCAAGGCGTTGAACCGGAATACGCGAGCAGGATAGCTGATACACTGTACTCACCAGTTAAGTATTTGTTTAGCGTGCGGACAATCTCGAGCCTTGTCAGCGAACTCAGGAGAGACAGAAGATAGACTGAAGAAAATCGCCAAGAAGATTGAGCAGCTTGAATCCCAACTGAGAAAAGAGAGGCGGTTGACCGCTGAGCTGGCAAGGGAGTTATCTATAGTCAAAGAAGTCGTTCAGACAAGCAGCGAGATCGCCGGAACATCAAGACGAATCGCTCTGGTTTCCGCCTCACTAAGATCTGGCGAGGTGGCTAGGCGAATAGTTGAGACGCTCATTGAAATGGGACCGAAGAATGTCTCCCAACTCACAGAGACCCTGAGACAAGTGGCTGGGAGAGCATCGAGACGGACCGTCTCCAAGAAACTCGAAGAACTGTCTAGGAGGGGCATCGTACGTCAATCGAAGGGCAAGAAGTCAGAGAAACTCTATGAGCTGGAAGATGAATAGCATCAATCGTGCCTGTCTGCCTGTTAAGCAAGAGCGCTTCCAATGGCCCTCCCTGAGCATAAGCAAGTCCTGCGGTGTCCGAAGCACGCTCTCCAATGAGACATATGAAAGGGACATAGCATGCTGCTCCCCCCGCATGCGAGGTCTGCATCCAGTAGGGAGCAAATGAGCCGGGACACGCGCGGCACCAGATCTTGCAGATATAGGATTTCGCTGGATTAGGCTTATAATCGTTTGAAGTCGGCGATTATTGGAGGGAACAATGGTCGAGATTGTGGATGCGCCCCAAGTTACTGACAATTTCATAACGAAATGGCACCGGAAAGTGAAACCCTCCCTCGCTTTTGTCGAGATGGAGAAGGGTGATTTCCTTGAATGGAAGGAAAAACTGAAAAACAAGATCAAGGCACTCCTTGGAGAGTTCCCGGAACCAAGCCCCCTAAATGCCCAGATGCTGTCCACGGAGGAGACTAAGCTTTACACTAGGGAAAAGTGGGTGATACAATCGGAAGAGGATTGCTGGGTTCCTCTGTATATCATGATCCCAAACGAGAGGAAGGGCAAATCGGCGGGAATATTGTGTGCACATGGGCACGGTCCGTACGGTAAAGATCCGGTCGCAGGTGTGCATTTCAATGATCCAAATAGGAGGGCGAATATGGCTCAGTTGAACTATAACTACGGTGAGCAGATGGCACAGGTTGGATTCGTTACAGCCATACCTGACTGGCGGAGTTTCGGAGAGAGAATAGCATACCGTAATCCATACGAAGGAAGGGACATATGCAACATCCACTTTCTGCAACACCTTATCCTAGGAAGAACCCTTTTGGGCGCGAACATCTTCGACGCAAAGCGCGTCCTGGAATTCCTTTCTGCGAGGAAGGAGGTGGATCCCGAGAGAATAGGATGCATGGGGCTTTCCTTCGGGGGCACAATGACGACCTACCTGGCTTTGCTAGATGACAGGGTCAAGGCGGCCGACATAATTTGCTATGCTACAACCACGGAGCACTATGCCATTTCCAGGCCGAACTTCTGTGGTTCTCAATTGGTTCCATTTCTGTATAGATACGCGGATGTTCCTGATGTCATCTCAGCAATTGCGCCAAAGCCTCTGCTAATTGAATCCGGTGCCTCAGATACTTGTTTCTGGTCCCACTCTGCCCTCGCCGCTCATGACAAGGTGAGGAGGGCATATCAAGCCAGTGGTCATGCAGAGAACCTCTGGATCGAGGCTTTTCCAGGAGAGCACTCTTATTCGGGGAGGCGCGCCCCACAATTCTTCAAGAAATTCCTGACGGAATGAAGAGCTATGGCGGGGATGCAGGCATCCGCACTCACAGTATGGCGATTCTTGCTTTCAAGAATCTTAATGCACGTGCGCGTTCACACCAAGCATAAGCAGTGTAATGTTTCTGGGTCTTCATGATTAGCCAGTTCAGTCCTTGCCTTTGATGTCTGACAAGTTGTAGAGGATGGAAACAAAGGATTTCTCCATTGTGACGAAACCTCCCGTCGGACCTCCTTCTCCTATCACAAGATATTCGTTTGGAGAGTGGGCTCGTCCCCCGTGACCCATCCCACCTGTTATGAAAGGCAGCTTCAAGGGGGGAGCGGCAAACATCGAGAACGGCGCACTTCCTGCTGTGGTCGGCCAGATCTCCGAGTCTGTTACGAACTCCGCAAGTGAATTAATCAAGGCCTGAGCATAGGTAGAATTCGCGTTCATCCTAGCCCATGAGTATCCACTCTCGAGTTCCCTGATCTCGACTTCTTCAAATCCAAACTTATCCAAGTGCCCGCGTATCATCGGTATTACTTCCTCAACCCGCATGTTCGGTACAAGACGAACGTCCACCTTTGCGGTTATCTTGCTGGGAAGTAGGGTTTTGGTGCCGGGTCCTGTATAGCCCGACCATATTCCGTTTATGTTGAGGGTTGGTGAGAACAGGTATTTCCTCAAAGCATCAACTCCATGAAGGTCATCGATGAATCGGTCTACTCTCATCCTTTCCTTTATCTCCTCTTCATCGAATGTCTTGCTGAGTTTTTGGACCAGCAGCTCGTCTTCGAGCGTTGGAACTGATACATTGTCGTAGAACCCCTCTATCATCACTCTGTTTCCCGTCTCATCGACCATCGATGAGAGGGCCTTCAACAGTCTCCATGTAGGACTGTCTACCCAAGCCTTGTTGCTTCCGTGGATCCCAAATTCTACGGGGCCTTTCCTGCAATTCGCCCCATCGACTTCCAATTCAAAATATACAATTCCCTTCACGCCCAGAGAGATTACTGCCTTTCCCCTGGAGTTTTGGCTGGCCGCAGGAAAGAAAAGGACGTCAGCCTCTTTCAGTTCGTCCTCCATTGACTTGATGAATTCAGGAAGGTGTCTGCTCCCCAGCTCTTCCTCTCCTTCTGCAACGAATATGATGTTAACGGGAAGATCCTGCCCGCTTTTGAGAATTGAGCTTACCGAGTTGAGGAAGCCCATCAACGGACCCTTTGTATTGATTGCACCTCTAGCGACTAGTGTGCGGCCAAAGGGTTCCATTTCCATGATCGTCCCAGCGAATGGGTCCACATTCCAGCCTTGCTCATCCGCAGGCATAGTGTCATACATTCCATACAGCAAGACCGTCGTTCGGGCTCCCGTGTCCATGCGCCCATACACGACCGGATTCCCAGAGGTTTCTACCAGTCGCGTTCCACTGAAACCTACTTCCCCAAGCATACTTCGAAGCAGCTTCGCAGTCTCGACGACGCCAATGTTCTGGGGAGAGACCGACGGTTGCCTGATCAACGCTACTAGATCACTCACGTGCTCATCGATATCTTTCTCGATCTGCCGATAGACGATTGCTTTCTCCTGCATTATGGCATGAGGGGCCTGAGCTGGAAGATAACCGTTTTACCTTTGCCTCCGGTGGACGCGTAGAACTGCGGTTCGTGGACTTCATCAAGCATGCCGATTCATCCGTTTCTAGCAGCAAAGCCATGGACCCTCTTGTAGGTTGTTTGGTCCCCGTATTTCACTTCATAGAAGACCTGCTCAAGTGGCTAAGCTTATATTGCATCCTTTGATTTTCTCGATAGAAACGCGAGGTTGAGGCGAGTTTCAACTAGGGAAATCGTCGTGAACTTGGTCCTTTTGAGCGCACTGGTGGTGATAGTGACTTTTTTCCTGTATACTATGTCGAAGGGTATTGGAATGATAGTCGACTCCCCGACGTTGACAATAATGCTAGTCGTTGTGATGATCGTCTGCGGGATGCTAATTCTTCTATCTTGGAAAAGGGATAGAGAGCAGGAAAATGCCAAGCTTGCTGCGGAATTGCCCAGGCTGCCCTAATCCGCCAACGTTTCTTATGATCCTAAAGGCAAGCGATAGCCTACGCGATGTCAAAAGCATAAATCAAAATCCATTCCATAGAGAATCATGAATGATGTTCTGGTCTCCTCCCTAGAAGAGGGCGAAGAAGCACGATTCTTTGAATTCTCGAAGACGCTTCCAGATCTGGATTTCTGGGGCAGGAAGGGGCGTTATCTTCGAGCGGACCTCGCCAAATTCAACGAATTCCTAGACTACTTCAAGTCATTTCAATCGAAGTGCTTTCTCATAGCTGAGGAAGGCAGCAAAATAGCGGGATTCCTCGTTGCCGTGTACAATCCTGAATGGGTCAAGGAATTGACAGAGAGGTATGGATATCCGATTGAAAGGCGAGCGCATATTCTCGGAATTGCTTTGTCACAAAGACGGGCGGATGTACTGAAGGCACTCACTACCGCAACCGCAGAATTACTCTCAAGGAGCGACATTCGCAGTATCGAGTATCCAACTCTGGGAAATGTCTGTCTGACCACAGGAACAGACGTCCTCACGACAGACAACCTCGATTCCATCATCACGTTCAGAGAAGTCGGGTTCAAGATCGACGAATGTTATTACAGCATGAGATTGGGCTTGGATCGATATGAACATCAGAACGAATCAGCAACCTCTAAGGGAGTTTTTTGTTCGCGAGACAGAGGCATAGAGATCCGCGAAGGAAGAGAGCTTGTGGGGAAGATAATGTGGGATCCAATTGAGGACGGGGAAACGGAGATCGGCATCCAAATAGAGCCCGCGCATAGGAGGAAAGGATTTGGGACAGCTCTGATGGCCAGGGCTCTGCTGCAATTGAAAATTGAAGGTGCTAAGGTGGTAAATCTCGGAGTAGACGGGAATAACCTTCCTGCTCTCAGGTTGTATAGGAAGTTCGGTTTCGAGGTGATCAAGACGCATTTCTACATTCTACTTTCATTCGACGCATTAGTAACAGGATGACAAGATAGCCGATGCCCAGCAGAGCGCATGGATCGCGGTAGCGCTATTTGCTTCAATGCCCCGCCATTATCTAAGGCTGGTATAGCAGCTTAAGGTCCGTTAACTGCTTGTGGAGATTGTTTACGGCCTCGTGCACTTGCTCTTCCTTTCTAGCGCCCGTGCACACAAACTTGCCTGATGCAAATAGCAACAGTACTACCTTTGGTTGATTCATCCTGTATATGAGACCGGGGAACTGCTCCGGCTCATACATCGTCCTCTCTAAGCCGTACGCGCATTTTTCCAGATCGATCTTCCCGGGCAAAGAACCGGATGAGACAATATTCTGGATAGTTATCTCAGGTTGATTGTATATATTGATTCCACGGCCTTTTAATTCGTCAACAACGCGATGCACAGCCTTTACAGCGGCCTTTTCAGACTTGGATCCTGTACAGACCATTTTTCCGCTACTGAAGATTAACGTCGCGGTCTTTGGTTTCTTCAATCTGAACACAAGACCGGGGAATTGCTCTGGGTTGTATTCGACTGTCGTCTCATCAAATGCGTTCACAATGTCGAACAGATTGATCCTTTGGTTCAAGACTGCAGAGGCCACGACATTTTCGACATTCACGACTGGCCTCTTGGCGCCGAAGGGTAGCGATATCGAGGGTATGGGTAGCGACATCACCGAAAGCGCTATAAATGAAGTATTTAAACTATTTATAGGCAGGCGCAGAACGACAAATCTCTTCACTTATTTGGCAGATGATAGGCCAAAGTGTCATTTGCCCGGAGGCTCCAAAAACCCCTTGAGAGCCCACCTTTACCCCCACTTCGCTCGTGCATGCAGTCGGATCCTGCTCAGAATGCTCCCAGCCCCCCAGTTGATCTTTTACTTATGCCAGTTCGTCTTCACATTTATCCATTCCTGTCGATTTGCCGAGGGCTCAAAGCGTTTGTCCTTCCTTGGTCCCTCCTACCGAAGAGGGATCGGAACCACTCGCCCAGTGCTGTTAGATATCAATCCCGCCTCGAGTACCTCTTGGACATCTCTGGAGAAATCAGGGGTACTCATCCCGTCGATGGGGCGGCCTTCTTTGATCCTGTTGAGGAAATATTCCACAGCATTCTTTTCACGACTCGGAAACGGCCCCCCTTTCAGAATCTGCCCATCCTCCTTTTCCTTGGAGAAGATGGTAGCTCCGCTGAATCCCAGGAGAATCGTGCCTTTAGTTCCATAGATGAGGGGCGGTGCAGGAGGATTGCCCACCTGACTCCAAGTGCCTTCTGCGATTGCCGTGCCATCACCATAAATCATGATGACCGTACCGTTATCATAGCTTGGGATGAAGTCCTTCACGAAATTGCCAGCAATTGCAGATACGCTTTTCGGCATCCCCTTTAGCCAGATTGCGAGCGCAACGCCATAACAGCAGAAATCCATGTATGCCCCCTTGGCTTCCTTTTGCCCCATCCACTCGAAGCAAGATCCGATGAAATTCTCCTTCTCACACGAGTTATGTCCTGCTCTTGTCCTTATGTGGAAGATGCTTCCTAATTCCCCATTCTCGACCATTTGATGCACGCTATGGTAGACAGGAGACCACATAGGAGGCCAATTCACCATGAGCTTGACATTGTTCTTCCTGCTGGCTTCAAGCATTCTCTCCGCATCCGCCAAGTTATAGGCCATTGGTTTTTCCACCATAACGTGCAGACCTTTCGAGGCAGCCAATTCCGTGACAGGCGCTCGTAGAATGTGGTCGGTGTAATTGAAGACTAAGTCGAGACTCTCCTTACCTAGCATCTCACGGTAGTCGCCATATAAGTTGACTTGCCCGTGTGCCCTTTCGATGGCGTCCTTGTCAGATTGAGAAGACGGTTCTGGGAATGATGCGGCAGAAAGCTCTCCAAGATCACTCTCCCGAAGCGATTTCAGAATTCCCCATATATGCGGGTGTGCAACTCCAATCAGTCCAACTCTGTATGTCCTCCTCAAGATCTTCCCCACCATTGCATTCCAGTCTGGTCAAAATATAAACGCGCTCTGGGATTTTGCAGAACTGAGACTATCTCACATAGTGGCACTGCTCGCCCTAGGACTCTCACCTCTTTGTTCTTGCCTCAGCAAATCACAGTGCAAATCGCACTAGTCCTCTGACAAGGGAAGCCGCACGACTTGGCCTCCCTCTGCAGACTTCACCGCAGCAAGAGTAAGTTCAAGCGTTTTCAATCCTTCCTCAATCGGAGTCCGTGTTTCGTTTCCGCTCCTAATGCAGCTGAATAGATCCCTCGACTCCAGTTTGAACATATCCCTTTGAGGAGATGAGACGCTCTCGACGACTGAAGGGGCCGTAGTTGAATGTATTGTCAGCGAATTCGCATTCTCGAAAACGAAAGTGAGATTCTTAGTCGCTATTATCCAGCCTGCCTCCCATCTGTCCCCTGAGTAAGCGCCGGTCGATGCTGCCAGAGATCCTATGGCCCCGCTCTTGAAGCGCAAGGTGGTTGAACTTGTGTCCTCTGAAGTCATATCTGAGGCCTCGACCCAGAACCGCTTTGCCATTTCCGTGTAAACCCTTTCCACATCACCGCAAAGATATCGCACAATGTCATAGAGATGGGTCGATTGCTCGACCAATTGGCCTCCGCTCTTCTTCTTGTCTCTCCACCACGCACCTCCGATGAAGTTGCAGAAGTACCTCCCCTGAACCACTGAGACATCTCCTGCCTTTCCGGAGTCGATTAGCTCCTTGGCTCTTTCCACGCCCGCCCCGAACCGGAGCAAATATCCCACCTGGCTCTTCACGCCGGCCTTCCGAACGGCACGAACCATGTCTTGGCCCAAATCGGTTTTCAGCGCTATCGGCTTCTCTATGAAAATGTGCATCCCGTTCTCCGCCGCAGCTTGGACCTCGTCGGTATGCGCAAAGGGGGGAATGCAAATATATACAATATCAAGCGGCTCATGATTTATCATCTGATGGAAGTCATCGTAGGCAGTGCCGCCATGCTTTGATGCAAGGTCCTGGGCCTTGTCCTTCAGGATGTCACAGAAAGCTACGAGTTTCACGTCTGGCATTTGACTCAATCTTGACACGTGGGCTCCGGCTATACCTCCGCATCCAATGAAGCCGAGCTTGAACTCCATGCGCGTACAGAGGGCTAAGGTTGGCTATAAGATTGATGCATATGCCTGTTTCGCTGGAGTCCGATATAGGTCAAAGGACCACCTCCATGCCCAAATCGTACGCTATCGGTTTGCCCTGCATTGGGTTGCACATTCTTCTATGATTGCCATCACTTTGCGAGCACTTTCGGGAGTGACCGCGAGTGGCCTTCCGTATCGCAATGCTCCGTATAACTCTTTATAGAACGTAAACTCAGCGGGCACATGGCTCTCATCCTGTTGCCAGGTTTCCTCAATCCACCTCAGTTCCTCCCGATTGTAGCTTCTGTCAGGAGTAGGGCTGACATCGACCTCTCTGAGAGAGAAATCGTTCGGATCGATGTATTTCCAGCGCAGAAGGTTACCGCCCCCGGTTAATCCACCTGCTGTCCCCATCACAAGCCAGTAGTCCTGAGGGAAGGCACAAGCATGGGTGATCTCAATGTCTACAACTGGAGACCTAGGGGCATTGAGGATTATCTTCACATGATCTTCGGCATCGCCCAATGTTAGTGTACGTTGCAGGTCACAAGAGACCTTGGGCTCCGAATCGCCGATTATCTGAAGTGCCTGGTCTATGGCATGAGCACCGGTGTTCCTGAGTTCGCCGCCACCAAACTTGCTTAGCGTTTGCCAATCCCACCGTCTGCCGAACGAGTGCAGGCAGATCCTCACTAGGACCAAGCGCCCAAGCCTTCCGGAATTGATTACTTCCTTGACCTTGAGGAAGTCCGGGGAATACCTCCTGTTATGAAAGACTGTAAGCAGCCTCCCTGTTTGATTCGCTGTCTCGATCATCGCATCAGCTTCAGCAAGGCTCGTGGCCATGGGTTTCTCGCAGACAACATTCTTGCCCGACTTCAGGGCCTCGATAGTGTGAGCAGCATGAAGATAGCTGGGCATTGCAATCACTGCGAGTTCGAACGAATCATCCGCCATGAATGGATCGAGATCTGAATAAATCCTGCATCCGAATTTGCCCTTGGCCTCGTCCAATCTTTCTTCAAGTTGATCAAAGACTGCCACCACTCTATACATCTCTGGAATCTTCTCGAATATTCTGGCATGAATTCCCCATCCACTTCGGCCCAAGCCTGCTATCCCAACCCTGACGATCGGATCCATTCCTGAACCTCCTTCCTCGCAGGATTATTTATTGCTTAGACGAGGATTGACGTAATCTGAATTCCGCAATGGATCAAACGCATGATCCTTGATTTGGCAATGCCATTTTTGTCCAGCCGAAATCACGCAAGCCCCGCGCGTCTATTGCTTGGATTAGATGGATGCGCCCGGGTACCCCTTGAGGATTGGATCTCAGAGCTCACTAGGAAGCTCGGTATGCCTAGATCATATCACGAAACGCATATTAGTGATTGGGCAGGGAGACTTGGTGATGCCTACGTGGAACAGCTTCAGGGAGAGACTCCGAAAAGGCGAAGTCCTCATAGGTGCCGCGATAGAGACTCCGGAGCCAGACATAGCTGAGCTCATGGGCATGTTTGGCTTCGATTGGTTTTGGATAGACATGGAACACGCCCCACTGGAGATAAAAGAAGTGCAGACAATACTGCAGGCCATGGGTAAGTCCGAGACGGCCCCAATAGTGAGGGTCCCTTGGAATGATCCAATTCATCTGAAAAGAGTTTTGGACCTAGGGCCAGCAGGAGTCATAGTACCTTGGGTCAATAGTGAGGCAGAGGCAAAGGCAGCAGTTAGAGCCTGCATGTACCCACCAAAGGGTATCAGGGGATGTGGCCCAAGGAGAGCCTCGTGGGGGACTGGATTTTCTGAATACGTAGAAAGAGCAAACGAGAATGTGACGGTGATAGTTCAGTTGGAAAGCCGCAAAGCAATGGCGAATCTAGGAAGGATTCTGTCTGTTTCCGGTGTGAATGGCACAATGATAGGTCCTGCCGACCTGTCTGCATCTCTAGGATTTCCGGGGCACCCTGATAATTCAGTGGTGCAAAGCGCCATCAAGGATATCTTGAAAAGGCATACTGGATCGAGCGTCTCACCTGGGATCGCGTCTAGTCCTCAGGATGCAAGGAAGCACATTGAGATGGGCTTCAAGCTCGTCAACGTTGGGTCCGACATGGGATTCATGGAAAGTGCCGCCGTTGAAACGCTGAACGAACTTCAAGGATTCTTGAGAAGGAACCAATAGGCATTGCCTCACCAGCTTCCGTCTTCTGCTGTGATAGAAGAATGCCCCATCGGCCCTTAGAAGCTAGTGGCAGCAGTCTTATATGCTATCGAATTGTCAAGGTCTCTGCTAGGGCTTTCTTTCTTCTTTCCTGATTACGATGATATTGCACCGAGTTGCGATTGCCGCGATCACGCCTAGCGCGGCCATCCAAGGAGCGAGCAACGCGCCAACGACCCCTATAGTGACGGGCATCTCAAGAAGAGTCTCTCCCCTATCGTCCTTCACGATTATCCTTGTCACATTTCCCTCGTGAATAAGTTCTTTGATCCGCTTCACAAGCTCATCCGAAGAGACTGAATATTGCTCTTGTTCCTTTTTTCCCAAGTAAGCTCCACAGGAAGGGCAGTAGTCCATGTCCTCGGTCGTCTTCCTACCACATCTAGCACAGTATGTCTGCTCACCGGCCATAATGATTGATTCCCCCGAAGGCCTACATATATAACCCTAGTGCTCGAGGAATTCACGAATGTGTTGGTGTGCCACTGTTGTTATGGACTCGCATACGCCAGCGCGTACCATAATCCTTAATAGTATTCGAGCGATGAGACGCCACTGAAGGCGAGAAATAATGGTATATTGTGACAAGTGCGGAACCCAGAATGAGGAGGGTTCTGAATATTGCAGGAAATGTGGGGCATCGCTCAAAGGCGGACCTCAGTTCAGACCAGTCAGCAGATCCAAAGACGATTGTTTTGGCATAGATCTAAGGCCGAATCCCTATGTCGGAGCGATCATTGGCTTGCTTATCGGATCAATACTCATAGTATTGGGATTGGGACAGGCTCTAGGGTTTGAGGTCGAGCGATATATCGGCCCTATCATCATGATCGTGATCGGATTGCTTATTGTCATAGCTGCTTTGCTTGGGTATCTGAGAAGGTCCGGACGGTAGTAGTCCAGAAGTCATCTCAGGCCGCAATCATTTAGATTGCATTCCCGACATACCCTTTCATGCTCCATTTGTGAAAGAATCACGCGTGTGAGGATGAGAAGGACAGTCAACGTCAGGAAGTAAGCCTCAACGAAGATTGAATTGTTCATCTCCATCACTGCTATCAGAATGAGAAAATCCCCAATAACGAAGCCAATGCTAAGAAGCAAATGAGCATGATTCCTCCTGACTTGAAGAAGAATATGTTGGAGTAAGGCGAGACAAACGGCGAAGAATCCGAGGCAAAAAATCAATGTGCTCGTCGTTCCGATCTGGGGGACAATCACCAGATATCCGACCGTACCAATGATTGAGACAAGCGCTCCTATGACGAGACCAGTACATCCCGCACAATAGAGCTTGTCTCCGATCTGAAAGGTGTGTGCAAGGAACTTGCCACAATTGGGATGGTGTCCACTCATACTGACTAGGGCCTTCTGCTCAATTGATGGCGGCGAATTCTCTTCCTTGATTTTCCTCCCACCACCTATCACATTGGAACATCTTGACGGGTAGATGGCAGCTAGGGTTCCCGAAGCGCAGATCAGAACAAAGACCAGACCCGCGATTGGCCTCTGTAGTGGACTTGCGCTCGCCGGAGGCGCCGTAAAGAAGGTCAGTATAGCAAGGACTGCTAGACCTGTTATCGACAGGACCAGGAAGCGCGATCCTTGTATTGCGCCGCTCTCACCGGACATGACTAAAAAGGTTCCTCAGGCCTTGTAGTGCGGTTTGCCCTGCCATGTAACTGAATGTCCTCCTTTTTATGGCATTCGATGAAAATATGCCCGTGATGCGCCGTCTTAGGCTTCCGTAGAATGCTTCATAGCAGTCGTAGAGTTCCTCTTGGACATCGTTTCTGGAGAGATGCTCCGTCGGCATGATGGCATGGATCATATCATAATTCGCCCAATTTTTGTCTTCTATCCACCCGTTCTTGCTTGCGATCTCGTACAAATCAGTCCCAGGAAGTGGAGTCAATACCGAGAAAATGGCCAGATCCGGATCAATCTCAGATGCGAACTCCCTTAGTTCCTTTATTGACCTATGTGAGTCAGTTCTTTGTCCGATGATGAACATAACCTGAGCGAAAATGTCATTCTTCTTCAACTGGTCTATCGCAGGTCTGGCTTGGGAAGGATTTGTCCCCTTTCTTAGGTATTCCAGAGATCCCTGATCGTGCCTTTCTATTCCCAATAGCATCCAGGCGCAGCCCGCGCTCCTTATCTTAGGCAGTAAGTTGCCATAGTTGATGACATCGTCGCATCTTGTTTGTACGAACCAAGCAATCTCTTTTCCAAGCCCTCTTCGTATTATCTCATCGCAAAGGGCCTCAACCCTCTTCCTCGGGCCAAAATTGTCGTCGGTGAGCCAGAAGAACTTGGGTCCGTATTTTTCGTAGCAATCTTCGATTTCATCTACTATCCTTCTCGGCGATTTGACCCGCCATGTGCCATTCCAATGCTTCCATTGCGAACAGAAAAGGCACCTGTGTTGGCAACCACGTGAGCCCTCGATAAGAGCATAGCCATTGTCCTCTCCGGCCATCATCTTGAAATGGTACTTGCTCATTTGCTTTTCCACAAAGTGATAGCCGGGAAATGGAAGTGTGTCCAGATTATCGATCAATTCCCTGTCAGGATTGTGAATGATCTTGCCGTTGTGCCTGAACGATATGCCTCTGACATCTGAGAGCGATTGTCCGGCGGACAAGGCCTTGATCAGATCTGACAATGTCTCTTCTCCTTCTCCCCTTACCACGAAGTCAATCTCTGGAAAGGCCTGAAGACTTGGCTCTGCTGTTGCTGTGAAATGCTGCCCACCAACGATTGTCCTTATCTGGGAATTCGCATTCTTGGCGGTTTCCACTGTTCTCAAGACGGAGTAGGCGTTGCATGTGGCTAGACCACTCGGGGCGATGATTTCAGGCCGGATGGATTCTATCCTTCTTTTCAGCCCATCCCAATTGACCTTTTCAGCTTGGCAATCCAGCACTTCGACCTCAAGATCATTATGTTTGGACTCAAGATAGGCAGCTAAGGCCAATATGCCCAAGGGAGGAGGAAGGTATTCTCCCATAATGAACCAATAATCCTTCGGCGGCTCAACAAACAGGATCTTCATGAATTCTTCTTTTTTGTTCACTCAACCAAAACGGATTTAAGTCTATTCTCGCCTAGAACGGCCAAAGGCGCTTGGTTGGTGGGTACGATTGACTGAAAGAAGGACAGATCGAACTGACCTATTGGATCTTGCAGGATTCGGATTCTTCCTGATATTGATCGGTTCCTTTCTCATTCTCAGGCCTGACATCCCAGACCTCCTCAGGGAATTCCTCAGTGACTTCGAGTTGAGGCGAGTTGGAGCTCTGGGCATACCCGTCCCCAGAACTAATCACCCTGCTCTGTATGGCATAGTCTTTGATTTCTCTCTGGCCATGCTTATTTTCGAGATATTCGCTCTTCTGGCAAGATTCGTATTGAACGAAGGCATCTCGAAGAAAGCCTCGTCATTGTCAGGAGTGGTCTTCTGGGGGGGTTCGGCTTGGATCCTTAATATGCTCTCGATGGGTTTACTTGAATGGCTTACCTTCCTTGGTTGGTTTGTAGTCGTAGCTGGATTGAGCTTAATCACTCAAAGTCTTTTCACGATCATTGCCGGCAGCTTGGGGATACCATAGGCCCATTCAATGGCAAACTCTAATAGGGCCCAATGTCCGGGTCGCCAGAATCGATGGACCGGAGAATCATCCGAGCCATAGAATTCCTGAGTCGCAGACTCAAATATGGCAGAACAAAATGGGCCCTTATCGGAAGCACAAGCCTTGCCATCCAGGGAGTGAAAGTCTCCCCGAATGATATAGATGTTCTGACCGATAGAGAAGGCGCCTTCAAGATAGCAAAGCTTTTGGAGAAATATCAGGTAAGGCGACTCGCTTTCAGGCGTTCCGACCGATTTCAGTCCTACTTCGCTGAATATAGGATACAAGGGATCAAGGTGCAAGTTGCTGGAGACATGAAGATAAGATATGGGGGCAGGTGGACTTCCCTGCTTGGAAGACTGGAATCAAGGACAAGAGTCAGGGTGGGACGATCTATGATCCCTATTTCTTCTCTTCGTGAACAACTGCTGTCATATCAGAAACTAGGGAGAAGAGAGGATCGGGCAAAGATCCGGAAAATCAGAAAAGTCCTGTCCCAGCGATCCGGCTTGCTGACCTGAAATACTTCGTTTGTCGCTCGTCCCGGCTAGGAATTCCGAAAATCTTTATCTGGCATCACTCGCTTATTGAGGATATGGGCTTCGAATGGTATTTGGATTTCATTGATAAAGCATATGCCCCTAGCGATGATGAGTTGATTGCTCTCTTCAAGATGAGTCCCTCGATTGGCACAAGTATGGAGGATGCTGCAGGCAGAGTCGCAAGTGAGTCCTCCATTGGAACTTGGACGACCCTAACTACGATGAGCCCAGGCATGAGGCGCCTGATGGCGAAGGCGTATAGCTTCGATAGTGGGCTTGTGAAGGTAGCCTATCCCAGGGATTTGTTCGAGGCTGGTAACGTGCCTCAATTGGTCAGTTCAGTCGCTGGCAACATATTCGGGATGAAAGCCCTTCAGACCCTCAAACTACTTGATCTGCGATTCCCGAAGTGGTATATAGATGGTCTCAGAGGGCCATCGAAAGGCATTCTCGGTGTAAGGGATGCATTCAAAGTCTATGATAGGCCTCTGCTGGCTACAGTCCCAAAGCCCAAAGTGGGAATGACATCGGAGGAGCATTCCACTGCGGGTTACGAAGCTTGGACAGGCGGATTGGATCTGCTGAAGGATGATGAGAATCTCAGCAGTCAACCATTCAATAGATTCGAGGAGAGAGCGAGATTATCTTTCAGAAAAAGGGATCAGGCGGAGAAGGAAACTGGTGAAAGAAAGGACTACCTGATTAACATAACTGCGGAGACGAAGGAGATGGCCAGAAGGGCTAAGCTCGTTAGGGACTTCGGGGGAAGCTTCGTCATGGTAGACATATTGACTGTCGGATGGTCTGCGCTTCAGACTATCAGGGAAGAGTGCGAGGACCTAGGCTTGGCAATCCATGCTCATAGAGCTTTTCATGCCGCCTTCACGAGAAGCCCAGAGCATGGCATGTCAATGTTGATGGTCGCAAAATTGGCGAGATTGATTGGAGTTGACCACATTCACATAGGGACAGTGGTTGGAAAACTTGAAAGCCCATTGGAGGAAGTCAAGATCCTCTACTCTGAGCTGACAAGTGAGAATTTCAAGGGCAACAAGAACTCGTTGGATCAATCTTGGTACTCGATCAGGCCTACATTCCCGGTTTGTTCTGGAGGGCTCCATCCGGGCATACTGAAAGACGTCCTTAACATCATCTCGACCAACATAATAGTCCAGGTGGGCGGAGGACTATGGGGACATCCTATGGGCGGCAAGGCAGGGGCGAAAGCCATTAGGCAAGCCATCGATGCCTTCTTAAAGAACGTGGACGTACAAGAATATGCGAAGACACACAAAGAGCTGACAGTTGCACTAGACAAATGGGGCTTCTCAAAACCTATCTAGAAGCAATACATGTAGACGGGTCCTTCTTCGCCCTTATGAGAGTCACCTTCGAGTAATGACCTAGGCCTTCTTGCTCTATCTCCTTTCCGAAAAGCTCCCATATTCTCTCGAATGGCGGAGTCTTTATGCCGTAAATGGTTGGAACGTTCTGGCAGGCAAAAATGATTTCCTGTCTAGCTTGACCTGCCGTGAGCTTCTTTCCAGTATAGTAATTTTCTTTGCTGACAGGACGAAGTCCTGCCTTCCGAAGCATGTCCGAGTAGTCTCGAAAGCTGAGCCAGACAGCCCCACATATGTATGAAAAGACGCGCACCTCAAGCTTCTGAGCCGCTGTTTCCATCTCCTCCGGAGGCATTGCAACGAGACAGAAATCCCGATTTGGCTTAAGAATTCTACCTACTTCCAGGAACGTCTTCCCAACCCCTGACTTTCCTCTCGTCATGTAGATGTCCTCGAAGCCCAGGAAGTTCACGACTGAGTCAAAGCTCTCGTCTGGGAAATCCATGTGCGTCGCATCCATGCGGACTACGTGTACTCTTTTGGTCAGTCCGCATTTGGCAATGTTCTCTCGGGCGATTTCAACATCATCTTTAGATATGTCAATGCCGACTATCTCAACATCGGGGCGCAATCTTGCCAGTTCGATGGCGAAATAGGCATATCCTGTTGCAAGATCGAGAATCCTAGCATTCTCTTCTATCGGCAAGTCCTTTGCTATTGCCTGGCGAACGCCATTAAGGATCGAGAAAAAGGTTGGATACTCGCCATCTGACACATAAGTTTCGATCACTCTGGTCACCCGTTTATCCATTCATTTAGTCGGCATGAAGAGAGAGGTTCTGGAAAAAGTGACAGAAAGGAGGCAAGTTCTGCTTTCTCTTAGTCAGATTCATTCGAATCAAGCCATTTCTTCACAATCCAAGGATAGAGGATATGTTGCCCGAGAGGATGTTTCCAAGAGAATCACTTGAGACATTGAGTTTTTCCAGCAGCGAAAGGTGACTTCTTCCTGGGCCAAATTGCACGCCGTTTAGATCTATGCATGGGAAATCTGTTCCAAAGACAAGTTTGTCGCCGACTTTCTCCACGAAGCTTTTCGAGAATTCAATGTCTCTTGACAACGCATTGTATCCAGAATAGGCGGAGATATCCGCGTAGACATTTTCATTATCCAGAAGAATCCGTTCCACTTGGCCCCCCGGTATGATCGGACCAGTCGGGTAAGCTTTAGATCTATCAGCGTCAGCGGAGATCTCTCTCCACCAACCAGGCCCATGGGCAATGAATATGAGCCCTTTGAAATCTGAAGCCACTTTCGCGAACGAATCAAACCCGAAGTTGTACGAGTCAGAGATCTCGATAAGGATGGGTATGCCAAGGTTCTCGCAGGACGAATATATCTCAATATTCGCAGGATGATCCACTTGGATTGGAACTCTGTGTTCACCGAATCCCCTGCAACCTTCTTCAACATATCCCTTGATTCTGCCTTTGATATCCTCAGTCTCAGGACTCACGACGCAGAATGGGATCAGCCTGGACGGCTCGGATTTGCATCCTTCTAATACCTTTTCGGTCATCCACAGGTCCTCACCTATATTCGGCACTTTCTGTATCGGCAGGACAACGGATCTTGAAATGCTACACGAATCCATGTAGCCCAATAGATCCTCTGGAGACGATTCGACCCAGCCTATCAGTCCTTTGGCACCTGACTTGCATCGACCTAGATGTGTATGAACGTCAATTATCGTCAAGGACTGAACAAGCCGATTGACTGGCGAAGTTAAAAGCATTAGCGAGTCTCGCGATATTCGTCTGAAGTTTGATACTTAGTGAAAAATGGTTTTTAAGCGCACGTGCCATTATGGTTCCATGCAGTCCCACGAGCAGCGATACGAAATCCAAAGCAAGAAACCCTTGGAGGCTCTTATTGTAAAGCAGGAGGAGAAGGAAGGATTCACGTTGAAATGGCTAAGGATCAATGGCCAATTGGAGGAACCAATCTCGGCTCTTCTACTCCACAGACTGAAGGGGCCTACTGGAAAGCTGTTGCTTTTCCTTCATGGCCTTAATGGTATGAAGGAGGACCTAATCCTTCTCAAGGAGATAGCCGAAGCATTCGAATTCTCACTGTTCGCAATTGACGCAAGGCGACACGGGGAAAGAAGGCGGAGTCTGACAGCGATTTCGCCATCCGATATCATAGAAGGTCTGAGCGGGACAATCGCGGATAATCGGCTTGCCATAGATGTGGCACTTCGGAATGGTTGGGCAGAGAACGGAAAGATCATATTGGTTGGCTCAAGCATGGGAGGAATCCTAGGTGGCGTCGTGGCAGGCGTCGACAAGAGAATTGCAGGGGCTGTCTTGTATGTACCTGGGGGTAATCTTGCGGAAATCATGGCAAAGAGCAAGGAGTCAACCGTCATGCAGGCAACAAAAGGAATACCATCCCTTCTGCTCAGAATCCTCACGAGCCAATTGGGCAGCATAGATCCAATCAACTATATCGACAAGATTTCCCCGAGGCCTGTCTTGATTCAGATTGGAAAGCATGATGACGTGGTGCCTTTTGAAACTGGAATGAAGTTGTTCAATGCAGCCAAGGAACCGAAGGACCTCGTCGTCCATGATTCTGGCCATTCACTGCCGATGGATAGGGCAATGTACGAGACGATCCGATGGATGAGGAGGGAGTTCCCTCTTCTAATGTCATAGAGCGTATTTCAAACCGCGGGATCCAATGGCGCGCGGATTCATGCGCTGTCTCAGCCCAAGCTTTCTCCGCTTGTAATCCATTCCTCGTCGAATACGGCTAGGTCGATATCGCTGGATGTCGGTCGGGTCGCATTGTAATGTGAGACGCCAAGCAATATTCGATCATCATTTAGTTGGACCACACCAAAATTGGAGAGTTGATTCCTTCCTGACTCAGTGGCTATCAATCGCGGGGCGCTCCAGCTTTTGCAGCCATCGTTGGAGATTGTCACCACGAGAGGATACCGCGGAGCTTGCGTTCTTGATGATTGATTGTTCCAGATCAGGATGACCTTGCCACTTCGGAGCCTAAGCAGTCTGCAAATTGCTTCCGGAGAGGGTATGCTCGTTTTAGTTGGGTCCGTCCAGCTTCTCCCAGCATCGTGGGACATCGTTTCATAGAGGAATCCGCTCTTGTTGCGCAGAAGACAATACAATTCATTGGAGCCAAGCTCAACGACAGTCGGTTCCATCGCACCACGTTCTTCAGGAACAGTAAGAATGAAGGTCCTGTCCCAAGTATCTCCCTTGTCATCGGACAGGAAGAAGGCTATGTGATAGTGCTGGTAGTCGCGCCTCTCAGGAGGCAGAAAGCAAATACCCAGAAGCAACTCTCCGCCTTCCAATTGCATCAGGGACTCAGGCGCCCCATAGAATGGTGGACGATATGAAGGAACAATCTGCTCAGGGGACAGTTCGTGTTCTAGGCCCCATGTTTTCCCAAGGTCTAAAGACCTCCTGATTAGAATTCGACTTGGACTAATGCCATAGTTAGCCCATTTTGTCACCGTTCTCGTAACAGGATCTATCTCTGCCCCTCGGAAGCTAGTCTCCCGATTTATCATGATTGCCTCTTCCGTTCCTCTTAATTGTGCTTGGATGACATGAGAGACATTGCTTCCCGGGGCGGCCATGAAGACCTCCGGCTCTGACCAGGTCTCACCATTGTCTCTGGAGATTGAGTAAAGTATTACGTTGTCATTGTTGCATTCGTGGATGTCATATGCACTCCAGAGCATACACAGGCGGCCATCTGTGTATTGAGTAAATCCGGGCCCTTGATGATGACTCCACCCCATTCCCCCCTTTATGAGATTAACGTATTCGATTTTCCCTCGAATGTAGTGACACGGAACGATGAAACTTGTTCTCATGATTCCTGTCATGTATTGGACGGATTATTAAAGAGACATGCGAATGCCGCCTACAATGAAACTCTTAGTCAAGAGAGAGATTGAATCACCATAGCTTGACTGGACTGATCGAGAAAACTTAATCTCCGGGCTTGTCGCTTGATAGACATGCTATGGCTAGATCTCACGTCGCCTGATTTCCAAAAAGAGGTCGAAAAAGGAACGATAGCCATGATGGCAGTCGGATCGATAGAAATACATGGTCCGCATCTGCCTCTTGGAACTGATACGTATGTTGTCCAGAGACTAGTTGAATTGGCTACTGAAAAAGAGCACGCTATCGTGCTGCCGCCTCTTCCCTTCGCCTATGTTCCAGAGAACAGGCATTTCCCTGGCACATTCACAATGTCGCCCGCCCTGCTCATGGAGATGTTAGATGAAATATGTGATGAAGTGTCGAGAAACGGTTTCGAGAGGCTCCTCCTTGTGAACGGCCATGGAGGTAACAACGCCATACTGAATACATTCGTCATGAGCAGATCGAGCAA
>CAYOYV010000010.1:0-1712 GCA_964408285.1 uncultured Nitrososphaerota archaeon | reverse complement strand
GCCATGGAGGTAACAACGCCATACTGAATACATTCGTCATGAGCAGATCGAGCAAGAGGCATCCTTTGGTGTATGTCTACCTCTCACCGTGGGAAATCCCTCAAGACATTCGTGATAAGATGTCCGAGGGGCTGGAGACAGGACACGCATGCGTGATTGAGACAAGCCAAGTGCTGGCCCTTTTCAAGGACCTAGTCAAAATGCGAAATGTGACTCATGCCGCCCACACCGGAAGTACAGGACTACCCAAGGGAATATTGAGTCCATATTGGTGGCAGGCCTATTGCAGTGAGCTCTATCTTGGCGATCCGAGACGAGCCACTGAGGAAAAGGGCCGGATCCTTAACGAAATCGTCGTTGCAAACATCGTCAATGCGATAAAAGCCGTCAAAGAGGACAGAATAACCCCCGGGATCGCCGATGATTTCCTGAAGAGGGCATTTGGGGCCTAGATAGGGACGATCTATGGAATAGAGGCCAGACCACTCTTTGTAACCCCTAGCGTCAAATGCGTTCACAAGGCATCCACTGCGCCTACGATGATTGCATGACCCTTATCAGCCTAGGATCTTCCCTGTAACCTGTCCTGCATGGATGTCCCTCTGCGCGAAGGACTCTTGGCTGTTTCAAGCCTGCGACGACAGACCATAGAGTCCCTATGCCTTTCTCCTTGTCGTGGAAACAGACATACCCTTCGTGGCTAGACAGGATCTTCTGGGCATCGTCCAGAGTGATCTCACCGTTCTTCGACTTGAGTGATTCGTATATGCTTCTGTATCTCACTTCGGAATCCCAGCACCTTTCCTTCTGATTCTCAACTTCCAGCATTTCGGGATGCAGGAAATGATTAGTGCATAGTAGGAAATTCTCTTCTTTTTCCGGTCTTCTAGTCCTTACCCACTCCGGAGCGGCCTCAACAACTGTCAGATCCCCAGAGCTGTCTGCAAGCAGGAAACTGCTGGCGGCTGAATGGCGCATATTCGAGAGTGCCTTCACTCCCTCCTTTGTATTCGCACACCTTTCAAGAACATACCTCACGGCTAACGCAAAATTCATCCCTGGCCTAACTGCGAGCTCCTCGACCGCTGTAATGCCAACGGCCAGACCTTGATTGTTCACTCCGTCTGCCCTTCCTACGAAAACATCCGAGTGTCCGATACTCGAGTAGGCATCGTCAGGGCATGTGAGATATGCCTCTGTGCAGTTCTTGAACCTGTAATAGAAGTCATGATTCCTCCCAAATATGACATCCACATTGGTACTCGCAGCAAAAATACTGCAAGCGAATGGTTCCGCTGGAAATGCACCTATGCCGAGAATGAAGGACGCGACTTGCTCGTAAGGAATCTGACATCCTTCAGCAAGACCTCTGATCTCGTCCAACACTTCAGGGAAGATCCTTGATACCTCGTCCTCGCTCCTCTGGCCGAAATCGACTCTCTCCTTCACCTGTTCGGGAATCACTATTCCGTTTCTACGAAGAAGAGAACCGTAATGATGGCCCATTTCGTAGTGCGTGCCTTTGACTCTCGGATGAAGCATCGCCTGAAAATAATGTGGATCATCGCATGATAAATCTTTGCAATATTTTATTACTGACACGCATAATTTCGCGTGAGGATAGGACCTTTCGCTCTGCGAGGAACGACTTACGCTCTAGTCCCGATGTCACTTGGGGAATTGTAGGCCCATTTCGAGTTGAGCAAAGTGCA
>CAYOYV010000009.1:59823-66303 GCA_964408285.1 uncultured Nitrososphaerota archaeon | reverse complement strand
GGCCGGCAGCTGGGTTAGGATGAGAGTGAACCGGACAAGCCCGGAGGGAGTCTTGGTCTCGAAGGGGGACAGATTGTTTAAGCAGACTTGGATAGAAATAGGGTCTCTCACGATCAGCCTGTCATCCAGTTCTCCAACGGGCAAGTTCTTTCTGAACAAAGGAGGAGACTCGGTCAGTAAGGTTGTCATGGCAAATGGTTCCACTCAGATTGACATCTACTACGTTGATTCAAGCGTCGGCAGTCAGGTCGTGCTCCTGAGCACCGATGATTTTCCCAAAGGGCACTATGGAAGTTGCTCATTGACTCTCAGCTCCATACTTGATACGGCCCCACCACAGCTCTCAAGTCTTGCAAGGGTGCCGGAGTCGCCGGTCATGGGCGATACAGTCCTCATAACGGTCTCAGCGTTGGATGCCGGATCAGGGCTGAAGAATGTCACATTGTTCTACTCTACCGGAGGAGGATTGAATTGGGTCAGAGTGCAGATGACCCCGCAAAGCGGGGGATACGGAGCTCTGATTCCTTCTCAGGGTGTATTTACTGAGGTGCAGTATTACTTGGAGGCATCGGACTTTGCCGGGAATGTCGCCAAGACACCTGTCGAGAAGTTCAGCGTTGGAATCCCAGCCTGGATCTATGCAGCATTCGGGTTCTTGGTTGTGCTCATCTTCGCAGTGGCATGGTTCCTGAGACAAAGAGCCCGAGCCGAAGAAGAATGATTACCGTGCCGTGAGTCCTATCTGCATGTCGACAGGCGATATCGGCGTCATAAGCAAACCAACTGTCCTCTTCCCATATCTTTCCCATGGGTCGTATCCTCTCCATCCGTCCCAAATCCTGTGCTGAACCAATCCCCCATCGATCAATATCCTATCCTTCCCCTCCTCGATTACAGCTTGCTTCGAATCGAACAAGATGCTCTTTCTCAACCTGCTCAGATCATGCTTTTCGCCTTTTAGACTCAATTCTCCTTTCGGCCTGATTCCTAACTCCACCTGCATTACGATGTTTTCCGCACCTTCGGTTCTCAGTCTGATTCCGAACCCTCCGTGTAACCTTTCTATGCGAACAATCATTCCGAAGTTGGCCTTGAGCTTGACCTCCCTTGGTCCCGGATGGAAGATCCTTCCTCTGAAAGCGTCGACCAGTTCGTATGTTGTGTCACGCACCATGATTCTCTTGGGGCTGAAGTTCCACCATCCCCAGTAGTTGTATCTGATCTTCATAGAGTCGATGATCGCGTTTCCTTTTCTGATCGTGAGGAAGTTGTTGAAATTGTCCGCCATGATTGTCGCGCTGATATCTTCATTCCTTATCCTGACAATACCTGTGATGGGGAAAACTCTTGTGTAATGAAGTGGCAGTCCAGACCTGGGGATCCCCTCGAATTCCAAGTATTGCTGTCTCGAGATGTACCCCGCTGGCGAAATGCTTCTGGCCAAGTTCAGATTGAAGGCGAGATCGGCCATTAATGCATATACGGGATTCCTGTCCCTGAGTGCCATTTGCAAGTAACAATCGAATGCGCTCGCGGGCAACAAGGTGTGCGTACCTCTGTCTTGGCGTCTTGAATACTCGTCTACGACTTCTCCATTGGGATGGACATTGTAGACCATGAAATCAAGATTCCTTCTCACGTACATTAGAAGATCAGGTCTTTCCCAGTATTTCGCGATGTCAATGATTGCCTTGTTGCTTATCCAATTGTATATCGAGTTGCTTTTTTCGTATATGTACGACCCCTCTTTGTTAACATCGATCCCTTCAGATAGGTAGTCTTCCGATGCCGATCTCAGGGCCTTGGAAGGGAAGAGGGAATTTACCTCTCCCATTGCCGCGACCACCACCCACCTATGGTTTGGTGTGTGCACTTTGCCGTGCGCCAGACAGCGACGAGCCTTCCTGAGGAAAGTGGCTAGGTTGCCACATGTCCTATTATCCCGTTTCCCAAAATCTGACCCTAGCAATCTATACGCTTTCGATATTGGCCTGACAGCGAACCCTGTGTCCGGGGCCGACCATATGTTCGAGATCGATAGGTCAATGGAGCCATCCGGATGCTGGACCTTCACAATGTAGTCTGAGATGGCCTCGATCCTTCGAGCCAAGAACTGGCGGCGAAAGAACTCTGAATCCGGGTGAAAGTAGGCCGAGGCATACAGGCCTGCCATTGCACAAGTGAAGGATTGGTCGTGTATCAAGGTGCTGGGATTTCGGAAAGAGCCAAAGGCATCATGCGATGGGTCAAGAACTTGCCATGAAAGGGTTTTCCTGAGGGACCTGTCGACCAGCCTGATATTCAATCGATACATGGCTTCACGGCCTGGACTAATCGGCTTTCCCAATGCGAGGTGTTCTCGCCCTCTTCTAGGCTGGGATTTAATACTTTGTCATCACCATATGTGAAGCTCTAACTTCTGCTATTCTCCCAACCAGAGAACAGATTCACTGATCCTTCCGAGTTTCCAGCTTTGCCTCTCTTCTTATCTCATACGCAACTAGAATCATAAAGGTGCCTGAAATAGCAAGCCCAAGGATGGCCAAAACGAATTCCGGCGAACTCCTATCAACGAAGGGCAGAGCAACCAAGGTCAACACGAGCAACACCATTCCCAAGTTAAGGGCTAGGCGTCCGATCGTTGGATCCATCGGACTCAACTTCTGAGAAGCCGATATAATCGTTGGCTTCACAATGTCCCCCAGATTGCTCTTCGCTCGTAGGCTTTATAAATCACTAATATATGGCAAAAAGGTCGTTGCATTGGGTTCGTCCGGCGAAAGCGGCAGGAAAGTCCTGTTAAGCATCAGGGGTCTTACCGTTGAGTTCCGAGTACCGCGAGGCATATTGAGGGCGGTTGACGATCTGGATCTCGATCTATATGAGAATGAGGTCCTCGGATTAGTCGGGGAAAGCGGATGTGGCAAGTCTGTCCTAGCTCACGCCATTCTGAGGATTGTGGACCCGAATGGGTACATCGCCGGAGGCAAGATCCTATTCGAGGACAAAGAGGTACTGAAGCTTAAGAAGAAAAAACTTCGCAAGTATAGGTGGGAGGACGTTTCGATAATATTCCAAGGAGCGTTCAATTCCCTGAATCCTGTCATGAGGGTCTATGAGCATATGGTCGATACCACCCTCGCCCACGGAACTGCAACGAACGAAGAAATCGAAAATCGCTCAAATCAACTCCTGCAGATGATGAGACTGGATGCAAATGCGGTTGCGAACCGTTATTCCCACGAGCTCAGTGGAGGTATGAAACAGAGAGTCATAGGCTCAATGGCCCTCTTGCTCAAGCCGAAATTGCTGATCCTGGACGAGCCTTGCTCAGCGCTTGACATGCTTACCCAGAAATTTTTCCTGAAGATGATAGCTGACATAAGAAGAGACACGAGAATGTCGATGATATTCATAACTCACGATCTTGCCCAAGTAGCCGAAGTGTCGGATAGAGTCGCTGTCATGTATGGCGGAGTCATAGTTGAGATAGGAGGAGTAGAGGATATCTTCTATAGACCGAAGAATCCCTACACCAAGGCTTTGCTGAATTCGCTACCCAGCATTGTAGGTGATATCAGCAAATTGAAGCCTGTTCCGGGGCCATTGCCAGATCCCGTAAATCCACCCCCGGGCTGTGAATTCCACCCGCGTTGCTCTTTCGCAGTGGACAGGTGCTCAACTGAGAAGCCAAAGCTCGAACCAATCGAGGGGGATTGGATGGTGGCATGCCATAGGTGGCGTGAAATTTGACGACTCAGAATCCTCTTATTGAAGTCAGGGAATTGTCGAAGGAATTTGTATCAGGCGGCATACTCACTAGGGAAAAAGCAGTGAGGGCCGTGGACAGCGTGTCATTTAAGGTAGCATATGGTGAGAATATTGCGCTTGTGGGGGAGAGCGGATGTGGCAAGACCACTTTGGGGAAGCTCACGCTCGGTCTGTTGAAACCTGATTCTGGATCGTTGCTCTATGAAGGGAAGGACATCTGGTCAATGAACAAGGATGAATTTAAGGAATTCCGCAAAAACGCGCAGATAGTCCACCAGGATCCATACACCAGCTTGAATCCGGTGAGGACGATAGCTCAATCCCTGACACCTGTATTGATCCAGAACAAAATGACTCCCGACAGGCAATCCGCATTTGAGAGAGCCAAGGAACTGCTTAGCCTCGTTGGCCTGAGCCCACCGGAGGACTTCCTGAATAGGTACCCCTCTCGGATGAGTGGAGGACAGATGCAGCGCATAACGCTCGCTAGGGCAGTAGCTCTTAGGCCAAAGTATATTGTTGCCGACGAGGCAGTATCCATGCTCGATGCCTCCCTCAGGCTGGGCGCGGTCGATCTCATGCTGGACTTACAGAGGAGGTTCAGCATGTCCTACCTATTCGTCACTCATGATTTCGGAATAGCCCGCTACTTCATTAAGAAGAGCCAAGGCAAGATGATAGTCATGTACCTGGGAAGCCTCGTAGAGATTGGCGAAGGCGACTCAGTCATTCAGACGCCCGTTCACCCCTACACCAGGGCATTGAGGGAGGCGATTCCCATTCCCGATCCGAAGGCCACGAGAGGGAGGCCCATCCCTAGGCTGAAGAGCTTGGACGTTCCAAGGCTGACCGAAATACCAACCGGGTGCAAGTTCCACACCAGGTGTCCTTATTCAGAGGAGATATGCGAGACCGAGGTTCCGGCACTAAGAGATGTGAATTCCAGACAGGTTTCCTGTCATTTTGCGGAGAGATTCGTCTAGGGCCCTGATTTAAGCACTACCATCAACCTTATATTTTTTCTAATATGACTTAATGCGGTGTCAAGAATGAAATCGAAGAACGCAATCGCAGTAGCGCTATTGTGCATCGCCATGCTACTTTCCTTCCAAATGCTCGCGCCATATTTGGCAACAGCTCAAGAGGCACCGAAAGTTGTCTGGGTAAGATCTTTCGGATACACCCCGCCGCCCGTTGGACACTTCAACATCTACATGGGCCCCATCGGTATTGGGGATTGGCTCCTGGAGTTGTGCACGCACTACTTTGCTGCAAACGGAACCTACGTTCCTTGTGTGGCAGAAAGCTGGAAGCTCGACCCTAACTACATGTGGTTCACGGTCACTCTGAAGAAGGGAGTTAAGTTTCACGATGGGCACACACTGACAACGAAGGACCTTCTTGCCAGCTTCGCAGGGCCATATCTGCTCAAGGACAGACTCGGGTACTACATCAAAAACATCAAAGTGGTGGATGACTACACGGTCAATTTCACATTCACCGAAAAGACCGATTACCCCATGTTCTACATACTTTGGCACTGGAACGTTGTGTCTTACACACAATACGGAAACTATAGCGACAAGGTGCTAGAGTTGATAAACCAAGGGTATAGCATATGGCGGGACGCTGATCTTCCCAAGTTCCAACCTCTGCTCGACGGACTCAAGCTCTATAGGCCAACAAGCATTATCGGTTGTGGACCATACAAGCTGAAGTCTATATCGGATACAATGATAGTCCTCGAGAAATTCACTGACTACTTCGGAGGTGTCCCTCCTGTTGACGAGATTCAGCTCGTAAGATACGCAACGAGTGACCTTATCTACGCCGCTGCAATCAAGGGGGACATTGACTACCTCTGGGCCATAGCTCCACCAATCGACATTGCGAATCAGATCAAAGCGGCCCCGTTCGCATGGACAACCGTCATTCCGAGGTCTGTCGGTGTCACCCTATTCATCAACAAGAGGATCTATCCCTTCACCTTGCTCAACATGAGGAGAGCCCTCGCCTATTCCATCAACCGGACTGAAATGGCATATGTGCAGTATCCGGGAGGATATGTTGCCTCGAAGTATCTCATAGGATGGCATACTCCCGACGTGACTCGCTACTTGAACCAGAGCTTCGTTGACAAGTACATAAAGGACTTCACATACGACTACAATCCCACCAAGGCAAATCAGCTCCTAGATGATCTGGGATTCAAGAGAGGCCCAGACGGATATAGGGCAACCCCGAATGGGACCAAACTTGAATTCGAATTGCTGTCAGGCGGTTGGGTTGTTGCAACAGCCGGTGAGAACATGGCCGCTCAGCTTGCAAAGGTCGGCATCAGACTGACAGTGAAGATGATAGACGGTGCAGTCTTCGGTGCAGTGGATGGCCCGTTCTACAGAGGCAACTACCAGCTAGCAGCCAACGTCTATGGGTCACCAGGCTTTGCGTACGATGAATACTACAACAAATACTTTGGGCTCTTTCCGGGCCACTCAGACAAGTACGGAACCGTGTTCGGTCAGATGCAGAAGGTTCCTTGGAAGACAGAACCAGTGAATATCACGAGACTGACATTGGACATCAACCTATACCCAGCTCAGATAAGCCAAGCGAGATTGACGGAGATATACTCAGAACTGTCCTACATTACGGGTGACCAAGTACCGGTGATCAACCTCTACCAACCGGCTGTGCTATTGTACCTGA
>CAYOYV010000009.1:54946-59723 GCA_964408285.1 uncultured Nitrososphaerota archaeon | reverse complement strand
GGTGACCAAGTACCGGTGATCAACCTCTACCAACCGGCTGTGCTATTGTACCTGAACAAGGACAAATTCGCTTTCCCGACAGAATATGGCTACTGGGCAGGGCTGGGATCGTACGAGTTGCACGGTCTGCGCCCCCTGTTCACCTATGGTTGGCTCAAGCCCAAATACACACTGTCCGTGGTGGCCGATCCTGCCAATGGTGGAACGGTGAGCTCTGCCGGGGGCACATTTGCGAAGGGAGACAAAGTCACAATCACAGCCACGCCAGCAAGTGGTTACTCCTTCGATAAATGGGTAGTCGACGGACAGCCAGGCGTAACGACCACAACCATCACGATCACAATGGATGCGGCTCATTCAGTCAGAGCATTGTTCGCTAGAGTCCCATACGAGCTCTACGTGGGCGGCGCAGTCGTAGTAGTAATCGTACTGGCAGCGGTATACTGGTTCTTCCTGAGAAAGAAACCTGAAGAGTAGGCGCTTTGTTCGAAGCGCCTAATATCTTTTTTAATCCGTTTTTCTGCTAATGTGTGATGAGATGGATATACAGAAGGTCATTGCTGCTGCTTCTTACAATAGCTTCAGCGATAACGATCAATTTCTTCCTTGTGAGACTTATGCCAGGTAATCCCATAGATGCGATGATCACAGAGCTTCTCATGCAAGGATATTCATTCGCAGAAGCGTCAAGCCGGGTCCAGATGATGTTGAATTTCCTGCCGACTGCGCCTCTTCATGAGCAGTACATCGATTTCGTCAAGGGCATTCTGACGGGAAATCTCGGGTATTCCATTAGGCTTGCCACTCCAGTCACAACGATCCTGGCTTATGGAATCCCTTGGACAGTCTTCTCCGTGTCCGTATCCCTGATAATCAGTTTCGTCCTGGGAATCATGTTGGGAATGTATATGGCGTACAACAGGGGGTCTGTCGTTGACAGGATCCTTTCGCTGTATTCCTCGATTGCAGAGGGAGTACCTCCTTACGCCGTGGGGTTCATCATGATAATGTTGTTCGCCTTCCAACTCCAATGGTTTCCGGCCCAGGGGTCATATGGGCCTTATGTCAGTCCCGGATTCAATCTGGATTTCATCCTCAGTGTGCTGCGGTATGCTACCCTCCCCATCCTGACCTATGTCATCACGAGTGTAGGGGGTTGGATGCTGACCATGAAGAGCAGCACTGTCTCCGTTCTGGGGGAATACTACGTCACGGCGGCTGAGGCTAGGGGGCTCGCTGAGAACAGGATCGTTGTCACATATGTTGGAAGGAACGCGATGCTTCCGCTTTTCACGAGATTCGCGATTGCCCTTGGGGCTGTCTTCAGCGGCGTCGTCTTCGTTGAAAGGCTCTTCCTCTACAGAGGAATTGGGATCTTCTTATCGACGAGCATATCGCAGAGGGACTACCCCTTGATGTCTGGATGCTTTCTCATAACTACTGTCGCGGTCGTTGTGGCCAATTTCTTGGCGGACCTGCTCTACAGTAGATTGGATCCAAGAATCAAGTTCGAGTGAGGTTGAGATTGGGAATGATGAAGAAAGAAGTTGGCTCCTTCAGGAAATGGTTCTCAAAGACGATCGGGAGAAGCCCGTCATCTCTTGCCGGTTTCACGATTGTTGCGTTCTTCATTCTAATGGCGACAATCGGGCCCATAGTATACCCCTTTGACAACACCTATCTTCCGGGCAAGAGGTATCTTCCACCATCACTAGAGCATCCCTTGGGAACGGACTTTGTAGGGAGGGATGTCCTCGCTCAGATCATAAGCGGATCGAGGGATGTCATGCTAGTCGCCTTCCTAACAGGTGCTATGACGACCATATTCGCAATCATGATTGGAGTCTCCTCGGGCATGATCGGAGGCACGTTCGATGCAAGTCTGATGCTGATCGCTGACATTTTCCTCATAATTCCATCATTTCCTCTTCTCCTGATCATAGCTGTGAGCATTCCGAGAGTGATGACCCCCCCCGAGGTGGCACTTATCATAAGCATAACCGGTTGGGCTGGACTCGCCAGGACAATCAGATCTCAGGTTCTTTCCATTAGGGAGAAACCGTTCATAGAAGCTGCGAGAAGCCTCAACCTCAGCAACGTGCACATTCTGTTCAACGAAATACTGCCGAACCTCATGCCCTATATTGTGATGAGCCTGATCTTGGCCATGAAAAATGCGATCTACTCTCAAGTAGGATTGTTCTTCCTTGGCGCTCTTCCCTTCACATCTGTAAATTGGGGCATAATGATAAACATCGGCCTCTACAGCGAGTATGCACTGCTAAATCCGAAGGCATGGATCTACCTTTTCTCGCCTATGGTCTGCATCGTCCTCATTCAGACTGGGCTATTGTTTATGCTATCCGGATTGGAAGAGATATTCAATCCACGGCTCAGGTCCGAGGAATAGCGGATTCCCTCGCTCCTTTTGTAGTGAGATTCGATAGTGAGACGGATTAACATCGCTTCTGTATCTAGAGGTACTCCTCAATGAGGTTCGTTTCCTTGGCAACCTTGCCTTCTTCCGGAATCAGGAATGTCTTTATTTCAAACGGTCCTAGAACAACATCAAAAGACAATCGGAGAGCTGGAAGAGATATCTTGGTCCTCACATGGCTGCCGGAGGTCTCGTAGATCCTTGTGATCCAGCCCCCATCCTCTTCTGCCTTCTTTATGACCTTCATTATGACTGCGGCCTCGGAGATATTACCCATCGAATCGATTTTCGGCAATATTCCTTCATGCTCCGATTCAATGATAGCAACTGGAGATGCAATTAGGGAATCCGCGATCCTGATTGCTTCCCAGGGTCTCAATTTGCCCTCATGAGGCCTTAGGATGTATGTAAATGACTGTCTGCCTTGATCAATATATTCTGGATTAGATGCTGACTCCAGTCTCAGGGGATCATGATGAGCGAAGGCCGGGCTCCTCAATGCCGTGATCCGCAAGGCATTCCCGTTGACATCATAGCTGTATTTGGAGTCGTTTATCACAGTTAGTCCGAAGGTGCCGTTGCATCCAGCCTCTCCCGAGAGATCGACCCATCTGAGTCCAGGCTCCTCTTCGCCATTCGTGGGCCTTTTCACCAGCCCGTATTGGATTTCGAATACGGCCTCAGGCTGATTGACCATAACTGGGAACATCAGCTTCAGCATCTTCCTTTTCTCATGCCAATCGATATCGACTTTGCAAAGCAGATAGTCCAGGTCCGCGTATAGGACGAAGTCCTGCTTGATTGTTGAGGCCCCATACCTATATCTCGCACGAACTATGCCCCTGACAGGTCCTCGCTCTACTACCTCCATTTTCTCGCACGAGAATCTTCCGATTACCTGATCGA
This sequence comes from uncultured Nitrososphaerota archaeon, assembly GCA_964408285.1. Lineage (GTDB taxonomy): Archaea > Thermoproteota > EX4484-205 > EX4484-205 > JAAOZO01 > CAYOYV01. The sequence continues at coordinate 56,380 of CAYOYV010000009.1, read as the reverse complement.
ACTGGAAAACGCCGTGCGACCATGTATCACTCTCATCACCCAAGACAAGGGCCTGCGCGCCATCCTTTACCAGTGCTTGTCCCGTGTTCTTCAGAGTCAGTTTCTCGATCGAACCATCAGTTTCGTTCAGCTGGATTCTCAGCCATCTGTTCTCCAGGGAAAACTGCCCCACGATGAGATTCTCCCCACGATCACCGACCTGATTTGCGGCCAGCGGCTCGAACACGTTGTATCCTAGGGGGGGAATGTCCACAACGAAGACCAGACTGGAGATGCCCTGAGACAAAGCAGAAGCCTCCCCAATCTGGCATTGGACGCGACCCCCCATTCCATCAGAAAGAGACTCAGGATGTTCTTGCCAGATCCAATTCACCTCCACCGGATATCTCACCGCAAAGGCATTCGGATTGAACACGATGATGGACTTGTCCTTATGAATACGTATCTTGGATGCCATTGACTGAGTAGATAGATCTGAGATTCTATTGGCGATGCTAAGAGCCTCCTCAAGCATCGGGAAGACATCGAATTCATATGCCTCTCTTATGCATGATCCAGCTAGGACATCGTGAAACTGACAGAACAGCAGGTTGGTCCATGCTCTGTAGAATTCAGTGCCGTGATATTCCATTCCAGAGAGCATTGAGGCCATGAAATTGAGTTTCTCCGCAGCTATCAGAGCTTCCTCAGTCTTTCTGTTTAGTTGCTTTATCCTTGAAAGCGCAGAATAGCAGCCGCTGGCATGATGCTGCAGTTCCTCCGCAACCAGAGGCAAGTGCCCTTCGACATTGCTAATCTCGCCAAAATAGCCCTCAATCGGGGAAAATCCGAATTGGACAGATGTGGTCTCCCTACCCAATCGATCTATCTCAAGAATGTCCTGGATCGTTGGACCCCCTCCGTGATCGCCTTGACCCATCAGGAGAAGCAGAACGTCGACCGGGGATTTCATCTCGCTGATCATGGTTTCTATGAGTGACTTCAACGTTCGAACCGCAGCTATGTATGTCGGAATCCTATGGGCTATGACTGTTGAACCGTCCGGTGAGCGCCATCTGAATGCCCAGAAGGGAAGCTCTTTCTCATGTTGGCCGGGTCTCATGAAAACGTAGTGGTCGATTCCGCTCCTTTTCAGTATCTGGGGAATCATTGCATTGTGACCGAAGGAATCGACGCTGTATCCGACTTTGGCCTTGAGCCCGAATTTGCTCGAGAAGTATCTTTGACCATATAGCGAGTGCCGGGCAAGGGCCTCGCCTGAGGGCAGATTGCAGTCCGGCTCAACCCACCATCCTCCAACTACTTCCCAGCGCCCTTCTCTAATCATTCTTCTGATTTCCTCAAAAAGCGTTGGATCCGTGAGCTCAATCACCTTGTAGAATGATGCTGAGCTTGCGCAGAAGACATAATCCTGTCTCTGCTTCAGAAGTCTGA